>NZ_JBALDU010000073.1:0-34471 GCF_036917235.1 Nostoc sp.
CTCAGTTGCACTCAATTTAATAAATCCTCAACATTTAAGAAACTTGTTTGCTAGTTGCTGCTACTGTACCTCATAACAGCCGTAAATGCTGTAATCGTTACTCAAACGCCGACACCAATTGAGCCAGCCGAAAGTTCTTTCTACGACCCACCGTTTTGGTAATAAAATAAAACCTTTCTTCTCCAAGGGTCTGAGAACGATTTCAACGTTAGCCGTAAACATATCCATCACCCAGTGCATAAAATCTTCTCCTCGATATCCTCCATCCATCCAAATTGTATTTAAGCGTTTAACCTTATGCTCCATACGATGGACTTGTTGGAGGACTTTCTTCCCTCCCTCAGGTTCAGGAACACTGGCAGCAGTAACCAAAACGCGTAAAACTAGCCCTAACATATCCACGCTCAGATGTCGTTTCCGTCCATTTATCTTCTTGCCTGCGTCATAGCCCACATCTTGAGAAATCATCGTTGCCGTTTCCACTGATTGGCTATCAACTGCGGCTTCTGATGGGCTTGGGTCGCGTCCTACTGCGACTCGTGTCCACTGATAAACTTTGTCATGTATTTTTAGCCATGTTCCATCTTTACGCCAGCTTCGGAAATAACCATAGACCGTTTCCCAGGCAGGAAAATCACCTGGTAAACCTCGCCATGTACATCCTTCACACAGGACATAGAGAATGGCATTCATCACGGCATACATCCCTATGTTACGGGGACGACCACCTGGTTTGGCACTTGGAAATAGGTCTGCAATCAGTTCCCACTGTTCCTATGTCAGTTTAAAAATGAGTGATAAATTAACCACAGCATTACAAAAATTAGCCATAAGTCCAGTTAAGCAAGACAGATTGGCTATTGAACGCCTAGAAAAACAGTACGGCGCTTCTTTACTAGAAATTATTAATCAGATGGAAAACTATGCCATCGTTCACCAATCTATGGAAGACGAAAGGGCTAAACCCAGAAATCAGTTGATTATCGTTTGCTGTTATGGCTGTCTTTGGGGTGCAGTTCTCGGTATTGCGACGTTGTTTATCAAACCCAGTGTGACTGTGGCGGCGATTGGGTTGGGTTTTACGGCTGGGGTGTCTGGGAAATTGCTGGTTCAAAAAGGGGAATAAGTCCAAGTTGTTGAAGATTGGTTTTAATTGTTTAGCTGAACTCTTGGATTCATTGTAGAAAATATGTCTTGGTCAAAATCTATTTCATTGGATGTTGCTAATAAACTTTTTGACTTTTTATCCAACAGCGTATTTTATCGCTGCTTGAAATTTGGGTAAGGCACGAGAAATCATTTCTTCACTGGCAGTAAGGGAAATCCGAAAGTAACCTGGTATTTCCTGGGGTGTACCTGGTAAAACAAATACATCGTGACTTGCCAGTAGTTCCGCAAAAGCACAGTCATCTTCCCAAGGAGATCGCACCAACAAAAAGAATGTTCCATCGGGGGTATGCAGTTGATAACCCATGCCTCGCAGCGACGAATCCATCCAATCTCGCTTTTTTTGTAAATGCTCGATATTTATGTTTATTTTTTCCAAGTCGCTTAGGGCATATTGCATTAGTACGCTAGGAAAACACCAACCAAAAGCACTTGCTTGTAACATAGCGATTACTCGCCTTATTTCTTCCCGGTTGGGCATAGTGGAGGGAAGAGCGATATATCCGATACGTTGACCGGGAGCCATTAAGGTTTTACTGTAACCATATACCAAGAAAGAAAATGGGTAAAACTGGGTCGGGCTGGGACAAGATTGGCGATCAAAAACAATGCGGCTGAAGGTTTCATCAGAAATCATGTAAATCACCTTGCCGTAGAGTTTAGAAGCCTCAGCTAGTATAGTTGCCAAACCCTCTAGAGTACTAGCTGAAAAAATCTTACCTGTAGGGTTGTGAGGTGAATTAACAATTATTGCCCGAGTTCGTTCGGTAATTGCTTCAGCAATCGCCTCCAAATTCATATCGAAGGTGTTGGTATCTACAGGCACACCTACTGGAACCGCACCTGTAAAATGCACCATACGCCTATAACCTAACCAGGGTGGAGTCAAAATAATTACCTCATCCCCTTCCCCAGCGAGTATTTGCAGACAAATCGCCAAACCCACTAGAGTCCCATTAGTCATAAAAATATCTTCAGGCAATATAAAAAGTCCGCGTTTCTCATGAAGAGATGCAGATACAGTAACCCGTGATTCGGGAATATTTCCCTTGTAGCCATACCAACTGGAGTTTTGTGGTACACTCCAACGTTGCAGGGCTTCTACAAACCCTGGAAGTGGCATTTCATGAGCATCACCCAAAGAAAAATCAAGACTTTCCGGCTCAGTTCGGCGACTCATATAGGTCGCTGAAGCATAAAATTTACTTATAGGCGTTTGGTAATCTAATTTCTTCAATAACTGTGGTGATATGAAGTGAATTTTGCCTTCATCTGTCGTATCCGGCATAAACCCAGCCTTTGATTGCTATCTGATGCAGGCAGTATAGTCGTAATTGCATACATTAACAACAAGCGATCGCATCGATGGGGGAGCGATTCGAGGTAGTAACCTATTCCATAGTTTTCAAGATTTGAATATTGGTAATCAGCAACGGGTTTATTTTTTTAACCCTGCTGGAGTCAAAAATATTCTGGGTCGAGTTACAGGAAACCACGTTTCTAATATTTTCGGTACATTGGGAGTATTAGGAAATGTCAATCTATATTTGATCAATCCTAACGGCATAATTTTCGGCACAAATGCGCGTTTGGATATCTCTGGTTCTTTGTTTGCTAGCACCAGCAACTCCCTTCTGTTCAAAAACGGTTATCAATTTACTACTCAAAACCCCAAAGCACCCCCCTTGTTAACTGTCAATATTCGGCCGGGGTTAGAAAGTTGGTTCCCGCCCCAAGGTGCGATCGCTAATAGTGGTAAATTATCAGTTGGAGAAAACTTGACTTTAGCTGGTACAAATCTTTACTTACAAGGACAATTGCAAGCAGGTAGTAATTTAACGTTGCAAGCTACCAATACTCTAAAAGTGCGGGACAGCCTAAATCGCCCTTTCATTGCATCAGCTAAACAACAACTTTTAGCTCAAGGAAATCAGATAGATATCTTGGCATTAAATCATCCCTCCAGTGGCTTCTTTTCTGGTGAAAATATGCTGTTCCGTTCCGCCAATTCTATTCGTGGGGACGCTAATTTTTTGAGTGGTGGTAATTTTCGCCTCGAACAAATGAACCGACAAGGAGGAGATTTATTTAGTTTTAATAACCCGATTATTCGTTCAAGTGGAGATGTTAATTTTAATAGTTATAAAGGATCTTCTATTCATATTTTTGCGGGTGGAAGTGTAAAAATTAATAATATTAATGTTAATGTTAGCCGTCGAGATCCAACTAATTTTATTAATGAAACAGTTACTCTTTCCGATGGAGTAACGCAAGTTCCTATTAATGGCAGCACTCAACCTACTGTTGATATTAGGGCTGGAACTACCAATTTAAACCCAACTGGTATCAAAGGAGCGATTAATGTTTTTTCACCTACTTCTAGCACAAATGGTAAACCAAGAAGTGCAGATATCACTATCAATCAAATTATCAATTCAGGAGGATTAGTTTTTTTAACCAATCAGTATCAACCTAATTCTTCTCTATCAGGCAATATTAGAGTTAACTCTGCACTAGGCATATTTCGTAGTAGTCTAGGGAGGGGAGATATTGTAATTGATTCACGGGGGAAAATTATTACTCCTCGTTTTCTGACAAGTTTAGGAATTGATTTTTCTACATTTGCATTTTCCAAACCTGGTGGAAATATCACACTTTTAGCTCAGGGTGATATTATTATGCCACCATCATCCCGCATTGTTTCTTTTGGTACAGATGGAGGTAACATTACTCTCAAGAGTCAATCTGCAATTATTCAAGAACAAGATCGGTTTGGAAAGTCATTTATTGAAAGTTCTTCCTATGGTGCTGGAAAAGGCGGTGATGTGACGCTAAACGCACCATTTATTTTCTTGAGCAACGATGTGCAAAGTAATTTGTATAGAGGTACAACAGGTACAACTGGAAAGCTGATTGTTACGGCTAATTCTTTAGAAGCCAACCAAGCTCAATTATTCACTACAAGTAATGGTGGTAATGCTAGTAATATCATTATTAATGCTGATTCAATTTTCTTAAATAACTCAAAGATAGGCAGCCAGAGTATCGGTGCAGATACAGGGAAAGCTGGTGATGTAGAGATTAATACCAGAACCACAGGCTAAATTAGAATCACAATTAAATCAATTTAGCTTGTTAGTTAAACTACAAAATTGGGAATCATCACAGCCACTAATCCCAGAAATAGAAACTAATCTTGCTCAACTTCCTCCTAGCCGTCCTGCTATTTATGCCAAGATTAACTTTGCAGAAAGTTTGATGATGCTAGAGCAAACAAGGGGAGAAAAAAAAGCAGTTTCGGATAGTAACGCGCTGAAAATTGCTCAATTATTAGCAACAGCTATTCAACAAGCCAAAGAAATCAAAGATCCGAGAGCCGAAGCTTATTCCCTGAATGAATTAGGTAAACTCTATCAAGAAAATGACCAGATCGCAGATGCTGCAATATTGACACAACAAGCATTAACAATAGCTCAAGAAATTAATGCTACTGATTTAGTCGCTCGTACAGCAGGACAACTGGGTGCAATTGCTAAAAAACAAGCAGATAGTAATAGCGCCATCGCCGCTTATGAGATTGCTTTTAATAACTTGCAATCTCTGCGTAGTGATTTAGTGGCAATTAATCGAGATGTCCAGTTTAATTTTAAGGAAAGTGTTGAACCAACCTATCGAGATTACGTCAGCCTGTTGTTGCAAAAAGATAGTCAAAGCAACCTCAAACAAGCTCTACAAGTGATGGAAGCTTTGCAACTAGCTGAACTAGATAACTTTTTTCGGGATGCTTGTTTAGACAATACTAATCCTGTAGTTTTAGAAAAAATTGACTTGCACGCAGCTGTTATCTATCCAATTATTTTAAGCGATCGCCTCGAAGTCATTCTTTCAGTTCCTAATCAACCCCTACGTCACTACAGCGCTCATCTCTCAAAGCAGCAAATTGAAGCTACCTTAAAACAACTTTATTCTTCCCTGTCCCCTGGTTATCCCAGTGACGAGCGTTTGCGACTCTCCCAAGAAGTTTATAACTGGCTGGTTGCTCCTGCTCAAACAACACTGCAAAAAAGTAATATCAAAACTTTAGTCTTCATTCCAGATGGGTTACTGCGAAACGTACCGATGGCGGCTCTATATAATGGCAAACAGTATTTAATAGAAAATTATAGTGTTGTTCTCAGTCCTGGGTTACAACTATTTCCTCAAGGACTGCAACGCCGAAAATTGAGCGTGTTAGCAGCTGGATTGACAGAAGCACGCCAAGGCTTCAATCCTTTACCGGGAGTTACAGGAGAAATTAAACAAGTCACAGCAGAAGTTAATTCCAAAATATTGCTCAACAATAAATTTACTAAAGATACCTTAAAAACAGCAATTGAAAATCAATCTTTCCCCATAGTTCATCTTGCTACTCACGGTCAATTTAGTTCCGACCCAGAAGAAACCTTTTTGTTGACATGGAGCGATCGCATTTCCATTCAAGATTTTGACCGTTTATTTAAAAACAGAAGGAAAAAAAACATAGCCCCGATTGAATTATTAGTGATGAGTGCTTGTCAAACAGCCGTAGGTGATAATCGGGCAACTTTGGGTTTAGCTGGATTTGCTTTGCGTTCTGGTGCTGAAAGTACTCTTGCTAGTTTGTGGTCAGTAAGTGACGAATCTACTTCCTCTTTGATGAAAGAATTTTATGCCGAGTTGAGTAACCCAAAACTCAACAAAGCTCAAGCATTGCAACAGGCACAAATAAAAATTATGGCGAATTCTTTATATAAACATCCTTATTTTTGGTCTTCTTTCGTTCTCGTCGGCAACTGGTTGTAAATATCACAAAAAAGGTGAAGATGATTAAATTTAATTCTCAAATATTTTTCTTTATTACTGTTAGCACCACACTAATTTTAACAAGTAATACAACATTAGCCAGTCTGCTCCCTCAAGAGCATCCCACCGTTAACAATCAAGTTCTCATTAGTGTGGACTTTAAACCTCCCAAAGATCCAGCGCCTAAAACCAGCGTTGGTGGCGGAACTAGAGGTGATGTCCAATTCAGTCTACCAGGAGGTTCAGCACCTAAAACTAGCGTTGGTGGCGGAACTAGAGGTGATGTACAGTTCGGTTTACCAGGAGGTTCAGCACCCAGAACTAGCGTTGGTGGCGGAACTAGAGGTGATGTACAGTTCGGTTTACCAGGAGGTTCAACACCCAGAACTAGCGTTGGTGGCGGAACTAGAGGTGATGTCCAGTTCGGTTTACCAGGAGGTTCAGCACCCAGAACTAGCGTTGGTGGCGGAACTAGAGGTGATGTGCAATTGACTCTACCTAGTGGAAATTCAACCCCCAGAAGCAGCATAGGTGGAGGAACAAAAGGAAAAACTCTACCATTAACAGCATTAGTTCCCCCTACCAAGCAGGGACGCACCGTATTAGCAAGACCGACAATTTTTGCTTATCTACCTCCAGTTGGCGCAGAAACTGTGTTTTTCAGCCTCCAAGATGAAGACGGAAATCCCCATTACTCCACAATGCTGAAAGTTTCTCTTGATGGAGGTGTAGTTAGTATTACGTTACCTCCAACAGCACCAGCTTTGGCAATAGATAAAAATTACCTGTGGTATTTTGCACCGATTGAACCAGGCGGAGTTCTTCGACCTGATAACTATTCTGTAACAGGCTGGATCAAACGAGTCAAACCAACATTTAATCAGCAAGAATTAGCCTCATCTCCTGTCAAACTAGCAACTAAATATGCTGAAGCTGGTGTATGGTATGATACCCTCAAAGTTTTGGCAGAAGCAAAGCAATCGCAGCCAAATAACAAAGCTTTTACTACTGAATGGCACGATTTACTCAAACAAGTTGGACTAGAAGACATTGCCTCTCAACCATTGACAAAAGCTTTTTAATTTAATCACAAAATGATTTGGCAAAAACTTAAAAAATCAATTAAAAAATGGCAAGGAACACTGATAATTACTCCCTGTGTCGCAGGATTAGTAATTGTCGGGAGTAATATAGGTGTTTTTAGAATTTTAGAATGGGTAACTTTAGATCAGTTATTTCGGATTCGTCCTCAAGAATCTGTAGATAAACGAATTGTGATTGTCACGATTGATGAGCCAGATATTCAATATGTCAAGCAATGGCCGATGTCGGATCGCATCATGGCTAAAATGGTTCGCAATATCAAAGCCCAACAACCAAGAGCGATCGCCATTGATATCTATCGAGATTTAACTGTAGAACCAGGACACACAGAATTAGTCAAAGAATTTCAAAATACTCCTAATTTTATTGGCATTGAAAAAGTTGCCGACAACCCAATCGCACCACCGCCAACTCTAGCTAAACAGGGTCAAGTAGCTGCCAACGATCTACTCTTAGATACAGATGGTAAAATTCGACGCGGTATTATTTTATTAGGTAAACCCGATCGAAGTTTAGCTCAAGGGCTAGGAATAAAACTAGCCTTAACATATTTAGAAAAATCAGGCATTGAATTAAAGGAAATTAATACAGATAAACAAATATATGGCTTGGGCAAAGCTAAGTTTGTACCTCTATCTAGCAATGATGGAGAATACAACGAAGCTGATATGGGAGGATACCAAGTTTTAATTAATTATCGAGGTGGACTAAAAAGCTTTCCCCATATTTCCATGACCGATGTTTTAGAAAATCGCATACCTAATAATTTTATGCGCGATCGCCTAGTTTTGATCGGCGCAAAAGCCCCCAGCTTGAATGATAACTATAGTACCCCTTACAACAGCAATTTATTTTTTCCCACAGAGCTAATCCCTGGAGTAGTAATTCACGCAAATATTACCAGCCAGATTCTCAGCGCCGCTATAGATGGTCGTCCGATGATGCGATCTGTCGTTAAACCTCTAAACTGGTTGTTAATCGTTTTTTGGTCTGGATATAGTGCCACCCTTGGCGCAATTTATATCAAAAGACGTTGGCTGACCATAAGTGGTTTATTGTTGGCTGTGGTTATTATTGTTAGTAGTGCTTACGTAGCCTTTCTTAGCGGTTGGTTAATTCCTGTATTTACACCATTATTAACTGCGATCGCTGCTTTAATAATTGGTCTTGTACAGGTTTTGTGGCAAAATCTGATGCTTTCTTATCGACAATTGGAAGATTACGCTCACAATCTAGAAATCAAAGTTCAAGAACGCACATCTGAACTAGCCGAAGCTAATGAAGAAATCAGTATCCTGAATGAAAAACTCAAAGGAGAAAACCTCCGCATGAGTGCCGAACTCGATATTTTGCGGCAAATGCAGCAGATGATTCTACCAAAACCAGAGTAACTAGAAGGCTTAATAGCAGAACAGCAAATTAACTATAAATTAGAAGAGGTTCAAATAGGACTTGAAACACTAGTTGTTACACTCCAGTTTGCCGAAAAAGGTGGTTTTACCCCAGATGAAATTGATAATGTGCAGCAGGAATATCGGAGTATTTTAGCTTTGATTGGGTTAAAAGCAATTGCGGAAATTCAAAACAATCGTACTGTTTTTAACCTGCAAGAAATCGGAGATCAAGATTCGTTGATTGAGTTAGTCCGAGAATGGTATCGCATCTGGATTCGCGATCCAAATCTCTTGGATAATGATAGCTACATGGTTTCTGAAGAGTGGGAGCGCAAGCTTATTCTCTTAAAACGGAGATCGCAGCGTTTATACCAAAAAATTTCTAATCCTCACAGTGAAGAAACTCGGATTGATGATTATGTAATGGAATTAAATAAATGGGTTCGGGAACGATTCAAAGAACCGCGACAAAAGTGGCAAGAACCACAAGTTTTAATCAAAGGTACAAATCATAGCGATAATAGGATTAGCTATGCTGAATTTAAGCTCAATTTCTTTGTTGATGATATCAAACTAGAGAATGGCAGACGGGGCGAACGCGTTAGCAGTCAGATATATCAAGAGGTTTTGCAATACCTCAAGTCTAAAAGGATGTTTGAAAAGTCAGAAAAGTTGTAAAAACGATAATCATTACGAGGGGGAGTCAGAGGCAGCCGTCGGCTGCCTGACTTTTCACGGTTAGTTCTCAAACCACTAAATAGCTTAGGTTTTCTCACAGTCTAATTCTCAATAGTTTTAGATTAATGACTAGGAATCACGAGAAGATCAGCAAAAAGAAAAACTCAATTTATGCGATCGCTATAAAACGGGCGCGGGCGGTTACGGCGGGAGCTAACCGACACTCTTTGACTTTTACAGATGCCGTGAAAAGTCAGATCCCCAATTAGGTCAAGGAAGCTACCATACCCTCAAGGACATCATTCCATTTCAACATGTTTTGATGAATAGTTCATCTGATACACCGATTCGAGAACTGTGCCAAGTAATTCGAGCAAAGGTAGACATTAACCAAATATTGGAAATTCGTTCGCAAGCGGATTTCTGGATACGCCACCTTGAGCGACAAACCAGACAAGTCCAAAAATAAGCAGTTAGTTGTAGTCTGAATTTTTATGGCGAATCGAGGGAACCGAGCAGCCAGTAGCCGGGAGAATCGGGTGAGTCGTCAAAGTAATAGGCACGGATGGCTTCGAGCAAATCGCTGGTGGTGATGAAGCCATCCGCGTCCTGGTCAAGGCGACAGAATACCTCGCGGGCATCTTGCTCAGATAGGTGCATCATAGCCCCAGTCCATCGGATTTCATCGGTTACGGTGAGCTGACCGTCACCATCCTGGTCAACGATATCCATAATCGCCCCAAGGAAGGGCAAATAGCCTTGGTCAAACGCTTCGGGGGTTTCTAGCAGTCCCAAGGCAAATGCTGCTTTGTACTCGGCCTCGCTGATGCGGCCATCGGTGTTTGTGTCGGCGACTTCCAACAAGTGATTCCACAAGCCTAAGCAGACATCGAGCAGCCGTTGTCGGGCAGGAGATTTAGATTCGTGACCGAATTCTTCAGCCAGACGCGCAACTGACATCTCGAAGTCGCTTTGCTCAATAAAGCCATTGCGATCATCATCGAAGGTGGCAAAGCGTTTAGAGAGTTTCCGATCCAGGAAATCGTTCATGCGGTTTTTGCGGCATCACAAATCCACCATATAATAACATAGCTGGTATGATACAGCTTACAATAGACATGTCCTTAAAATAAAGTTTGTGGGAAAATGATACAGAAATAAAAACTCTGGTGCATCAACCATGACGAGTCCTTTAGTAAAAATCGAATCACATCCCCAGTCAGCAAAACGATTGATCGGTATTAATTATGAACAGTTTATGACATTAGTTATGTTGGCAGAACAACGACATAATCAGAAACAAACAGAAATTCAAAAAAACAAGGTTCGTCTTATTGCTCCTGGTGGTGGACGCAAATCAGAAATGTCTCCCAAAGAAGGGGTCTGTTTATGTCTAGTTTACCTTCGGCAAAAACCAACTTTTGATATTTTAGGTTTATTATTTGATATATCAAAAACTAAAGCGAATGATGCTTTTAATTATTGGGTAAAGATTTTGAGAGAGATATTACCAGCTTCTCAAATGGAAGAGGTAAAAAAAGATAGTCATAAATATCAAGAACTACGTAAAATTATGGGTCTTCAGTACTTGTTATGCTAAACTAATAATTAAAGTGCCAATTCAATAAACATCTTACTCTAAAATTATTAAAGTTTCTAAACCCATAAGCTGAATGCTTAATTAGCTTGAGTTTGTTATTGATGCCTTTCCTTCGGAACGCTACGCGAACAACAGCACCACTTGTTGTCTTATTATCAAAGTAAGCTATTATCTCATCAAACCAGCGAATAAAAGTATTGTTGCTATTTGGGAAATGTTTTTTAGCAATTGAAGTGCCATATACCTAGTTTAAAGACTGCCGTATACCAATCATTCGTTTGATTAAAAACTTTCCTGAGTTTCTCTTTTAATTCATGCATTAATTTTAGGCTATTAGACACAGCTTTCACCTGAATAAGTTTATTTTTTTGCTCTTCGTTTAAATCTGACTCATTTTTAAGTAAAACATATTTACTTTTATTTAAGCCTTCTAATATTTGCTCCTGTCGGAATTTTTCTTTTGATGTCTTGGCTTTTTTTATTAATTCTTGTGTATTGCGCCTTTCTTTTTTTCTCTGTGTATATAATTCCTTATTTATCTGAACCATAACGTGAAATCGATCTGCAACTACTTGAGCTTCAGGCATTAATTCTGTCACTAAGTTTTTATAACCAATACAAAAATCTATACTAACTTCCTCGATTTGCTCTAAGACTTCAGTTCCCCACCCTATAAGAGTTTCCTTTATTATTTCTTGAGTACGTCCACTTAAAATAGCAATCAGTTTGGATGTATCCAAATCTATTAGTACTGCACAATAATTTCCTTTTCCTTTAACTAGAGCTATCTCATCAATTCCAAGTCTTTTTAATTTTAAAGGTTTTGAATTTGATAATTGTTCTGATGCGTCTTTTAACATACCTTCTATCTCTTCTGTTGTGACTATTCCTTTTGAAGCTACAGTGTGGATATCGTTTTCTAAAACTTCTTGTATTGTTTTCTGTGCAAGCCGCTTTGTATAAGTTCTTTTCTTCCTGACAAAATCTAAATTTTCACTAAAGGGTTTTTTACATATTTCACATTTGAATTGACGCCTATTAATTTCTAAAAATACTAGATGATCTCCAACAGGTAAGTCTTTAACAATATGTCAATGATTTTGATGTAATTTCTGACTTTTTGTGCCACACCTGGGGCAAATACTATATAATTTTTTTGATTCGGTTTGTAAAATAATTCCAATTCCATCGTGAAGGCGATGTGATATAACTTTTATATCTTCTAAATCAATAAGTTCTGTTAGAATTTTAATATCTCTTTTGCTAGTCATGACTGTAAATTTATATAAAAATAGTTGGAGTACTATTTACAGTTAATAAGAAATATTCTTTATATGTCAATCCTTATAGTACTTTTAACAGATTATTGATACATTTTTTGACATTGTTTGATATCTATATCTTAATAATTTGGCATAACAAGTACTGAAGAGCCAAGAAAAATGTAATGATTTAATAAAAACTTATAGAGGTAATCCTTCAGAGCTAAAAGCAGTAGTCAATCGAATTAATCATTTCTTTGCAAGTAGCACCGAAAAATTTTTTGAAAATCCAACTACATTAGTTAGTGACCAGTTTCAAGAAATGCTTAATTATTTATTCAGTAACTTATTGACCGAAATTCAGAAGCAAATTATGATTTATTTAGCAGAAAAAATAACTTCAAATTTACAATCTATTGGGTTTGATCAACTATTGAATAACATGAATTATGAGACAAAAAGCTCTGTTTAAAAATTTGAGTTAATTAAGGCATTAGAAGTACTTGAAAAAAACTCATTAATTGAAGTTATTAAAGACTCGATTAGACTTATCCGAAAATGGTAAATGTATATGGCAAAGGGATTTCAGCGATTATAAGGGAATGTGCGATCGCTAGATTAGGTATACGAAAGAATAGGGGTTTGAGCATAAATTACGGCTAAATTATCAGTTGAGGGGCAAAAATCTTGGTGGAAGTAAAATTTATTTTCTACCAAAAAATTAAATGTTAATAGCTAGTGAAAGTAAACAATTAAGCCGTAGCCTGACTAACCCACAAACGGTCATAATTACCTGACTATACTTGTGCCTTGCTAAACGAAATTTCTCACTAGCGACTCGAAATATTTTTACTTTCCCTATCAAATGTTCAACGCCTATTCTTCTAGACGATAACTGCTGGTTTTCTTTTTTTTGTGATTCCGAAATTTCTTTCTTCCTCGGTTTCTTGTAAGGCGTGGTAATTGTTGACTCTCCTATGTAAGCTTTATCTCCAATAAATTTTTGTTCACAATCAAATTTACCTTGTGTTTCTCGGAATAAATTAATATCACTTGTTTTTCCTAAGTTTCCAATATAAATGTCAACAATATCTTCTCCATTGGGCAACACAATAAACTGGTTTTTCAGGGTATGCATTTTTTTCTTGCCAGAGTAGTACTGTTTTTGCTCTTGATAGTCTACAGGCCATTAAGATAGCTAGATAAATATTACTTAGATGGTCTGATGAATTTTGTTGAGCTAGTATCAATATTTCTTGTAGAACTGTTTTAGATTCATTTAACTTACTTAACAAACGTAGTACTTCTGCTAAATTCTGCAATCCGAGTAAGTTAACCGATGTTGGGTTAACCTGATGTATAATTACTTTTAACGCTTCAAATGTAGAGATAACAGGTGACTGTAACGAAGTGTCGCATATCCAACCATCTAGTTTCAAAGCTTTTAAAAGTGTAGTACAAGCACGAGGGTATAAACCTAATGTTTGTAAAGCTATGCTTTGATTAATTAAACTGCCTGTCACACCTTCAGAATCTTTAAGTTGTTGATAAAGTTTTGTAGCTTGCTGCCAAGTTTGTAAGGCTTCTGCTGTTTGCCCTATATTCAGTTGCTTTTGCCCTCTCTGGTTCAACACTTCAGCTTGCTGCTGTTCTGCTTGTTTATTTGTAACCTCAGCCCAAATTGCAGACGGCTGGCTTGCAGCTATGGTTAACGATTACCTTAAACAGGACGACTCAGCATCAGCAACGGTGGAAGTGACGGCTGTCGAAGTAGCAGAAGATTTGGACAGGAGGAGCAGAGCGATCACTTTCAAGACCAGTTCTGATGGCTCAAGCGCCCGCTTGATAGTGCGATCGCTTCCGGCTGGCGCTCCGCGCCATCGCCACCAGGTACAGGTAATTCAGTACAATCTTGAGTAGAGCCGGAGTTTTGAGTGGAGAAGGGAATTGAACCAAAGTTCGACTGCACCAAGCCGCCAACTTCAGATTACGATTTTAACAGTAGGTTCAAGAGGAGACTTGCAACCATATTGCGCTTTAGGTATTGGGTTGAAACGTGCGGGGCATAAGGTGAAGGTAGCAGCGCATGAAAACTTTGAGTCGTTTGTCAGAAAGTTTGATTTAGAGTTTGCACCGATCGCTGGCAATATGGAAGAGTTTCTGCAATCCAAACAAGGGCAGCGATTGATTGCGGGAGAAAAGTTGAATCCAGAAGAGGCAGATAAGCTTTTGCTTCAACAGTTGGAATCAGCTTGGAGTGCGTGTCAGGGAAGTGAGGTGATTATCTACACGCCGTTAGCTACCTTTGGATATCACATCGCAGAGAAATTAGGCGTACCCTGCTTTTTTGCATCAGTTATGCCGTTGACTCTCACAGGGATGTTTGGATTTCTGAGATTTGGTCAAATAGCTAAAAACCCACTAAAGGAAGCAATCAACTATGGCAGCTACTTGCTAGTAGAGTTTTTGCACTGGCAAAGATATCGTCCACTGCTCAATCACTTCAGAACGGAAACTTTGAAATTGCCGCCTTTACCATATTTGGGCAGACGCTTTAGACAGAAGACTCCGGCGAATGTATCACGAATCCCTGTATTGTATGGATTTAGTTCACACGTAATCCCAAAACCTCATGACTGGCCGCATTGGGCGTATGTGACTGGTTTTTGGTTTATTGAGCAAGCCTCCGAATACGAGCCACCCCTGGCACTAGAGGATTTTCTTGGACGAAAGCAATTACCTTTGTGTTTTGGATTTGGCAGCATGACGATGCCCAATCCAGAATATCTCACACACTACATCGTAGAAGCCTTAAAGAAAACCCATCAAGGTGGCATCATCTTGTCAGGTTGGGGGAACGTTGGAAGAACAGTGAATGTAAAAGATTCACTACGAGTGTTTGTGATCAAGGAAGTTCCTCATGATTGGTTATTTCCTCAAGTGCCAGCAGTAGTACATCATGGAGGAGCCAGTACAACTGCGGCAGTGTTACGTGCGGGGATACCATCAGTTACCATACCTTTCTTTGCAGATCAGCCAGTTTGGGGTGAAAAGCTAAACCGGTTGGGAGTCAGCCCACAACCGATACCGTACCATAAGGTATCAGACAAAACTTTAGCAGCAGCGATTGAAGTCGTACTGCATGATGAGGGAATGCGCTTAAAAGCCCAGAAGTTAGGCGAGAAGTTAAGGGGTGAAGATGGGGTAGCGAATGCTGTAGAAGCATTCCATCGGCATTTGGGTTTGATTGGGTAAGTTATTATTTGGGTGAGAAATACCAAACAGTTGCTCTTGCATCATCACATCCACAACAGCAGTAAATGTCTCCAGTTAAAGTTTATACAGTGTTTTGTATGAATAGCAGTGTCCTTATGGTATTTTATACTCCTGGGCGGTGCTGGCAGTTTCGCATCATTAGCCGCACAGGTGGTATATTTGGGGAGGAAAAGATTTATTACACTGCGTCAGCAGCGTTGACGATAGGGCTAGAGTGGATGAGGGATGAGCGGTGATCCGATCCAAGGTGAGCATTAGTGGCAAGAGCAATCGCAAAAGGTGAAGGTGAATTGCTCCAAATTTACCCCCATGCGATCGCATCTCAAGAATGATTTCGAGTCAACTGTAGCAAGATAGCTTCAAGACTTTGTAGAGCAGCGTTGGTAGTGCGTTGGTGTTCTTGAAAGTCCTGACGATGTTCTTCAAAGTTGCGCTGATGTATTTCAAAATTACGCTGATGTTCTTCATGAGAGTCGCGTAACTCAAGTAGTACGTCGTCCAAGATGGCACTCCTGGCTAATACACGATTTACATTTTCCGTAAGTGAGTCTAACTGTTGTTGAGTGTTGGCTTGTCGTTCGGCAAGCCCTAGCATTATTTGTTCAATGCGGTCTAGTCTGCTTGGGAAGTAAGGAAGGCGTGTCGGTCATTTTAGGTTAAGCTTAGTCCTCTACTAAGGATTATATAACCCACATTCCGCAGGTAAAATTATAAAATATTTATTTAAACCCAAAAAACATTTTTCCCCAAAAAATTTTCTCACATAGCGAGGTACGATAAGACAAGAAAAGAGCAAAAGCGAATGTTTCTACTAATTCATCGCCGCACCAACACATACAACCCGAAAACCGATCATGCTGCTGACGTAGACGACATGGTAGGTGAGCCGAAAAGCAGAACGGCAATCTTCAGGATAGTTGACCCAAGAACCACCACGCAGCACCTTTCTATCATTGCTTTTCTTGCTGCTTAACCATACACTTCCATTCGTAGGCGCACCTTCATAACTATAATGCCATCCATCCGCATACCATTCCCATACATTACCGTGCATATCGTATAAGCCAAAGTTATTAGCTACCTTAAAACTCCCTACTTCTGTTGTTTCCTTTTTATAAATTCCCTTTACTCCATCTCCATAAATTTGATTATTACCATCATAATTTGCTAACTCAGTGATAATAGTTTCACCAAAATGAAATGCTGTGTTAGTTCCGGCTCGACAGGCATATTCCCATTCAGCTTCACTAGGTAAACGATACTCTCTTTTAGTATGTTTTGATAAGCGATCGCAAAACTCAACTGTATTTTTCCAAGAAACAGACTCTACGGGACGGTTATTGCCTTTAAATTGAGATGGATCTAGTTTTAGTTCTCGGTTTACTTGGGGTAAATTAGCTACATATCGCCATTGTGCTTGTGTTACTTGATATTTACCCATGAAAAAGGGTTGCACAGTAACTTGATGTTGGGGTTTTTCCCATCTAAACTGTTCTTGATCATATTCTTTACATAGTTTTTCTATTTCTGCTTTATGCTCTCACTGCACTGTTTCAGGTTCTTTTCAGTATAAAAAGCCGCGTCCATTACATATACTTCCGGTTGTTCTCCAAGCCATTGAGACTGAAATTCTTGAATCATTTTGGGAAAAGCGTTCTGGTCTAATTCATTCCCATCTCCGACTTGCATAAATAATGGAATTCCTTCTTCTCCAGTTGTTAACAAACTTAATGTAAATTGTTTCAGGTCTGCTCTATGGTCGCGAGAGTAACCATGATTAATGTTTATTGCTACTGGTTCTGATTCTTCTTCTAATGAGAGTATATTTTCCACAGAACTTTGTTCTCCTTCAACTGATTTCAGATATTTTCCATGAACTGATAAACTCGTACCATCAATATGAGCATTTGATATTTTAATTCCAAAACATTTTGCCATCACACAGGCTATTTTTAAGAATAAGAGGCTAACACCATATTCGTATAATTGATCTAATACTCGTCCTAATCTACTATCGTTGAGATGTTCAGCTTCTACTCCCACACCTATTAGATGTTCTGAAGATTCCCTACAAAAAATTGACTAAATAAGTATAATGGCGCGGTTATAAACCCCATGCAGTTGATTATCATCGCTTTAACCACAAGTCCAGCACTAACTTTCTCTTGTGCATGAGTCCCTATTTCTTGATCTATTATCTCCACAAGCCCTATTTCATCTATAATTCCTGCTATTATCCCTAAATGGTCAATGTCTTTAACGTCTACTTGTAGTTCTGTTTTCACTTCCTTCTTCCTTCAATCCACTTAGATTAAAATACCTTTTTTCTGGTTTTACCTGCTGAATGTGGGATATAAAGTTGTGACCTCTGTCTGCCCGTTATTTTAGCAACAGTTACCCGACTGAAAAGCCTGACACTTTTTAGATCGCTAGTTTTGCATAGGAGGCGAAAAGTACAACACAGCGCGATCGCTGTTTTCTCCCTCTGCTGCCCCAGCGACCCTAGCGTTAAAGCCGCGACCGAGCAAGAAAGTTTTGCTGCATGGACGAAACATAAAGCCCTCTGCAAGAACTGTCTTCTTCAATAATTAAGGGACTTACAAAATTTAAACAAGGTTACTGGTATTAATTGAAGAAGTTTTTACCCAAATATTCCGACTGTTATAAAAATCTCCACGTTGCTCCAATGTAAAACCACCAAGTAACAATCCTAACCACACCTCCACCATCGGCATTTTCAATCCCTGTTGCAGTTTAGTCAAGGAAATTTCATCTTTAACCTGTGCAAGATAGTTAGCGATGTCTACGACGGGCTACGCCTACGCGCTGTGCCAAATTTCTACATCTTCATCACCAGCCAACTGATGAACATCTTCTATAGTTTTAACGGATTCTAGCATTGCGAAGATGTTCTCTTTGTGAACAGGGGCTGTGACTGAATGAGTGCTAGTAGCAGTTTGAGTAAAATGGTGTGAACCATGTGTCTAAAAGTTTGGGGTATTACCTCTTCGATCAAATCATCAAAATCAAGCTGCATTGTTGTCCGCACTAATCCAGCAAAGATATTAGTACTAATAATTGGCCCATCAGTATCGTTTTGAGCGCGTACATCTTGCAATATTGACTCAGCAAGGGATTTGAGAATATCTGCGATCTGATAAAATGCTTCTGCTGCGGTAGATAACTGTGCTTCTGTTGATAAATTTTCAAGCATTGCCGTAATTTCATTCGATTTAGAGTCTACCTTTACTTGACCTAAAACTAATTTATTTGTAGTTGCCCATGCACTCACTATCTGTATTGCACAAGAGTCACTGTTTTTATCAGATGAACCACATAAAGTTTTTCCCTCAATTGCAACTACTTCACTCGAAGTTATTTTCTGTATTGATTTCATCCAGTTTGAGAAACATGACTGAAATTCCTGCGGATTTAACTGTGCAAATACTCTTGCAAAAGTATCGTGAGATGGTATCCCATTTGGTAGCTCAAAAAACGTTTTCAAAAACGAGTACTTTGTACAGCCATACAGTTCAATCGCCACCCAACTTTCCGCTCTACATATCACCGCACAAATGGCAATAGTCAAAATATCAATTAATTTGTGTCGAAGAGTGCGATCTATTCGTGGGTCTGACATTTGTGCAAAGTGGTCAGCAATGGTGATTTTGGGCTTGAGTTTCACACAAACTGGGCAATATTGCTACTTTTATAATGACTTTACCATCAAAGCTTGATTGCTTACCCATCCACATGTTATCTGCGATCGCTGTCTTTCTCCTTTCTTAGTATCAATGTACTATATTTAGATGCGTTTGCACTGCGTCGTAGATTAGCCATCGCAGAAGCTCCTCGCCAACAAAAATGTCGCCTTCATCGTAATCCAGTTAGCACAATAGAATCTTTGGTCAATCAACATCAGGAACTTCTCACTGTGCTTGAGTTTCAAGCTCTTAAATACTGATTAGACAGTCAGGGTGTCAAATGGGTTCTATGGTTTTGCCCAGCCCTACTAAATTTATTCAGAGCTTTATTGCAAATTACTTCATCAGATAGAAGTAAAACATAGTAGAGCAGATTTAAATTGCATTAATCTCAAACCCCAAGATAGTAACTTAATGAAAAACTTTAACTTGTTACAAAGTTTTGTATCAAGCGGTTTTGTTTTATTCTATATATGTCTCATAACCGAGCAAAAGCTGATATCAAAGGCGAGGACAACCCAATAGATAAATTTTTAACAGCGTTTCAGCGCAAAATGCTGCAAAAAAGTTTGCAAGATGATTTACCTGAGTTTTATCGCCAGCGTATTGAAATTATGTTGCTAGCAGACCAGGGTAAATCTCAAAGCGAAATATGTCAAACCTTGGGGTGTTGTCCAGCAACAGCACGGCATTGGATGCACGTAGTACGTAGTGGGATGGCGCACCAATGGCAGGAGTCTGCAATTGGTCGTCCTAAAGTAGTCAATGAGGAATATTTGGAGCGTTTGAAAGAATTGGTAATCCATAGTCCCCGTGATTATGGATATCCATTTGGGCGCTGGACAGCGCAATGGTTAAGCAAGCACCTAGAGAAAGAGTTGAGGATTTCGATCAGCGATCGCAACATTAACCTTTTGCTGAAAAAGATGGGGCTTTCGACTCGAGGAACCGAGATCGTAGAGAAAGTAACGTCCAAGGAAAGCACCCGCATCACAATTGGCGACCTGCAATCTTCCTCTGAGCCTAATGTCTCATGTTCTCTCAACATCAACACCAGTAACTATAGCAATCTAGAAGTATAATGACACTACTGTTAAGCTCCCAAAACGTTGGCAATTACTTATTTAGGCAGGGTCTTTGTACCACAGAACAACAAACCCAGCTCCAGATTGAGTTAGTAGCTGCCAAGAATTTTAACTTGAGAGTGAGTTTACCAGATGGTTCTAAACTCCTTGTAAAGCAAGAGCGGTATTATCTGGATGGGAAAACATTTGGTGAGTTTTTGGGAGAATGGCGAGTTCAAGAGTTTTTAAACCAATTTCCAGAACTGGAACACCTTCGCCCATTGCTACCGATAGTGCTCAATTTTGACCCAGAGAATTCGATTATTGTCTTCAGGTATCTGGATGACTATCAAGATTTGACTGATTTCTACGCTCAGGAAAAGAACTTCCCAAGCCAAATCGCCTCTGCAATTGGCACTGTTTTAGCTACTATCCATCGTGCCACCCTCAATCGTCAGAATTATCAGGAATTCCTCGATCAAAATCAAAAGGATGTCCTCACTAGTTATGTGCCTAACTTGATTCGGGGGCTGGAACGGATTGGACCGGAAATTTTTGGAGGAGTGCCCGTAGATGCGCTAAAATTCTTTTCGCTCTATCAGCGCTACGACAGCTTGGGGGAAGCGATAAAAGAACTGGGCAGCGCTTTCGCTCCTTGTTGCCTGACGCACCATGACCTGAAGTTGAACAATATTCTTTTGCACACCAATTGGGAACAATCCGGTGACAGCATTGTGCGCTTAATTGACTGGGAGCGCTGTAATTGGGGAGACCCTGCTTTTGATTTGGGAACACTTATCGCCAGCTATCTGGAAATTTGGTTAAATAGCTTGGTCATCAGCAATGCACTTAGTATTGAAGAATCTCTGCGCCTAGCGGCGACTCCTCTTGAGGTGCTTCAGCCTTCGATCGCTGTCCTGACCCTAGCTTATTTCGACACTTTTCCAGAAATCTTACAACAGCGTCCTGATTTCTTGCGGCGTGTGGTGCAATTTGCCGGTCTTGTATTGATTCAACAGATTTTGGCGATGATTCAGTTTCAGAAAACCTTCGGCAATATCGCAATAATCATGCTTCAGGTAGCTAAGGCATTGTTATGCCGTCCAGAACAATCCATGTCAACGACTTTTGGCACTGCTGCTGCTGAATCTGGACGTTTGAGCTGTACTGCTGCTTAAGATGTTTAGTCGCAAAACCATGACACAATTACTAGATTTTCTAATTCAACAGCCAGATGTAGCAACTAAGCGAGTTCTGGATGCTCTGCAAGAAATTGCGAGCAAGGTTCAGATCGAGTCTGACTTCAGCATTCGTCATCCAGATTACAAACCCTTGGAACTGCCAGCAGAGGCAATTGTCCGCTTTGAGCAAATCCCTGTAGAGGTTCAGCGCAAATATGTGAGCCTGCAACTGCGCTCTTTTCTCTACGGCATCTATTACAACGGTGGTATGCGAACTACCCACGCAAAACTAACAGATTCCAATCGTCTGCCACTGGATCTAGAGAACAATACTTTTTTGGGAGTAGACTTGGGTTTTTACAATCGCTTGCACGAAAGTAATAGCGGCACTGGCTACTTTGACTCTTGTTGGAATGTTCTCTGGGAAGAAAGTGATGGCAGCGTAGCCGTGACTAAGAATGGTCTTCGGTTGCATATTGAGCGCGATCGCCATCTGCAATCAGCACAAGCTACTGTTGTGGTGGGTGAAGAGGTGGCTATCCGTATGCCGAAAAATCTGCTCCAAAACGGTTTTTATGTGGCGGTGGGCAATGCAGGGCCAATTCGTCTCAATTTAGAGGGTCATCAACAGACTGTGCGAATCTACTTCAATTTGACTTCAGAAGGTGCAGTTGCGGTTATGAATGCTCTCACCCAACATCTGAACGAAATGGCTATTCCTTTCAACTTCAAGGTTTTGTACAACCCAGCTGATTACAAGCGCTACGACTCAGGAGTTTTGTACTTTGACAAGAGCGACTATGAAGCGATCGCCTCTGTGATTGAGACAGTTTACCAATTGCGATCGCATTTTCAGCCAGAAGTTCCCCTATTCACCAAGCTGCTTGCACCAGGGTTGGGGTTAGCAGAAGAACCAGACCACAAGTTTACTGACCGAGAAAGCTTTGGGATGAATCGGTGTCAGATTGTCGCTAATGGATTGCTGGAAGCTTGCGACAAAGGGGATGACTCACCAGAGGGGAGGTTGACCTCTATTTTTGAGCAATTCTCCCGACTTGGAATTGACTGGCAGCGTGCCTACCTCAATGCCAACTCTGAAGACATCTATGCACCAGTTAAGCTATGCGATTGATACTTCCAAATCTCTAAAATAGGTCGTTTGTAGGGGCACGATATATCGTGCCCCTACTTTTTTAGTTCAGCGAGGATTCTTAAAAGAAATAATTGCTTTAGTTATTTCTATTACTATTAGTAGATACATTTGTGATTACTTTAATCTTATCTCATCCTTTCGGCTTAGATACTTATTAAATGCATCTAACTGGGAAAATATTTTTCACACATAATCCTCGTTATCAGGAATATCTAACCAGGTAGCTTATGGCTTAGTTAAGGTCTTACTAACTGGGATTTCAACAATAAATATAGATGTTATGTCCGAAAAGTAAGTCAAAAATGCTTGAAGTTTATCAGGAAAATTTTTAGTATGTCATTAAGCAATCAAACAGAAATGTTTGAGCCAAAATAAAAAAAATGATTTCAAGGAGAACACAAATGGCTGATATTACTGTTAAGGATTTAAAACCCGCAGGCACTGAATTGTTTTTCAACGATCCGGAAAGTTTCATTACTGAAATCGGTTCTGAGGATATTGCTAATGTCCAAGGTGGTAGCATCCTTTGTGGTGTAGGTGGCAGCATAGCTTGTAGTGTGCTCGTCCTTAGCAACGGTACTTGCGGCCGAACCTAAATATTGTATCTAATGCTCATTTGCTTGTTAGTCGCAATCGAGCTTTGATCTAAAGTGGGAGTAAGATTTATAATTTTTATCTTTACTCTCACTTTTCTATTAGACTCGATCTAAAGAGGATACACTCATGAAAACCATACTAAACTATAAAAATATCTATCAGTACTTTCTTGATAATTGTATTTGCCCAGAAGAAATAAAAACTATTTCACTAGAATATATAAAGCTAGATAATTTTTACAGGCAAGAGAAAGCTTTTCCCTCTGCCATTGCTGCCCAATTGGGGACTACTTTAGCCTCGCTGCATCGTGATAGCCTGAATCATCATGAATTATACGAATTCATTGCTAAAACATATCCTGGTAAATTAGGCTATCAAAATCCTAATTATTCTGCTCAACTCCTAAACAGGATTGAGCCAGAAGATTTCAGTCGTTTTCCTCGCGAAAGCATTATTTTTTTCAAAAATTATCATCGCCATGAAAGTTTTACATCAGCAGTAGCAGAGCTTACTCTCAATCAGCACTACTGCTGTCTGACACATAATACCCTCAAGTTAAATAACATTTTAATATCCAGGGATTGGGAAAAACTAATTTCTCAAACAGAACAGTCAAATCAAGGCATTATTAAGTTAATTAACTGGGAAAACTGGAGTTGGGGCGATCCAGCGTTTGATCTGGGAACAGCGATTTCTAGCTATTTACTAATATGGCTTAACAGTTTAATTGTGCATCCTGTTATTGAACTGCAAAAATCTCTGCAAATGGCAACAATACCTTTAGAGGTACTTCAACCCTCAATTGTAGCTCTTACCCAGGCGTATCTCAGCAGTTTTCCCATTCTAGATTACTATCCTAACTTTATGGCGCGAGTTATTCAATTTGTTGGTCTTGGCTTGCTGTATGAAATTGTAGAAATAAGTCAGTGGCAAAAAAACTTTAATAATAGGGGTCTTTGCATACTTCAAGTTGCTAAGAGCTTATTGTGTCGTCCAGAACAATCATTTAACGCTGTTTTTGGGATGGCAGAATCAGAAATAACTAATTTAACTAATTTAGAGCCATCCTCTATTAAATAGCTTCAAGAGTAACTTTTATGCAACTGCTACAGTCCCTTCAAGACATTGCTACTCAGGTTCAAATTAAATCTGACTTTTGTGTCAGTCATCCTAATTACAAAGTAGAGCATCCAGTTGAGGTAGTAGCCCAGTTGCAACAATTACCTCAAGAAACTCAGGCTAAGATCCTGAGTTCAATGCTGCGAGACTTTATATATAACATTTACTACAACGGTTCACTTGTGGGAGAAGCAAGTGAAGCAGTGATGGTTGATTTCTCTGTCTTAGGGGATAAAACTGTTGCAGGAATAGATTGGGAATTTTGCGAACAACTAGATAAAAATAATAAAGGGAAAGGTTTCTTTGAGTCGGGAGATCGCGTGTTAAAACAAGAACCAGATGGTAGTCTCTTAGTAGAAAACCAAGGCATGGGTACGAGGATACATATCCAGCCAAACCGCCATCTCCAATTAGTAGATCAAGCAGCAGCTGTAGGGGACTTGGTTGTAGTCACCATGCCCCATAATTTATTTCTAATTCGATGCTATGTGGCACTTGGAGATGTAATTGGTAATAGCAAAAAAGAATACTCTAAAGTCATAATATTCTTCAACTTCAGCCCTGAAGGTGCAGTTGCCGTCATGGAAAGTTTAACGTCGCAACTGAACAAATTTAAAGTACCCTTCGGCTTCTATGTTTTAGACAACCCTTTGCATTTTGGACGCTATGATTCAGGAATTCTCCGAGTTCCTGTAGATAGCTACGAATTAGTTCGGTCAGTTTTACAGACTGTTTACGCAGAAAACAAATCGCACTTTCAGCCGCAGGTTCCCTTGTTTACTAAGGTACTTGCACCAGGACTGGCTTTAGCAGAAGTGCCTAAAACTAAAGAAGATTTTGGTAGCATCCGTTGCCAACTTATTGCCAATGGCTTAATGGAAGCGAGGCTCAAGGGTGATGAATCAAAAGAAGCTAGGATGACACATATACTCCAACAGTTTGAGGTTCAAGGAATAGACTTAAAATATCCCTACCTCGATCCTAACTCTAAAGATATTTACACACCATTCGACTCCTTCTAATATAAATTTGCTAACCATATGAATATATTGAATAAATTCCAATCAGGAATTGTTTTAAAACATAGCACATCTTTATCATTCATATCTGAAGAACAAAAAACTATACTGAGCAATGGTCTGCGACATTTCATACTATCGAATATCCCTGAACAGGTAGTGCAAGCTTTGAAGCAAATGGTCGCAGGAACACAACTTGACAAATTAGCCACTTTACTGCCGGGGGATAGGCTGGAGAAACTTATTTCACTTCTGGATTCAAAGGGTGTAGTACGACCTTTGTATGAAAATGACTTTAAGGAGACGCGGTTTGAAAAGCAGGTAGAGTTTTTCTCAGATTTCGTTGAAGACCCCAATACTGCACAAGAGAGGCTTTTAAAACAGTTAGTATGTATCATCGGTTGCGGTGGAACCGGAAATATCGTAGTTCAACATTTAGTAGCTGCTGGCGTTAAAAACTTTATATTGATTGACGACGATCTTGTAAACATAACAAACTTTAATCGCCAGTTTTGTTTTAGCCAAGCTGACCTCAATACACCGAAGGTTGAAGCACTGCGTAACTACATTTTAGCGAGAGACTCTGAGATAAAAATTCATACTCGTAAACTAAAAATTAATTCTGTAGAAAGTTTATACCAAGCTTTAGAGGGCTTAACAAAGCCAGATTTCATTGTGTGTTGTGCTGATACTCCACCAATTATTATTCAGTCATTAGTCGTACAGTATTGCCTACAGGAAAATGTAGCGTGTACGTTCTCAGGAGTGAGAGTTTATGATGGCTTAGTAGGCCCACTCTTGACTGAGAAAAGCCACATGGAAAAATTTATTCAGCACAATCAACAGATAGAACAGCAATATGAAAATTCTCCAACAGTCATATCTTCGTCGATTTCATACCTCAATACAATGATAGCAACCTTAATGATAGCGGATGCGATCGATCTGCTTGCTGGTATTAAAAAGCCGCTCTCTCTGAACACGACCTTACAGTACAATGCTGACCAGGCGAAGATGGTCACGGTTTATGAGTGGTAGGAGTTGATATTACCAGGTCTGTGACAAAAACAATCCGGACTACTACTACATCGTTACTTAATTTATGAGCGAAAAACTTAGTCTTGGCGTTCTCGATTTCTGCGATTCAATCACTACGACAATTAGACTTGCTCCCCGGATTGAAGCTTTTGGATATTCCCGCTATTGGCTAGCAGAACATCATGGTGATGGTCTTGCCAGCCCGGAACTGTTAATTCCTATTCTTGCGGGACTAACTAAGAGGATTCGCGTGGGAATGGCTGGAGTTCTTCTTTCCTTCTATAGTCCCTTAAAGGTAGCCGATAATTTTAAGTTGCTCGAATTATTATTTCCCCAGCGCATTGACTTAGGAATTGGTCGTGGTGGGGCAGATCAATTGACAACTCAAGCTCTTCTTGACGGCAGAACTAGGGAACTGGATCTCGACCTTTACAAAGAGAAAATAGAGTACCTGATAGACTACTTGCACGGAAATTCACAGGTGCGGACAACACCTGCTATCTCGACCTACCCGGAGGTTTGGGTTCTCGGTACCGGGCTTAATAGCATGCACGTCGCTGCACACAAAGGTCTTGCTTACAGCCATTCGCTCTTTCATCGAGGATGTCTTGATGACCCCAGTATCCTCAAAGAATATCGAGAAACTTTCCAGCCCCACGGTGAAAAAGTCCTAACCCCCCGATGCAACATAGCCGTGGCAGGCATTTGCGCGGATACTGAAGCTAGGGCATACGAATTACAACAACAGCACGCCAACAATTTTGTTATGCTCAACATAGTAGGTACTGCCAATCAGTGTAAAGAGAAGTTGCTGGCGTTGCAAGAGCGTTATGACGTTAACGAAATCATCTTTTTTGATGTCTGCCGGGAATTTAATGACCGCTTACGTTCTTACGAATTGCTTGCTGGTGAGCTTAGATTAACAAGTGTGTCTGCCCAAACCAAACAGTTGGCAGTACACGCTTCTAACAACTCTTATGGACATGCCACTTGAGTGCGATCGCAATTAAGCTGCGTCACGATTTCTAATTCCGCAATTTGTTGCTTTAACCAAACTGCAAACAAATCTCCCAAAATCTTAACACGCAGCTGCTCGTTTAATTTGGCTTCAATAATTTCCTCAACCAAAATTATATGCACCCCTTTTGGCGTAATTATCGGCTTGAGGATCTGTGGTGGAGTAGCGGCAAACACCGCTGCTGCAATCTCCGGTCGGAAATCTTGGCGGCGTTGTATTCCGCGATATCCCCCGGCGCGGCGGATTTCTGGTTCTTCAATGTATTGGCGGGCGATTTCTTGGAAACTAATTTCGTCTTCTTTCAATGCACAAAACAGTTCCAGAGCCAAGTCTTCATCATCCAAAATTACTTCATAAGTGACCGCTCCGGCATAATCGAGTTGGCGTTGATAAAATAACGGTTCAACTTGCTCTGCAAATAGATGTGTCGCCAATTTGTTAGAGAGCTGGTTTGTGTATGCCAATGCTTCAAACTCATCTAGGGAAAGATGATGTTTTTCCAGGCATGCCCAGGTATCTTCAGCTTTGAGGAGTTTGTTGGTTAACCGCAAGTTATCTGCTGCCTGCTGAAGTTCTTCTAGTTCGAGTTTAATGCCTACTTTCTGGGCAGTATCGGTAATAATTTTGCGGCTGGCGATCGCTTCTACTAAACCAGGAAATTGAGTGGAAATTTTGATTTGATAAAGGATGTCTTCGTTGGATACATTGATCAATTTTGACATATTGTAATTCCTCCCATAATCAATGGATTTTGTTATTTGTTCAGTGCCCTTTATTTTGTAATTAACTAAGGACTAATCTACAGACGTTGCATACAACGTCTCTACTAAAGCTCTAAACCGCCTTTTTGCAACTTCTTAAACGGATCTAAGATTAAGTCACTCACACGACGCTGCCGAATAATCACCTCAGCAGTAGCTGTCTGACCTGGCGTTATTAGGATACGTTTGTTGCCATTTTGGATATACGGCTGCTGTAGGGCAATATCCAAGTCAAAAGTTTCTATCTTGCCAGAGTTAGTTTCTTTAACTTTCGAGTCTGGTGAAATATGACTGACGCGCCCAAGCATTACTCCATAATCTTGGAAGGGATAGGCATCAAACTTGATTTTGACCCTCGCTCCCACTTTCAAGAAGCCACTCTGTTGGCTAGGCATCTCAGCTTTTAGTACAAAAGGAGATTCCTTGGGGGAAATTTGAGCAATCATCTGACCGGGTTGTACCACAGACCCCGGCTTGTCGATGGGCAACGCAAAAATTGTGCCATCAATAGGCGATCGCACTACTCGTTGCTGTAACTGGAAATTTAAGGATGCGATCTGGCTTTTGATTTGAGCAATCTCTGATTGCATCGCAGCGATTTGTGATTGCAGGTCTTTTAGCTGTTCGACCGTTTTCAGCACAGCCAGTTCGCCTGTATGAATCAGGCTATCTTTGTTACGTTGCTGCTCTTGCAAGCGGAGTTGCGCTTGCTGAATATCCGCCTCTGCTTGATTAATAGCCCTCTGATAACTGTTTTGTTGCTCTTGCAAGCCCGACTGAGCCTGAGCTATCTCCGACTTTGCTTGTACCAGGTTTTGGTAGTTTTCTTTGACCGACTGTTCCACTTCTAAAAACCGATCTTGTGCAATTGCACCTTCTTGATAAACTTTTTTATATCGTGGTATTTTTTCCTTGGCACCCTGGAAACGAACTTGTGCTAACTCGTGGGCTGCCTTGCTTGAATCAACCGCTTGCCGCGCCTGATTGACTTTAGCGAGTTTTTCTTCTTTTTGTAAGTTGTAGGCACTCTTGAGAGTATCAAGGTTCTGTTGCGCCTGCTGCACTTGCGCCAGTTTTTCTGATTGTTGCGCTTGGTTTTGTTGCTGCTGGGTACGGATAGTGAGCAGCAATTGATTTTTGAGCAGCTGCTGTTGGCTGAGCTGATTTAGTTGCCCAGAAAGCTTTGCCTGCGCTTGCTGCAAATCCGTTCGCAGTAAATTAGATTCCAGTTCGAGCAGAGTTTGCCCTGCTTTAACAGTTTCGCCTTCTCTTACTTTCACACTGATGACGTTTCCTGGCGCTGGAGAGTCTATTCTTTGCGTTGCGCCTAATGGTTCAATACGTCCTCTGGCACTGCCTGTTTCATCCACTTGAGAGAGCATCGCCCAAGGTAAGGCGATCGCTGTAAAGCCTACGATCAAATACAGCATTGAACGCGTCCAAAGCCGAGGTAAGGCATCCAGTAGTTCCTCAGTGCCGTAAAACCAATCGCTGGTTTGAGTTTGTGCTGGCGATCGCTCTTTAACCTCACTAGAATCTTCAGCTGACTCAGGTGCATTGATCCGGGATGATGAATTACGAGATGGGTTTGGCATAGTTTTTTAGGAGTGAGGAGTGAAAAGTCATAACTCATAACTCATAACTTTTATTAAGTTTGAGCCAACTGTTGCTGGTTGAGGTAGTAGTAATGACCTTTTTTGGCGATTAATTGCTTGTGAGTACCGCTTTCGACCAATATGCCGCCGCGATCTAAAACCAGGATCAAGTCTGCATTACGCACGGTGGAAAGGCGATGGGCGATTATCAGAGTTGTCCGCCCTTTGAGAATGGTGTTGAGGTTGTTTTGAATGATCCGTTCGGATTCAGCGTCGAGGTGACTGGTTGCTTCATCAAAAATTAATAAGCGGGGATTCCCAAGCAAAGCACGGGCGATCGCTAACCTCTGGCGTTGTCCGCCAGATAACATCCCGCCACCTTCACCGATTTGGGTTTCATAACCCATTGGCAATTGCTTAATAAATTCGTCTGCTCCTGCCAAACGCGCTGCCTCAATAATCTCCTCGAGAGTGGCTTGTGAATGAGCGATGCTTAAGTTTTCCCGAATCGTACCGCCAAACAAAAAGGTATCTTGATCCACAACACCAATTTGAGAACGGAGCGAGTTCAGGGAAATGCTTGCTACATCTTGACCGTCGATCAACACATTGCCATCTGTCGGCGGATATAAACCTAAAATCAACTTGGAAAGGGTAGTTTTCCCAGAACCGCTACGTCCCACCACCGCCACAGTTTGCTCTGGCAGTACCTCAAAACTGAGATTTTCCAGCACGTTAATATCGCTTTCTGGGTGATAGCGGAAAGTGACATTATCAAAGCGAATTCTCCCTTGAAGTCTGGGTAAGTACTGGCGGGGTTGATTTTGTAAGTCTTCTTCTGGCTCCGCCTCAAGGACATCATTAATCCGCTCACTAGAAACAATCACTTCCTGCACTTGATTCCACAGCACTGCCAGGCGCTGGAAAGGATGAATGATGTTGCCCAACAACATATTGAAAGCAACTAATTGTCCAATGGTGAGTTGGTTTTGAATCACCAGCCATGCCCCAAACCACAGCAATGCTGTAGTGGCAACCGATTCGATAGAGGAACTGAAAATTTGCAGGCGGTTAGCAATCACCTGCCCGCCAAAGCTTTTTTTAATCAAACGATGGAGCTTTTCCTCCCAATGCCAGCGCACTGTCTGCTCAACTGCCATTGAGCGGACAGAGCGAATCCCTGTGAGGGCTTCAATCAGATAACTGTTCTCGTTGGCTGCGGCACTAAAAATCTCTCTGGCGATGCGACGCAAGAAAGGCGTTGTCATCAGCGCCAGTAGAAAAAATAGCGGTACAATCACCAGCACCAGCAATGCCATTTGCCAGCTGTACCACAACATCAATCCCACATAGATAAACACTGTCAGCAAATCGAGAATGATTGACAATGCTTCTCCGGTGAGGAAGCGCTGAATTTTCTGATTTTCTTGGACGCGAGAAACAATATCGCCAACGTAACGCGACTCGAAGAACGCCAGTGGCAGTCGGAAGGTATGTTTAATAAAACCTACCATCAGCGCTACTCCGATGCGGTTCGCAGTGTGATCCAGCATATATTGCCGCAGTCCGTTCGTGGCGACGCGGAACAAACCAAAAATTAGCAACCCTAACCCGACGGCGTTTAAAGAGAGGGTGCTGCCTTGGACAATCACTCGATCCAACAGCAGTTGGGTGAATAGTGGCGTCACCAGTCCAAACACCTGAATAAACACAGAGGCGATGAACACTTCTAGCAGCACTACCCAGTGGGGTTTGATCAACTCAAAAAACTGCCAGAATGGTTGAGTTGCTTCCTGGCTTTCTTTGAGTAGGGCTGTGGGTTGCAATAACAATGCATACCCAGTCCAACCTGCATTGAATTCTCTGTTTGTGAGGGTGAGTTGACCAAGCGCCGGATCGCCTACAATGACCTGCTTTTTGGTAATTTCATAGACGACAACGTAATGTTTGCCTTCCCAGTGAGCGATCGCAGGCAGGGGTTGTTGTGCCAATTTGTCAAGGCTGGCTTTTACTGGACGAGTAGAAAAACCGATGGTTTCTGCCGCAGCGGCTAAACCTTTTAGTGATGCCCCGCTCCGACTCGTGTTAGTTAAATCCCGCAGGCGATTTACCGACAAGTGCTTGCCCCAATAGCGACTTATCATCACAAGAGTTGCTGCACCACAGTCAGAGGAGCTTTGTTGTGCAAAGAACGGATAGCGCTTGGCGATCCTTCTCCACCAATGCCCCACCGTCACCTTGGGACTGGGAAAGTAGGCTCCTCGTTTCTTCTGCTTTTGTTTTGGCTCTGAAACTGGCTGCGGAAATGGAATAACATTACTCTCGTTCTTCAATCCTTCTGGGAAAGATGTGCTATGAGGCATCTGTTGGTCATCCGAGGCAGCAATTGAGTCAGAGTCAACCAATGCCAACTCGGGCCAGTGCTGGAGTGCTGTTTGCCAATCAGCATTGCTGAGACTGTACAGAATTGTTGGTTGCACTGCCTGCCAAATACCTTTTCTAACAGCGCAGATATTCGCAGGTGTCAAGGACTGACCGGATGAATGTTGCAGTTCTCCCCGGTGCAGCAGCCACAGTTTGCAATCTTTGGATAATGTTGCATTCAGGGTGCCAATCTCCAGATTGTGCCGCGAGAAATAAGATAAGGCTCGGAGCATTTCCTCAACAGAAGTGTTGCGAGGAAGTTGATTCTCGCGGCAGCATAATAGCAGCAAATCCCAAAGTTCTGCTTTGCGGTATAGGCGATCGCGAATACTGGCATATTTGCCCATCAAAGGTTGCAAAGCTTCATCCTTGAGATAGCAAAGCTTTAAGTTTGTAGAAGCTCTAGCGGTGTAAGGTTGAAAGACATCTTCTGCAAACAGAGTCATTTCGCCGAATGATGCCCCGCTTGTTAGGGTGGTGATTAAGTTATTAGAGCCATCCATTAGTCTGACTTTACCCGCAAGGATGATATATATACCACCGTTTGCGGTTCCTGGTTGCCAAAACTGCTTTGCTACTGGTGGCTCGACGATTTCTATCGCTTTGACGCAGTTTGCCAGTTCATTTGATGAAAGCGAATCACCCAAGGTAGTAGTAATTTGTTGACTTACCTGTTCCTGGGAAAAGACTGTTGGCATTCCCTCACCTCCAACACACAATTATTTCTTGGTCTAAATCAAATTGAATGACTAATGGTAACTAGCCTCATTGGATTACAAGTCGCAGATCGTAATGCGAGTATTCTTGGTATGGTTTGTTGCTTCTTTAGCAAAAGAGCGTTTTTGTTTTGTGGAAAGCCCCATTTGTTTCAGCAACCGATTGATGTGGCGATCGCTAATTTCAATGCCAAATTCAGTCGCTAGATGTTTGCTCAACCATCGGGCTGTCCAGCACCCAAATGCATAGCCATACTCACCAGGGCTATGGCTCACTAATTCCTTCAACCGTTCGATATATTGGTCGTTTACAGTTTTAGGTCTGCCTATCCCTCGCTCCTGCCATGTATGCGCCAGACCTGCTTGTGCTACAGCACTCCAGTAGCGTGCCATCTCCTGAGAACAACCTAACATTTGACAGATTTGGGTTTGAGATTTGCCCTGATCTGCCAACAACATAATTTGCAGCCTCCGACGATATTCTGGTAGCAAATTCAAATGTAAATTCTTCAGCAAAACCTTCCGTTGAAAGGGTGTTAAGAACTTACTCTTACTAAAGTCGTAGCTTTCAAAAGCTTGTTTTTGACTGGAAGGATATGTCATCATTATTACCTATTGCTTTCAACTGTAAAATATGCGCGAGTCTGTTCCCAGCAACTGTTGCGGAAATCCCAAATCATAAGGTTTCATATCTATCAAGTTAATTAGCAAAAGATATTCTAATTAATTAGTCACGTCATAAGCGACTAACCCTGAGAGCTTCCCCTAGTGATTTGGCAGTATCAGGGAGTTGTTCCTGGGTATCCTAAGATTTTAATTTCCTATCGAAGCCGGGTTAATGAACATTTGTTATATCAACAAATTGCTGCTTATGAAATGTTGATAAAAATTGGAAAACTCATAGAAAATTTTTGACGGCTTTAGAGGTTGTCTGAAAAGTGGTTAGCTGTGATTTTAGGCATTTCTTGATCCCCCCTAGCCCCCTTAAAAAGGGGAGAAATGGAATCAAAGCCCCCCAATTTATCGGGTGATTTAAAACGTTTTGCTACCAACAAAAGGACTTTTCAAACATACTCTTAAACTTGGACTTTGGCTATGTTAAGGGAATCTGGGAAACAAGTTAATAGTTTAACCTTCATATATTTACGTAGGTTAAGTTTGATTCTCGAAGAAATTTGAGCCATTTTGCATGGCTGGAAAACTAGAAATATCTAAATTGTAACCCCTTTCTAATCTAGATATTGCTGTAAATCAGTAGTTCTCTAAACACGATTCCAATGAAAAATCAAAGTTTCCTCCATTTCCTCCATTTCCTCCATTTGTATCCTGGACTACTTTTTTCTCTGATGATATTTTGATACATATTTTCAAAAGTTTTCTTTTTTAAATGAATTCTTAACAAAACTTTATAACAACAATAACTTAAGCTTAACTTATTGTTAATAATAGATAATACATCCATCAAAAGAAGTAAATACTATATTAGTAAATCTATATCGCTGTAGGGTTTAAGGCTCTATAAACTGTCTAAAAATGAATTTTGCAGAAAAAAAGGTTTTTTACTACCTAGCACACCAAAATTTTAGCGAAAATCCAATATAAAGCTGAAGTTATCATATTAATTTAAAACTATAATAGTTGCCATACTTGACTTAGAGAGTAATGTTAACTATATAGGAATCATATGCGACAAGATTTAGGGCGAGATGAAGATTCTACCGTTGCGATAGCTGATTCTCAATCAGTAAAGACAACGGAAAAAAAGGGGAGGTCTACGGCT
>NZ_JBALDU010000074.1:0-128891 GCF_036917235.1 Nostoc sp.
ATTTTTTCTCGAAGATCGACAGAGTAGGACTTCATTTAAAAGGATTTATATTTTAATCTAGTGTACCTCATAATAGACGCAAGTGCTGTATCTCTAAGAAATTGACGAATTGTATATTCTTTACCTCCAAGCTTTGATGTACCAGGAATTTTCCCAAAAAGCTTCATGACATCTGCATCAGAGCGAGGTAAGTCTCCCACCCGAACACCAGCACGATATCTCAGCCTATTTGCAATCTTGGGCATCTCTTGGGCTAATTCGGCAGCTGTCTTTGGTAAATTTTGCAAAGCATCAGCCATAACCATGTTAGATGCGGCAACTCCAACAGCAGTTTGTTGAAATGTTTTACTAACATTTTGAACAGTTTGAAAACCTGACTGTGCTGCAATGGTTGACAAATTTTGTAAATCATTAACTGCATGGACACTTGAAGTAGTCATCTCGGCAGTAGCGTTCTTTATTCCATCAACTACCTCATCCATCCCATTTACTACATTGTTGGCTGCTTCTTGAGCTTTATCCCTAACTGTATCTGCCAACTTCTGTGCTTCGTTGATAAAATCCATGTTTTTTGCTGTGGAGTGTTTGCTCCAGTTTCTCTTTCTAAAACGAAGAATCACCTCAGCATTCATAACCAATTTACTTCAAAAATTTTTAAAGAGATAGCGATCAATTTCAATTCCGATTAGCTTACCATTGAGCTTCAGAACTCGGAGTTTGAGCTTTAGAACTCGAAATGTCAAATTCTACGCTCAAACTCCGAGTTTCTGAGCTTCTAACTTTCAACCTTGTAAGTAAACTTGCTGATAACTTTCTCCACTATTGATACTTAGGGCTGCACTTTCCGATACTTATATATGAAATTGCACCTTAATCAACTTTTAGTTTCTACCTTTGAAAGAGTTTAGCCATTCTTGAACTTGCTCTCTTGCAATATCGCGCCCCCCCAGACCAAAGGCTAGGGCAATAGCAACTGCGATCGCACCTAATAAAAGTCCAAAGGCTAAATTCACAATATCACTGGCAACTCCAATCTGTTGCAAAGCCATTGCAGAGACTAAGGCAATAATTGCAATCCGCGCCACTTGTCCCAAAATCTGGGCTTGGCGTTCGCCGGAACTGGTAATGATGTTAAAAGCCAGATTTGCCAAGAATAAGCCAACGGCAAAAATCACCAATCCTGCCAAAATCCGCCCGAATATAATCACAATACCAGACACTAATGCTGTCAGGGCTGGAATATTCAAGATATTGACCGCTGCCACCGTGGCAAACAGCATGATACCCACTAAGGCAACAATGCCTACAATTTCCGATGGAGTGCGGGTTGGAATCGGTGGGGTTGTTGATTCTGTGGAAATGACGATTCGTCTGCTGGGTGTTGTCAGACCCAAAATAGTGAAAATGTTATTAAACCCTAAATTGGTGAGGATACTTGTAATCAAGTCCCCGATAAACCGCCCCACGAAATAGGCAACAATCAAAATTGCCACGGCTGTAAAGATGGCAGGTAGAGCGTTGAGAACCTGTTGCAACATAGCGATCGCAGGTATTGAGATCGCATCAATTCGCAAGGCATTCAGCGCTGCGATCGCTACAGGAATCAAAATCAAAACATAGACAATTGTGCCGATAATATTCGATAGAGGTTGCACCCCCGCAGCTGAAGATAATCCCAAGCGACTACCTAAATGGTCAAGACCAGTTGTCGCCAGCAAGTTCGTCACAATCCGCCGTACTACATTAGCGATGAACCAGCCAACTACAGCAATCAAGATCGCCGCTAAAATGTTCGGCAGAATTAGCAGAATTTCTGTAATTAGAGCTTGTACTGGTTGTAAAGCCTGCCTGAGTCCGAGAGTATCTAAAACTGGGGCGAGAAACAGTAAAAATATAAACCAATACAGAGCATTGCCAATCGTCTCACTCAAAGACAGCTGATTCAGGCTGGGTGCTCTGTTTTCTGGTTCTGGATTCAAACGCTCATCCAGATTAAATGCCTGTAATGACCGCACAGTGATAATCTTCACAATGGTCGCCAAAAACCAAGCTGCTGCCAAAAGGATTCCGGCACCAACCAACTTTGGCAAAAAGCCAATAAGTTGATTGAGAAAATTATTCAGGGGTTGAGAGGCTATTTCCAGATCCAACGTCTGTAAAACAGCTACCGCAGTTAACAGGATAACGCTCCAAAAGACTAAGCTGGAGATTAATTTCTCCACTTGGGGAACATCTTGACGACCCGTTATCCCAGCGGCAATTCGGTTATCTATGTTCGTGCGCTTGAGGATTCCTTGCGTCAGTGCCGCTGCGATCGCTGCAATAAGCCAACCTACTAGTAAGATTGCTACCGCCCCTAAAAGACGAGGCGTAAACAGAATCAACTGTTGTACAATACCTTGCACATCGGCGATTCCTTGATTCACTGCTGGTTGCACCTGTTGCAGGCTGGGCGATTGTGCCAAAAATTGCTGCACCCTCGTGGATAAACCAACTCCGTAGGCGTAGCCCGTCGTAGACATCACCTGGGTTATTTCTTGCCAAGTCGTGTTCATGATTTTCGGGAATTATGCTTAAGTATTCGCCGCAAACACTGAGTCAGTGTTTTGCCTATCAATTTACCAGTAAACACATACATATATATCAATTCATTGGGCATTGGGCGAGGCATTGGGTATTGGTTCCCCCCTGCCTCCCCTGCTCCCCCTGCTCCCTCATCTCCCTTCCCCATTCCCCAAAATTTTGCGTTACTCTAATTGCAGCAACAGCACCAAAGATGTGGAATGTCCCAAGTTTTGGAACAATCGATTCAAATTAATGCTACAGCTACGGTGGTGGAGCGCTGTCTTAGCGATTTAGCTCTCATGCACCGTTGGCTCAACCCCGTTCTCCGTTGCGAACCTGTGGGCGAAGCTTGGAGTACCGATGTCGGCAGTAAAAGTCGTTTTATTATTCAAATTCCTCTAATAAAACCAACCTTGAATAGCGTAGTTGTAGAACGACAACCAGGTTTAGTAGTTTGGGAATTTCAAGGATTTTTTCAAGGGCGCGATCGCTGGGAATGTCAACCCACAGAAAAGGGAACGCTTTTACTCAATCGCTTTGAGTACGATATTCCTAACCCCTTAGTCAGTTGGGGCTTCAACACCTTTGCTGCATCTTGGACGAAACAAGATATGCAAGCCCAGCTGCGCCGCCTCAAACGAGTTGCAGAAGAAGAAAATAATTCGTAATTCGTAATTCGTAATTGGGCAGAAGAGGCAGAGGAGCAGAGGGGCAGAGGGTAAAAACTTACTGCAACTTCTCCCCTGCTCCCCTGCTCCCCTGCTCCCCTATCCACCTTTACCCAATTCGGTAAGTAGCCGCCGAATCACAGAGGCATCCTCGGCATCGGGAACTTTTGTTAAATAATGTTGTAAGTCGTCTATGGCTTGGGGGTAGTAACCGAGTTGATAGTAAATCAAACCGCGATCGCGCAATTCTAAAGTTAAACCAGGAAATAGCAACAAAATTCGTTCAACTGCTGCCAGTGTTTTTTCTAATTCTTGCTGTTTAAGGTAAATAAATTTTAAATTTGTCAGCATCCGTACCAAAAATTGCCGATTACTGACTATGGCTAAAAATTCTGGTTGTAGCGTTACAGGTTGTTGATAAAGTTGAGATAGGCGTTCCTCGCAATCTTGGGCAAATATTATTTCACCCCCATTGAAGGCATCCACAAAAATTTCTATATCGGGAATATCTGGGCGAATCAAGAAATGTCCTGGCATCCCCACACCCACCATCGGAAAATCAATTCTTCGCGCAACCTCCAGGTAAACCAGCGCTAAGGTAATGGGAATCCCCAATCGGCGATCGATTACATCATTGAAAAAGCTGTTGCGCGGGTCGTAATAGTCAATTTTATTACCAGAAAATTTTAAATCTTCGTAGAGATACTGATTAATACCTTGAACTATCCGCAAAGGATATCGTGAATCAGGCAGGCGTTCTTGAAGCTCCCACGCCATTGTCTCAAGGGCATTGAGGTATTCTTCTGGGTTTAGCTTGGGATATTCTTCTTGTGCAATATACAAAGCTGCCTTTGCTAAGTCAATATGCTCGTCAGACTGCTGAATCTCCTGGTAAAAATATTGACGTGCTGACGAGAAATTCATAAGCTGTTGTTCGGTGAAAGTGTGAGGATGAAGCGTAGACTAGCAAAAACCGCAGGTATTACGGCTAGGCTAAAAGCGCTTTTTCGTATCTAAATTTATACAGCAATTCTCAGGTATTTAAACTACAACTTAGATGGGAGTGGGAAGTAGTGTAGTTAAATTACTTGAAAAGCTTTGTCAGAGAGCAAATGACAACAGCAATCCTCAGCTAAGGGACTTCCAAATAAAAAAAGACTCTAACTGCTTATTTTAGGTTAGCCTAATCTCGATCCCCAAACCCTAGTCTTAAGGATCAATTTATGGCGTAGAGTAGGGGCGTTCAGTGCTAATCTGAAAGGTGACATTGTTTAATTTTATGTCTTCTACGACCTTATCTGAAATCTAGCTTCACTCATTAGGCGCAGCATGGTAACAACCGCAGAAAAAACAAACATTGGTTACATTACCCAAATCATTGGCCCAGTTGTAGACGTTAAATTTCCCGGCGGGAAATTGCCACAAATCTACAACGCCTTGAAAATCAAAGGCACCAACGAAGCTGGACAGGAAATCAACATCACCATTGAAGTACAGCAACTCCTGGGCGACAACCAGGTGCGGACTGTGGCGATGAGTTCTACCGAAGGCTTAGTCCGCGGTTTTGAAGTCACCGATACAGGCGCTCCCATCAGCGTACCAGTTGGTAAAGCCACTTTGGGCCGGATTTTCAACGTCCTTGGCGAACCTGTGGACAACAGAGGCCCAGTAAATGCTGAGGCAACTCTACCCATCCACCGCTCTGCTCCCAAATTCACCGACCTGGAAACCAAACCTTCGGTGTTTGAGACTGGGATTAAAGTTGTTGACCTTCTGACTCCCTATCGACGCGGCGGTAAGATTGGTCTATTCGGCGGTGCTGGTGTTGGTAAAACCGTGATCATGATGGAGTTGATCAACAACATCGCTACTCAGCACGGTGGAGTATCCGTTTTTGCTGGCGTGGGTGAACGCACCCGTGAAGGTAATGACCTCTACAACGAAATGATTGAATCTGGGGTGATCAATAACGAGAACCTCAACGAATCAAAAATTGCTCTAGTTTACGGTCAAATGAACGAGCCACCCGGAGCCAGAATGCGGGTTGGTCTTTCGGGATTGACAGTAGCAGAATACTTCCGTGATGTGAACAAGCAAGATGTGCTGTTGTTTATTGACAACATCTTCCGGTTTGTCCAAGCAGGTTCAGAAGTATCGGCGCTACTAGGTCGGATGCCTTCAGCGGTGGGATATCAACCCACATTGGGAACCGACGTAGGTGAACTGCAAGAGCGGATTACCTCGACTACAGAGGGTTCCATTACCTCCATTCAAGCAGTGTACGTACCAGCGGATGACCTCACCGACCCCGCACCTGCGACCACCTTCGCCCACTTGGATGGTACAACAGTGCTATCTCGTGGTTTGGCAGCTAAGGGAATTTATCCCGCAGTTGACCCCCTTGGTTCGACTTCCACCATGCTTCAGCCCAATATTGTCGGTGACGAACACTACAATACGGCGCGGGCGGTGCAATCAACCCTGCAACGTTATAAAGAACTCCAAGACATTATCGCGATTCTCGGTCTAGATGAATTGTCTGAAGAAGACCGTCTCATCGTCGCGCGGGCCCGGAAAGTTGAGCGTTTCTTGTCTCAGCCGTTCTTTGTGGCAGAAGTATTCACCGGTTCTCCTGGTAAGTACGTGAAGTTGGAAGACACCATCAAAGGGTTCAAAAAGATTCTGTCTGGTGAGTTAGATGCTCTACCAGAACAGGCTTTCTACTTGGTTGGCGATATTAACGAAGCGATCGCCAAAGCTGAAAAAATCAAAGGTTAGTCATTAGTCATTGGTCATTAGTCATTAGTCATTAGTTCAACCGCTAATGACTAATGGCAATTACAAAAGACATAGACGCCCTTTGGGCGGCTTCCCGTAGGGTAGGACAAAGGACGAAGGACGAAGGAAGGACAAAAGACAAATGACATTAACCGTTCGTGTAATTTCCCCAGATAAAACAGTCTGGGATGCTCCAGCTGAAGAAGTCGTTTTGCCTAGTACTACTGGTCAACTAGGTATCCTAACAGGACACGCACCACTTTTGACCGCTCTAGATACTGGTGTCATGCGAGTTCGTGGCGCTAAAAATCAGAATTGGGAAGCGATCGCTCTTTTGGGTGGCTTTGCCGAAGTCGAAGAAAATGAAGTGACAATTCTGGTTAACGGCGCTGAACGTGGCGACAAAATTAACCTTGATGAAGCCCGTACCGCTTACAACCAAGCAGAAGCGCGGCTGACTCAAGTTTCCGCAGACGATCGCCAAGCCCAAATCCAAGCGAACCAAGCCTTCAAACGCGCCCGCGCTCGGTTTCAAGCCGCTGGTGGTTCGGTCTAAATTCAATTTCTATTTCAAATTTGTAGGTTGGGCAATGTCCAACCTACAAAATAAAATATTTATTAAGAAGAACTCAGGAGTCAGGAGCCAGAATTCAGTATAAATTCTGTACGGATGCTAAAACTCCATCCCTTTATGGTATGGAGGAGTCAGAATCCTGAATCCTGTTAGCGCAGCGGGGCGTAGCCCATTCTGAATTCTGACTCCTTATTTATTAATCTTAAAAAAAATTACGCCAAGTTTAAGAAATTGAGCCAAGCTTTGGTGGAGTGTTAAATTAACTAATTAGTTGCCCTTTTGGGCACAAATTATGAAAAGCCTTTCATCTTTGCTTGGTACTCGTAAACAAAATAAGGTAGCTCGTTTTGCAGCATCGGTCGTAGCAACTTTGGCACTCTCTGGTAGTATTCATTCTGCCAATGCTACTTCTGTCAAAATAAGTACTGCACAAGAAATTACTCCAGCATCAGTCCAGCTAAATCAGACTAAACCTAATATTGCTCAATTACAAACTAGCAGGATTCAATATCAAGCTGCTGGACTTGATCCAGTTGTACTGGTTCCCATTCTACTTGTTGGCGGTTTAGTCATATTCGTCCCCCTATTCTTTGGGGGACTAGTAGTTATTGGCGAACGGGAAGTTGGCATTGTAGTTAGAAAATTTACCCTTTCCGGGCGTGGGCTACCCGCCGGCAGCTTGATTGCCCTTAACGGCGAAGCTGGCTTGCAGGCAGACACTTTAGCTCCTGGTTGGCACTGGGGCTATTGGCCTTGGCAATATTCTGTAAAAAAAGAATCGGTAATTGTCGTTCCCCAAGGGGAAATCGCTTTGATTGTAGCGGCAGATGGAGCATCCAACCCACCAGAGCGGATTTTGGGTAAAATCGTGGGTTGTGACAACTTCCAAGATGCTCGAAAATTCCTCACCCAAGGCGGCGAAAAAGGGCGGCAAATGGGCTTTCTTACGGCTGGTACGTACCGGATTAACACCGCCTTGTTTAAAGTCATTATGGCATCAAATGCCGCCACTCATGGCATGGCTCCAGAACAACTGCGGGTGTACAGTCTGGCATCTGACAAAGTTGGCATTGTTACTACCTTAGATGGCGTACCAATTTCTGCTGGTGAACTCGCAGGCCCGATAATTGAAGAACACGACAACTTCCAAAATGGTCAGAAATTTATTAATGGCGGTGGACGGCGAGGCTTACAAGAACAGACTTTGCTTTCTGGTTCTTGGAACTTGAATCCTTGGTTTGTCCAAGTTGAGCAAGTGCCGATGACGGAAATTCCCATTGGGTATGTGGGTGTGGTGATTTCTTTCGTGGGTAAAGCACATCAAGATGTCAGCGGTGCAGCTTTCACCCACGGTAATTTGGTGAATCCTGGACATAAGGGCGTGTGGGTTGAACCGCTGTATCCTGGCAAGCACCCAATTAATTCCCGAATCATGAAGATGGAACTGGTGCCAACGACCAACATTGTATTAAATTGGTCAGATCGTACCGAACGCCACAGCTATGATGCTCAACTAGCTTCCTTGACAGTGCGATCGCGTGATGGTTTTGCCTTTGATTTGGAAGTAGCGCAAATTATCCATGTGGGTGCTTTAGATGCCCCGAAGGTAATTTCTCGCGTTGGGGCAATGCAAAATCTGGTAGACCATGTATTAGAACCGACTATCGGAAATTATTTCCGCAACTCAGCCCAAGACTATACTGTACTAGACTTTCTCACCGCTCGGAGTGAACGACAATCTGAGGCTGCTGAGTATATTAAAACAGCATTGCGGGCTTATGACGTGCAAGCGATCGACACCCTGATTGGTGATATTAAGCCACCAGCATCGTTAATGCAGACACAAACAGACCGAAAAATTGCCGAAGAAGAGCGCAAGACTTATGAAGTCCAGCAGATGGCACAAACCCAACGGCAGCAGCTTGTTCGGGAAACGGCACTGGCTAATATTCAGCAAGAAATGGTGAAATCGGAGCAAAGTGTGCATATAGCTGACCTCAAAGCCCAAGCCCAAATCAAAGAGGCGAACGGTGAAGCTGAGGGGACAAAACTCCGAACAATTGCTGAGGCTGAAGGTATTCGGGCCACAGGTAACGCCAAAGCTGAAACCTACCGCGCTGGTGTGGAAGCCTTGGGACCACAAGGTTATACAGCAATGCAACTAATGCAAATTATCGGCGATCGCAATGTCCGTTTGATTCCAGATGTCTTAGTTGGCAGTAATGGCAGCAATAACGGCTTAGTTGATGGGCTACTATCCATGATTTTATGGAATCAAACTGGTAAAGGTGAATTGACACCAACACCTTTGCATCCGCAACCAGTAGTTACTAAAGCACAACCAACTTCAGAAAACGGTTATCCACCTATAGTTGTGAATTTTCCGGGGGATAAGTAAGATTAGGAACATTTGGTAGGCGCGCACAGCCATGATTGGTGTTTAAGTTAAAACTCTTGGCTGCATGAGTTTTGCCCTTACCCAAATTGGCTACGGTGTACACACAAGTTGAATTACCCCCTTTAATCCCCCGTTTATTGGGGGGAAAAAAATCTAGTTCCCTCCCCTGATAAAGGGGAGGGTTAGGGTGGGGTAAGCCGGACAGCCTACCCTGTAAATATGGCGGAGAAATTTTGCTTTTACAAGAACGTTATCGTTTACTCAAGCCGATTGGTAAAGGGGGATTCTGCAAAACTTTCCTCGCTGTAGATGAAAGTCAGTTTCCGCCAATTCCTTGTGTCGTTCAAGAATTATTGCTCGAATACGAAACATTTAAAAATTTTCAGCAAAAGGCGCAAAAGCTAGAGGAATTAGGAAAGCATCCGCAAATTCCCGCCTTATTAAATTATTTTCAACATAACGGGCATTTTTATTTAGTGCAGGAGTTTATTGCAGGCACTAATTTAGCTCAGGTGATTGAAGAAGAAGGCGCTTTTAATGAAACTCAGATTTGGCAACTTTTAGAAGATGTGTTGCCAGTTTTGCAGTTTATTAGCGATCGCCATATCATCCACCGCGATATTAAACCCCACAATATCATCCGTAGATCCCCAATTACTAAGAAGGGGGATTTCGTCATAGTTGATTTTAGCACTGCAAAAATCGTTACAGAAATCGATCGCTTAATATCTGAAACCAGTATCGGTAGCCCAGAATATGCTGCACCAGAACAAACGAGAGGAAAAGCGGTTTTTGCTAGTGATTTATATAGCTTAGGTGTAACTTGTATTTACTTACTTACCCAGATTTCTCCCTTTGATTTATTTGATATTGCAAATGATTGCTGGGTTTGGCAACAATATCTTACTACTAAGGTAAGCGATGTCTGGCGACAGGACTCAAAAAGTCTACGCTTGGCGCAAATTCTCGACAAGTTGCTGCAAAATGCTGTTGACCGTCGCTTTCAATCAGCTAATGAAGTTATGCAAGCAATGGGTATGGAATGTAAAACTCAAAATTTTAAATTACCAAATCCTCCTTGGCGATGCTTGCATACCCTAAGTGGACATTCTGGTGTGTCGAGTGGGGTAAATACCATTGCCATCAGCCCTGATGGTTATACTTTAGCCAGTGGTAGTGATGACAAAAACATTAAGTTGTGGGATTTAAATAATAAAAAAGTCCTAACTAGCTTATCAGGACATTCCCAGGCTGTAAAATCAGTTGCCTTTAGTCCAGATGGTCAAATTCTGGCAACTGCTAGCGACGATAAAACAATCAAATTGTGGCAGGTTGAGACATTAACAGAAATCTGCACCCTGTTGGGACACTCACACGCGGTAAAATCAGTTGCTTTTAGTCCAGATGGGCAAATTCTCGCTAGTGGAAGTTGGGATAAGACAGTTAAAGTTTGGGATGTCAATACTGGTACAGAAATTTGCACCATAACTGGACACCAGTTACAGGTAAATTCAGTAGCATTTAGTCCCCAAGGACAGCTTTTAGCTAGTGCTAGTTATGACAGAACAATTCGCTTGTGGCAGATAGAAGGTTCCCAGAGAGAAATTCAAAACCGCCCATGCTATAGCTTGTTAAGCACCCTTTCGGGTCATGCATGGGCGGTTTTGACAGTCGCTTTTAGTCCCGATGGGAAAATTTTGGCGACGGGTAGTGATGATAACACTATTAAGTTGTGGGAGGTAAACACTGGTCAGCTAATTTGCACACTTGTAGGCCATTCTTGGTCTGTGGTGGCTGTGGCTTTCACTGCCGATGGCGAAACACTCCTAAGTGCAAGTTGCGACAAAACAGTTAAACTTTGGAGGGTAAGCACAGCAGAAGAGATTGTTACTCTCTCTGGTCATATAGACTCAGTATCTGCTGTTGCTGTGAGCAAAGTTACACAATTAATTGCAAGCGGCAGCCGGGACAAGACTATCAAACTGTGGCAGCTTGTAGAACAGGACAATAGCTAATTTTGTAATATCAAGCGCTACCTGTAAAGGCAACTTCTGGAAATTTCAACTGAGCTTCTGCCATTGGACGGTTTCTGCCTTCCTCTTGCCAGTAGTTAATCACTTCTGTCGCTTTGTTAAGCAACTCAACACGATCCAGATCAGTAATCCAATGTTTGGACTCTAATTCCTTTTTTAACTCTTCCCAGGCATCATTTCTGGGCCAAAAAAAGTACTTAGTCAAGGGACTGGTGCCTTTGCCTACAACTTGATCGACTGCGAGAGCAACGTTCTCGTCTAACCACAGAATTTTCAAAATAAACTTGGTCAATCACACCTCCGGGAATTTCCGGGCATTATTTAACAACGATAGCGATCGCTTATTTTAACGCAATACCCTATCAAATGACCAAACAGTGATTGGATTGGGCTAGCATAAGGTGTAGTCGGCGTTAAAAGAGATGCTTATGACTGCTCAACTGCCCCAATCTCAAACAACATCTGGTTCAGATTTGTATGAGCAAGACTTTTACCTGTGGATTCAAACCACGGCAGAACTGCTCAAGCAAAAGAATTTCACACAACTGGACTTAGACAACCTGATTGAAGAAATTGAAACGATGGGGAGAAGTGAAAAGCGGGCATTGGAGAGCAATCTGGAAGTCTTGCTGATGCATCTGCTCAAATATCAAATTCAAACTGAAAAGCGCTCAAAAAGTTGGCAGTACACAATTTTGGAACACCGCAGGCGAGTCCAAAAGGCACTCAAGGAAAGTCCGAGTTTAAAGTCTCACTTCGATCGGGTTTTTGACGAAAGCTACCAAACCGCTAGACGGCTGGCTGTCATTGAAACTGGATTAGCGATCGCTATTTTCCCAGAAAAATCTCTCTTCACGCCAGAGCAATCTCTCGACCCCGATTTTTTACCTGAGTCATGATCTCACGTTTTATGATGATGTAAAACTCTTTTGCTTCTTACCCCATGACTCAACCAACTTCTGTAAAAGCGATCGCTATTTTCGATATTGATGGCGTTGTGCGCGATGTTAGCGGTTCCTATCGCCGGGCGATCGCAGATACCGTAGAATATTCTACGACTCAAGCATATCGTCCAACCCCACTAGATATTGACCAACTAAAGTCTGAAGGCGTGTGGAACAACGATTGGGAAGCATCGCAGGAATTAATTTACCGCTACCTTGAAACCCAAGGACAGACGCGCGAACAACTACAACTAGATTACAGTGCGATCGTTGCTTTTTTTCAATCGCGCTACCGCGGCCCAGACTCAAATAATTTTACTGGGTATATCTGTAATGAACCTTTATTATTACAACCTAGCTATTTAGAACAACTTACCCAAGCCGGCATTGCTTGGGGATTTTTTAGTGGTGCAACTCGTGCTTCCGCTAACTATGTCTTAGAAAAACGTCTCGGTTTGCAATCTCCGGTGTTAATTGCAATGGAAGATGCACCAGGGAAACCAGACCCCACTGGGCTTTTCGCTACAGTTCGTGAGTTAGAAAATGGAATTGAGCAAAAATTAGCTGTAGTGTATGTGGGGGATACGGTAGCAGATATGTATACCGTCGAGAAAGCACGAGGTCTAGATTTTTCTCGCCCTTGGATTGGTGTAGGGGTTTTACCGCCCCACGTACAGGAAACAGCAGCGCGTAGTGATGCTTATAGTGAAACACTAATAGCAGCCGGAGCAGCAGTAGTTTTGCGTAATGTGCAAGAATTGACTCCAAGGCAGATTCAAGAATTGGTCAGTTCATCTGCCCAATCTGTGGTCTAAGATCAATCAAGCTACGGGTGCATGAATAACTAGCTGATAACAATCTTGCTTTAATCATTGGGAGATTAATAAAAATGTCTGCATTTAAACTGCCTAACGGCCCTAAAACTCACCCTTGGGTACAGACGTATCAGTGGCTGACTAATCCCTTAGAATACTTAGAAGACTGTGCTAAACGCTATGGTGATATCTTCACCCTTCAGCTTGGACAAAATTCTCCTCCTCAAGTTTTCATTAGCAATCCCCAGGCGATTCAGCAGATTTTTACTACAGATCCAAAACAATTAGACTCTGGTGAGCCAGCAGGGATTAAATCCCCTTTATTAGGACGCCAATCACTATTAGCGCTGGAGGGAAAGCCTCATCAGCGACAACGAAAGCTATTGACACCACCCTTACATGGGGAACGAATGCTAACTTATGGTGAATTAATCCGCGACATTACTGAGCAAGTGATTAATCAGTGGCAGGTTCAAGAAACCTTTGCAGTTCTGCCATCAATGCAAGCAATCTCTTTCCAAGTGATTTTGAAGGCTGTATTTGGTCTAGAAGATGGACCACGTTATGAAAAACTCAATGAACTCCTGATTGCAATCCTAAATCCCAAAATCCCTATATTAAGAACAATTCTGCTTCTTTTCCCAGCAATGCGACAGGATTTAGGAGCGTGGAGTCCCTGGGGGAAATACTTGCGTTTACGGCAGCAAATCGATCAACTCATCTACGCCCAGATTCAAGAACGCAAAGCACAACCCGATTCATCTCGAACTGATATTCTATCTTTAATGATGGCTGCTCGTGATGAAGCGGGAGAGCCGATGACAGACCTGGAATTACGTGATGAACTGATGACCTTATTAGTGGCGGGTCACGAAACTACTGCAACTTCCTTATCATGGGCACTGTACTGGATTCATCATCAGCCGCAGGTGCGGGAAAAACTGCTGCAAGAACTAGATAAGTTGGGTGAACAACCAGATCCAAATGCTATTTTTCGATTGCCTTATTTGAATGCTGTCTGTTCTGAAACGCTACGTCTTTACCCAGTGGCGATATCGGCACTAAATCGAGTGGTCAAATCACCGCTACAAATTGGAGGATACAACTTTGAGCCTGGTACTTTGCTCAATCCCTCTATTTATTTGACCCATCATCGAGAAGATTTATATCCTGAGTCGAAGCAATTTAAGCCAGAGCGTTTTCTGGAACGGCAATTTTCCCCCTATGAGTATTTACCCTTTGGTGGCGGCAACCGTCGCTGTATTGGAATGGCATTTGCCTTGTTTGAGATGAAATTGGTTTTGGCAACAGTGCTGTCTCACTGGGAGATGGAACTGGCTGATAGCAAACCAGTGCAGTCAGTACGTAAGGGTTTGCTATTTAGCCCAGCAAGAGGTGTGCAGATGGTGGTGAAGGGGAAGCGTCCTCAAAATCAGCCCATCCTTCAGACTAGCTCTAGTTCAGTTTGAAGAGTTTTAGAATACTTTAGATGAATCCCGTAAGGCGTATAAGTTGAAAGTGTCGGAACCCTCTTTAAAGGGTTCTTGCTTCACTGCAACGTTGCTCAAACCGTATTTTTGAAGTAGCTCTGTAATTCTTTTAACTCGATTATCCAAATCGTGTACTTCTACAACGACTTGCTTAATCTTCGGCCAATCTTGCTCCTCAATACCTAAAAGTACATCTAACTCACTTCGCTCCACATCTACTTTCAGCAAGTCAATTTGCTGAACATCGTACTCGCGGATAATCTCTGATACAGTTCTCAATTGACAAGTAACTTGTTCTACTTGAAAAGCTTTCTCCAATTTGTTATCGAGAATAAGCGATCGCAAAAACGACGGCAACCAACGAAGCCAACGGACTTGACTTGGTGCATCTTTGAGATTATTGCGTAGAATAGCATTCTTAAACTTATCTCGTTGTTGCTTTGAACCATCAGGATAAGCGCTAGACAATGCTGTAGCGTTAGGATAGTAAGCAAACTTGATTGTTTTAGATTCCTGTGAAAGTCCACAGGGAAATACTTTTATTTTTTCTGGTTCAAAGCGTTGGGCATTAGCTTGTAGAACATTAAAAATGGCAGGAATAGGCTCGAATGCATAAACATTCACATTTGTTTTACACAACTGAAATACCCATAATGTGAATAAACCAATATTCGCACCCACATCAAACACGGTGTCATTTTCGTGTAACTCAATCCCACATTGGAAATACTGTTGAATTTGCTCATAAATAATCGGTACTTCCTCTTTGCGGATGCAAAATATTTTCATGCCATTAGGAAGCGTATTTTCTGGAATTAAAGTTGTCATAAACAAAATATAGAACTATTATTTGATTTTTTGGAAAATACGTAGTACACCTTAATTTCTCTTCCCTTCCCCCCAAGAGTGCAAAACTATTTTTACAAGAGGTCTATTATTATTGTGTTTAAGCTAAAACAGGCTTACCCGTGGAAACAGCCTGCTCAATAATATCAGCAGCTCGACTTACTCCCCCAGCACGCAGAGTAGCTGCTTGTAATCTGAGCGCATTCTGTTTATAAGATTCTTCTGTCAACACGCGCTTAATAGCATTTTTCAATCTCGGAACATTCAGTTTTTTGAGAGTGATAAGCTCACCCGCCCCTGTCCAAGCAATCCGCGCTGCTACTCCTGGCTGGTCATTGGCAACAGGAATCGCCACCATTGGCACTCCTTTTTTCACACATTCCATTGTTGTATTCATTCCCGCATGAGTAATCATGAGGGTGGCTTTTTCCAGCACTTCTAATTGAGGTGCATACTCAACTACTAAAGGATTTCCTGCCAAGTCTGGTAGTGATTCTGGTTTAGCAGAACCTCCCAGAGAAATCACTAACTGAGCATCCAAATCTTCACAGGCTGAAGCAATAGTCTGAAAAACCCAAATCAGACGGTTTTGCAATGTTCCCATCGAAGCGTAAATTAACGGTTTACCCGTCAATTTTTCATAAGGAAAAGAGACAGGTACTCGACTGGCTGAGGTATGGAAACTTCCGGTGAAATGGAACCAAGGAGCTAATTCTTCTCTAGGAAATTCAAACTCAGATGGTGCATTACTTATTTGAGCCAGTAGAGAGTAGCTATCTTTAAGACTAGAATACAGGGGTAATTTCCACTCTCGACGATATTCATTAATCAAATCTTCAATTGGTTTGACGACGCTATTAAGTAAGGTGTAGCCTATTTGGTTACGTAAGCGTGCCCACGCAGCTGGGCTATAGTTCCAAGTTGTGAAAAAAGGAGGAATGCTAGGTTCTCGATTCAGTACCACAGCGCTGCACACAGTGATGAAAGGAATTTTGAGAAACTCTGCAATTGTTCCTCCCTCTATAGAACTTTGGTTTACTAGCAACGCTTCTACACCTGCTGCTTTAAGTAATGCTGGAGCATCCTGGAGTGTCACAGATGAAACATTCTTCAGCAGGTCAATAGTGTATCGAAACGCAGCTAATCCACGTAGTTGACCTAACTTGCCAAAGGTTTCTGCTGTTGAGCCAGAAACAAAATCTTTTTCACCAATTGCTTGGAATTCTATTCCGGCTGCGAGTGCTTTAGATTGAGTATCGAGGGTTCCGAAGAGGGTGACGCGATGCCCACGCCGTTGAAGTTCCTGCCCCAAGGGAAGCATAGTATTGAGGGGGCCAGTTGCTGCGCCAGGACAGATGATACCAAAATGAGTCACGATCAATGCCTCTACTGGATTTTCAAGAATTTATCTAAAGCTGTAACTAGACTAGGAGGCCAACGGCGGATATTTTTTACCCAGTCGATATCCTTATAGCGGCTATCTAGTCCATAAGCTGCTACCCAATTGCTTTCGGCTTCACCTTGTTCTCCATTTACCCAATATGCAGCTGTGAGGGCGGCACGCACATCAGCAAATTTGGAGTATTTACGGGCAATATTTCGCATTTCGCGGATTGCTTGCTCTTTTTGACCAGTTTCATAAAGAGCGAGGGCATAGTTAGCACGGGCGAAGGCAAAATTTGGGGCTATCTCATTAGATTTTTTGTAGTCTGCGATCGCATCTTCCCATTTTCCCAAACCTGCTGTGGCATTACCGCGATTGTTATATGCCATTGCATCTTTAGGATCGAGTTCTAGAACACGATTATAATCTGCGATCGCATCATCCCATTTTCCCATCCCTTCCAACGCCGCCCCCCGATTCAAATAAGGATCGGTGACATTTGGCGCTAGTTCTATGGCTTTGTTATAATCTGCGATCGCTTCTTGTAACTTATTCTGGCTCACCCGCGAATTTCCCCGGTTACTCCACGCCCCGGCATTCGTGGGAAATTCCTCAATAATCTTTGTCCAGTAAGTTTCAGCCGTCCCAAAGTCACCTTGATTCGTCGCTATAAACGCTTGATTTGCCCACTCATCACCTTGTTTTAACTGTTCTTGAGTAATGGGCGGCTGAGATTGTGCCATCACTGGTGTGCCCCAGCCAATCACAAGTAACAGACTGAGAAAAATGCCAATCAACTTAATCATCTAGGTTTACCTAATTTGTTCTTTGTCATTTGTCATTGAGCATGGGGCAGAGGAATGGAGTTCAAAGACTCATTTCCGAGTATCAATGCCTAATGTCCCTCAAGAGTGCTGAGTTCCGAGTTTCGTTAGTGGTAGCGGGGCGTTTAGCCCGTGCTGAGTGGGGCAGAGGGGAGAATAACTCTTAACTCCTAACTCCTAACTTCCTAATTCAGCACTGTTTTGCCCAATGCCCAATTTCCCATAATTACAATAATGACAACTGTTCATTAGGCGGCGTGAATCCCAAATGCTTGTATGCTGCCTTAGTCGCCATTCTGCCACGATGAGTCCGAGTTAAATACCCAATTTGCATGAGGTAAGGTTCGTATACCTCTTCAATGGTTTGGGTATCTTCACCCGTTGCTGCTGCCATTGTTTCTAACCCCACTGGCCCGCCGTTAAATTGTTCAATTATTACACTTAGCATCTGGCGATCTGTCCAATCTAAACCGCAAGGATCTACTTGGAATAGTTGCAATGCTTCAGATGCAATGCTTTCATTAATCTCCCCAGATATTTTTACTTCAGCATAATCACGTACTCGCTTAAGTAATCTATTAGCAATACGTGGTGTTCCGCGTGAACGACGGGCAATTTCTGTGGCTCCATCTTCTGTAACGGGGGTTTTGAGTAATTGAGCGGTTCGCAGTACAATTTGAGTCAGTTCGTCAACTTCGTAAAATCGGAGTTTTTGAATTAAACCGAAGCGATCGCGCAGTGGTGAAGTTAAAGCACCGACACGGGTTGTAGCTCCTACTAGGGTAAACTTTGACAGCGGCAAACTTCTAATCCGAGCGCTGGAACCCTTACCAATAGTAATATCTAAGCGATAATCTTCCATCGCCGGATAGAGAATTTCTTCTGTCATCCGCGAGAGGCGATGAATTTCATCGACAAATAAGATATCTCCTGGTTTCATGTTCACCAGTAACCCAACAATATCTCGTGGACGTTCTAAGGCTGGCGCACTGGTAATTTTGTAATTTACCCCCATTTCCGATGCTAAAATCATTGCCATTGTGGTTTTGCCCAATCCTGGCGGCCCATATAGCAACAAGTGATCCAGTACCTCACCACGAGACTTAGCTGCTTTAATGGCAATATCTAGCACATCCTTTAAATCTTTTTGCCCAATGTAATCAGCAAATCGGTGTGGTCGAATACCTTCTTCTTGCTGTTCTTGCTCATCAATAGCAGCTTCAGGCTTCAAAATATTTTCTGTGGATGGTGCTTTCGCCGACTCTCGACGCTGCTTTGGTTCTCCGTTGGGTTCTGGAGGCTGTTTTTTCGAGGAGATTATCGCCATAATTCAGCTATCTACTTTTAAGGGACTAGGGAGTGGGGAGTAAGGAGTGGGGCAGCAGGGGAGGCAGGGGGAGAAAGAAGAACCAATGCCCAATGCCCCATACTCAATACCCATGAAAATTTTAGTTTGAGAATACCCGCGCCAATTTAAAATTTAAATTCCGGTCAATTACCCAGAAATACAAAAGTTATTATGTTATCTAAAAGAATCTTACCGTGCTTAGATGTGAAGGCGGGACGAGTTGTAAAAGGAGTTAACTTTGTTAATCTCCAAGATGCAGGCGATCCGGTAGAGCTGGCAAAGGTTTACAACGAAGCCGGTGCTGATGAGTTAGTATTTCTGGATATTACAGCTACTCATGAAGATCGAGCTACAATTTTAGATGTGGTCTACCGAACTGCTGAACAGGTCTTTATTCCATTGACTGTGGGTGGTGGTATCCAATCCTTAGAAAATGTTAAAGCTTTGTTACGAGCAGGCGCAGATAAGGTTAGTATTAATTCTGCGGCGGTGCGGGAACCAGACTTGATTAATCGGGCCAGCGATCGCTTTGGTAATCAGTGCATAGTTGTTGCTATTGATGCCAGACGCAGAAATAACCCGGAAAATCCAGGTTGGGATGTGTATGTGCGGGGTGGCAGAGAAAATACAGGCTTAGATGCCCTATTGTGGGCACAGGAAGTTGAAAAACGGGGGGCCGGAGAACTGCTAGTCACAAGTATGGATGCTGATGGAACCCAAGCCGGGTATGACATTGAAATTACACGGGCAATTGCTGATGCTGTAGAAATTCCAGTTATTGCTTCTGGTGGTGCAGGTAATTGTGAACATATCTACACTGCCCTAACTGAAGGCAAAGCTGAAGCCGCATTACTCGCGTCACTGTTACATTACGGACAATTAAGCGTAGTAGAAATTAAAAGTTACTTGCGCGATCGCAACGTGCCAGTCAGAACATTATCTTGATCCACCATTTCCCATTTAATGACATCCATCTAAGGTTAGACACACTTCCTGAAAAGGGTGTTAATATTATTTTACAAGTATTAACAAATATTAAGAAATATGTTGCTTCCTATTTTACTTTTTGATGTAGCCCTGGTAGCGTGGTCGCTGCACTTAATGGAAAAAGCCTACGAGAGTAAAGAATTTTCTCTAATGTTGGCTGGTACATTGGTTGCTCTGGCTGCTGCTGCCATGTTAGTAGTTTACTTTTTGATGGGTCATTGTATGACCTATTTGTTGCAAGTATCCTAGAGAGTGCTGAGTGCGAGAGGGGATATTTAAAATTTAGTTTCCAGAAAGCTTGACAAAGTAATAATAACTAAGTAACTATATATAGCTGATTTTAAGAAGATATTGTAAAAGTACTAGAAAGTATCGTTTTTGCCTTCTACACTACGTAAATATAATGAAATACTAAAGTTCTCCCTGTATACTTAAATGCTTAACGTGCTAATTATGAGAGCAAAAGCCCCTTTTAAAACACCCTCTAAAGGGTCATAGCGCAGTTGGTAGCACACCTGTACATTCACAAAATTGTTAAGGCTCATTGATTCGTCTGATGGTAAAGCGAATCACACCTTAAGCTTTTCTTGACGAATCAGATATAAGCATAAATATGGCTAACCAAAGTTTATTAATGCATCACTTTTTGAGTTTTACTTTGTGGAGTAATTCATCTTTAATCCGGTTAAGAATTGAAGTCTCATCCAAGTTTGCCAAAATCCGATTAATTACTGCTTTCGGCCCATCAGGCCCCCAAGTTGCGCCATTGGCTAAATAAACTTTGGTAACTTGTCCAATACCGTAAGAAGAAACACCAGCTACCCCTCCTTGGGTAATTGCCACCGATATATAAGGGCCTAGCGCAATGCCACCCGTAGCTGTTGCAGAGATTCCAAGTAAAGTTTTTAATCCACTCAAGCCTAAATTTGCTAACAATTCACTAGCACCGATGCCGCCCATACTCAGGGCGATTTTTTGTAGCAACTGTACAGCCCCAGCTTCGGTCATCGAGAAGCCATAGAGTTTAGATAAACCCAAAATAAGAGCAATATCAATTACCACACTACTCAGAATATCTACCACAGTTACCGGATTGAGTGCGATCGCTAATGCCTTAGTCATCACAGCCTTCCAAATCAACTGATTGGCATTCTGTTCGCGAATCATCAGTTTTCGTTCTATCAACTGCTCATTTACGATATCGGCATAAAGCATAGTATTTAGGGCAACCAAGGCTTTGCCCTCACGATGCAGAATCTCCAATATTTTCAGCTTCAGTTCCTCGACTTGGGCATTCCCTGTACGCAACTGTATGCCCCTCGTACCATCAGGGCGGCGAATCGCCGTCTTCACCAATGGCGATGCCGCAGCCATCACAATTTCTAGAGGTGTGAGTAATTCCCGCACCCTTTCATCCCGGATTTTGTGATAAATTGCCATCCGGTCTGCTTCTGGATACTGGTCTACTTTGTTAAACACCAGAATGAGCGGTTTACCTGCTTCCCGCAACTGAGAAAGGGCGGCGTATTCCAGCTTTGTCATATCGCCAGATATCACAAACAGAATCAAATCTGCTTGTTTTGCAATCTGTTCAGCTAAGGCGGCGCGGGTTGCACCATCTACTTCATCTAACCCAGGAGTATCAATTAATTCCACCTGGGATTGACCTACACCAGGGAGAGTGACACGCAAAGCACGTTCAGTTTCCCCAATCATCTCCTCGCTAATACTCCAATTAACTGTTTGGGCAGTACGGGTAACACCGTGCAGCGGCCCAGTTTCAAATACCGTTTGCCCAACTAAAGAATTGAGTAGGGAAGACTTACCACGTCCCACCATGCCAAAAGTCGCAATCTGCACTACCATCCGGTCTAATTTTCCCAGCATGGTTTCCAACTCAGCAATTTCCGTCTCTAACCCGGTTTTTTCCTGGGGAGTAAGGTCGAGATTGGCTACCAAGTTTCGCAACGCTGTTTGTGCTTGTTTATAGTTCAGTTCCGTCTGAATGTCTTCAAAACTGAAAATAGCACTATCCAGTTCTTCCTCCCAGCTGAGAGAATTTGCGTCAGTGTTAGCGGAATCGCTTTGATCGGGTTCAGGCACGGGCAATGTCGAAGTCATATTAATTTTAGATTTTAGATTTTAGATTTTAGATTTTAGATTTTAGATTTTAGATTTTAGATTTTAGATTTTAGATTCACCCCGTCTACTATCCTAGTTATTTTTAGCAAGGGTTTGGCAAGATGAGACACAGGGAACAGAGGAAGAATAATTTTTACCCAATGCCCTATGCCCAATACCCAATGCCCAACTCGTAGACTAATGGCTAACAAAAAGTCATAAACTGAAAAATGCATCTAAATATAACGCGTTAGGATCTTGACTAAATTACCTGTGCGGAAAATCGTTATTGCCGGCAACTGGAAAATGTTCAAAACCCAGGCAGAAACCCAGGAGTTTTTACAAGGATTTCTGCCCCACTTAGAGGAAACCCCCCAAGGGCGAGAAGTGATATTGTGTCCTCCTTTCACTGATTTAAGTGTTTTGTCCAAAACCTTGCACGGTAGCCTCATCCAATTGGGGGCACAAAATATCCATTGGGAAGAATATGGAGCCTATACGGGTGAGATTTCTGGCCCGATGCTGACAGAAAGCGGAGTGCGCTTTGTGATTGTCGGTCATAGCGAACGACGGCAATATTTTGGGGAAACGGACGCTACCGTTAATCTGCGCCTCCGAACTGCTCAAAGGTTTGGTTTGACTCCAATTCTCTGTGTTGGCGAAACTAAACAACAACGAGATGCGGGAGAAGCTGAATCACTGATTGCTCTCCAACTCGACAAAGGCTTGGTAGATATCGATCAGGATAATTTGGTGATTGCCTATGAACCGATTTGGGCCATTGGCACTGGTGACACTTGTGAAGTAGAGGAAGCTAATCGAATAATTGGCTTAATTCGTAGCAAGTTGACTAATCCAAATGTCTCAATTCAATATGGCGGTTCAGTCAAGCCGAATAATATTGATGAGATTATGGCTCAACCAGAAATTGATGGCGTCCTCGTAGGAGGAGCAAGTCTAGAACCTGAGAGTTTCGCTCGGATTGTGAATTTTAAGTCAGTGTGATGTGCTTTTTTCTCGTTCCCATGCAGAGCATGGGAATGCCTAATGTAGATTTATGCCAAGGAACTTGATAATTCGAGGACGCTGTTTCGATTGGGGACAGCGGACTTATTTGATGGGCATTTTAAATGTAACGCCCGATAGCTTTAGTGATGGGGGTGAGTTTAACACTTCCTCTGCCGCTTTAATACAGGCGCAAGCACTGGTGGCTGCTGGTGCTGACATCATTGATGTGGGCGGTCAATCAACTCGACCAGGGGCAAAGCAAATAACTCTGGTGGAGGAACTTGACCGAGTACTATCAGTATTACAGGTGCTAAGACCAGAGATTTCAGTCCCGATTTCTGTAGATACAACCCGTGCTGCTGTCGCCAAGGCATCTGTAGAAGCTGGAGCCGATATTATTAATGATATTTCTGGCGGCACTTTTGACTCAGAAATGTTGGCAACAGTCGCAGAGTTAGGTGTGCCGATGATTTTAATGCACATCCGGGGAACACCACAGACAATGCAACAACAGACTGATTATCAAGATTTGCTCGGTGAGATTTATAGTTTTTTGGCTCGGCAAATTGAGGCAGCAACTGCTGCGGGCATTGATCTGGATAAAATTATTATCGATCCTGGTATTGGTTTTGCTAAAAACTATGAGCAAAATTTAGAAATCTTTCGCGGCTTGCGATCGCTCGCACCACTCAACTGTCCTATCTTGGTAGGAGCATCTCGTAAAAGTTTCATTGGTCGCATTTTAAATCAACCAGATCCCAAAGCACGAGTTTGGGGAACGGCAGCAGCTTGTTGTACTGCTATTTTTAATGGCGCTGATATCCTCCGAGTTCACGATGTTCAAGAAATGCGCGATGTTTCACTAGTAGCCGATGCCCTATTAAGACAAACCACACAGCCTAATTGTTAGGTATTAGCGTTCTTCGTTTTTTTTGCCATTACCTTCTTGAGTTACCGACTCGGCTATCAACTCCTGAAACATTTCACTTGAGTTGGCTGGATCTACAAAGACAATTTTGGCATTACTGCTCTCACCAAGTTTTTGGCTAGCATCTACGTAATCTTGAGCTACAAGATACCGTAGAATGTCTCTACTGTCGGGATTGGAACGTAGAGCTTGAGAAATGATTTGCACTGAAGCCATAGTTCCTTCTGCTTTCTTAATCGCAGCTTCCTTTTCCCCTTCTGCTTCGGTAATCAGCGCTCGTTTTTTGATGACAGCGGCTTGTTCTTCTTCCCTAGACTTTCGGACACTCTCAGGTAGAGTAATTCTCTGAATATCTAACCGGAGAATCTCAACTCCCCAATCTGCCGTTACATGATTCAACTGATCTAAAATAGCTGAGTCCATCTCTGCTCTAGAGACGTTGGTCTGCTCTAGGGTATTTTGGGCAATGATTTCTCGGAGCGTAGTTGTGGTTATCTGTGTTAATGCCCCTTGCAGATCCTCAATCGCGTAAAAGCTTCTCTCAATATCTCGAATACGCCAGTATACAATAGCATCCACTTCTACGTAAATATTATCTTGGGTGATCACATTCTGAGGTTTGATGTCTGTATACTGCTCCCGTGTAGTATCTTCCATCACAATCTGATCTACCAAGGGAACAATAAAGTTCAGCCCCGGCTTAAGTTTCCGATGATACCGCCCTAAGCGTTCGACTAGGGCTTCATTTCCTTGATTAATCAGTTTTGCAGAACCTAATGCATAACCTATAAGGGCTAAAACTATAGCAATAATTGGCTCCATGTATGCTCCTATTCAGCTTTGGGGAGAATTTAGTGTCAAAGATATGCTACTAGCTTGTCATATCTTTGAGTTTAATGTTTTGAGTCTGTAATTTTATCAACACCAGCAGCGATGTCGAGTCGCTGCAAGTTTTGTACATATTCTCTAAGTGAGACTGTTTTGCAGAATGCGTAGAAGCTCTGCTTCTTGTCGTCAGACATCGCTATTAAAGCACCTTGATAAAACGCTGGCAAGGACTACTTGATGTAATCAACATTACTTGTACTGGCATTTTCAGACAGCCTGGACTCACTTTAAGTATATTTACGTAAAATAATTTGAAATAAAGTAAAATTTGGCTATATTTTAAAAACCCTACTATAATCGGATAAAAATTGGCTTGGGCCATTAAAAATATCAAAATATTATGGGCAGATTGTTAATCAAACTTATAGGTTTAATTCTACTTTTCACAGGATTATACTTTTTTGGTCAAAACATCATATTTGTTAGCGGTTACTATTCATATTTTTACCGTAGCTTACCTGCTACAGCTTCAGTTTTGGCAACTATGATAGGTATATTTGCATTAGTCTTTTTCCAGAGAGAAACTGGTAACTTGGGATGGATTTTTCTAGGCATTGGCATAGTACTAGTTTTCTTAAGTGGTGGAGTTATTTTAAAGCCTACTAGCTTATGGAATTTCATAATTGCTTTTACAGCATTAGCAACTGGATATAAATTACTAAATAAGGGCAGAATCAACTTTTAAAATCTGTTTTCATCATATACGTCAGGTTTCCAAAGCTGGGATATTAGCTGATGTAAAATATCATCGGCACTTTGAAACACCAATAGAGAAACGCAAACGTAAGGTAGTGACAGCTAGACGCACAAGACGTTTTAAATAAACCTATTTGGTGTGATACCGGCGTTGCTTGAGATTATGACCAAAAACAAGCAATAGCGCTTGCGCCATTATTCATACAAACATTAAGCAAAGTCTGCCGCACCGCTAATAGGGTGTAAATGAGTTACTTTTCCTATACGTAGAGTGCGTTAGAGACTTTATCTTGGTTAGATGGAGCAAGCTAAAATCGCTGCCCATCAACCAAAATAAGCGCCTTTAAACATCGGTTAGTTTTCTTTAATCAGCTGATAGGACAGTATTCATCCAGCCCTAAGACTCAGAATTATTAATGGTGCGGCTATTACAAACATTCATCGCCTTTTCTACTCCCTGTTTAAGACTTAGTTCAATACACTCAACGACGAACTGAAGTACAAGAGACATCTGCTGATTTTCGGCAGCGGAAAATCGCCCCAGCACATGAGAGATAGTACCAGAATCATCTTTATTAGCTGCATCTTTGGGTTTACCAATACCGATTCGCAAACGGGGAAAATTTTGGCTACTAAGATGTGCGATCGCACTTTTCATGCCGTTATGTCCCCCAGCCGAACCAGATAAGCGTAAACGAGTTTTTCCCAAGGGCAAATCCATATCGTCATAAATCACCAACACTGACTCAGGCGGCAATTTATACCAACTTGTCACCGCTTGTATTGCTTGTCCTGAGCGATTCATATAAGTTAATGGCTTTAGCAAGCGAATCTTACCTCCACCTGGGGCCATACCCTCGCCATACTCACCCTGAAACTTTCGGTTTTCTGTTAAGGAAATGCGCCAAGAACGAGAGAGAGTTTCTAAAGCAGCAAAACCGATATTGTGGCGCGTTTGGTCGTACTTAGCTTCTGGATTCCCTAATCCGACGATTAGTTGTGGAATTACCAAAGCTGGTTGCGTAACAGCTTCTGTCATTTTGCCTACAGTCAATTGATATTCATCACTCTTCCAGTAGTCTGTCCCATTAATTATGAGAATTAAGAGAACGAACCGCATACCCCTTCGGGGAAGCAAGCTACGCGCAGCGTCTCGTTAGAGAAGAGCGCAAAGGAAGAAAAGTTAAGAATGAGTTCACCCATTATATTTAATGGGACAGAACACTAGTACAATGTCTAAGCTAGTAATGAAGAGTTTGTAGTAAGCACTTTAGTGCTTAGAAAATAAGGACTAAAGTGCTTACTACGAACTTGACAGACTAGCTAGGTTGGGATGAACTAGCGGTATCCTGCTCAGATTTAGCAGGGTAGATTTGCTTAGGTTCCAATTCAGCAGTGGTCTTGACAACTTCTTCTAACTGTTCTGCTTCTTTTTGAAACTCGTTTTGAAACTCCTTGGAAGCTTCTTGGAAACTACGAATTGTTTTGCCCACACTCCGACCGATCTCTGGTAGCTTTTTTGGGCCAAAGATTAACAGCGCTACTACCATAATTACAGCCATTTCCGGCAGACCGATACCAAATATATTCATTTTTTGTCTCCTGTAAACTTTAAAACCACTACAGAAACTCACATATATAGTTAGTCTAGTCGGAAATCGCAACTCACAAAAAAACCCGGAAAAACCGGGTATAACTTAACTTGTTATCCAAACTCGCTGTGTATGCGTTAGCGTCCTAAACTGCGCCAATCGACAAATACATCCTGAACCAACAGTGATTTATTGTAAAGTTGCAGAATAATCAGCAAAAACACGAAAAATAGCGCTATAAAAACAGCCATCACAGGGGTAGTACCCCAACCTGGAGCCACTTTCCCATATTCCGAGTTAAGTGGTTTCAGGATATCTCCCAACCTAGTCCTTTGTGCCATAGTTCACCTAAGATTACTTGCCAAAGCTTTTTTTAATCTTCTGTAATATTCTATAAGAATAGCACTCATCATCTATCTCTCAATTATGGAACCCGCAATAGTTCTTAGCATTTCTATGGCTGCCGTGGTGGTTGCCATCACTGGAATTTCGATTTATACCTCCTTTGGCCCTCCCAGCAAGGAATTGAACGATCCGTTTGATGACCACGAAGATTAAAAGAGTCATATCATGTCCGCAACGTAAATTTTTGGTGCGATGTCTACGACGGGCTACGCCCACGCAGACAAGCATTGCTGTTGCTCGTCGGGGTTTTCTCTATGAGCGACTGCTGTGTGGGGTGCATTGGTGTCAACTTAAGCCGAAAAGCCGAAAATTATATCGGACAGGCGTTTTGCAAATCCCTCACGCCCTCATCCCCTAACCCCTTCTCCCAAGGGAGAAGGGGAATTGAATGTCTAGCTCCCCTCTCACGGATGGGAGAGGGGCTGGGGGGTGAGGGCAAAACCTTTTCACCAAGCGGATTTCACGTTAAATTAATACCTATGTATGAGGTGAAATGACTATGGCAATCATAACTAATTACCCAGACATGATATTTGAAGTGCGTTACGGCTTGAGCCGTAACGCACACTACTTTGGATGTTTTTTAATTGGAAGTCTCTAATGGGTTGCCACTACCTCTCCTTCCAGGCGAACGAGTCGGTCTGCCAAAAGTTTCTCAAGGTCTTCTAGTGCCTTGGTGAAACCTTTAATACCTTCGTCTAGTTTGTCAGTTGCCATACGGTCAGCGGCGTGCATCTTGTCATAACTAGCTTTATCAATGGATATCTTTTCGATTTCCAAGCTTGCTACCTTCGCAGGGTCAAGTTTGCGTGGCAGTTCGCCAACGGTTGCTTGCAATTCAGCCAAAAGCGACGGCGAAATAGTCAGCAAGTCACTACCTGCCAGTTCAGTAATTTCACCAAGGTTACGGAAACTAGCTCCCATAACTTCGGTTTTGTAGCCAAATTTCTTGTAGTAGTTGTAGATTTTGGTGACAGACAAAACACCTGGATCTTCCGCTGCTGGGTAGCTATCGCGTCCGGTATCTTTTTTGTACCAGTCAAGAATCCGGCCAACGAAGGGAGAAATTAGGGTAACGCCAGCTTCTGCACAGGCGATCGCTTGGTGAAGACCAAATAACAAGGTAAGGTTACAGTGAATACCTTCTTTTTCCAGAATTTCGGCAGCGCGAATACCTTCCCAAGTGGTGGCAATTTTAATTAAAACGCGATCGCGGCCAACTCCAGCAGCTTTATACTGAGCAATTAATTCCCGTGCCTTAGTCAGAGTAGCTTCGGTATCGTAGGACAAGCGAGCATCCACTTCTGTAGACACGCGACCGGGAATGATTTGCAAAATCTTTAATCCAAAAGCAACTGCCAAACGGTCAAAAGCTAGAGAAACTATCTGTGTTTGGGTAGCTCCGGTTCCAGCATCTTTCTTTGCCTGGAGTAAAGTTTGATCGACAATTCCCTGATATTCTGGCATTTGCGCCGCAGCAGTAATCAGAGAAGGATTGGTGGTGGCATCTTGGGGTTTAAACTTTTCAATTGCCTGGATATCCCCTGTATCTGCGACCACAACAGTCACTTCTCGCAATTGTTCCAGTAAATTCTTAGACATAAAAGACTCCGTGATGTTTGTTTAGGATTTACTTATTCCCCAGTTCTTTACACTCTCTACTCTTCCTTCAATTCTGATTCTGGCAATTTTTCAGAATCATTGCCTAAGTTTGCTTACTATTCAGAGCCACAGCCTTATTCTAAGTGCCTTATGCCGAAATTGGCTGTCCAATGGAATGCACTTTGATTAAACTAGTTGTGCCCGATTTACCAATTGGAACACCAGAGGTAATCACTACTTTATCGCCCTTATTTGCTAGACCCATGTCTACAACTGTGTTCACTACATTGGTAAACATCTCTTCGGCATTGTGGACTGGTGGAATCAGCAAAGCTTCCACACCCCAAGAAAGTGCTAGCTGGCGGTAAGCGGTGATGTCGGAGGTGAGGGCAATAATGGGAGAAGTCGGCCGATATTTAGACACCATTCTCGCTGTATTTCCTGATGAAGTGTTACAGAGAATTGCCCGTGAGCCAGTTTCATAAGCGATGCGACAGACGGATTCTGCCACAGATTCGGTAACGCTCAGACTACCCGCTTCATGACACCAAGCATGTTTGCTACCCTCATCAAGAGCTTGTTCTGTCCGCACGGCGATGTTGTGCATCATCTGGACGGCGGCGATGGGATATTGTCCGACAGCTGTTTCACCAGAAAGCATTACCGCGTCTGTCCCATCCAAAATAGAGTTAGCAACATCGGTTGCTTCGGCGCGGGTGGGATCGGGGGCGCTAATCATCGACTCTAGCATTTGGGTGGCTGTAATCACCGGCTTGCCTGCACGATTGCAACGGCGAATAATATCTTTTTGAATTAGAGGTACTTCGTGAATTGGCACTTCCACCCCTAAATCGCCACGGGCAATCATAATCGCGTCGGCAACTTTCAGAATGGAGTCAAAGTTTTCTACTGCCTCCGATCTTTCGATTTTGGCAATTAAGCGGATCGAAGCGCCAGCGGCTTCAATCATTCGTCTGGCGGGTTCTAAGTCTTGTGGCGATCGCACGAAAGATACCGCTACCCAGTCTACACCCAACTGAATCCCAAAGCGCAGATCCAGCAAGTCTTTCTCGGTGATCGAACTTACAGGTAAAGGAGTTTGGGGCAGGTTTACTCCCTTGTGCGTAGAAATTAACCCGCCATTTTTCACTTGGGCCCGAATGCGATCGGCATCGCGATCGGTAACTATCAATTTGACGCGACCATCATTAATCAAAATTGGTTCGCCTGGTCGCACCATTGCGAACAAAGTCGGCAATGGTAAGGGTAGTTCGTCAATACTCTCACCCTTTTCTTGCAAAACAAAAGTAACTTCAGTACCAGCTTCTAAATTTAAACCTTCCGGTGGTAAAGTTCCCAAGCGAATTTTGGGGCCACACAGGTCTTGCATAATGGCGATCGGCTTTTGCAGCTCAGTACTAATCTGCCTGAGATAGTGAGCCGTTTGGGCGTGGAATTCATAAGCTCCGTGGGAAAAATTCAGCCGTGCCACATTCATTCCAGCTTTTACCAAGGCTTGCAGCTTTTCAGGTGCAGATGTAGCCGGGCCAACAGTACAAATGATTTTGGTTCGACGCATAGGGATTGGGGGTTGAGGAGTAACTTGCAAATTTGGATGCTTTGAGCGTAGGCGTAGCCCGTCGTAGACATCGCACAAAACATCCAAATTCACACGTGCTTCATATCACTGGTTTGCTAAATAAAAATACTAGATTCCGTTTTATTTTCGGAGTATTTACCATTTGACCCAAATCCCAAAAGTCCCTAGTCAAGAGTCAGCAGTCAAAAGCTAATGGCTAATACTTCTCTACGAGAGGCTGCGCCAACGGCTTCTCTACGAGACGCTACGCGAACGCTCAGTACAAGTGACTAATGACTAATGACTAATGACTAATGACTAATCAAACACAGCCGCTGTCGGGGCAAGTTTTTCCTTTTGTGACATAGACAACATCAGGTCAATCACACGATTTGAGTAGCCCCACTCGTTGTCATACCAGGCAATTACCTTGAAGAAGTTGGAATTCAACTCAATCCCAGCACCTGCGTCGAAGATGCTGGAATGAGTATCACCTTGAAAATCTGTAGAAACTACTTCTTCATCTGTGTAGCCCAATATACCCTTTAGTGAACCTGCGGCAGCCTCTTTCATGGCAGCACAGATTTCCTTATAACTGGTGGCTTTGGCTGTTTTGAAAGTTAAATCAACCACAGAGACATCGGGAGTTGGAACCCGTAATGCCATCCCAGTTAACCTGCCCTTCAATTCTGGTAAAACCAGTGCTACGGCTTTTGCTGCGCCTGTGGAGGAGGGAATAATATTTTGGGATGCACCTCGACCACCCCGCCAGTCTTTTTTGCTGGGGCCGTCTACAGTTGGCTGAGTGGCAGTCATAGCATGGACTGTAGTCATCAACCCTTCAGTCAACCCAAAGTTGTCATTAATCACCTTAGCGATGGGAGCTAGACAATTTGTAGTGCAGCTAGCATTGGAAACAATGATATCCTTGCTAGGGTCAAATAGGTGATGATTGACACCCATTAACAGGGTAGTAACTCTATCTGGATCTTTGGTGGGAGCGGAAATTACCACTCGCTTTGCACCCGCCTTCAGGTGGTTTGCAGCTCCTTCGTAGTCAGTGAAGAGTCCAGTCGCTTCCACGACATAATCTGCACCTAATTTTCCCCAAGGTAACTCTGCTGGATTCCTCACCGACACACAAGGAATGAAATGTCCGTCAATCAGGATGCCGTCTTCCTTGGCTTCAACCTTGTGCTTTAATTTACCGTGGGTTGAATCGTACTTTAATAGATAAGCGAGGTTATCTGGTGGTACTAGATCGTTAATGCCCACAAACTCAATATTGGGGTTATCGATGCCAGCACGAAGCACAAGTCGCCCGATTCGACCGAAGCCATTGATACCAACTTTCAATTTAGTCAAGATTAAACCTCCCGTTGTGGAAGTTGAACAAAAGGAGAAAGTTAAAAGTCAAAATAGATTGCCTTTTACTCTTTACTCTTTGATCCTGACAGTCTCAGTCGGCTAAGGCATATTTACTTGGCATCTTTTAAGGATTGGGGACTGGGGACTGGGAGGTGTTGAGTCTTTGAAGTGGATGAATCGAGTTCTAAGGTGGATGACCGAGGCTCTAATTCTCTTTGTTCCTAGTCCCTAATCCCCAATCCCCAATCCCTAATTAATTGCTACTGGGTTGGACAAATCGCTTAATTTCACCACAGGCAATATAAGATTTGCCATCCGGTGCTGTTTTGACTTCATCAACGACGTAAAGCATTCCTTCTTCGCGAACCGATCGCGGAAAACGCATATTCCAATCCGGTTCATATCCGTCGGAAACCACCCTAGCGCGCAGCTTGCTGCCATCTTTGACACACTGAACTAAAATGCTGTCCCCTACACTGTCAGTTGTGGGAAGATCGGCAGCACTGGCAGGGCCTTTGGAAGCTTTACCTGTGTTGGTTGAATGCGATTGTCTAGGGGTAACAAAGATATCTGCTTCACCGGGTTGAGCAAAACGGGTGATATTACCACGTACCCGATAGAAAGTGCGTTCGCTTGAGAGTTCCAACCCTTCAACAACATAGCGTGCCCCCTCGGCACGAATGGCGCGGGGAAACTGGATGTTCTTGGTTGAATCGTAGCCTTCGGACATGACCTTGACCCGCAGTTTACCGCCTTCACGAACGCAGTACAATTCAACACCTGAACCGACTTCATTCACAATGGGCATGGCGTAAACTTCATCGCCAGCAGTGACACCACGACCCACCAAATCGCTGCGATTGCGCGTCATCGTTTGGTAAGTCTGATCTCGCATCTCTTTCCGTCCGGCGTTACCTAAAGCTTTTTGAGCGATTCGACTGGCGAAATATTCAAGCTGATCGATTTCTTCAGCAATTTCAAAATTCTCGTTCAACCCTTTATCCCGCAAATCTTTCACAAGCGCCCGCAGGGTTTGTTCAGCTTCCTGATGCTTGCCATGTTCAGAGAGATTAAGTCCAGTCTCTTTGGCCTTAGCGATGGTCAGGCGACTCAGTTCCAGAATGATATGGCTTGTAGCAGCAAAAGCTGCTTCCTCAACAGTGCCAACTTTGGCGACAATATCGACAGTACCTGACACGCTTTGAATGCGGTCATCTTGCACAACATCGGCGCTGTAATGCAATTTCATCACAGGTAAATCGCCAACTTGAGCGCTTGATATCCCCAGACTCAAACCGAGAAGTTTGTCTTCACCCTCGTAAAGCTCTCCCAAGGTGATGACACTTTGACCTGCATCATTCTGGCTAACTTTAGCCAGACTTAAGGTATCAACCAGGCTGACACCATCAGCCAATTCAAGTGTCACCTTGAGGTTCTGTCCCACTACTGCTCTCAGACTGTCTAGCTCAATACTAAACACTTCAGTTGCTTCGTCGATGCTCTGAATGAAGTAGAAGTTGCCCGTGGCGGCTCTTGCCATCCCAATCAACAGGTCTTCATTGAAACCCTGAGCAAAACCTAACGTAGTTGTGATAATACCTTCCTCAGCTTTTTGCCCTGCTGTCGCCGTCAGTATTTTGGGGTCTTGAATGCCCATATTAGCGTGACCATCTGTAAGCAGGAGAACACGGTTGATTTTTTGCGGGTCTAGTCGCGTTTTCACGTGTTCGCATCCTTTGAGCCATCCCCCCGATAAGTTGGTAATACCGCCTGCTCTCACCTTGCGGATGGAATTTTTCAGTGTAGATTTGTTAGTCACAGCTTGGGGTGGCACAACACTATCCACTTCATCGTCGTAAACAACTACTGAGAGAATGTCATCAGGCTCAAGTTGATCTACCACAGACTCAGCGGCTTTGAGTGCGTGATGCAAGGGAGCGCCTGCCATAGAGCCGGAACGGTCGATTACAAGCGAAAGGTTAAGGTTACGTCGAGGAGATTTAGCTATGTCAGCACGAAAACGTAGCAGAATATTAGTTTTTAATGAAGATCCTGCGGCGAGAATAGACTGGTCAAATTCGTAACTTGTCTTAATCATTTTTTATATCCTTTATGATTGTCTGTTATCAGCTAAAAGCCTTGTAAAGCATAGATAGTAAGTGCTTTATTTAGTTTACCCAGAAAAAAATTTATTCAGTGTAAAAATGGTATTTAATGTAAGAATTTATAGTTTTAGTATCTTGCCAACGTAGACAAAGCCCATCATAGACATTCTCGACTCTCTGCTACTGAAAGGCGATCGCACTGGTCACTATTGCGGGAAACTGTAAGCAGATATATTAGGAGAGGAGAAACTAATGAGTTGGACGAAAGTTCTTGCAGTCGAAGCACTTTCCCCTGGTGCGCGAGAAGTGGTGAAAGTTGGCAACCGAAAAATTTTGCTTTTGAATCACGAAAGTCAGCTTTATGCTGTAGATAACAACTGCCCTCACTTAAAATTACCGTTGAAAAGTGGGAAAATCACTGAAAGTGGGGCAATAGTTTGTACCTTCCATCGCAGTGCTTTTGACCTGCGGACTGGTGAAGTACAAGGATGGTGTGCCTGGCCACCTGGTGTAGGTAAGGTACTCTCGTTGGTTTCACAACCAAAAACACTGCCAGTATTTCCAATTCGTGTTGAAGAAGGCAGTATCTGGGTTGATGTCCAAGAGGAATAGCACCCTCTCCTTGAATTTGCTGAAATAGTTTTAAGTAAAAAAAGAAAAGCCCCAGCTAAACTCATTGGCTGGGGTTTCTATCAAAATTTACCTATTTCAGAGATATAGGAATCATTGAATGAGAAAATATAACATCTTCTCAAGCAGTTTGAACGCTTTGCTGTGATGTAATGTTGGGTGTGTTACCATTGCCAGCTTCTATAGAAGCTGTAGCACTTTGAGATTGGCCTAAATTGACTTTGAATACCTTGTTTTGTTCTTGCTCCAGTTTGGGTAAAGTCAAAATTAAAAGTTATCCTGGTTTATCTGCAACTTTTCTATACACCCAGCGCTGAAGTATGGTTGTAAGCGACGATGATTTTATTTACAATCTGGTGGCAGAGTTTTGCTTTCTGATTTCCTGTTCAGTTTGATTCCAGAAATTCTTCCTGATTTAAAATTAACTTAGTAACTGATATGGATGCTCAAAAAATAAAAATTTTATTAGTTGATGACAACTTAGAGAATTTACATTTTTTATCAGACATCCTTCAACACCAAGGTTATCAGGTACAAAGTGTCATTTCTGGGCAATTGGCAATCAATACAGCACTCGTTTCTCCCCCGGATTTGCTTTTGCTAAATGTTCTCATCATAGAGAGGGATGATTATCAAGTATGCCAATATTTGAAAGCTAACGATCGCACTCAAGAGATTCCGATAATTATTTTCGGAATTTTAGATGATTTTTTTGAAAAAATAAGCGTCTTAAATTTAGGCGATATTGACTATATTACTCAACCATTCAAAACTAAAGAAGTTTTATTTCGCGTCCAAAATCAACTCAATGTCCAAAGACTGAAAAAACAATTAAAAGAAAAAAATGCCCAGCTGCAACAGGAAATTAAAGAGCGTCAACGGATTACATCTGAGTTAAATATTTGCAACAAACAAATAGAAGATATTTTTAAAGAAATTCCCGTTAGCATTAGCAAAGCCTTTTGTAGAGAAGTTTATCAAAGCGAACGCCTGGTAGTCGAAGCCGCCCTGAAGAAGAGTGAAAGTCAGTATCGGCTTTTAGTGGAGACATCCCAGGACATGATCTGGTCGGTGGATATTGATGGACTAATTACCTTTGTCAATCCAGCAGTCAAGCAGATTTATGGCTACGAACCACAAGAAATGATCGGGCGTGCCTTAATTGATTTCATCTCACCTACACAAGTTGCTCAAGATAAAGTAGCCTTTGAGGGTGTTCTTCAGGGAAAGCCTATTTTTCAGCATGAAACTACTTGTGTAGCTAAAGATGGTACTTTACTTTATCTAATGTTGAATGCGATCGCATTACGCAACGAAGAGGGTCAAGTTATAGGCATGACGGGCACTGCTAGTAATATTACGCAGCGTCGAGGTGTAGAAAAATTACTCCAAGAAAGCGCGATTAAGCTCCGCAATCATAATCTCGTACTCACACAATTGGCACAAAATCAAACGCTTTATCAGGGTGATTTGAAAGTAGCCTTGAGTAAAATCACAGAAACAGCTGTCAAAAATATTGGCATGGAACGAGCTAGTGTCTGGCTGTATGACGCAACAGGTATAAAAATCCAGTGTTTCGATCTATTTGAAGGCAGTAGCAATCAACATAGCGAAGGACTTTCCTTATCAGCGGCAGACTATCCAATTTATTTTGCAGCTTTGCAGCAAAACCAATCAATCGCCGCGGATGATGCTCATACCGATCCCAGAACTCAAGAATTTTCTGCCTCTTACTCAAGATTAAACATCATTTCTATACTCGATACACCCATTAGGCTAGAGGGAAAGACCGTAGGAGTTTTATGTCTGGAGGCAGTGGAAGTTACTCATCGTTGGACGTTAGAAGACCAAAATTTCGCTCGCTCTCTGAGTAATTTAGTATCCTTGGTATTGGAGGCAAAAGAACGCCAACGCGCAGAAGCAGCACGACGAGCTTCTGAAGAAAAGTTAGCATCAGCTTTCCGGTCATCTCCCGATCCAATTGCCTTAATTACTGTTCCCAACAAACGCTACATCGAAGTAAACGACAGCTTTTGTCGGTTTTTTGGTTATTCTCGCTCTCAAGTGATCGATCGCACCGATGAAGAATTGCATATTTGGGTGAATCCAGAAGAATATAATTTTCTCACCCACATTCTGCAAGAAACCAAGGCCATCCGCAACTATGAAATTGATGTCTGCACTTCAACAGGAGAAATTAGAACAACACTTTTGAGTGCAGAAATGATCGAGATTGATGGGCAATGGTACGTACTGGGAACTGCCAAAGATATTACTGAACGCAAGCAGGCAGAAAATGAAAGTCGTTTGTTGCTGTTGACAACCCAAGCTATTACTCGCGCTAGTGATGTCAACAGCGCGTTAGCAGTGGTCTTGCGCTTAATTTGTCACACCATTGGCTGGGATTTTGGTGAAGCCTGGATACCTAATGAAGATAAGACTGTTTTAGAACATAGTCTGGGGTGGTACGGAGAGGAGAGCAGCTTAGAAGAATTCTGTCAGCAAAGCCAAACTTTGAAATTTGCTCTAGGAGTGGGATTACCAGGAAGAGTTTGGCAGAGTCAAGAACCAGAATGGATAGAAGATGTTTCTAAAGTTACACAACCAGTTTTCTTGCGTAGGCATAGCCCGCCGCAGGCATCGCCACAAGCCGCAAAGGTGGGATTCAAAGCTGGTTTTGGTGTTCCCATACTGGCTGGGAACCAAGTATTAGCTGTTTTAGTGTTTTTTAAACGTAGCTCAGTATTGGTAGATCGGCGTCTGCTCTTGCTAGTCAGTGCTGTTGCGGCTCAATTGGGTGGGTTAATTGAGCGCAAAACCTTAGAACAAGAATTAGCGCTCAGAGAAGCTCGTCTCAATGCTTTTTTTAGCAGTGCTCCTGTCGGCATGAATATTGTAGATAACCAGCTGCGATTTGTGCAAATTAATCAACTGTTGGCGGAGATTAATGGACTACCCCAGCAAGCTCATATTGGCAAGACTATCCATGAAATTTTACCCAACATCGCTCCTTTAGTAGAACCAATTTATCAACAAGTTCTGATAACTGGTCAACCGATTATTAATCAAGAATTAAGTAGCACATCAATCAAACAACCAGATATTATCCGCCACTTCTTAGCTTCTTATTTTCCGATTGTTGGGGAAGGCGATCGCCCCTCTGGTGTTGGTACAGTTTTAGTAGAAATTAGCGAACTACACGCAGCGCTACGCGAACGCAAACACGTCGAACAAGAACTACGTTTAGCCAACGAACGCCTACAATATCTGCTCACCTCTAGCCCTGTAGTCATTTATAGCAGCAAAACATCAGGCGATTTTAGCATTACTTTTATCAGTGAAAACGTTAAAAAAATGGTGGGCTATGAAGCGCGGGAATTTATCGATAACTCCAGTTTTTGGCTCGCTCGCGTCCATCCACAAGATATTGAACTGCTCTCGGAAAAATTTTCCCACCTGATTAAGCAGGAGTACATTTCTTACGAATACCGTTGGTTACACATTGACGGAACTTATCACTGGTTCTACGAAAAGATGAGGTTAATTCGTGACGAAGCGAATTCCCCGATCGAATGGGTTGGTTATTGGGCAGATATTAATGATCGCAAATTGGCAGAACTAGCTTTGCAGTCAGGTCAGCAACGATATCAACTTCTAGCAGAAGCCTCACCAGCTTGTATATTTCATACTGATGTCGATGGCAATGTTTTATATTTTAATCAACGCTGGAGTGAAATTACTGGATGTAGTTTAGAAAATTCTCTGGGAACAGGTTGGGCAAATGCCGTACATCCAGACGACCGCGAGCAGCTGTTGTTGGCATGGAATCAAGCAACAGTAGCTAAATCAACCTATAAGTACGAACATCGTTTCTTGCATGATGATAATACAGTCATCTGGGGAATTTGTCATGCTTTGCCAGAATTTAGAGATGATGGAGAAATTAAAGGCTACATCGGTACAATTACAGACATTACCGAGAGAAAATTGGCAGAAGAAGCCTTGCGTGAGAGTGCAGAGCGAGAAAGAGCGATCGCGCAAGTGATTCAAAGAATGCGCCAAACACTTGATTTAGAGACGATATTTGCGGCGACAACCGAAGAATTACGCCAAGTACTCAACTGCGATCGGGTTGTTGTCTATCGTTTCAATCCCAACTGGAATGGCGAATTTGTTTCTGAATCAGTGGGTAACGGTTGGATTTCTCTCATAGAAGAACACAACAATGACCCTTATCTCACAGAGGGGGTATTACAAGATGGGCGTTGTCTAGCGAAAATTTTGGATAGTGCGGATAACCACGTAGAATATCCCGATCTGCAAGCAACCCCAGGCGCAGGTTTCCTCTGTGTGCCAGACATTTACAACGCTGAGTTTCATCCTGCTTATATCAATCTTTTAGAGCGCTTTCAGGCCAAAGCCTACATTATTGTTCCGATTTTACATGGTAGTCAGCTTTGGGGATTACTGGCGAGTTATCAAAATTCCGATCCCCGCCAATGGAAAACAGGAGAGATCAACATCGTAGTTCAAATTGGCAATCAGTTGGGTGTTGCTTTACAGCAGGCGCAATTGCTAGCGCAAACTCAAAGGCAGTCACAAGCATTGCAAGAAGCTGTAATTATTGCTGATGCTGCTAATCGTGCCAAAAGCGAATTCCTCGCTAACATGAGTCATGAACTGCGTACCCCACTCAACGCCATCCTTGGTTTTACCCAAGTCATGAGCCACGATCGTGATTTATCAACTGAACATCAGCAAAATCTAGCAATTATCAATCGTGCTGGCGAACATCTCCTGAATTTAATCAACGACATTTTGGAAATGTCTAAAATCGAAGCTGGCAGAATAACCTTAAATCTCAACAGTTTTGACTTAATTCGCCTCTTGGAAAACCTCGAAGAGATGTTGCGCTTCCGCGCCACCTCCAAAGGATTGGAATTAGTCTTTGAATATACATCTCACCTTCCCCAATACATCCAAGTTGACGAAAGTAAACTGCGTCAAGTCTTGCTTAACCTCCTGGGAAATGCCATCAAATTTACCGATACTGGGAGGGTGACGCTGCGGGTGGGGATTGGGGAGCAGGGGAGAATAATTAATGCCCAATCCCTAACCTTCGAGGTACAAGACACTGGCCGCGGTATTGCCCCACAAGAAATTGACTTGCTATTTGAAGCTTTTGGGCAAACTGAAACCGGAAGAAAATCGCAGCAGGGAACAGGACTAGGTTTAGCAATTAGCCGCAAATATGTGCAACTAATGGGAGGTGATATTAGCGTCACCAGTACTATTGGCGAGGGAAGTAAATTTATTTTTGATATTCAAATTGGTCTAGCCACAGTCAGCGAAATCCAGATCCAACAAATTAGACCCCAAGTTATTAGTTTAGCGCCCACTCAAAGCGAATACCGTATTTTAGTGGTTGATGACTCTACAGACAGCCGTTTAGTGTTAAAGAAAATTCTCACATCCATCGGTTTTGTAGTCCAGGAAGCAATAAATGGCATGGAAGCGATCGCACTTTGGCAGACATGGCAACCACATCTAATCTTAATGGATATGCGGATGCCAATTATGGACGGCTATGAAGCCACAAGGGTTATTAAAACTAGAGAAGAAACCTCAATCCAAAATACCGAATCCCAAATACCCAATTGGAAGACAATTATTATTGCCTTAACTGCTAATGCTTTTGAAGAACAACGAGAAGCAATAATCAAAGCGGGTTGCGATGATTATATTAACAAGCCTTTCCGCGAGGAAGAATTACTAGAAAAGTTGAGCGAATATTTGGGAGTTCAATATATTTATCAAGAAGAAAGCTATCAGTTAACAAACCTAAAGCAACAAAGACCAAAATCAATGTTGACACTCACAGATTTAGTCACTCTATTATCTGAAATGCCGCCGGAATGGGTGAAACAAGTGTATACTGCCGCAGCCCAATGTAGTGATGACCTGATTTTAGAATTGATTGAGCAAATCCCTTCAGAAAATGCTGTACTACAAAATTTTATCAAGAATTTAGCTCATGATTTTCAGTTTGAGAAAATTATGGAATTGACGAGTATTGCAGGAGTATTATCCAGTTAATAAAAATTGATGGTTAAGCAAGTTCGTAGGGGAGCATCCCACTTTTTTGCCTGTCATTGCGAGCGCAACGAAGTGGAGCGTGGCAATCCCATCAACTGGTGCTTAGTAGGAGATTGGGGGATTGCTTGTCTGCGACACGCACTTGCGTTCGTCGTCCCTCCTCTCTACGAGACGCTGTTCGCGTTCGCAATGACAAGTTATTCTCTGATCGCAAAGTAAAAACTGGGATGCACCCAGTTCGCAGTGAGTTAGCGCGGTCTTGGGGGTTTCCCCCATGAGCGACTAACTTTCCCGTTGGGTAAGGACTTTAGTCCTTAATTTTCTCAGCACTAAAGTCCTTACTACAAACTTCAATTTTCAATTTTAGATTTTTCCTTCAATTCAAAGTCCAAAATTCAAAATTATTTTACCGTAAACGTCCCGATCGCAATGTACTGATAATTAACCACAAACCCAATAAACTAGCGACTGCAAACAAGATAGTGCTTAAAAAAGATAGCTGAGTTGTCTGCGCTCTGGTAGAAATAATTGCCGCACCCATAATCAGCGAACCCACTAAAATACTAAAAGATAGTCGGTTAGCGGCATCATCCATAGTGCGCCGCACGCCATCTAACCCCCGCAGCGATAGATTCCACTGTAAGGTTTCTGAGGTAACACGGTCTAATAATAGTTCTATTTGCCGGGGAGATTGGAGAGACAGACTTTTCAGATCCAAGGCTGTTCTGAGAAGCGATCGCACTGGATTATCCCCTACTAGCTGGCGACGAAATAAGTCTGTAATTAATGGTTTAACTTCATCAAAAAAATTAAGCTCTGGGTTGAATGTCCGCGCTACACCTTCTAAATTCGCTAGGGTTTTGGCATACAAACCCATATTACTAGGCAACCTAATTTTATTGTTGCGAGCAACTTGTAAAACTTCATAAATTATCTGACTGAAGTTTATTTGCGTGAGGCTGACATTATGATACTTACGTAACATGCGATCGTAATCATTTTCTAACCGCGACAAAATCACTGGTTGAGCAGAATCTGATAGCTGCAAAGTTAACTGAGCGCACCTTTGAGCATCTAAATCAACGATCGCCAACAACATCTCTGTTAATATCTGCTGTGTCCGGGGATCGAGTCTTCCTACCATGCCACAATCTAACAGAGCCACACGACCATCTTTGAGATAAAACAAGTTTCCTGGATGGGGATCGGCATGAAAAAAGCCATCAATATATAGTTGCTGGAAAAATACCCGAAATAACAAAGTAGTTATTTCTTTACGCTTTTCGGCAGGGTCTTTAACATTGGGGTCATTATCCAAATCTGCCGCCAGGAACGGTACTCCATCCAGCCATTCCATTACCAGCAATTTCTCTGTGGTCAATTCCCAGTTAATTTCCGCCACTACTATTTGTGTGGGATCGTACCAGCGACTCTTGGATAAGTTGCGCCGCAGCTGGTCTGTAAAACCCGCTTCTCGTGTAAAATCCAACTCAGCTTCTAAGGCTTTGGTAAATTCTTCGGCAATGGATTTGATTTCGTAGGTTTGCCCAAAATCAGTTCGCGCCACTAAATCGGCAATACCTTGAATTAAAGCAATATCTTGGGCAATAGTCAGATCGATTCCCGGACGTTGCACTTTTAGAGCGACTTCTCGACCGTCTGCTAGTGTAGCTCGATGCGTCTGAGCAATCGATCCGGCGGCCACTGGAATCGGGTTAACTGTGCTGAAGGTTTCTGCTAATGGACGTTTTAATTCTTTGCGAAGAATTATTTCTATCTCTGACCAAGGAACTGGCGGTACTTCGTCTTGTAAAGTTGATAGTTCCTCAATGTAAGCGGCGCTCAGTAAATCTGGACGCGTAGACATTAGCTGGCCAAGTTTGACGTAAACTGGCCCCAAGTCTACCAGAATATTTTTTAAAACCGCAGGTGTTGGCAGCTGGGGTTCATCAGCTTTGCCACCAGTAAGCAACCTTCGCATATAGTCCCAACCATTGCGAAGGAAGACTTCCAGGATTTCTCGTTGACGGGGAACAGTTTGGGTGAGGAACATTTTTGTAAAAAACTGCAAAGAGGCAGAGGAGTTAAAGAGGTAGGCAGCAGGGGATGACAATACAACGGGAATCGGCTCTAGTTTTGATGCTTGTTAAAGTTTTGCTAGCTGCGGCACAATCTTGAAATCTTTTTATGGATGATTGTACGGCTTCGTGGAGCTTCTGTTCACTCAGCATCCGTTTGACGTAACTAGAGCAGGAATCCCCACCGTGTAATAAGCGATGGGAATAAGAAAATCCTTTGGACGGAGAAATATATTTTTGATAGGCAGTAATAGAGTCAATTACCATTGTCTTGGCGAGAGGCTCAAAGCTAATAATGTCCATAACTGTCAGATAAAATAACAGACAGTCAAGTTATAATAGGAAAATAGACTTTTTCGCCTCTGCCAAGGGTTCTAACTTTTATAGCAGGTCAGTAAATCGGGAATCACTTTGGAGAATTTTAAGGATCTGCTTGATTTCCTGGGTACGTTCTTTTTTGACAACGAGGGTGACATTGCGATCGCGCACAATCACCACATCCTCTAAACCAATAGTAACAACTACATCTTCTGGATTTGAGGCGTAAATAATCGCCCCTTGCGTATCTAAACCTACGTGAGTAGCGAGTTCCACGTTTGGAGTATCTTCCGTTTTGAGTAAACGTTCGATCGCATTCCAATCTCCTAAATCATCCCAACCAAAATCAACTGGCAAAACGTATGCTAGAGTTGTCTTTTCCATTAACGCATAGTCTATACTCTTCTTAGGCAACTGGGGATAGATATCAGGGCCATGTTGTTCTAAAGGTTCGATAATTTCTGGAGCATGGGTATGTAGTTCCTTGAGAACAACCCCTGCCCGAAAAACGAACATTCCACTATTCCAGCTAAAACGTCCCGTAGATAAAAAAGTCTCTGCCGTTTCTCGGTCGGGCTTTTCAGTAAAACGATTGACGTGATAAGCTGGCAACTCATTAAAGCTACCTATTTTTTCACCTTGTTCAATGTAGCCGTAACCGGTTGATGGAAAAGTAGGCTTGATCCCCAGTGTAACGATCGCTGCTGTGCTTGTTGCCAGTTGCGTAGCTGCATTTAATGTGTGTGCAAACGCCTCTTGGTTAGCAATCCAGTGGTCAGCAGGGAAAAAGCCAATCACAGCGTCTTCACCATAGCGCTGTTTGATTTCTAAACTTGTCCAAGCAACGGCTGCGGCTGTGTCTCTTCCTTCCGACTCAATCAGTAAGTTTTTAACTGGTAGATCGGGTAGTTGTTGTTTTACCCCTTCAGCTATCTGACTAGAAGTGATCACCCACAAGGAATCCCACCCGCCACCGAGTTCTATCAATCGATCGGCGGTTGCTTGTAATAGACTTCTAGAGCTACCATCAAGACTTAAAAATTGCTTGGGTCGGTCTTTGCGGCTCAGGGGCCAAAAACGTTCACCTTTACCACCAGCAAGGATTACTGGGAACAATAAAGTATTCATGTTGTCATACACGCCTACCGAAGAACATTACAAGTTTACAGTGAGCTTTTCCACTGGCAATATTTGTAGCTTGGATTAACATACTTTTAGGGAGTGGTTGAGTGGGGAAATAATTGTGATAAAACAAGTCGAATGGTCGGAAAATCCGGTTACGTCTCAGCAAGTAGTAGAGTTTGAAAGTGACGTGCGATCGTCGCAACTTCAACGGATAGAAAATCAAGTAACACCAGCACCAGTAGCCGACTCAGAAGAGGAGGTCGAACTAAACGAGCCAGCGAATCCGAACCGTAGTGTCATCGAATCTGTGGGCGCGTTTCCCAATCAGCTTTCTGAGAGACTGGGTTTAACCATGCCTCGATGGCTGTTATGGTTTATGACGGTTGTCATTGGCATCATCTTATCTGGGCTGCTGGTGTCAACATTAGCGCTGTGGACTCCTTTATGGAGCAATCTAGATCGAACAGATGAAGATTTAGGAACTACTGCTAAAGACGAAGTAAAAATCCCATTACCAGGGGAGTTATGGGGCAAACTCTCCCAGTACAAGCTTTCACGTCCGATGAATATTTTAATCATGGGGATTGAACCAGTCAGCGGTACTGTTGATGGCTCACCAGAAAGCTTTGCAGGGAAAAGCGACTCTATGCTACTGGTACGACTAAACCCTAGTGAAAAATCTGTAAGGGTGCTTTCCATTCCCAGAGATACAATGATCGCCATCCCTGAAAAGGGAGAAAAGGGATTAACTAAGGTATCTGATGCCAATGCCAAAGGCGGCCCAGTTTTGGCTGCACGGGTAGTTAGCCGTACCTTAAACAACGCCCCAATCGATCGTTACATCCGTATTTCTACCAGCGGCTTACGGCAGTTAGTCGATCAGTTAGGCGGTGTAGAAGTCTTTGTTCCCCAATCAATGGAATATAAGGACTCCAGCAGTCGGCTGTCGATTAATTTAGTCAGTGGTTGGCAAACCCTTAATGGCGAACAAGCAGAACAGTTTGCCCGATTCCGCGAACCAGGTTTGGGAGATTTGCCGAGAGTGCAGCGTCAGCAAGCACTAACAGCAGCCCTGCTGCAACGCTTAAATAGTCCCACCGTCTTACCCAGGTTGCCTCAATTAACTCGCCTAATGCGAAAATATTTTGATACCAACCTAAAGATGGAAGAAATGATGGCGTTGGTCAATTTCGGACTCAACCTAGATCGGGATAATTTCCAAATGACTGTGTTGCCTGGTACCTTTAGCCGCTTTAGCAAAGACCCTGATAGCTATTGGCTAAATATGACTGGACAACAGAGCCTGTTGAATGATTATGTTGGGGTAAATGTGCCTGGTCTAAAGCCAGATATGCGTCAGGTTCCTAACCTCAAAATTGCTATTCAAAATGCTTCTAATCAACCTCAGCTAACTGAAAAAGTTATTGCTTATCTCAAACAGAAAGGCTTTAATAATATTTACAAAGTGCCTGATTGGCCAGATACCCAACGTCAAACTCAGATTATTGTCCAAAAAGGCAACCGACGAGTTGGGGTTGATTTGCAAAAAGTCTTAGGCTTGGGTCAAATCGAGGTGTCTGCCATTGGTGATTTAGAATCCGACCTGACAATCCGCATTGGGAAAGATTGGAAATAGCTAAGAGTCATTAGTCATTGGTTAAATGACAAAGCGCAAAGTCTGAGCGCAGGAAACCTCCGCTCAGAACTTTGTAAGATAGGACTAATGACAAATCAAATAATAAAGTTATGAAAAAGATTTTACTGCGCTTTTTGGGTTTGATTGTAATTTTGCTACTAGCATTTGGGTGGATAATACTTAATCCTAAGCCGGCTTTTGCTCAGATAAACACAATCAATTACAACAATATAAATCTAGAAAATCGTGACTTTTCTCATGCTGATTTGGCAGGTGTAACTTTTGTAGCAGCAGAAATGCGGGGGACAAATTTTCAAGGAGCGAATTTAAGCAACGCAATTCTGACTAAAGGAGTTTTATTAAAGGCAAATTTGGAAGATGCGAACTTGAGCGGCGCTTTAGTCGATCGCGTGACTATGGATGGTGCTAACCTGAAAAATGCCATCTTTACAGAAGCAACCTTGACCCGCAGCCGCTTTTTTGATGCTGATGTCACTGGTGCTGATTTTACCGATGCTTTAATTGACCGCTATCAAGTGTCGCTGCTGTGTGAAAGAGCCGATGGCGTAAATCCAGTTACGGGTGTGTCAACGCGAGATAGTTTAGGTTGTAGATAAAGAATCTCCGCGTTAAGCATAAAAACAGAGACATTTTTGCAAAAAAATGGAAAATACAAATTCTTTATTAAACTATGTATTATTTGCTATCGATTTAATTTTAATTTGGGATTTGGTCAGAGATAAAAATATACAAATTTATGAGCAAACACAAAATAAGCTTAAATTTATTATTCAACCGAAGTTACTTAGATTTATTGGGTTCTTTATTGGACAAATAGGTATAATTTATTTATATGCTATTTTTATGTTTATACCTGTTACACAACTGGATTGTAACCGTGTTTTACAAAATATAGATACTTCAAATATTGAGCAAAAGTCATCAAAAATTATATGTCAACTGATAGAATTTGATTGTTTTGGTCATCAAAAAAGCCAAAAACAAATTTCTGAATTAAGTGGAAGTCGTTTAGAAAAACAAACTAAAACTGATGCAGAGGGAAAAATAATATATAAATATCAAGTTCAGTTATTAACTAAAACAGAAAGTATTCCGTTTAGACGAATTACTTACAGTGATTATTTTTCCGACAAAGCGGAGTTTATCATATTAAAAATTAATAATTTCTTATACAACCTTTAGAAAAAAGTTTAATAGTTAAGCAAGATGATACTTTAGTCGGCTACGCTGCAATTGGGATAACCATATTTTGCCTATTATTAGGTTTATTAATTATAGCGTCAGGTTCATTTATAGACTTTAATTTTGAGAAAGAGTCAAATAGTTTAAGTATCAGCCGCTATAAATGGTTTGGGATATTGGGAAAAGTAGTTTTGGTATATTCGTTGAATGAAATTGTTGATATTAAAGTTAAAAGTCTTAATTATGGTGAAGGTAGCACAGATACTCGAGTTATCTTAATCTTAAAATCTGGTGAAAGGGTATCTTTGATTGGTTCCTATAATTCTGGGTTCTTTAATTCTAGGTTTCAAGAGCAACAAGAAATAGTTAAGACGATCAAAAGTTTTCTCGCTTCAAATTAGTAGCTTTTTATACCAATCCTGCCGCTTTCTCAATATCAACTCTGCGATCGCATCCCAAAAAACGTCCTAAACTATAACGCAATGGCAGTTATGATGCCTTCGGGGAACGGAGGAAACCCAGGTTCCCCTGTTTAAGATTGACTGAGAATTGTCAAAAATCAGTCGCCTTTAATTACCGCAGGGAATTTCAATTAAAAATTCTGTTCCTTCTCCTGGTTTAGAGGAGCATTTCATCTGACCATGATGTTTTTCAACTACTATTTGATGGCTAATAGACAATCCTAAACCCGTACCTTTACCTGGTGCTTTGGTAGTGAAGAAGGGATCGAATATATGCGATCGCACTTCTTCTGGAATCCCCAGACCATTATCAGCTATTCTTATTACAATCTGGTTATTAATCGCTTGCGTATTAATCCAGATAGTCAAAGGTATTCTCGGACACGTTTGTAATAATTTCAAATACCTTTGCTGTATAGCGTTAAACTTTTCCTCTAATGCATCAATACTGTTACTCAAAAGATTCATAAACACTTGATTTAATTGCGCGGGATAGCATTCGAGCAAAGGTAAATTATCATATTGTTTAATAATCTCAATAGCTGGGCGTTCATTATTATTTTTGAGGCGATGCCCTAAAATTAGCAAAGTACTATCCAACCCTTCATGAATATCTACTGGCTTCAATTCAGCCTCATCTGTACGAGAGAAGTTTCGTAGTGATAGCACAATATCACAAATCCGCTCTGTTCCCACTTTCATTGACTCAAGGGTTTTGGGTAAATCTTCGATGAGAAAGTCCAAATCACTCTTGTCGATTTGCTCCTGGATAGTTGGCAATATTGAGGAGCTTTGACGGTAAAGTTTCACTACCTTTAGCAGTTCTTCAGTATATTCATTTAAATGGATCAGATTGCCAAAAATAAAACTAATGGGATTGTTGATTTCATGGGCAACTCCAGCAAGTAATTGTCCTAATCCCGCCATTTTTTCACCCTGAATTAACCTAGTCTGAGTTTGTTTTAATTCTTGCAGAGTTTGAGAAAGTTCCAAGGTTTGACGTTTAGTTTGCTCAAGTAATTCTGCTTGCTGAATCGCAATTCCTAATTGCACCCCAACTTGAGCCAGTAAATTAATTTCCTCTTCTTTCCAATAACGCGGTTGCGAATTTTGATAAGCAACTAATAATCCCCATAATTTTTCACCTTCCCGAATCGGCACAAAGGTTTCGTTACGTGGAAGTTCGTTATCGTCGTCTGTGTCCTCAAAAGTTTCTATAATCATTGGTTGGTCTTGTACAACAGGTTTCCAACCATCTTTAAAGGAATCTGCCACAAATTTACCACTCCAATCCGGGTTGAAGCGGTAAATTGCAATTCGCTCGACTTCGAGCAACTCTCGTACAGCTTGAGTAGTGGTTCTAAAAATAGTTTTAATATCGAGTGACTGGCGGATTTTATCAATAGTTGCAGCCAGCAGTTCTTGACGTTCCATTGCTTTTTCCCGTTCAGTGGCTTCTGCTAACTGGACAACCTGCATTTGAACTTGCTTTAAATAAGAATCCTGTTTTAATGCGACTCCTAATTGTTCGGCGATTTGACTGGCAAATTCAATCTCAGAAGGTTGCCAGTAACGAGGAGCGGTGCATTGATGAATACACAGCAATCCCCAAAGTTCACCTTTTTTCAATAGAGGTGCAACCATATTTGCCCGCACTTGAAATTTTTCTAGGATTTGGACGTAGCAACCGGGGAACTTTCCTTGATAAATGTCAGCGATCGCATTTACTCGACCTTGAGCGTAAAGGGGTGCAAAGTTTTCTCCGAAACAATAGTCATAAACTTTTTCTGCCATTACCGAGTTACACTCAGGTACAAAATCCTCAGAAATAAATTCTCCTTCCCAATCTTTTTGCGGGTCAAAACGAAAGACTGCCACTCGGTCTGCTTGCAGCATTTGCCGGGCCTCAGTGACAGTAGTTTGGAAGATTGTATCTAAATCTAGAGACTCCCGAATTCGAGTAATCACACTAGTTAATGTCTTTTGTTGCTCTGCTTGGTACTGAGCGTATGCCAGCAACTTATGGTGTCGAACTGCCACACCAATTTGTGTACCGATTTTGCTCAGTGATTCGACTTCATAAGATTTCCACTCTCTGGGTGAGGCATTTTGGTAGGCAGCGATGATTCCCCAAAGTTGATCTCCTTGGAGAATAGGGGCAGTTGCAAAGGCTTTTGCCTGGAATTGCTCCAACAGAGTTATATGGCAGTTTGTTAATCCAGCTTGGTAAATGTCATTAACTATAAAAGTCTGGTTGTCAACGTAACGCCCGCCTTGCGTCTGTTGTAAATAAGTATCAGCGATCGCAGGCTCAACCCCAACTAAGGGAGTCCAGCCTTCCGTAAATGATTCCGCAACAAAGTTACCACTCCAATCGGGATTGAAGCTAAAGATGGCAACTCGGTCAGCTTGCAACAGCTTACGTATTTCTTGAGTTGTGGTTTTAAAGATAGTTTCAATATCAAGGGGCGAGCGAATTTCATCGACAATTTTAGCTATTACTTGGTCGCGCTGAACTGCTTGAGCCAATTTTGCAGCTTGCAATTTGACTTCATGGAGATGCTTTGCTTGTTGAATCGCAACAACAAGATGGTCAGCAATTTGACGAATAAACTCAATTTCCGATTCTTTCCATTCACGAGTCTCACTGCACTGATGAATGCAAAGCAATCCCCACAGTTCTTGCTTCCGCGATAGAGGGACAACGAGGTTAGCCTGTACCTGAAATTTACTCAAAATTGCCAGATGACAATCACTCAGTCCCGCCTTGTAAATATCCGCTACTGCTTGCACTTGACCTTGTTGGTAATTAGCAGCAAATTGTTCTCCAAAGCAGTTGTCGTAAACTTTTACAGCCATTGCTGAGTCCCAGCCAATTGCAACATCTTCAGAAACAAATTCTCCCTCACAGTTTGGTTCGCGGTCAAACTGGAAGACTGCAACTCGGTCAGCATTAAGCAACTGACGTACTTGTGTAACAGTTGTTTGAAAAATTGTTTCTAAGTCAAGAGACTCCCGAATTCGGACAATTACACTCGCCAGAGCTTTTTGTTGCTCTAGTTGCTCTTGAAGTTGAGCGCTTGACAAAAGAAGTTGATTTTCTGTGAAATTTGAATTGGGTTCCATTGCTCTGGATTATCTCGTTTTTATACAAGGGTTCCTCACGCCAAAGTTCATGGGGTTAAGAAGTGTCACAAATATGACAAACTGCAAAGTTTTACAGTCTTCAGCTGGCCGCGTCCAGGATTCACCAATTTCAGATGGATAGCAACTTGTTGAGGTGGGGACGAATGGGCGCTTTGGGACTGAGTACTGGGTACTAGGGAATAAAATATGAGTAAAATTTGTTTGGGATTCAAATCTCGCCCGATATCCAGTCCCTAGTCTCCAATCCCCAATCCCTAGTTCAACTATTTCCCAGAAGATGGTTATTGTTATAGTTCCCCTTTCTCGATCTATCCTTGTAATGGATTAAAAAATAATTTTGGCTTATACACAACAGAGGAGATAACTAAGTACGCAATTGTGTAAATTCGTCGCCAATTGAGGGTTTAATTTGAAACATAGAGGAGCGCAAAGTTTATTTGAGTATATTCACTACAAACTCAGGCAAGGCTGTCACTAAGTTAGTATTGTCGGGGCAAATCAGAAAAGCGGCCTGACCCCTTTGAAATCGCGATCTAACTAACTTGTAATTCACTGTATTATCGCAATCTTAGGAATTTAATTTTGAGGGTAGGCGTAGCTTGCCGTAGGCATCGATCCCCCTTTGCCCTGAGCTTAGGCATTTAAAATTACTAATTTGTCAAAATTTACCTGACAGACTGCGGAATTTCAGGTTAAATGTTTTAAAGTATGCACTCTGCAAGAGTTGTCGGGTATTATTCGTGACACAACAAGATCAAAAACCCTCTCGTTCTTTCGCTGGAATTGCTGGCATTGTTGCCGCAGCCACATTAATTAGTAAAGTCTTCGGTTTAGTGCGGCAGCAAGCGATCGCTGCCGCATTTGGTGTTGGTGCTGCTGCCACTGCGTATAGTTATGCCTATATTATCCCTGGCTTTTTATTGATCTTACTCGGTGGTGTAAATGGGCCATTACACAGTGCGCTTGTCAGCGTTTTAGCCAAGCGTCGCCGAGAAGAAGCGGCTCCCCTAGTGGAAACCGTGACAACGCTGGTAGCTGGAGTGCTGTTGCTGGTGACAGTGGCTCAGGTTTTCTTTGCGGATGCGATCGTTGATTTAGTCGGTCATGGTTTGGAAGCGACAACTAGAGCGATCGCTATTCAACAACTCCGCATTATGGCACCAATGGCTTTATTTGCCGGTTTAATTGGCATTGGCTTTGGTACTCTCAATACAGCCAATCAATATTGGTTACTCTCCATTAGCCCTTTATTATCCAGTATTACCGTTGTTGGCGGTCTTGCGATCTTAGCTATGCAACTGGGCAAGGACATTATTAAACCGGAGTACGCTTTAATCGGGGGAATGGTGTTAGCTTGGGGAACCTTGGCAGGAGCGATTCTCCAGTGGGTAGTGCAGCTAATTGTTCAATGGCGGTTAGGATTGGGCACATTACGCCTGCGGTTTGATTTTAAATCTCCAGGCGTTCAAGAAGTAATTAAAATCATGACTCCAGCAACAGTTTCCTCTGGAATGATGCCAATTAATGTTGCCACGGATCTTTATTTTGCTAGTCCTATCCCTGGTGCGGCGGCAGGATTTAACTATGCGAATCTATTAGTACAAACTCCCTTGGGGATTATTTCTAATATTATTTTGCTGCCTCTATTACCGATATTTGCCAAACTTGCTGGCCCCGAAAATTGGCAGGACTTAAAATTACGGATTCGCCAAGGACTGCTACTCACTGCTTTTACCATGTTACCGCTAGGGGCACTGATGGTGTCGCTATCAGTACCCATTGTGCAGGTGGTATATGAGCGTGGGGCATTCAAGCCAGAAGCCACAGAGCTAGTTTCATCTTTGCTAGTGGCTTATGGAATTGGGATGTTTGTCTATTTAGGGCGTGATGTTTTGGTGCGGGTATTCTATGCTTTAGGCGATGGACAGACACCTTTTCGCATCAGTATTTTTAACATTTTGCTCAACATCTTATTAGATTGGTTTTTCGTTAAACCTTTTGGCGCTCCCGGTTTGGTATTAGCAACGGTGGGTGTAAATTGTAGCTCAATGTTAATGCTGTTATGGTTGCTCGATCGCAAACTCAATGGTTTACCTTGGCGCGAGTGGGGTTTGCCGATTCTGGGTTTGGCTGCTGGTAGCGTAGTTGCTGGGGTAGCAAGCTATGGGACATTGATTGGTTCTCAGCACTTGCTAGGTAAAACGGGTTTACTGATTCTGGTGTTGCAGTTGTGTATATCTGGCTTTGTAGGGATTGCGGTGTTTGCTGCGATCGCTTCATCGCTGAAAATACCAGAGGTGAATATTTTTATATCTCGTCTACGTCAGCGTTTTTTGAAGAAATAACTGTCATTTGAATTCTTCAGTTAGCACACCCAAGTGGGTGAGAAAGAATTCAGCCATTTGGGTGAACCAGGTGTGCGAGGTTACATTTTGTAAAAAAAGAGATTCTAGTACTAGAGAACATTGATTTTACCTAACTCTAGTGAGAAGAATTCTATGAAACTTACAAAATTAGCTGCCTCTGCATTTGCTGTTGCTTCCATTGTCTTCTCAGCCGGCATTGCATCTGCTCAAAGAGCCGGTACTAATGGTAATTACATCGGTGCTGGTGTTGCTGTTGGTGCAACCAGTGGCGGACAACGAAACGATGAAGCACAAATTGGCGGTAATATTCAAGGACGATACGCCGTACCCAATGCCCCTGTTTCATTGCGGGGTTCTGTGTTGTATGGTGGCGATGCTGCTGCAATTATGCCCATAGTGACTTATGATGCGCCCATCGCCAAAAATACTAACGTTTACTTCGGTGGTGGTTATTCCTTTGTAACTGACGAAGGTCAAAAAACTCCATTGGGCAATCGGAATTCACCTGTAGTCACCCTTGGAATTGAATCAGAAGTTAGCAAAAATGTCATTGCCTACGGCGATACTAAATGGGGTATTGACGCCTACAAAAATAGTGATGCTGATGCCGTTAGCTTCCAAGCTGGATTAGGCTATCGTTTCTAGTGATTACCACCTAGAAAAGGGCTTATTCGGAAGCCAAAACAATGATGTTTACCAGCCGTAATAGTAATTCATTCTTTCATGCGCAAGTATTAATACTTGCGCATGAATCATTTTTAGTGATTATTTTAATAAAAAATGATATTGGCTGATATTGCTACTTTATCTTAAAGTGAAGCAAATACATATACGTATAAGATATTACTCATGAAAAAGATTAATCCCATTCCAGAAATAGTTGGTGAAACAACTGACGTAGAATCTTGGCTGATGCGAGCAGGGCTAAGATTTTCAGACTTAGGTGACGATGCTGCAAGTATTGTAATCCGTAGGCAATGGCGAGAGTATCAAGCCGCAGTTCATAGATGCTGTGTAACCCTACACCAACCACCATCAGGCGTTCAACTAAGCGGCGACTATGCCAACTTGAGAATACCTGACGCGGCATTTACTAATTGTGCGATCGCTCGGCTGTCGAGTCGTCCCCAGTCCTTAGACTAATTATCCTGTTGCACGCCGTTCACTACTGGCTTAATTTCCGAAAATGGATCGGTGCCGCCACCCCAGTTAAAATCACTAATTCGGATGCTGAAACCGCCTAACTCCAGCACCGGATTGTAACGTAAGGTAATGCCATAGGTGCGACGGCTATATTCCAAAATGTAGTCAGTGCTAGTTTCTTTACCAGTATCTAAGTTAACAGATGTTTGAAAGCCTAAGCGAAAAGGTCCGTAGATTTGCTGTGATATTCCAGCGGTCAAAACTGTGTTATCAACGGAGCGATCGAACAAAAAGGGTGATAGTCCGTTATTTAAGCCTTGAGAGTAACTAATATTAAAGGCTGTATAGTCGAAAAAAGGTCGGGAAAAATGACCAATTTGCCCTTGTAAGCCAATTGTACCAATTAGGGTGCTTTGGTTATCACCATTGCTGTAATAACTGGTAGTGCCTGTAAGGCTAGCGATCGCTTGCAAATAAGGAACTACAGGGGTAGCCGTGTATCGTAATCCTTCAGTGGCAGTAGGTGGTAATGGTTTTCCCTGCCACAGCAACAGCCCTCTACTGAGGGTAGCACTGCCTTGTAAACGACCAAGTGAAATGCGATCGTTTTCCCGCACTGGTTCTAGCAAGTCTTGGCGATCGGTGTTGGCATCAATATACTGGGCACTTGCCTGATAGTTGAGGTTGATGCCACTTTTTCCTAAAGGAATTACAGGAGAGCTAATAATGCCGCCAAAACTGCTCTGGACAGTTTGAAAACCCAGAGTACCGTTATAGAGTCGATTGCGGTAGTTATATTGCACATTCAATGTGTGGGGAAGGGAAGTGCCTAATGTCTGGCGCACTCCTAAATTCACCCGCAAATTGTCTTCCAAATCGTTCAAGTTAAAACTAGTTAACTCCCCAGTTCCCTGAATTATCGTCCGTGGACTCAAAACAGAATTTATCTTGGTCTTCACACCAAACAGTGCGCCTAAGTCACCCGTGCCTTCTTGCACAGCTCTCTGTAACAATAACTGGGGCGTAATTGTCCAGCGTGTCTGCTCTGTATCGATTACTGGAAAGCCACGCTCAACATACAAACCACCCCGATCTTTTCCATCGTAGCCGGGGGAGACTATTGCAGGTGTAACGTCCCGCTCCCGGCGGTCAATAGTCCGCTCATTAATCGGAATTGGTAAGGAGACGCTTTGATCCAATACCAAACGCTGATTCTGTGTCCTGATGCGGTCTACCAAGGGTGATTCTCGCGTCAGAGTTACTGTATTTGCACGTAACTCTAGTTCTGGGGGCGAAAAAGGATCGTTGGTGATGCGGACATTCCTTGCTTGCCAGCCTTGCGGATAAAAGTCAATTTGTTCAGCTTCAAATCTGAGCCGATTGACTACACCCCCTGATTTCGGTGCTGGTATGTTGGTAGCGCCTGCTTGACCACCAAATGTCACATCAATTCCTCCAGGGCTGCTGACACCGGAAAGGGGTTGATTGGCTCTAATGCGATCGCTGGGCGGACGTTTTGAAACTCCACCAGCACTTACAGCCGTGGGTGAAAAAGCAAAATCTGTTTGTGCTGAAGGTACGTAAATTTCTCCTCTACCATTTTCCAGTTCCCCACGATCTTGAACGAAGTTATAGGTAAAGCGTTGTCCACGCAGTATCTGATCGCCCCGTGTTAAGGTTACGTTGCCGAATCCCGCTGCGATCATGTTGTCCAAATTGACTTGTAAGCGATCGGCATCCACCACCGCCCCATCAAATCGCACAATTACATTACCTACAGCTGTAATAATTCGCTGTTTCTCGTCATACTCTTGCCGATCTGAAGTGACTTCTACAGTTCTTGGCCCGGCTGGCGGTGGGGTAGCTGGCGCAGTTGTACCAGATGGTTGAGTTTGTGGCTGAGTGGTATTTACTTGTGGTGTAGGCGTTGGTACTTGGCTTTGTTGCTGGAATTGGGACTTAAATTCTACAGTGATCGGTACAGAGAGTTGGTTTGTGGGCTTACGAGACTTGAATGTTATAAAATTTTGTACTGATTGAGAACTCGGTGCTAGATCGGCAGCAGATAAAGAGATATTGTCTTCTTTTAGAGACTGTTGTGCAGTAATATCGCGTTGCTGTTTTTGTTGAGTTAACTTCTCAGCTAAAATTTCTGCTTTGGATTTGCCTAACTTGTTGCTGTTTGTGACAGTTGGGGTAATTTGAAGAGGGTGTTGAGATTGGGCGACAATGGGACTTGGAGAAACTCTATAGGTAAAGCTAGAAGAGTCCAAAAAGGTTGGTTTTGCTCCACCATTAGAGTTTGGATTTAGCGTAGACGCAAAGCAGCTTGTCGTCAGACATCGCTGACTGAGTTTTTGAGCAGGCTCATCTTTTACCTCTTCGTCTAAAGCCTCCGCTCCAACTTTTTTTTGCAAGGCAGCGGCTTCTCTTTGCATCTCCCGTTTACGCAGTGCCGACATCAGGACAAATTCCGAGTGACGGGGTTCGACGCTCGGACTTGTCTTTGTGTATTCTTTAACTTGGCCATTAGAGGTTGTAACCTCCTGCGTGGGATAACCAACAACCAGCGGCTGTCCCAAAAGCCCAGCAGTTGCAGAACCGGGGAGTGGGGAACTTTCTGGTGGAAAGGTTTCTGGTGAATGAGGTACAGAAGAAGTCTTCGCAACTACCAAGTCATCTTGAGTTGAGTCGATCGGAGTTGACAATAAAAGATCGCTTTTAGTGTTACCCGAAATTGCCAACTGAGCCAAATTCTTGGGCTGCTTGGATTTGTCTGTCTTTTCGTGTATTCCAGTATCTACACCTGAAAGAAACTTTGTATGACTAGCAGATGAGGCGGGATTTACAGGTTGTAAAGATTCAACGATAGGAGGCGGATTAGGTGGCAGAACTGGATGAAGCATAAGTGAGCAAAATCGGGCTAACAAACAGCCAAATGACAAAGGGAAGGATTAAACATACATTTTGCCTTCCGACTGTCGCCTTCTGCTACCTACAGCAAGCTACTTGGAGGAAGAAACTTACTAAATTTTCGCTTAGTAAGTTTCCGTGGCGTTTAGTATTTTCCGCCTTCCAAAGTCGCGGATGATTTATCGCCCTCTTACTCTAAGTCCCGACGGCCGGGGTTACGAGCTGGATCGTTCGACAAAAATCCGAAGATGAAGATAGTTACGAAGAAGGCAACAACAATATAAACAGCGATTTTTAAAGTCAGCATAGAAATATCTCCAACGGGTAAAACAAAGAAAGCTTTTCTTTCAGTATCTGCAATGCAGAAAAGATAGCTACTTTATATTACCCAAATCTCGTCCCTTTTTTAGAGGACTCTGGGGACTCAGGACTAGCAATGTCTTCCCTACGGTAATTGATAACGTACAAGATGTAAGTTGTCTGACTTGTAGATGCCCTTAAGAAAGTAACTCAGAGACGTTTAACATTGTGACGTTGGCTGATGGCAAAGGTTTCCCAAAAAAGGCAACAGGTGACAGGGGATAGTTACTATCCCCCATGCCTTTCAGGAGTGCTGAGTTAGGAGTTATTATTTCTTTTCTGCCCCTCTGCCCCCCTGCCCCCCTGTCCCTCTGCCTCTTATACCCCATGCCCTATTTCTCAACTTGAAGCTTTGCTATATCTTTGCCAATTCGGTTTTTGATTACTCGTGCAGGTATGCCAACAGCAACGGAAAAAGGAGGAATATCTCTATTAACAACTGCTCCCGCACCAATAACACTGCCTTTGCCGATAGTAACGCCATCTAATACTGTTACTCCATGTCCTAGCCAACAATCATCCTCAATCACAATTCCCTTGCGAGTAACACCTTGGTATTTAATCAGCTCCATCGGATCGGCAAAATTATGATTATTGGCATATATCCCTGAGTGGGCGGCAATTAAGCAGTGTTTACCAATTTTAATGTCTCCTGGCCCCTCAATAGACACATTGGGAGCAATGAAGGTGTCTTCATCAATATGTATACACGTATCTTCCAAAGACCCGATATCAACGTTACGCTCAATTGCGACTCTATTGCCTACATGAATTCTATTATTTTTGTGTCCTCTTGCATCTATTCGCACACCCTTGAAAATATAGACTCCTGCGCCGATCTCAATACAAGAAGTACCGTTAAATTCAACACCATTTTGAATATACACGGGGCTGCCTATCTGGGCAAAAATACTACGATATCCTAAATTACGCAACTTTGATCCAAGAAGAAGTGTTGGAATATCTGCTAACACTGTAGTTACTAAAAGTTCTTGCACGCGCTGCAATTTGGAAAAATATTGCTCGTTCTGCATGGCTACATATCTCTTTAATCAATTGTTGTTGACAGTGTTTCAAGTTGTTTTGGCTGTATCCTAATCTTTTGCCAATACCAATAGGCTCCGTGTGTATTAATTACATGAGCTAAGGTAGCAGTATCACCAAAATTCCCCAAGATTTTTAGATGGGTTTCCAACATTTGAAAAACCACAGTCTGGCTTTGCCTATGCAAGCAATTCTTGAGGTTAAGTGTGTAGAATTACTCAAGTAATATGCACAATTACGTTAAGTCTCTAGCAGATTTTGTACTATATGCACGTAAAACTTTGGCTTATTTTTCACAAAATCAATTAACAAAACAATTTCAGTGCATTGCCGGGTCAAAACTCAGGCTTTTAAATTGTCTGATGGAAAATTTGCTGGTTTAGATAGACTACTGTTTTGGTTCTCTGGCAAATTTGAAAAGCTTGCTACCGCTAACAGCACTCCTAAAGTAACTAGGATAGTGTTGTTTGTCTTGAGGCTATTTCCTCTCAAGCGGTTTTAGTCTTTTGAAACAACTCAGTTTCACAAGCTATTTTGCAACAAAAAAATACATTTAACTAGACTATATTCAAAGTTTAGATAAAATTTATGCCTAGCATGACAATGTAATTATTGTTGGATTTGTATGGGTATTTGTGCCCAAATAAAATCCAATTATGGTGGATTATCTCCCACATCAGCCATCACATTGAAGTTAACCATCGGTGCAAACAAGTAAGCGCTTCCCCGACTGCTATGACGGCTTTCTTGCAACGAATTTCTAGAGTATGCTGCTCCAATCATGTTGCACACGGATGATTTACAGACTAGCCAATTCACGTTTGTAATGACATGAATGGTTTTTAATAACAATTGTTTTCAACGATAACACATTTTATTTTTAGTGGAACACTCTCATTAAATAAGTTGATTTCCAGATTTATTGTTGATGATAATACTGGAAATAAGTTAACTTTTTTACTAGAGCGATGCCTTACGATGCTCACTGAGCGGCTGGTGAGCATCTCGGCTTACTTCGACTACGCTCAGTACAAGTCGCTCGATGGAGCCGGAGTCGAACCCACTTGCCGGCACGCTGCGCGAACGTGTAAGCAAGCTAGGCACAGTGTCTCGTAGAGAAGTGCAGGCAAGTGGTACGACGCTACTCTAAAATATTTTTATACACTTAGATAGCATCCATTAAGGAGGGAGATTTAAAAATGCTTATTGGCATTTTGGTCTATATTTCTATCGATTACTATTTTATAATTGGGGGTTAAACTCAGAATGATATCTACTATACTTGTGACACCCTCTTCGTTAAAAAGCCAAAGTAGCTGAAAATTTTTCTCTTTTCTATTACTTGTATCTAAAAGTATCTAAAAGTTTATAAATCACCCATTCGGGTGAGCCAAGCGGGTGATGCGTGCTTGGTACTACTCATTATAAATTTTATTATAAAGAAAGCTAAAAGTAGCTTAGTTTCGAGGATAAATCTACAAAAAAACATCTAATTTCCCAAATTGAGGTATCGGTTTTAACTCACATACTTGGTTCAAATTATGGCTTTAATTAAAGAAATCGTACAAGAAGCTCTGACTATTGGCTATCTGAGTGTTGTAGCCGAAGATCAACTGCGATCGCAGCTTCAAAGTAATTATGACTCAGAAGACCTAGATGCCTGGATCATTTTACAGCGAGCTATTGCAGCAGGTGATGTTAAACAAGAGTCGCGCCGAAAAAAAGCTTCTGCATCTCCTAAAGCCAAGGACACTTCATCAAGTATCAAACTAGCTTATCAAATGGCAGCGGAACTTGCTTATGCAGCAGCTGTAGCTCTGACAATGACAAAAAATAGTAAAGATCAGCCTTCACTAGGTGCATAAAATAACACCTTTATAAGTTATTTCGCTGGTTTAGTGCAAATATTTCATACCAAGTAGTTAGCGTAGGCTAGCAAAAAGCGCAGGCATCGCTTTTCCTGGTTAATTGCTTGGTAGGGTTTTCATCCGATTAATTATTTATGGGGTTTCCTTTCTGCCTCCTGGCTTGAGAGTGTTGAGTGGTGTTAGCGGATAGCTAAGGTTTAGCCCGTGCTGAGTAAAAATCCCAGTCTTTAGAAGATTTTCAGGCTTGGCTTTTGAAACTCGTTTTATCGGGACTGTCTTCTACTTTGACAGCGCAATTTTATTAAAAAATAATTAAAAAATTTTACTTTACTGGACACAGCTATGGGGAATTTTCACCCTCAGTCAAGAATCTCGAATTGATCCCCGGAAGCAATACTAAAATAAATATAAATTATTTCTTTAAAATTAAATTTTTTTAAGTGATACATACCAGTCAATGATTAAATTTTAATATACCAAGTACATGGCTTAGAGTCAGGCATAGAATTAGAAACACCTTGGTGTAAACTTTAGCAACGAGGTTAAAAATAATTCTCAATGCTTAACAAAGTCATCGCTTTTTCACAAACTACTGTATAAAGAATTGGCAACATTGGTAAAGAGAGTAAACAATAACCATAGCTAAACTTGGAGTTTTGCCAACTTATGCAGCCAATTCGTACATTTAACGTATCCCCTTCACTACCGCCGCGACTCGAACCACTACGGCGGCTGGCATATAACTTGCACTGGGATTGGAACGTTGATACTAAAGACTTATTTCGTCGCTTAGACTCTGACCTGTGGGAGTTTAGCCATCATAACCCAGTGTTAATGTTGGGTACAATCTCTCAATCGCGGCTTCTGGAAGTTGTCGAAGATGAAGGCTTTTTAGCGCAAATGGATCGAGCTGACCGTCAGTTAGACGATTATTTGCAAGAGCGCACCTGGTATCAGAAACAACGGGAGCAGAAACCAAAAGAATGCTACGCCTATTTTTCGGCGGAATTTGGACTTGTAGATTGTTTGCCCGTCTATTCTGGAGGCTTGGGCGTTCTGGCGGGGGATCACCTCAAATCTGCTAGTGACTTGGGTTTACCGCTTGTCGGTGTAGGTTTGCTCTATCAGCAAGGCTATTTTGCCCAGTATCTCAATGCTGATGGCTGGCAGCAAGAACGCTACCTGATGAATGATTTTTACAATATGCCCTTGCATCTAGAGCGCAATGCCGATGGTTCAGAACTGCGGATTGCGGTAGATTATCCTGGACGCAAGGTGTATGCCAGAGTTTGGCGCGTACAGGTGGGAACGGTTCCTCTGTATTTGATGGACACCAATATTGAACCAAACAACACTTACGACCACGACATTACAGACCAGCTGTACGGTGGCGACATCGATATGCGTATCCACCAGGAAATCATGCTGGGGATCGGTGGTGTGCAAATGCTCAAAGCTTTGGGGCTGAAAGTTACCGCTTACCACATGAATGAAGGCCACGCTGCCTTCTCTGCCCTAGAACGCATCCGCTTGCTGATTCAGGAAGAGGGACTGAATTATGTCCAAGCTAGACAGGTGGTCGCTTCCAGCAATATCTTTACCACCCATACGCCAGTACCAGCAGGGATTGACTTGTTCGCTCCCGACAAAATGCTGCACTACCTGGGGTACTATGCAGAGATATTTGGGTTGCCCAAAGAGCAATTTTTAGGACTGGGGCGCGAGAATACAGGGGATTTATCTGGGCCTTTCAGTATGGCGGTGCTGGCGCTGAAAATGGCAACGTTTTCTAACGGTGTCGCCCAACTGCACGGTGTAGTGTCGCGGCAAATGTTCCAGGGCTTGTGGCAGAAAGTGCCAGTAGAAGAAGTGCCGATCGCAGCAATTACCAACGGTGTCCATGCTCGGAGTTGTGTAGCGAAATCGACTCAAGAGTTATACGATCGCTATCTTGGCCCCAATTGGTCATCAGCACCACCAGATAGCCCATTGTGGGAGCGGATGGACGCCATACCCGATGAGGAATTGTGGCGCAATCACGAACGCTGCCGCTTGGATATGATTTTGTATGTGCGGGAGCATTTGGTGAAGCATTTAACCGATCGCGGCGCTTCGGCTTCCGAAATTGTCCAAGCCCAAGAAGTTTTAGATCCTTACGCTTTCACCATTGGCTTTGCCCGTCGCTTTGCCACCTACAAACGGGCTACCCTTTGGATGCGCGATCTGGATCGCATTAAGCGGCTTCTGTTGGCTAACAAAGACCGGAAAGTGCAATTTGTCATTGCTGGTAAGGCACATCCCAAGGATATTCCCGGTAAAGAACTGATCCGCGATATCAATCACTTTATCCGCGAACAGCATTTAGAAAAACAGGTAGTGTTTGTTCCCAATTACGACATTCACATCTCGCGGTTGATGGTTGCGGGTTGCGATATCTGGTTAAATACACCGCGTCGTCCACGGGAAGCCTCTGGTACTAGTGGCATGAAAGCCGCAATGAATGGCTTGCCAAATTTAAGTGTGCTAGATGGCTGGTGGGATGAAGCTGATTACGTCCGCACAGGCTGGGCGATTGGACATGGAGAGAATTACGACGATCCTAACTACCAAGATGAAGTAGAAGCAAATGCTCTCTACGAGTTGTTAGAGAAGGAAGTTGTACCGTTATTTTATGACCATCGGGATACTGATGGCTTGCCCCGTCCGTGGGTTGCCAAAATGAAGGATGCAATTCGGTTGAATTGTCCCTTCTTTAATACAGCGCGGATGGTAGGAGAATATGCTGGGAGGGCTTACTTCCCGGCTAGCGATCGCTATCATACCCTGACTGTTGATAACTATGCCCCAGCTAAAGAACTAGCCGCTTGGAAAGAAAAACTGAGCGAACACTGGTTCAACATCAGAATCAAAGATGTTGACGTATCAGCAGCTTCAGACATTGAAGTTAACCAAACCGTTGCTGTCAAAGCCAAGGTTGACTTAGCAACTTTGAGCAAAGAAGATGTGCAGGTGGAGCTATATCAAGGTGCGATCGATGCCAATGGTGAGATTGTCAACGCTGTAACAGTGGTGATGGATTACCAAGGTGAAGATTCACAGCAATTGAGTATTTACACGGGTAATATTACCTATACTGCTTCTGGTTTACAAGGCTTGTCTTTGCGTGTATTACCGAAAAATCCCCACTTGGCTAATGCTTATGAACCAAGGTTGATTGCTTGGGCAGAATAATAGTGCTGAGTAGTTATTAAATCTTCAAGATTAGGCGTTGCTAATTTAAGTTTAGCAACGCCTTTTATTATGCGATGCAGTCACACCCAAAAAATAATTATTGCTATAATTCCTCGTAATTATAAGGAAAATGCAATTTGACTGGAATAATCACAAAAGTCAGCTTCTTAAGCTTTGATCGATCCGCGCTTTGGAGTGACAAGTACTAATGTCTGCAAACGTGAATTTCTTGGTTTACAACCGTTATACCAATCTGTAATAGCTTTGATTGACGATCAAAAAATAGTACACAAAAAATATTTTTACGTAAATTTATCAACAAATAATGTGAAGAATATGCAAAGATGCGTGCAGAAGTAAAAATATCTAAGTAAATACAGTATTATATGCTAAATGTTTGATTATTTAGATGTTCTCTATTTTCAACCTAGACATCTAAACAGAATTGTCCACAAGGGGGGTATGAAAATCTCTTTCCGGATCAAAAGTTGAATATTTTCTCTTTTAGTAAGACTTAGACGCTGGCAAGAAACCAAATACCAAGTATAAATTCCAGGCATTCAATCGTCAGATTCTTTAATCATCCTTGTTTAATGATTATTACTGAACAAGGATAATTAATTTAGTCTGAAATAACTGATAATCCTAAATACAGACGCTCATTAGTTTTACAGCGCTTAAGGCTTAGATAGTTTTCAGATAGATTTAGATAGTGTCACGTAAAAGCCATTCTTTGGATGAATCTTTGATGAACACTAGTGTTAATTAAAGATGATGTATAAGTATGGCAGAAACTTAAAATCCCGGTTAATTTTTGTGCCCAAAAATAGCAATAAAGTCCATGTTGATAACGGAAGTTACTGAAAAGCTAGATTTAGGTAGATAAAAGTTATGGCAAATATCATTGGAACCAACGGGAATGATAACCTACTAGGTACTTATGACGAGGACACAATTAACGGTAAAGCAGGGAACGATATCATCACAGGTAACGGGGGTAACGACACCTTAACTGGTGGCGGTGGCAATGATGAATTTGTTTATGGCTACAACACCAATAATATAAATATCATCACCGATTTTGGTGGCATAGGTAAAGGAACACACCCAGCAGCAGCAGTCATTGCTGAAGTGGACACTCTAAATTTTCAGGGCGATAGTCGCTTAACTGCCCAAAATATGATCCTGACCCAGAATGGCAACAATCTGGAAATCACCTTTGCAAATGCAAGCTACTATCAAGACGACGCTACTCCCAAAGTCATTCTGCAAAACTTTGCCTTGGAAAATCTGGATAACCTCAGCAAATCCACTGGAGCGAGTGTAAACTTGGGTAATATCTTGTTTTATGGGCAAACTACCATCACAGATAGCTTTGATGTTTTCAATGCCAACTCTACCCAAAGTACTATCTTCAATAAGAATACAGTCACCTTCCTTAACGACCTGAATAATAATGTTAACGGCTTTGATAACTCAGATGATGTCATAAATGGTCAGGGGGGTGATGACAAAATCGATGGCAAAAGTGGCAATGACTTACTCAGAGGTGGTGCGGGGAATGACACGCTTATTGGTGGTGCTGGGAATGACACGCTCATTGGTAACACAGGCAATAACTCCATCGCTTATGGTACTGCCGATGATAATTTGAATCTTAACAATTCAAAAGGCAACGATCTGCTCATTGGTGGCGATGGAAATGATTCTCTCTTTGCTTCTGGTGACTACAGCCCGATCCGAGGAGGCGAAATTTTATTTGGCAATTCTATCTCTGGCAATAACACCCTCAATGGTGGCGCTGGTGACGACACCTTGAATGCTGGTTATTCAACAGGCAATAATACCCTCAACGGTGGTATTGGTGATGATTACTTGGATGCTATTTATTCAACAGGTAATAATCTGCTTTCAGGTGGCGCTGGTAAGGATTATCTCTCCGTTTCTGGCTTCCACGACTATTTTTATGGAGCTTTTGGGAGAATTTATGGCACTGGCAATAACACCCTCAATGGTGGCGCTGGTGACGATACATTGGATGCTAATTATACAACAGGTAATAACACTCTCAATGGTGATGCTGGTAACGATACCTTGGATGTTAGTTATACAACAGGTAATAACATTCTCAACGGTGATATCGGTAATGATTACTTGAATGTTAACAACTCAAAAGGCAATAATTTGCTCTTTGGGGGCGATGGCAACGATACCTTCTCTGGGGGCACTAGTGGCAATGATTCGTACAATCTGGGCATTACTGGCAAAGATACGCTCGATGGGGGTAAAGGTGATGATTTGTTGTCTTTCTATTATTACGGGGCTACTAGAGGAATCACAACGAATTTCAATGCTACTACTAACATTGGATCAATTACAGCAGACACGAATCTGGTTAGCTACAACAATATCGAACGATTAGATATTAGAGGTACAGCCTACGATGACAACATTGTGGGGAGCAATGGCAACGATACCCTCTCTGGGGGCAATGCTGGCAATGATACGATCGATGGGGGTAAGGGTGACGATGTGTTGTTCGCCGATTATACCTATGCTAACGAAGGAATCACAACGAATTTCAATGCTACTACTAACAGTGGGTCAATTACAACAGGCACAAATCGGGTTAGCTACAACAATATCGAACGATTAGATATCACAGGTACAGCTTACGATGACAACATTGTGGGGAACAGTGGGAACGATACCCTCTCTGGGCAGTATGGTGGCAAAGATACGATCGATGGGGGTAAGGGTGACGATGTGTTGTTCGCCGATTATACCTATGCTAACCAAGGAATCACAACAAATTTCAATACTAATACTAACACTGGGTCAATTACAACAGGCACAAATCGGGTTAGCTACAACAATATTGAACGATTAGATATCACAGGTACAGCTTACGATGACAACATTGTGGGGAACAGTGGGAACGATACCCTCTCTGGGCAGTATAGTGGCAAAGATACGATCGATGGGGGTAAGGGTGACGATTTGTTGTCAGTAAATTATACCAGTACTTTCAAAGCAATGACTTCGACTTTCAATGCTACTACTAACACTGGGTCAATTACGACAGGTATCAATAGTGTTAGCTACAAGAATATCGAACGATTAAATATTTTAGGTACAGATGCCAATGACAACATTGTGGGGAGTAATGGCAACGATACGCTCTGTGGGGGCTACTTTGGTGGCAATGATACCCTGACAGGTGGAAACGGTACTGATACTTTTACTGTCTATAATTACACCAAAGGTGTTGATACTATTTATGACTTCAACGCTACTAATGAATTGATTCAGCTATCGGCTTATGGGTTTGGAAGTCCCTTGTCAATAGGTTCACTTTCAGCAAGTCAGTTTACAATCGGAACATCTGCAACCACTAGTGAAGAGCGATTTATTTACAACAGCGCTACAGGTGCATTGTTCTTTGACCAAGATGGTAGTGCATCTGGGTTTACTCAGGTACAATTTGCACAAGTATCTGCTGGATTGTCACTAACCAACAACAATTTTGTGTTTTTTAATCCTGATTAGCGCTCTGGCATTACCAAGCGATACGGTTTGCGGAATGCTATTTTTAGCATCAGCAAGGACTCTAAAGCAGCATAGGCTTCGCCTATGCTCAAATTCTTTGGGGAATGATAATGTAGCCAGTGGTGCGATCGCCTAATACCAAATTACGTTGTTCTCCCCAATACCACCAGTATGCAGCAACATAAGCGCAAATTAGGCTATCTAGTTTATCTTCGGTTGCTTTGAGGGTTGCGCCTGTGGTGGGGATTTCAAGAGGAAACGAACCGCAGAGGCGCAGAGTCCGCAGAGAGGGGGAAAGAGAGGGGAGGATATTGAGAAGATAATTTTGGAGTTTGATTAGTTCTAGGCGGCGTTCGCTGAGTCGTCCTTTTTTGTATTTGAGGATGCGTTCTAAGTTGAATAGGTTAACGATTGCTGGGTGGGGGAAGACTTCTATTTGATATCTGCTGAGTTTTTGCGCTTCAATGGTGGGTGCGTGGGCAAAACCGCGTGATTCTAATTCTAAGCCAAAGTTGATGGTGCGATCGGCGAAGGGTAAGTTTTGGTTAGCTGGGTAGCATCCCGCGTGATATTTACCAAAGTATTTGTGACTGAGTTTGTCGGGGAGACGACTCCCGGTAGCGTTGGGTATGAGGGTAGGTGCATCTACGGCGATGATGGCTGGTTCGTCTGGTTGGACGCTTTGATCGATCCAGGTAAGGATGTCTGCAATGGCTTCTTTGCGGTCTAGATCGAGTAGTTGTAGTTGTCCATCTACCCATTCTAAACAGCATAGTCCGCTCGGTTGCGATCGCCAGCCTAAATCAATGCCAATAAATTTCATGGTAATAACACGAATTTGCACTTATTTTCACATTTACGGGCAACCATTTCCCTAAATTTTCTTGCTAAAAATCGTGAAAAATAATCTTATAATCTTAAAAAGATTGTTTTAATTTATTTTATCTGGCAATAAATTAATCAAGATTATTCCCATGAAAATCTTATTTTTACATCCCAATTTCCCCTCACAATTTCGCAACCTAGCGATAGTTTTAGGTAAAGATCCTAATTGCCAAGTCGTCTTTGGGACAAATCGTCGGGAAGGGGAAATACCTGGCGTTTTTAAAGCTATTTATACTCCTTCTCGTGAAGCTGCACCTCAAACTCACCACTACGTTCGCAACCTAGAAAATGCTGTTCTCACTGCGCAGGCTGTCTATCGCGTGGCAGAAAAATTAAAATCTGAGGGTTTCTTTCCAGATATAGTTTATGGTCATTCTGGTTGGGGGCCGACTTTATTTATGAAAGATGTTTTCCCCAAAGCAGAATTATTGTGTTATTTCGAGTGGTTTTATCACGCTCACGGTTCCGATGCAGATTTCGATCCCAACGATCCATTGAATGCTGATGATGAATGTCGCATCCGCGTGAAAAATGCGCCGATTTTGACTGATTTATATAGCTGCGATCGCGGTCTTTCTCCAACTAATTGGCAGCGTCAACAGTTTCCCAAAGAATATCATAGCAAACTCACTGTCATTCATGATGGTGTTGATACCAATTATTTTGTCCCCAAACCAGGCGCAAAGTTAGTTTTACCAAGAATAAATCTGGATCTTTCTCATGTGGAAGAGTTGGTAACTTATGTAGGACGAGGAATGGAACCTTATAGAGGTTTTCCGCAGTTTATGGAAACGGTAGCGCTACTTCAACAGCGACGACCTAAATGCCACGTGGTAGTTGTCGGAGAAGACCGGGTTGCTTATGGGAAGAATCTACCCGATGGTAAAACTTATAAACAATTAATGCTAGAAAAATTATCTTTAGATTTATCGAGGCTGCACTTTACAGATAGGCTTCCTTACAATGAGTACCTTCAAGTTTTGCAAGCTTCTTCTGCTCATGTTTATTTAACCCGTCCTTTTGTATTATCCTGGTCAATGTTAGAAGTAATGGCAGCAGGATGTTTACTAATAGCTTCTAAGACTTCCCCAGTCTTGGAGGTCGTACAGGATGGGGTGAATGGACTGCTGGTAGATTTCTTTTCTCCCCAGAATATTGCTAATCGGGTTGAAGAGGCGCTGAATAATCCTCAAGAGATGAAAGCAATTCGTGCGAATGCGCGAGAGACTATTTTGAAGCGTTATGATTTAGCCAAACTATTACCACAGCATTTGCAATGGATGTTCGCTGGTAAAACTTCTGATAGTTTGAAAAAGCGTCCAAGTTCTAAAGGATTTGGCAAAAATTAGTCATTGGTCACTTGCATAAATATTTTTTGCCTTAAGCAAAGGTGCAAATAAAAGCCTGAAAAGCAAGACTTTTGCGATAAGCATATTAATCATTAGTGATGATTATTGGTCAAAAAAATGATAAATGACCAATATAACTCTTGGAGATGCTGCACTAACGATTAAGCTTAGTACAAATGACAAAAAAATACAAAATCGATATGTAAAATGCGAATTATTTTTACTATTTCCCATTTTTTCAAACCTAGCAGTGAGGGTCGTCATGCTTCCCAACGCAAAGATCCCCAACCCCGGTTGCAGGCGTTAACTAATAGCCTTACCGCCTTACACCAATTATTTGGTAAATCTCAAAGTATCATTAACATTGCTCAACGAATAGCTTTTCCCGCCAACCAGCCGCAGTCTCACGAACTAGATATTGTTATTTGTACAACTAAAGATAATCATCTTCTGAATCAGCTTCTCTTACCATCCTATTTATATAGGCATCATTCTACTAAGGCAGAACCTCTACTTTTGGGGTTTGAGTGTCAAGCTGTTCTGCAAAGTTGTCTCGGTCAGTATGATTATTATTGCTTTCTTGAAGATGACTTAATTATTCATGACCCTTGGTTTTTTATCAAATTAAACTGGTTTACCCAACAAGCGGGTGATTTAAATTTGCTTCAGCCAAATCGTTATGAAGTCTCTCCCAAAGCTTTGGTTCACAAAGCTTATATTGATGGGGATTTGGCTTTGCGAGTAACTGCTCCTTTTCAAAATGTGCAGGAGCAACAGGAACTTAATGGTGCAATTATGAATGCAGCAATTACCTTTCGTCGTGCCCTCAATCCTCACGCAGGCTGCTACTTTTTAAATGCAAATCAAATGGCTCACTGGGCTAATCAAACCTATTTTATTGACCGAGATGTTAGTTTTGTTGGGCCTCTAGAAAGTGCTGCTACTTTAGGAATTATGAAGACATTCCAAATTTACAAAACCTCGCCGGAACAAGCAAGCTTTTTGGAGATTCAGCATTTTGGAACTGGATTTCTGGGGCTAATTGGCGGACAGGTGGGTTTGGCTGAAAGGTAAAGTGAGTTCTAGGGTTTAGTAAGAAAGATTAGTGCAATCGCTATTTCTATTTATAAAAATACATTAGCGATCGCTCAACAATCAACTAATACTAATTCAATTAAAAGACGGGATTCATCGCGTCTCTACACGCGTTTTGCAGTTTAGTATTTCTATTGCCGTGTTATGTAAACGCAACCTTTTGCGATGCCATTGCATCGACTGACAATGCCATTGCATCGACTAACAATGCCATTGCATCAACTAACAATGCCATTGCATCGACTAACAATGCCATTGCATCAACTAACAATGCCATTGCATCAACTAACAATGCCATTGCATCAACTAACAATGCCATTGCATCGACTAACAATGCCATTGTATCGACTTTTTATTTACAACAGATTACAGTCAAGCTTTACAATGCCTACTCTATAAGTCGAAAGTAGGGGCGCAAGGCGTTCATTCGTGTCAATTTAAGCTGAAAAGCTTTTCAAATCTCGTTTCCACCCTCTGGGCTGGAAATGCACTTCAATTGCGGCTCTGCCTCCCTTGCTGGCGGCAGAGCCTCTAGGACAGCATTCCCAGTCGGAGCAGGTGAACGAGACAATATGTAAAAGCTGGTTCTAGAATGGTTTTTACGTTAAGTTGACACCAATGCAAGGTCTTACGCCCCTAAAAATCTAGAAATAATTTGAGATAATTTATTTTTTGCAAGTCCCTAAGTTATGGTTTTCCTTGAAGAGTTTCTATAGCAATCAGAGTTGAGTTAAAATCTCTCATCCCACAACGGCGAGTTGACCTGGAAAATGTCAAAATTAAATGAGTTTTGCGTAGGCGCAAGCAACTTGTCGCCAGACATCGCCACTTGACATAGCGCGGATTTGAGATAACTAAGTTGGAATTTATGGGCAAGCAACGTGTTCTTTCTGGAGTTCAACCAACCGGCAATTACCATCTAGGTAACTACTTGGGAGCCATTCGCAACTGGGTAGAAGGTCAGAGCGAATACGAAAATTACCTTTTTGTGGCTGATTTGCACGCGATTACAGTGCCACACGACCCAAAACAGTTGGCAGCTGATACCTACACTCTTGCTGCTCTCTATTTAGCTTGTGGTCTTGATTTAAATCACTCTACTATCTTTGTACAATCTCATGTTTCGGCCCACAGTGAACTCACTTGGTTGCTCAACTGCATTACACCTCTAAACTGGCTGCAAGATATGATTCAGTTCAAAGAAAAGGCTGTCAAGCAGGGAGAAAATGTGAGTGCAGGCTTATTGGATTACCCTGTGCTGATGGCAGCGGATATTTTGCTTTATCAAGCGGATAAAGTGCCGGTGGGTGAAGATCAAAAGCAACATTTGGAATTGACACGGGATATTGCAGCTCGGTTAAATCACCAGTTTGGTAAACCAGAACAACCAGTTTTGAAATTACCAGACCCTTTGATTCGCAAGGAAGGGGCTAGGGTGATGAGTTTAGCAGACGGTACACGCAAAATGTCGAAGTCCGATCCTTCGGAGTTAAGCCGGATTAGTTTGCTAGATTCACCGGAACAGATTCAATACAAGATTAAGCGTTGTAAAACCGATCCGATTCGTGGGCTGACTTTTGACGATCCAGCGCGTCCAGAGTGTAATAATTTGTTAACGCTCTATACATTGCTTGCTGGGAAGAAAAAGGAAGATGTGGCAGTTGAGTGTCAAGATATGGGTTGGGGACAGTTCAAGCCATTGTTGACAGACACGATAATTGAGTCCCTGAAACCAATTCAAGAAAAATATCACTCGGTAACGGCAGACAAAAGCTATTTGGACTCTGTGTTACGGGATGGAGGGGAAAAAGCTAGAGCGATCGCAAATCAAACTTTATCACAGGTAAAAGCTGCTTTAGGCTACTCTCTACCTCTATAAGTTTTCCCCTTTGGGTGTGATTTGTTATACCATTTAAGAAATTGAACAGCTTAATGTTATGCATCACACCCACAGCCCCACAGGTTTAAATGACTTTCGCAGAGCTGTACAAGCAGGTGAATTTCTAGTTACCGCCGAGGTAGCACCGCCAAAGGGGGGAGATCCAGCGCACATGATTCAAATGGCGGCGACTCTTAAGGGGAGAGTTCATGCCGTCAATGTAACTGATGGTAGCCGCGCCGTGTTAAGGATGTCTTCGTTAATGGCGTCGGTGATTTTGTCACAGAATGGTATAGAGCCGATTTGTCAAATTGCCTGTCGCGATCGCAATCGTATCGGTTTACAAGCTGATTTGATGGGCGCTCATGCTTTAGGTATCCGTAATATTTTAGCTTTGACTGGCGACCCAGTAAAAGCAGGGGATCATCCAGATGCCAAAGCAGTATTTGACTTAGAAGCAGTGCGACTGCTGCAACTGATTCGGAAGATGAATCAAGGTGTTGATTGTAATGAGAAACCCTTGACTGATGGAGCGTTAGATTTATTTGTTGGTGCAGCAGTAGATCCGCAATGTAAAAGTTGGTCGGGTTTACAAAGTCGATTTGAACGCAAAATCGAAGCTGGAGCGCAGTTTTTTCAAAGTCAGTTGATTACCGATTTTGAGCGGCTAGAAAAGTTTATGGATACCATTGCTGCTGGTTATAAAAAACCAATTTTGGCAGGAATATTTCTGTTGAAATCAGCAAAAAATGCCCAGTTTATTAATAGATGTGTTCCGGGTGTAGATATTCCCCAACATATTATTGATAGATTGGCAAAAGCCAAAGACCCTTTTGAGGAAGGGATAAAAATTGCTGCCGAGCAAGTGCAAATAGCGCGGCAATTGTGTCAAGGAGTTCACATGATGGCGGTGAAGCGTGAAGATGCGATCGCGCCAATTTTAGATTTAGCTGGGATTGCCCCAGTGAATCAGTTGCTATCTACGTAAATTAGAGAATGAATCTTTTATTAAAGCAGATGGTCATTCCTATCTGCTTTTTTTTCTACTAAAATATACACGTTTACACTATTTTTGATAGACTTTCAATATCCAATGTTCGCTTGATTAAATCTAGGTGCAAACTGACAAAATATTTTATAGTTTATTTCAAGCTTTTCCTAGCATATTTTTTGCGATAATTGGCGATACGACTGCCAATGTCAACGCATATCAATTTGTTTCAGTCGAGCTAAAAGAAACTGCTTTTAGAATTGATGGGGTATTTATCCCCACAAGTGAAACCACAAACCAACCACTTTACTTTGTTGAAGTTCAGTTTCAATTAGACGCAAATTTTTATAGACGCTTCTTTGCCGAAATCTTCCTTTACTTGCGTCAAAACGAATCAGTCAATTTCTGGCGTGCAGTTGTCATCTATCCACAACGAAGTTTAGATCCAAACGATCGGCTACCATATCAATTGCTGCTAGACAGTTCACAAGTGCAACGAATTTATCTGGATGAATTAGATACAGGGGAGAACTCACTTCAAGTTGCGATCGTTAAATTAATTATCGAAAGAGAAGAGACAGCCCTTGACAAAGGTAGAGAATTAATTTTACAAGCAAGGCAACAACTGGCAGATGAATCTACCAGCAAGCAAATTGTAGAATTGATAGAGACTATTCTGTTGTACAAATTTACCCGGTTAAGCCGAGAGGAGTTAGCAGAAATGTTGGGTATAGACGACGAATTCAAAAAAACACGGATGTATCAATCAATCAAAGAAGACGGCTTAGAAGAAGGTCGCCAGGAAGGTCGCCAGGAAGCTAAGTTAGAAGCTATTCCCCGATTGTTGGCATTGGGATTGAGTGTAGAACAAGTGGCGGTGGCTCTCGATTTAACGGTGGCGCAAGTAGAGCAAGCAACCCAGAATTAGTCTATCTGATAGTGGGCAGTGCTTGCCTCTAATTTAATCAGCAAGTGTGACGCCCAATAGCCTGTTTTAGACATCGCCTCTTTTTGTTTTAGCTAAACCAGAAGCGATGTCTACGTCGGGCTTACGCCTACGAACTCAAAACCTGCGTTACATCTTACCGTGTTGCAGCACTTGTTGTAGATGTTGGCGAATCTCTTGTGCGTGTTCAATATCAGATTGCCGCAATTTTTGGAACAACTGTACACAAGGTTGAGAACCTACTTGTTCTGCATCTCTGATGTAAGTATCGTAAGCTTTAACAGCTTCAGCCTTGTTGTGCAAAATAGTGACAAAATCATATTCCAAGTCGCTAATCGCTGCTTGAGATTGTCCGTTACCTGTATTTGTAACCATTGCTTGAACCTCTTTTAGGATTTCTAATTAACGTTATACTCACCCTTAAAGAGCGATTCATCTTCCAAAAAGAGTATATTTAAATACGTCGGAAGTACTTTGCAAAAATAATTTCTTGATACAGCCTCACACAAAAGAGTGGGGAGTGGAGAAAAAGTATTTTCCCCACTCCCCAGTACAGACGCAATTAATCACGTCTCTCCCACTCCCCATTTTCATAACAATTTATCCAAGCGGTTGATTCTCATCACATTGACGTGAATACTGTAATTCCAACTCGTTTTGGCGTTCTCTACCTCCCCTATACACAACCGGACAAAACTTAGTGTTAGCGCTCATACAATCCATGTGTGGTGTCTTAGCGCATACCACAAGTAGTCCACCCAAAACAAATAACAAACCACAAATTGCAAGCGTATTAACCCAAGAAATTTCCAGCGCTCCGTGAACTACTACCTCGCGCAGTAGAGATACTATTGTTACCTCAACTGCCACTCCTACAGAGATACTATGTTCTTGCAAATAGACCATTAATAGTCGAAATAACTCGACTAAAATCAACACAAATAGTATTTTTGCAGTCACGTGTTTATAGTCTAGTGGCTGCGTGAGGGCGATAGCTATCCCCCACAATTGGATTAGCATGACGGCGAACAAACCCAAACACAAAACAATCACAATTAAGTCTTGAAAGGCTTCCATGTTGCGAACAATTGATTGCCGATCAAGCCAGCGATCGCTAAATAAAAATCGACTTTTCTGGCGCTTTTGCATGTACATTTTTCCAATCGGGACAAGTTCAGACAACACCAGCGAGTCAACCCAATAGTTTTATGTTATGCAATATTAAGTTTTTGCGCCTCAGCGAGGTTGGTAATTTAAATTTTGTGCTTGTTGCAACAATTGCTCGGCATTTTTCGCCCACTGGGGATTTTTTTGAGCATTGTATAAATCTCTAGCAAATTGCAATACTTGTACTGCATCGCCATATTGCTGTAACTGCATAAAAACTAACCCAGCACCATAATAAGCGTTGGGATAGTTAGAGTTAGCTTCGGCTGATTTTCTAAAAGCCTCTAATGCTTCTTGTAATTTACTTTGTTGAAAAAAAATCGAGCCGAGATTGTAGAAAGCTTCTGGATACTTGGGATTAATTTTTAATGCCTGATAAAATGCACTTCTGGCTGGATCGAGTTTACCTTGTTGGAGATAACACATCCCTATATGGTAAGGAGGTTCTGGTGCGTTTTTGCTATACTGTACAGCTTTTTTAAAAGATGCGATCGCTTGTTCGCAATCTCGTTGCTGTTCTCGTACCAACCCCAAGTTATAGTGGGCAAATCCGAGTTTGGGATCGAGTTTTAAGGCGTGTTGCAAATAATCGTTAGCTAACTTTAAATTATTGCCTTCTAACAAAGCTCCGCCTAAATTAGCAAAAGCTGGAGCAAATTTGGGATCGGCTTGCGTCGCTCGATAAAATGCATCCGCAGAGGGTTGTAATTGCCCCGTTTGTCGGTATGCTAGCCCCAGATTATAGTACGCTGGTGCTAATGTCGGATCTAACTGAGTTGCTTGTTTAAAGGCAGCGATCGCATCTTGTACCTTTCCCGCCTGAATTGCCTGCAAACCTTGGTTTAACCAGTCTACAGCAGTTTTAACATTAGATTGTGCCAACTTTGAGGCGACAGGAGGAGATAGAGCAAGAGAGGGAGAGGAAATACTCATAATCAGCAAAGTCAAACTTACTAACCCTGCTATGCGATATTTATAGAATGATAATCTCATTGATTTTCTGACTTGCAACACTTTCAGTTAAATTTACTTGATAAAAAGTTTTTTACAAAAGTTTTTGATTCGGGATAAAAATTTGTGATACTTAACTTTTCTTAAGCTAAATCTTACGACAGGCTACAATTTTTTTAACTTTCGATTAAAGAGAGGATAATAACGAATTAAAGAAGGGGTAATTTTGACTCCAGAGAACCATTTTTTGATCAAATAGAATTCAGGAGTCAGGAGTCAAAATTCATTCTGAATTTTGTACGACTGGTGAATGGATAAATCGGTTTAAGACATTTGCGGACTCGCTACTGTCTTGATTCTGAATCCTGAATTCTGATTTCTGGATTCTTCTTTAACCCTTGATACATAAAGAATCATGCGGTTATAAAAGACTTACCGCAAGGGAGGTTTTATGAACGAAAAAGTAAAATCGGGTTCGCGGAACGTTGCAATTGTCGGGCCTTATTTAAGTGGAAAAACCACTTTACTAGAAAGCTTGTTATTTGTCACAGGGGCAATTTCTCGCAAAGGGAGTGTTAAGGACAGCAATACAGTGGGAGATAGTGCAACTGAGTCGCGCGATCGCCAGATGAGTGTAGAAGTCAGCGCCGCTAGCACTGAGTATAACGACATTCGCTTTACTTTTATTGACTGTCCGGGAAGCGTAGAATTTGCCCAAGAAACTTACAATGCTTTAATCGGAGTGGATGCGGCAATTGTAGTTTGCGAACCCATCCGCGAACGAGTCCTCACCCTTGCCCCTCTATTTAAATTTCTCGATGATTGGGAAATTCCCCACCTCGTCTTCGTCAACAAGATGGATCGGGCAAATATTCATGTTTTAGAAACGTTACACGCCCTGAAAGCAGTATCTAGCCGTCCCCTGGTAGCGCATCAATATCCCATCATGAACGGGGAACAACTCACCGGCTTTATTGATATGGTGAGCGAACAAGCATATAAATATCATCCAGGTGCAGCTGCTGACCCCATTCCCTTCCCCGAAAATTTAAAAGAAGAAGAACATATCGCACGGGCAGAAATGCTCGAAGCTTTAGCAAATTTTGACGACCATTTACTCGAAGAACTTTTAGAAGACATCGAACCACCCCAAGAAGAAATCCTCAAAGATTTAAAAATGGAATTAGGGGCAGATTTAGTAGTGCCCGTTTTCTTTGGTGTAGCAGAACAAGATTATGGTGTTAGACCTCTATTAGAAGCCTTGTTACGAGAAGCCCCCGAACCAGAAACCACAGCAGAACGTCGTTTAAAAAACATCAAAGGTGATAAACCTCTAGCGCAGGTATTAAAAACTTTCTACACTCCCCAAGGTGGTAAACTCTCTCTCGTGCGTGTTTGGCGGGGCAAATTAACTGATGGTATTGTCCTCAATGGCATTCGCGCTGGTGGAATTTACCGCCTCATGGGACAACAACAGCAGTTTGTTAATGAAGTTGGTGCTGGTGAAATTGTCGCATTGAGCCGTTTAGAAGGAATTAAAACAGGCGATACAATCTCCACAGAGCAGCAATCAGCGATGGAATTACCCAAAGCTGTACAGTTGGAACCAGTGTATGCCCTCGCTATTACACCAGAAAAGCGCAACGATGAAGTTAAACTCAGCAGTGCTATTACCAAGTTATTAGAAGAAGACTGCTCACTTGCTTGGGAACAACACGGCGATACTCACGAAGTTATTTTGTGGGGTCAAGGCGAGATTCATTTGCAAGTTACCCTAGACAGACTGCGCCGCAAATATAACTTGCCAATGACAACCCACTTACCGCAAGTGCCTTACAAAGAAACCATCCGCAAAACAGTGGCTTCAGTTCATGGACGCTACAAACATCAAAGCGGTGGTCACGGACAGTTTGGTGATGTTTTTCTCGAAATCAAGCCTTTACCACGCGGTACAGGTTTTAATTTTAATGAAACTATTGTCGGTGGTGTGGTTCCTAAACAGTACATTCCTGGGGTGGAAATGGGCGTGCGGGAATTTCTCACACATGGGCCTTTGGGCTTTCCAATGGTGGATTTGGCGGTAACTCTGACTAATGGTTCGTATCATAACGTTGATAGTTCCGAACAAGCCTTTAAACAAGCTGCGCGATTGGCAATGCAAACGGGGATATCGCAAGCGGAACCTACCTTGTTAGAACCAATTCTGCGGGTAGATGTTACCACACCGAGCGAATTTACCTCCAAAGTGCTGCAACTGTTGAGTGGTAGACGGGGGCAAATTTTAGGCTATGAGGGGAGAAACGATTGGCAAGGCTGGGATAATGTCTCTGCATACTTGCCACAAGCAGAGATGCAAAACTTTATTGTAGAGCTGCGATCGCTCACTCTCGGCGTTGGTTCCTTCCACTGGGAATATGACCATCTCCAGGAAGTACCGGAAAAGCTTGCCGAACGTGTCATTCACAGCAATGGCAATGGTAGTAACGGCAACGGCAAGTAATTTTGGATTTTGAATTAATTGTACATTAGCGTAGGCAATGCCTGTCGTAGGCATCGCTGCAAGGCTGAGATTCCTGACTTCTGAGAAAAGTCGGGAATCTTTTTTAATCTGTAAAAAGATTCGTAAATCTCGAACTTGGGTGAAATAGTATTAGTTTTATAAAAGCGTTTGGGAATTATGTGATTAAGTACATTCCTCTTAACTACACACAAAAAACTCATGGGCTTTACAGTCTCTCTTGTAACTAGCCTAATTGCAATTCTCGTTTATCTCAATACAGATAAGATATCTGATGAAAGGTCACGTTTAGCAATACGTGGAATTATGATATTAATTGGCAGCATTGCAGTACTGAATTCTTTTTCTAGGCTTTTGGTGATTGTCCCACCTGGTAATGTCGGTGTCGTCAATTTCTTTGGTGAGGTTTCCGAAACTACTCTTAATCCTGGTGTCCACTTGCTTAACCCCTTTAGCAAGGTGCTGAATTTTTCTACTCGCATTAAGGATATAAAGGAAAATGTAGATGCAACATCCCAAGAAGGTTTGAGCCTAAATCTTGATGTCAGTCTTCAGTATAAGCTCGACCCGCAAAAGGCAGCTACAGTCTATAAAACAATTGGAACTGATGAAACACAACTGGTGATTTCCAGATTTCGCTCTACTGTCCGCGCCATCACGGCAAATTACCCAGCCAATGCTATTTACTCTACCAAACGCCAAGAAATTGCCCAAAAAATTGACCAACAACTGACTCAAGAGATACCAGCTTTGGGTTTCATCGTTGAGGAAGCTCTTTTACGAAACATCAAAATGCCTGATACTCTACAAGCTGCAATTCAAAACAAACTCAAGACAGAGCAAGAAAATCAGCAGATGAAATTTGTTTTAGAGAAAGAGCGTCAAGAGGCAGAACGAAAGCTTATTGAAGCGCGAGGTATAGCCGATTCCCAAAAAATTATCTCTGGTGGACTTAACAACCAAGTGCTACAATTACGAGCGATTGAAGCCACAGAAAAGCTAGCTCAATCTAATAATTCTAAGCTTGTAATTATTGGTTCTGAAAAAGGCATAGTGCCTATTATGATCCAGCCATAAACAAGAACCTCAAAGCCCTGCACTTTTAAATGTAAGGCTTTTTGTTAATAAATATTTAATACGCTTTGGACGTGCTGTTGAAACGCTAATCCTTCTTTACCCCAACGCGTTTGTAATTTTTGTATATTTTCCAATTTTATTGCTTTCCCAGATTGAGGAAAATGAATGGAACAATCAAATACTTTGTCATTTTCTGGAGGATGCTCCCAATTATCGGTCATCCAAACTACCTGCACAATACGATAAATATTAAATTCATCTTCAGCATTTGTGTCGCGATAAAGTTGATTGTTCAGCATTTGAACAATATGTTACTTCCAAAACTCAACTAGATGCTTACGAAGCATTGCGAATTCCTGAACTGTGGCGATATGAAAATGGCAAGCTACAAATTAATATTCTTCAGGAAGGTAAATACATTGAGTCTGAAATTAGTTCTACTTTTCCCAACTTGCCAATTGTTGAAGAAATTCCCCGATTTGTCGAACACAGCCGAACTTTAGGTAGAAGTCCAACGCTTAGAGCATTTCGTCAATGGGTAAGAAAGCAAATCAATCCAACTTAATGTAACCCTTGCTTTTTTAACAACAAATTAGCGTTGTAATACTTAATAAGCTGTTCCACATTTAAATTGCATAATTACGGCGGGTAAGATGCCCACCCCAGAAGAGTTATATAAATTTTAGATATGCAAACTAGATGTGGTTTAGCTTAGTATTTTTATCTGCAACAAAAGACTCTACGATAAAAAAAAGGAGCCTAAGTTAGGCTCCTTAATAAAAAAGTGGTAAAAGAATTGTGACTACTTAACAGTCACCTTACCGCCAGCTTCTTCGATGCGCTTCTTAGCATCTTCAGCAGCATCCTTAGCAATACCTTCTTTAACTGCCTTGGGCGCAGCTTCCACCAAGTCTTTAGCTTCTTTCAGACCCAGACCGGTCAATTCCCGAACAATCTTCAGCACAGCAATCTTCTTATCAGCTGGGACTGATTCGAGAATCACTTCAAACTCAGTTTGCTCAACAGCTTCTTCAGCCGGAGCAGCAGCAGCACCAGGGCCTGCGAACGCTACGCCAACGGGTGCAGCAGCACTCACGCCAAAAGCTTCTTCAATTTGCTTGACTAATTCAGAAGCTTCCAGCAAAGAAAGAGTTTTTAGTTGTTCTAAAATGTTATCGGTTGCAGCAGACATTGATATAACTCCTGTAATTTTGATTATTTATTTGTCATGGGTCATTGGTCTTTAACTATAGACTTTTGACTTTTGACTGATGAACCACGAAGTCTATTCAGCAGCAGTTTCAGTGCTACTATCACCTTCAGCAGTGGTTTCGGTGTTGCTATCTTGAACAGCGGCAGTTTCGGTGCTACCACCACTTTGCTCTTGGTCGGCCACAGCCTGCAAAGCACGAGCCAGCGAACCAGGAACTTCGTTGATACCCACAGCAATCTTGGTAGCCAAAGCGTTGATAGCCCCAGCAATTTGTGCAATGAGTTGTTCCTTAGATGGCAAGTCTCCTAGTACCTTGACATCAGGTTCTTTGAGTAGACGACCTTCCAGTACACCACCACGAAGTTCTGTCTTCTTAGTGACTTTCTGGAATTCTTGGTATGCCTTAATTGCCGATGAAAAATCTTCTTTTACCAGCAAAAAGGCGGAAGAACCATTGAGCAATTCCGACAAAGGCTGCCATTTTTCATCGTCTTTGATGGCAATGCCCATTAAGGTGTTCTTCGTCACCTTACAAACAGTGCCACTGGGACGTAACCGCCGCCGTAAGTCTGTGATTTCCGAAACTGTTAGCCCCTGATAGTCAATTACCAGTGCCAGAGTTGACTCACTCAAAGTTTCTTTGAGGTCAGCTACTATTTCTTTTTTATTTTCTAGTGTTCTACCCATTCCAATCTCACCTCCTTAAAACAATCGGGGAAGTGCCCTAGTTGTGTGTTTTTTCTCAACCTGAACCCAAACAACAAACCCCAGCTAACTTAGCCGGGGTTGAGTAGTAAGACTCTTGACGCCATAGTTATCACACCTTTGTGGGTGGTAATTCTGACAATTAGAGTTTTAACCTCGGCAGGGTATTAAGTTATTAGCACCTGCTGTCTCCGGCTTTGCCTATTTAATTTAAAGTTAGGAGTGAGTAGTTAGGAGTTAGAAGTTTTATTTTTAACTCCTAACTTATAACTCATAACTCTTATTAACCTGCTTGGCTCAGTTTCAAATCTCGTAGGGCACTGATATCAACTTTAATTGATGGCCCCATAGTGGCTGACACATAAAATGTGCGCCAATAACGACCCTTAGCTCCTGAAGGACGGTTACGGTCAATCGTCTCCTGCAATGCCTTCAGGTTGACTAACAAATCTTCGGGCGAGAAGGTTGTCTTACCAAACATAACATGGACAATACCAGTTCGATCGGCCCGGAATTCTAATTTACCTGCTTTGAATTCTGCGATCGCACTTCCTAAATCAAATGTTACGGTTCCACCCTTGGGCGATGGCATCAAACCACGTGGACCAAGCAACTTACCCAGCTTTGCCACCTGTGGCATCACATCAGGTGTGGCAATCAGCTTGTCAAAATCCATTCTACCTTTCTGGATTTCGTCAATCAGTTCTTCTGAACCGACTATATCAGCACCAGCGTTGCTAGCTTCGTTTACCTTTTCGCCTCTGGCTATCACTGCCACCCGGACGATTTGTCCTGTACCTTTGGGCAGTGCTACCGTTGTCCGCAACTGTTGGTCTGTATACTTGGGGTCAATACCCAACCTGATATGCGCTTCAGCAGCTTCGGTAAATTTAGCTGTTGCTGTGTCTTTAAGAAGGGCTAAAGCCTCTAGAGGATGATAGTCCTTTTCTTCTACTTTTGCTTGCAGACCCTGCAAACGACGCGATATTTTTGGCATTTGTTCTCCTGGGGTAATTCCGAAGCCTCGCCTCTCCCCCGATAAAATTTTGGATTTTAGATTAGGAAGTTAGGAATGAGGAGTTACTAATTTAAAACTCATAACTCATAACTCATAACTCATAACTTTCTTAATCTGTAACTGTTACACCCATATTTTTAGCCGTTCCTGCCACAATCTTCATTGCCGCTTCGATGTCGTTGGCATTGAGGTCGGGGAGTTTGGTTTGGGCTATTTCTTGCAATTGTGCTTTGGTTATTGACCCAACCTTCTTTTTGTTGGGTTCATTTGAGCCTTTTTCAACTTTCGCCGCCTTCCGAATCAGTACTGATGCGGGTGGCGTTTTGAGTACGAATGTAAAACTCCGGTCTTCAAAAACCGAAATTTCTACAGGTATCACCATTCCAGCTTGGTCTGCTGTTTTGGCGTTGTACTCTTTACAAAACATCATAATATTGACACCATGTTGACCCAAGGCGGGACCAACTGGCGGTGCTGGGTTGGCTTTTCCAGCATTCAGGGCCAGTTTAATGACCGCCACTACTTTCTTCGCCATTTGTATTTAACTCTGTTTCTCTACCTGATTAAATTCCAATTCTACTGGTGTATCCCTGCCGAAAATTGAGAGCAAGGCTTTAAGTTTACTCCGTTCTGGAGAAACTTCAATCACCTCACCTTCAAAATCTTTAAATGGACCAGAAAGCACCATTATCTTATCACCAGTAGCCATGTCAATTTTGACAACAGCTTCTTGTTCGCTGGTTTGTTTGAATATACGTTCGACTTCTGAAGCACTCAGTGGTATGGGATGCACATGACCGCGACCCTTACTACTACCACCACGTTTTTGTTCTGAACCGACAAAGTTGATTACATGAGAGGTGTTTCGTACCACCTGCCAAGTATCATCATCCATCATCATCCGCACCAGCACATAACCAGGGAAAACTTTTTCTTCTGTATGCTGGCGACTGCCATCTTTACGGATTTTCACCGCTGGCGTCTGCGGAATTTCTACCTGGATAATTTTGTCAGCGACATCAAAAGTTTGAATGCGTTGCTCTAAGTTAGTCTTTACACGCTTTTCACAGCCTGAAGCTACTTGTACTGCATACCAACGTGCTTCTTTTGACGCTGCTTCTGCTGCTTCTGCTGCTTCTGCTGTTTCTTCTGACTGCAACATTGAGTTGCGTGGTTCATCTGTTGCAAAACTCATTAGAACACCTGTTTTGCTGCCCAACCAAACAATCCATCGACCAAGTATATCAAAGATGCGGAGAGTGCCACCATTAACAACACAGCGGCGGATTCGCTGACTATTTGTTTCCGACTGGGCCAAACTACTTTTTCAAGTTCTTCTTTGGTTCCCTGTATGAAGTTGCCAAAGCTAAACCCATTTGTGGTTTCTGGCAATTCTGCTTCACTTTTTTTGGCCACGACCGTTTATCCCCCGTTTCTTATACTAGATCCTGATTTAATTGTCATCTAGGTTTTGCAGTTTCGACTCTATTTCACTTACTGGAAGTACTGGAAGCAAAACAACTGCAAATACAATAAGTTTACCCGAAATTATTAGCGCTAACTGCTCTATTAGCAGCTGCGTAATTATTTCGGGCTTTGTTTTTTTGCTCTTGAGCGCGCCCTGGAGGACTTGAACCCCCGACATCAGGTTTTGGAGACCTGCGTTCTACCAACTGAACTAAGAGCGCACAAGCTGTTTTTGATTCACTGATTGCGCTGAACTAAATTTCAGTTTAACGCAATATGCGATTTATATCATACCTTAATTTTGTCGGGAAAACAAGTCAGCGGCAGATGCCGCTTGCAGCTTGAGATTTCTCCCATACTTTTGAAGGACGAATCACAAAGGGCGGTCAAACCGTTGCTTGATTCGGGTTGCCTTACCTACGCGATCGCGGAGATAATATAGTTTAGCACGGCGGACTTTACCACGACGTAACACCTTAATGCTGTCAATCCGGGGAGAATGCAACAGAAATACCCGCTCAACGCCCACGCCTTGAAAAACCTTACGAACTGTAATAGTTTCGTTGATGCCGCCATTGCGCTTGGCAATCACAACTCCCTCGTAAGGTTGCACGCGGTATTTTTCGCCTTCTTTGATTTTCACTCCCACTTTTACAGTGTCGCCCACATAAATGTCGGGCAGATTCGATTTTATCTGTTCCGCTTCAATGGAGCGGATAATCTCTTGAGCGTTCATAGTCTTTCTGTCTGCTTAAAAAAAACTCACGATCATCAATGATAAATCGATAATCCTATTTCAGTCTACTTGTTAGGATTGATAATTGTACTGATACAACAGCCTAAAGATCGAAGCTATATTGCAGAATGCCGTACTACAAAGGAAAAATTTATGAAATTTAGTATCGTCATCAGTACCTATAATCGCTTGAATTTGCTGCAAAGAGCAATTGATTCGGCTCGTAACCAAACAATGGAGTGCGAGGTGGTTGTTGCTGACGATTGTTCATCTGATGACACCCAAACCTATCTCAAAAGCTTAGGGGATAAGGTTGTTTACCATCGTAACGAAGTAAACCTTGGTCATGCAGCAACGGTAAATGCTGGAGTTGCCAAAGCTAGCGGCAACTGGATTAAGTTTTTAGATGATGACGACTATTTAGCGCCCAACTGTATAGAAGAAATGGCAAAGGCGATCGCACTTCGTCCCGATGCTGTAATCTGCTCTTGTGTGGCGGCTCAGGTGGATGGCAATGAAGTTGAACTCTCTCGCACCCCCCAAGTTGGCCCTGGTTTAGCTTTTTATATCCCCCAAGCCGATATTCATTATGGGATGCTTTTAGAGCTTGTACCCTTTGGCACACCTGTACAAGTAGCTTGCCGCCGTGATGCTTTCCTGCAAAGTGGCGGTTGGGACTCCACACTCGATGCTAACTGTGATGACATCGATTCCTGGATTCGGATTGCTCAGTTTGGCGATGCTATTTTCTTCAACCAGTGTCTTGCTTACCGCACTATCTGGCCGGGTGCATATAATCAAAAGTTTTCTTTGTCTCGGCGGTTGACGACAAATATTTTGATGAAGGAGAAAATTTACGCCTTGGTAAATGAGCAACATCGCTCAAAGATTCCCGTCTTTCAGGATATAAAAAATTACCTGAAACTCCATTGGCTTTTAGTCGCACTCAAGCAAAAAAATCTCAAGAGTTTTCTTTCAATCATAGATCCATCAATACTTTCTCCTCGGTCTTGGAAATTTTTGCTAACTGCTATTTCATCACGCCGCTCTCAGGGAAACAATTCTCAGGTTCGTAAACTTGTATTGATTGAGTTTTACTATGATGTCTGGCAAAATGCCCAGAATACAAGCGCCAGTCTTCAGAATTTAGAATTAGATTCTGTGTCACTGGTGAACTTGCCTGTGAGCGCTCAGTCGAACTCTGAGCGCTAAACGAGGACATTACTACCAACTACTAGATTTGTCGCAGTGAAATTATCCAAAGTCGCCAAGGTGTAAAAAGGATAATAACCAAGGACTTTAACTTCTGTAGAAGTACCAGATTGCAAAAATTATATGTTGCCATCAGACCTGGTTATGGGTGCATGAGGTGGGAATTATCGAATTTGATTGGCAGTATGGAGTCTGTAACGTTGCCATTTTGTCACCTCACACTAAGATTATGAATTCAACTAAGAGGATGTTTGAAAAGTTTTGGGCGATTGGAAATCGCGGCTATACAAGCAAAGTCCGCCTGTGCGGAGTAACACAAAATCAAACTCTTTAACCCACGTAGGTGGGTTTTGTATTTCGACTCCGCTCAACACAAGTCTGTGTAGCCGTGACTTCTAGTCACCAACGCTAGTAATAATTTAGACTTTTAAAACACCCTCTAAAACTGACTGAAGCTTTATCATTACTGGGATTTCACACAACTATTAACAGTAATAATGAATTATTTGTTACCATTAATTACCTTCTTTAACATCAAGCAAAATGCTGTTGTTATAAAGCAGTATTTTAAAAAAGCTTTTATTCTCTGGTTTGGCTGGTGTGCTGTACTAGAGTTTGGATACTAGGTATTAAGAAATATAAAATTTGAGATAACAGATTCAGTCTTCAGAATTTTGAAGTTTTACCCCGATTTATCGAGCCGTTACTGAATAAGTCTTTAAGCTAAGTAACTGGTAATAAGCGCTCTTAATCATTAGAAAGTGGTTAATTTTACGCACTACTGACTACTTTTGAGTTGTCGCTGAAGACCTCAATAATTATGTTGATTGATTTATACTCGGTTACTTATCTTTATTTTTTATATACATCTCAAAGATTATGCGAATCGTACATATTTTGAACCACGTTCAAGAAATAGGTAACGGTATTGTGAATGTGGCTGTGGATCTGGCTTGTCTACAGGCAAAATCTGGTTATGAGGTCGCGGTTGTTTCTGCTGGTGGGGAATACGAGGCTTTACTAGATATTTGTGGTGTCAAACATTACTACTTAGACCAAAGCAGGAAACCGCTAAATACGATTAAAGCAGCTATACGTTACCGAGCGATCGCAGCTGAATTTCAGCCGGATATTGTTCATGCCCACATGATGACGGGACTAATATTAGCACGTATTTTTAAAGGAAACAAATATGCTTTAGTTTCTACAGTCCACAACGAATTTCAGCGTGCCAGCCTACTAATGGGTTTAGCTGACAGAGTAATTGCTGTCAGTAAAGCTGTGTGTGATTCTATGATTAGGCGTGGTATTCCAGAACATAAGTTGCGGGTGGTATGTAACGGCACTTTAGGCAGTCCGCGCACTCGACAAATACAAGATTATCTACCTTTACCATTACAACATCCAGCGATCGCTACTGTAGCCGGGATGTATCAACGCAAGGGAATTGCTGAGTTAATTGCTGCCTTTGAACAAATTGCCTCAGATTTTCCCCAAGCTCATCTTTATTTGGTAGGAAACGGCCCCGATAAACAGCTATTTGAGGCACAGGCACAAGCAACTTCTGTAAAAGAACGCATTCATTTTGAAGGCTTTCAACCGGAACCTCAACGCTATCTGATATCTTGTGACATATTTGTGCTGGCTTCCCACCGTGATCCTTGCCCTCTGGTACTTTCGGAAGCTAGAGAAACTGGAACTGCGATCGTCGGGACTCAGGTAGACGGGATTCCTGAAGCTTTAGACAACGGGCGAGCAGGTCTTTTAGTGCCAGCAAAAGATAGTCATGCTTTGGCTGGGGTTTTAGTGCAATTACTGAGTAATGCCGAGATGCTGCAAGAGTGGAAACAGCGGGCAAAGAAAAACCTAGAAAGGCTGAGTGTTGCCCGCGTCCATCAGGAAACAATGACAGTGTATCGTGAGTTAATTACAGAATGAGAGCATGGGACACAAGAGGCAGAGGGGCAGAAGGGAAAAACTTACTGCAACTTCTCCCCTGCTCCCCTGCTTCTTCCCCAATCCCCTTAACAGAGCGATCGCTTTAATTTTAAAGCTACGCCTAAAGCGCCAAAAACCAGTACACCCAAAACGTTAGTTGATTCAGGAACAGCCGTGTAATAAGCAGCTACCCTGATCGGACCATCTTTATCTTCTTGATCTGCTGGAATTGGTGGAATGATTCCAGCACCTGGCGCTAGATTAGGCTTGGTAGCGAATGGATTGTAAAATAGGCTTCCATTAGGGATTACGCCACCACTAAAAGTGACAGTACTACCCTTGATGGTAATGTCTTTAAAAATATCCTTTAGATCGGGGTTAACAGAGGAACCAATCTTCCCATCTCCATTAACATCTCCCCACTCCACTTTTTCATTATCAAATGGTGGAGTAGATTTTGGATTACTATAGGACAGCGTTTTTAAATCAAAGACCAAGCTATTTATATCGTACCCGGTAGCATTTATAAAGTTATTAGCTACATCTGGAACACCATATTCTATTACTTGTCCTGGTAAAAACCCTGTAAGAGTTCTTGGTTTTTTTGCATCAAGTACATCTTGATTTTTAGTCGTCACAATGGGTTCTACAAAGATGACGGCTTTTGCTGGTGTCCAAGACAAAAAACTAATTCCTGCTGCTCCTAGAACAGACAAGGCTATTTTTGTGGCAATTCTAGTCATATTTGTGTCCTTCTGATATTTATTAACAGAATGCTATACCGTGTGAGTTAAATCAAACAGCAAAAACTCACTTTTCAACCGCATCTACCTGCTAGATAAATAATGGTTAATGTGTGCTTGCTCACTGAGTTGATATCTACTCATAGGTTGATTTATAAAGCAATTCTTGTAATGCTTTATCATGATAACTAGTAATTTCACGCAATCTTTATAATAAATCCAAATTAGAACTTATACATTGACACATTAGGCAATATGTGTTGCATAAGTAATTATCCTGACTCCTCATGAACTGTGGTTCATTGCTGTCTTAACGGGACGCCACGTAGTAGGCTTGAGATGAAATGGTTATAAGATTTAGAGACTATGGCAAACGGCTTTCTGATTTTGAGCAAGAAATTTTAGTACGTTGTCCCCAATGCAATCGCATTGCCAAGGTATTGACTGTAAACTCTGAGCAATCAAGTCTCAGTTCCATCAAAAGAATTACCTGTCAGCACTGTAGCTATACAAAACAACAGTCAAATGCTGCTAAACGAAAACCTGCACTGCTATTGTGGCAAAACAATTACAGGCATAAACGAAATTCTAGCTATGGAATATTAGACCATTTTTTTGGCTTACCCCTGTGGCTACAAATCTCTTGTTGCGGTCAGATGCTATGGGCATATAATGAAGCTCATTTGAACTTCCTGGAAAGCTATGTTCGATCGAGGTTGCGAGAACACTTGCCAGATGAGTCATTAGGCTGGCACAATGGCAGTCTTGCCAGTCGCCTACCCCGATGGATCAAGCTGACGCAGCATCGGGAAAAAGTTTTACAGAAAATTCAACAGTTAAAGCACAGGTTGTAATTAAGGCTTTAATCTTGTTGATGAGCAAATTTATAACCGCCCCAGAGAGAAAGAGCGATCGCAACCACCAACAAAATCGGTATACTGTACCAAGGAAACTGAGACAAGGGTAGATGTGCAACTGCACGCAATCCAATGCTGGTGTAGGTTAGTGGCAAAAGGTAAACTACAACTTTGAGAGCAAATGGTAGTGTCGCAGGGTCAAAGAAAGTCGCTCCTAAGAAGGACATGGGGATAATGATAAAATTATTGTAGAGTCCGACTGATTCGAGCGATCGCACACTCAACCCTATAATCACCCCTAATCCAGCAAATACCGAACAATTCAGCGCCACCAAAAGTAAAAATAGTGGATTGAGAAAATTCCAGTTTCCTGTTAACAGCAGCGCTACCAAAATCACGGAACCGGAAGTCATCAAACCCCGCACGACTCCCGCCAGCATTTTACCGATGTACAAAGCTAAGGGGTTTATGGGAGTCAACAACAATTCCTCAAAGGTTTTGGTAAATAGTCTGTCTCCACAAATTGAAAATGTCGTTCCAGCAAAGCTAACCGTCATCGATGACAGCGCCACCATTCCCGGTAAGATAAATTCCAAATAGTTGTTATAGTTGCCACTAATTCCTGAACCGGGTTTGATGGAACTACCCAAACCCAAGCCAAAAGCTAAAATATATATCAGTGGCGATATTAAGCCTGATGCCGCAACAGGTAAAATTCTCGCGCGTAAATCTAACCAATCTCCCCAAAAAATAGTCAGACTATCAGCCAGAAAGATTTGAAGTTGCGAAGTTTTGAACCTCTTGCCCGAAGATAGCGCTTTTTGAAATGTCACGTGCTTTCAATTAGTTATTAAAATTTCATTAAGTGTTAATTTACATCGTTTTACACCTCAATTACTAGGGGTAACAAAAATATCTCATTCTCAAAATTGGAAATTAACAGCACAAGTTAGATAGTTTAAGGATTCTGACTAAATTAATTGTGAAAACTCAATTACTTATATCTGATAACAATTCAACCTATGGTATAATTAACAAAATAAATTCATACAGTTACTTAATCAAGTCAAGTAGTGCAAAGGTGATAAATAATAACAATTAGTTAATGAGCAAAGAAAGGAAAATACTCACTAATTATTCCAGATGGAAACAATCAGCGACTAGTACGGCTTTGCATAAATTCAGCTATCATTTCAATTAGCTCGACAAGTTGCTTGACTAACTTGTATAAGGTAGGCAAACTTTCGCCACAGTGTACGATATTGAAATTCTGCCCAAAAATCTAGATAAACTCGTATTTTTGTCATTTAATAAGAAGATCGCAGAGAAAGTTACAGGCAATTACAGTCAAGAATAGGCATACTGAAAGAGGGAGAAAAAACTTGAGACCACTCCCTCCCAAATCGGCGTGAAGGTGATTAAGCAACAATGAAACGTAAATCTACTGGTAGATCGGCTACTACTCCTAAACCCTCTATTTTCCAATCCCCTCTATTTAACTTCACCACCATCGCAATTATGGGAGGGGTGTTGATTTTGGGAATTGGGATTGGTATTGCTTTTAGTTCTACAACCACGTTAGCCCCATCAAATGTGGCTTCTCGTGAATTCATTGACACCAAAGCACCAAACCCTGAAATTTGTGTGCAATACGGAGCCAGCGCGATGGTGATGGACGCGAGACTATTCGTCACTCTCAACCCCTTTAATGTCTATGTTGCCCAGCCGAGTATGCGTCCTGGATGCGTGATCCGACAAAATAACTGGGCGCTTTTAGAGCAACGTAAGCTAGTGACATCTGAGCAGGTAAATGAGTGCAAAAATCGCCTGAACACCTTTGGTTTCACAGGTAACTTGGACAGTGGACAACCTGATATTAGATGTATATATCAGAATGAAGCTGCTCAAAACTTCTTCACCGCTCAACCAGGAGCAGTTGGAACACCTCAAGAAACGGACAGATTTTAGATTTGGGCATTGGGGTTAGGGAAGAGGTGATAGGGAATAATCTGTACCGTCTTACCTGTACCCTATTCCCTTATTCAGTGCCCAATCCTCAGTGCCTTCATCTAGATCATTCGTATTCTTCACGTATAATTGTCAAACCTAAAGCTTTGTAGGCACTCAGCATATTATTAGATACTGTTGGTGCAGTTACTAGGTAAGTCAGGGCATGAATAGACTCCACTAGATAAGGAGCAGCCGTGTCTAATTTTTCTGCTGTCACTAATCCCACTACCTCAGCCGATCCAGCAATCATGGCTCGTTTTACGTGGGCTTCGTCTAGGTTCGGTACACTAATCCCAACTTCTGGATGCAAACTGCAAACTCCCAACATACACAAATCTGCACGAATCATCCGTAATGTCTCAATGGTGACAGTACCCACGTTCACCAAGGCTTTTTTGTAGAGTTGTCCGCCTAACATCACAACCTCTATGTGGGGATGTTCTGCTAATGCAACGGCGATTGGCGGACTATTTGTGATCACTGTTGCGTGCAAATCTAGGGGTAAATGACGGGTTACTTGGAGAGTTGTTGTACCTCCATCTAAAATTACCACTTGTCCTGTACAAACTAATTTTGCTGCTGTTCGAGCGATCGCTTCCTTTTCTTTTGGCGCTTGCTTTTGGCGATCGGCATAACTGGCGGTGGCTGGAGATTTGAGGAGCGCTCCCCCATGAACGCGTTGCAATAGTCCCGTTTCTGCCAGTTCTCGCAAATCCCGGCGAATCGTATCCTCAGAAACTTTCAAAACAGCACTAAGTTCTGTCGAAAGTACCTTTTTATCACGACGCAGAATTTCTAAGATGAATTGTCGTCGTTCAGCAGTTAGCATAATTAATTTTCCTGAAATTGCGTTTTTGGGCTTGAAGTTGCGTGTTTGTGAGTTTATACTTATTGATATGCAAGTTTTTGTACGGTAATCCGTAACTTCAATTGAATTCAAGCACATTCATGCATAATTGAATTTATTGATTTTGGCATTTGATCAAATCACACAGTTCCACAACGGTTCCGAGTGGTTAACTTGAACTTGGATAATTGTTGCCCAATCTGGGTTTTAACAATTTTTTTGTAGTGCGATCGCGCCTTTTGCTTGTTCACATTGTTTTTTATTCAATCAATAAACCATGACTATTATTAATACCCAATTTCCGATCGATCTCAGTGCTTACAAACCTTTAGCGCTCAATCCAGCAAATTCGAGCCTCACAGCTGAACAGCGAGAGAGTCTAAAAGCGAATATTCAACTCTGCCGGGATGCGATCGTCTTTTTTACAGCGACTGGCGCTGCTAGCGGAGTCGGCGGTCATACTGGCGGGCCATACGATACAGTCCCAGAGGTAATGATTCTTGATGCCTTTTTCCGGGGAGCATCGGAGCAATTTGTACCGATTTTCTTTGATGAAGCAGGACATCGAGTCGCCACCCAATATCTGATGGCAACATTGCATGGTGATTTACCTGCCGAGCAACTTTTACGTTATCGGCAAGCACATTCCAATTTACCGGGACACCCCGAACTAAAACTAACTCCTGGTGTGAAATTTAGTTCTGGGCGCTTGGGCCATATTTGGCCTTACATCAATGGTGTGGCAATGGCGAATCCAGGCAAGGCAGTTTTCTGTCTCGGTTCTGATGGTTCGCAGCAAGAAGGCAATGATGCTGAAGCTGCTCGCTTGGCTGTTGCTCAACATCTCAACGTCAAGCTAATTATTGATGACAATGATGTAACGATCGCTGGACATCCTTCTAAATATTTACCAGGTTTCAGTGTCGCCAAAACCTTAGAAGGCCACGGTTTGAAAGTACTTCAAGGAGACGGGGAAGACTTAGACGATTTATACCGTCGTATTTGCGAAGCTGTGAATACTCCCGGAGCGATCGCTATTATCAATAAACGCCCGATGTGTCCTGGTATTGAAGGTTTAGAAGGTTCCATTCATGGTCATGATGTAATTCCTGTAGATTTAGCAGTTAAGTATCTAGAATCTCGCGGACAAACTGCGGCGCTCGAATACCTGAAAAGTATTGAAAAACCCAAACAAACATATACATTTCTGGGTTCCAGTGACAAATGGGGCGCTAACCGTACTGTGTTTGGTGAAGCTGTAGTGGGTGTCCTCAGTCGCATGAGTGAAGCGGAGCGTAAAGAAAAAGTTAAGGTCATTGATAGCGACCTAGAAGGCTCCTGCGGTTTGAAGAAAATTCATGAAACATACCCAGAAATATTTATTTCCTCCGGCATCATGGAACGGAGCAACTTCTCTGCTGCGGCTGGATTCGGGATGGACGAGGGCAAGCAAGGTATTTTTGCCACCTTCAGCGCCTTTTTAGAAATGTGTATCTCAGAAATCACGATGGCACGGCTGAACTATTCCAATGTTCTGTGTCATTTTTCCCATGCGGGTATAGATGACATGGCAGATAACAGCTGCCACTTTGGTATAAATAATATGTTTGCCGACAATGGCTTGGATGATGGCTACCCAACACAGTTGTACTTCCCGGCAGATAATAATCAAATGACAGCTTGTGTAGAAGCTGTATTCCATGAGCCTGGACTGCGGTTTATTTTCTCCACCCGTTCCAAAGTGCCCAACATTAAGGACAGCAACGGCAATGACTTCTTTGGAAATGGCTACAAATTTGTTCCTGGTAAAGATGAGGTTATACGAGAAGGGACGCAAGGCTACATTATCAGTTTTGGCGATGCTCTCTACCGTGCCGTTGATGCTGTAGAGCGTCTGAAACAAGAAGGACTAGACGTTGGTTTGATTAACAAAACAACTTTAAACACTATTGATGAAGAAATGATTACCAAAGTTGGTAATGCTCCTTTTGTGCTTGTAGTAGAAGCCTTCAACCGTCGCACTGGCTTAGGTAGTCGTTTCGGCTCTTGGCTACTAGAGCGGGGGTTAACTCCCAAATATGCCCATCTTGGAACTTATAAAGAAGGTTGCGGCGGTTTGTGGGAACAGTACCCATATCAAGGTATCGATCCAGTCGGCATCATCAACAAGGTGAAGGAGTTAGTTGGAAAAAGTTAATTCATTTATTAGGGGCATGGGGCATAGCAGGGGAGCAGGGGAGCAGGGGAGCAGGGGAGAAGTGGCAGTAAATTTTTCCTCTCTGCCCCTCTGCCTCTTCTCCATGCCCAATTCTCAATTTTTATTTAGTTTTTGGTAAAGGTTGACCAAACTCGATTACCTGGGGTTCGGGATCGTTGGGGATGGTTGGAACAGGAAATTCTGACATCCCGAATGGAGGAATATTATTTAAATTGCTGGGTTGATTTGGGAAAGAAGGAGGGGGAAGAATCGAAGCAGGTTGTTGAGAGGGAGAGGATGTATTTGGATTTAAAGGAGGTACGGTGACAAAAGGTTGCCCTGAGTTAGTAGTAATTGTTGAGGGCAGTTCATTGGATGGAGGCGGAGCTGTGAGTGAGGGGGATTGTGAATTAGTAGTTACAGGTAGGTTACTAGGCGGCTTTTGGAGTGTTTGAGGTTGTTTCTTGGCTGAAGGAGGGGAACTTCCTGATTTTACGGCAGTAGTTTTACCAGAAATAACCGGACGTAATACCCAGCGAGTAGAGTTTTTTCGGGAAACGGGTTGCAGTTGTACCTTTTTGGGATTAAAAACAGTCCCTGCTGCTAAATCTAGGACAATACGTGTATCGTTTGCGTTGAGTTGAGAAATGCGAATACTTTTGATTGCTCCAGAATAATTTTGTTGCGTGGTAACTTTGCCCAACTTAGTATTCGGTAAATCTACAACCAAACGAGAGGGTTGAGCTAAGTAGAAATAACGAGGGGTTGTGGCTGCTGAGAGAGTGATTTCGAGTTGTTGTGTCTTGGGAGAAAAACGCCAATTATTTAGCTTTGCCCCTGGTGTAGCAGCAGTAGTGAAAGTTTCGAGGGCGATCGCTGCATAAAAACTTAATATACTGATGCTAAATAACTGCTTGCCCCATTGGTAAAATTGCTTAGTCTTTAGTTCCCGATCCATTCTTTTTATTTGCTCCATAAAACCCATACAATGCACTTACATTGCTGTTTATTTCGCGCTTACAATCCTGTAGACGCGATGAATCGCGTCTTTACCAATCCCCCAATTCAATTAACTTTTTGAGGCACAGCAGTAAATTTCAGAGTTTGTGGAATACCATTTACGGTTAATTGACCTGTCATATTACCTTTATCCACAAGTTGCATTTGAATTGTGACTGAGTTCAGAGGATCGTTTTGGGGGCGAGGAATATTACAAAGGATTGATTTACTAACTTTTCCAGATAAATTTAATTGTTGATTTCTGAAGATGCCTGCCAGAGAGTGCTTTTCGTCAGTGTCGGCGTTAGCGTTTGCCGGTAATACAGAGGCATTTAAGTAAATACCCGACTGCTCAATGTTTAACGTCAGAGTATCCGATTTTTCACAGTTAGGCAAATTCTCCGCTAGAGTTAGACGATAGCGACCGTTAACTGGCGGAGGAGCCTTGAGTTTGTTTTCTCCGTAAACAGTGACAGTTTTAAACAACAGTAGCACTGAAATTATTGCTACTCCGTAAAAAGCTAAAGATTTGAAGTTGAAATGATTCATGTTCTCAACTCCTAAGTGTTGGCTCTTGACTGCTAACATCAGGAAGCATGGAAGCCAGATGAGCGGTAACTTGACTATAACGGCGAGCGATCAGCAGGGAAGAAGAACATTGAATGGCTAGTTGATCTGTATATCTTCCCAAGGTTTGACGCTCGATACCCCAAGTGCGGCTAGTGCCTGCAATTGTTAGGTCTACATTTTTTGAGGCTTCGACTACAGCTTGGATTGGATCTGGAGCTTGAACAATTTTGATTTCGATGCGATCGCGTACACTACTCGGTAATTGCTCCATCATCGTATTTAACTCGTAACTCAATTCATCTTTGAGGTGATTTTCGGGTACAACCTGCAAAACCTGTAATATACAAGTTTCACGGTTAATTAGCAGTCTCAGAGCTATTATTAGCGCTAAATCATCATGAATATTTGCCGAATAAGGCACTAACAAGCTTTCTAAGCGATCGCTTCCCTTGTCCACAAACACTGCAACATCAACTGGCGCAGTAGTGAGCATTTGCCCAACTCTTCCACCTAAGCGGTTGCTACTAAAAGCTGGGCGATGCCATCCCACAAGAATTAAATCAACTTGTTTGAGTGCGGCAATCTGTGCGGTTTCCCGTGCAACATTACTAGATATACGAATGATGGGATGCACGTGAGAGCGTGTTTCTACTGGTTCGAGCGTATTAATCAATTCTTCTAGCTGCTGGCGGCGCTGGGCAATTAATCGGTCTGCTTCAACTGGCGTACTTTCAAAAGCATAATCTTCTTCAAATTCAATCAGGCTCAGAGGGTTAACAACAGAGGGATATCGGGAGTTTAGCGCAATGTTTGCTGCCAACTGTACCAAGCCTTTTTGGGTACTCGGATTCGCCACGGGCACCAAAATTCGGTAGGGACGAATGTAAGTTTCGGCATCAGTAGCGCTGGTAGCTGTTTGTGCTTCTAACTCCGGTTCCACCACATCTAACCTGATCAGCTTCTTCGGATATGTCCATTCCAGGAGTGGCGAGGTCATGAAGGTAGTTACCAATGCCATAATTACCAGCATGGTAAATATTAAGGGAGAAATTACCCCTAACTCTAAACCAATGTTTAGCACTATCAGTTCGGTTAAACCGCGAGTATTCATTAACCAACCGAGTGCCGAGGCTTCCCGTTTACTAATGCCACTGACACGAGCTGCTACATAAGTACCAACATACTTACCTGCGATCGCCACAGCTAAAACCAACGCACACAAAAGCCACAATTCGGGACGGTTGAGCAAGCCAATCTGCGTTTTTAAGCCACTGTAGGCAAAAAATATGGGCAGCAAGAAAATTAAAACAAAATCTTCCGTTTTTATTGCCAACTCTCGCACTAAATCTTCATTTTTGGGCATGGCTGCTCCCAGCAAAAATGCTCCAAAAATTAAGTGAATCCCAATTAATTCGGTGATTAGCGCCGACGCAACCACGCCCATATAAATCCCAGCTAGCAGTAATTGGCTGAGTCGTCCCGCACGGAGGTAGTGTTTGGCAAGGCGTTGCAGGAACCAACGACCGACTGTCAACATCAAGCCGATGTAAACTATGCTGGCGATAATTGTGGGTACAGCACCAGCAAAGTCACCAGTTCGCGCAACTGCGATCGCAACTGCCAAGAGACACCAAGCTGTGACATCATCCACGGCTGCACAAGTTAACGCCAACGTTCCTAAACGCGTTCCTTGTAAATTGTTTTCAGTAATGATTCGCGCCAACACTGGGAAGGCAGTAATCGACATCGCCGCCCCCAAAAATAAAGCAAAGGCAGTGAATGATACACTTGCGTTGGAAACTAGGGGATAAAGTATCACCGCTAGCAATGTTCCTAGAGAAAACGGCACCAAAATGCTGACATGAGAAGTTAAAACTGCTACTTCTAATTGCCCTCCGAGATATTTGGGATTTAGTTCTAAACCAATCAGAAACATGAAAAATATTAGTCCTACCTGAGACAAAACATTCAGAAAAGGAAAAGTTTCTGGTGGAAACAAGGTAACTGCTAGATGGGGAGCAACTAAACCAAATAAAGATGGACCGAGCATAATTCCGGCAACAATTTCACCAATTACTAGTGGTTGCTTAATAGAACGGAATGCTAGACCTACTAGCCGTGAAAGTCCAATAACAATCAGCACCTCAACCAGAACGAGAATAACTATGTGCATGGTTTCCTCAAAATTAACTATCTGGTTTCCCTAAGATAATTCTTTAAAAGACTAGAAAATGTCAAGCTTGTTAAATACAACAAAGAATAATTTGTGCTTCGTTGTTATATTAATTATTGTTACGATGCAGTTGTAGCCGTTATGGGTAAGCAAGTTCGTAGTAAGGACTTTAGTCCTTAATTTTCTCAGCAGTAAAGCGCTTACTACAAACCCTCAAAACTAGCTTAATCGAGTACTAGATACTTAATTAATTTAATATTTAAATTTGCTTAAGTAGAAGATTTCTCATAGCTTGTACCGTGCAATAAAAAGGCAATCAGTGGTGATGCCATAAGAGTAGTAATGACCGCCATAATAACCATTATAGTGAATAAAATTGGGGTAATTATACCTTGTTCCAGACCAATATTAAGGATGATTAACTCCATCAAACCACGCGCATTCATCAGAGCGCCGATAGTTGCAGATTCGCGCCAATTTTCCCCCGCCAATTTTGCAGCCAACATACAAGCAACACCTTTACCGAGAATTGCGATCGCAATAATTAACAGCGTCACTCCCCACAAAATAGGTGTGTTTACCAATCCAATTTGAGTGTTTAATCCAGAGAAGACAAAAAAGATCGGTAACAAAAAAGAAGTAGTTAAAAATTCCGTATATTGGCGAATTTGTTGGGCAAATTCTCCGCGTGGTGTCACTGCTCCCAACACAAAAGCCCCGAATATTGCATAGATACCTGTAACATCGGTAAACCATGCACAAAACATCAAAATTATCAACATTAAAGTCAGGGTTTGTCTGTTCACACCTTCGCGTTTTGTCATGCGTGTGAATGCTTTCAGTAAAGGTTGACCGAGAAAAATCGCAAATAGCACATAACAAATGCCACCACCAATTGCTAATATGGCTATGCTTAAAGAATTTTTCACACTAGCCAGCACAATCGCCAGTAAACACCAAGCAACTGCATCATCTACTGATGCTGCACCTAAAGCCAAAGTACCGAAGCGAGTTTGTGCAAGACCGCGTTCGTAAAGAATACGAGCTAACATCGGAAAAGCCGTAATTGTCATCGACGCACCCAGGTATAAAGCGGCTGACCAAGGCATGACTTTTGGTTGAAAAAAATCGCCATTGTGATAAAACCAAAAAGATGCGATCGCTCCTAAAATAAAAGGAGTGATAATTCCAGCCGCAGATAGCAAACTTGCACTTTTAATATGATGTTTTAAGAGTTTGGTATTAAACTCTAAACCAATCAAAAACATATAAATTGCCAACCCGATTTGGCTGATAGCATATAAAATAGACATCGATGGATTGGGTATCTTGAGTCCAACAGCAGTGATGATAGGAAGCTTAGGAAATAGCCATTGCTGAAAATCTGGTGCAATCAATCCTAAAAGTGATGGCCCTAGCATTACACCTGCGATCATTTCGCAAACAACATCGGTTTGACCAAGATAGCGGCGTCCTATAATCGTGACAATGCGACAAGTTACTAAAATAACTGTGAGTTGCAGAAATAGTTGAATAACCAGATCAAAATTTGACATTGCACTTCCTTAATTTACGTCTCTGCATTGAAGAATCTCTCCAGACTCTAAAGTTTGTCCTGTTTTACTCATATATGACTACTACATCAGCACAAATGCCCGTTTTGTAAACATAAGATAGCTGTTTGCAATTTGATGAGATACAACAAGCAGTGCGTTGCTTTGGTTTCCAAAGTAATCTTGTTCTTAAGAACGCACACAACTGTACGTCAATACAACATATTGCATCCAAACTCAAACCGCCATATATGATTTTTATGATTTGTTAATTTGCGATTTATAGCTCAATACGCTTGGGTTAAGAAAAATTGTAGGTTGGGTAAAGCAAAGCGCAACCCAACAAAGCTATGAAAATGTTGGGTTTCGTTCCTAAACCCAACCTACACAACTATAATTTTTGATTAAATTAGTTTGAGAATTTGAAATTTTACAACCACTCACCGCCCCGGAAACGCCAACGAGGGAAGATAATTCGCATCAGGCTTTGGGAACTAATAAAAACTGCTAGCCACACAATGCTATAGTGCAATAAAAAAGCTCCTGGTGAAAGTTCTTCCTTCGGTAAAGGTATTGGCAATAAGCCAAATAACTTAACTCCACAAAATATAAATATTAATTCCCATATACCAGCTAAGAGTTGATAAGCTGCGGGCCAATCTCTATCCCAACGGGATTTTTGGAGATAGTCATAAAGTACATCCCAACCTAAGCCAAAGATGGCGACATAAGCAAGTATCCAAAAATAAACCGAGTTAGCACCAGGGCCAATCCAACCCATTCCAAATGGCAAAGATACAAGTACGCCGACAGTTGCCAGTAATAATAATCGAGTTTGCCAGCGACCAAATAAAGTTGGTGTCATAGGAGTGCTGAGTGCTGAGTTAGAAGTTATGAATAATATAGATAAATTAGAGTTTTTATAAATAGATTTTGAGTTGCTTCATTAAAAAGTTAGGAAAATTTTGGTGCTTTTTGCGAGGATGGCAAATACGAGAATATCGGCTACCCTCAAAGCACCAACACATCTATATTATTAGGATGGTTTTAGGTGATAATCAAATTTAGAATGGTAAGCTGCATTGGCAAAGTCCATTGTTCGCGTAGCGTCTGTCTGCGACACGCTGCGCGAACGTAGAGAAGGTATGGCATCCCAATTGATTACATCTTCTAACAAAGCTTGATAACCTAGTGTATTGGGATGGAGTCCATCTTCACTCAAGCGTTTGAGTCGCCAACTTTCACCGCGTTCCATCCATTGCTCAAAAATATCCAAATAGGGAATCTGCCTTTTGCTGCAAGCAATTCGAGTTGCTTCTTTGTAGCGGTACTGGTCGGCACGATTATAGTAAAAACAATCTAAAAATGGCATTTTGGCTTCATCCACTGGCACCATGCCCACGAATAACACAGGACAGAGTTGCTGTGCTAAATCTAGCAGAGACGCAATTTCCTTTTCAAACAATGTAAAATCTGTGTAACTTTTACCATCAGGACGCGCCAACCGGGCTGAGTCATTCACGCCTACGGATAAAATAATCAAATCAGGAACACGATTTCGCAGTTCACCCCGGTGGCGAAATTCAACTTCCAGTCTTTGGGCTACTTGTTGCGTGCGATCGCCTCTTACCCCTAAATTATAAAGAATATGACCGGCACTATCCGGCAACATCCACCATCGCCGTAGTTGCTCAATCCAGCCTCCTTTTTCCGGGTCGCCGAATCCATAAATTAAGCTGTCCCCCAGTGCGACAATCTTCATAGGCTGAAAGTGATTTGGTGGTACAGACAGCTGCATTGAGGAAGAAGCGAGAAATGTGTGCATTTAACAACTATATTTTATATCTTTACAAGATTCTATACATTTCTATACCATAGATGGCTATCTTTAGTGTTCAAGCATTGATGGAGTTTTTACTTGTTGATATAGTTGTAAGGTTAATATTGCCGCAGTTGAGCCTCTGTACGATGGGCTACCGCACTTTAACAATCAGCATGAAAATTGAACCGCTGAGGCGCAAAGGACGCTGAAGAAGAGAAAAGAGGGAGATTCCCTCAAAATTTTCGCCTTTATGTCATAAATTCAAATGGGCGAAAATTTGATTTTTGAGATGTCGGGAATTCTGCTGGGCAATTCCACGGACATGATATACAGCAGAATTCATGAGTCAGAATTCAGAATGGGCTACGCCCCGCTGCGCTAACAGAAGTAAAACAAGCTTTGTACCTGGCTTTGAGACTAGCTTGTGTACTTCATAAATTTGAAATGCGCTGTCAGTCCTCATCTACAAACGGATAAGTAGTGCAGGTACATCAATCGCTAAAAGTAAACACTCACTTACCAATTGGTTTGTCAAAAAAGTTGACACAAGTAATCAATTTGTAATATACTATAATACAAAAGTAATGAGTTAGATTAAAAAGACTTCCTCGCCACTACAGTGGAAATACAATTACCATTTGTATGCAATTAGTTGATATTACGAGAAAAATTTTTCCAAACTTCCTATTTAACACAAAATAACTTAATTAACGCTGCATAACCGATAAATATGGTTTTTGACTATTTTAGAAGCAACGAAGGCACTCCTACAAATAATACTCGGCAAAGCTTAATTGCTTGCGGTTGGCGACCGTTTAATCGAGAGTTAGACTGGGAATTTTTATGGCAACTGTTGTACAGTGACTCCCGCGAATTAAGTCAAAAAAGTTTGAATTTAGCGAGTAATGTTGCTGATGTTTTAGGACGAAATAATTATGCTTGGTGGGCTAATTTATTAAGTGTCGTATCTGATAATACCCGTTACGAAGTTGAAAAGTTTTGGAATTACATCACACCAGATCCTCAATCACCAGATCATCGCTACAAAGATGTTTTGAGTACGGAAACACCTATTGTCCAATTTGTTAGTCGTAGTAATATTCCTATTGATTATGTTCTGAATCGATTGCAAGAAATTACTGTAATGCGAGTTTTAGGTGTATTGGGTAATCCTGATATTATTACTCAGTATTACTCAGAAAGAGATTTTTACTTTCCTATAGATAAATTCGTTAGCTGGGAACGCTTAGACGTTATTAATACTGTTTATGCTTACTGGTCTAAGTATGACATTTGGTTGCAAATTGATCCCTACGATCGCGGGCGACGACAATATACTTTAATGGCACAAAATCTCGCGCCACTAATTAACAAAGCAACTTACGACTTAGCAGTGATGCTGAGTGGATATCAAAGTCGGGTAGGCAAAGTTCATAGTCAATTTAACATTCGGACATTTCCCGCAGATATCCAAAACTTTACTGATTCTGTACAGCAAGCGATTATGAATCAAAACCAGTTAGCGGTTGTTGTACATGGACAACCAGGTACTGGCAAAACAGTCTGGACACAGGCAGTAGCAAAAGAAATTCTTGTACCTCTAGGGTATGTAATTTTTATTTTAGATCATGATGCGATCGCTAATTTTGTCCCCCCGACTTACATAGAGCGTATTTGTATCGTTATTAACGAAGCTGATAATCTAGCGCAAAATCGTGCTTCGGAGGTAGCGCAATACAATAACAAAACCGAACACATTTTGAGCTTGCTGGATGGCACTTTGTATCAGAGTGTAATTGATGACTCTGGTATTCAGATGCAGCAACGGTTAGTTATCTTGATGACTTGTAACACTACTGAAAGGTTAGATCCAGCCATGTTACGTAAGGGTAGGGTAGATTTAATATACGAGTTTACACAACTATTTGTTTGAAATCTACTGTCACCACAGTTTCACCTGTTTTTGCGATACAAGCTGATGCTGTTTGCGCCAAGCTTGAGGAGGTAAACCGTGATGTTGGCGAAACTGGCGGGAGAAATGAGACACATCCTGATAGCCCAATGCTTTCGCTATCTTCTCGACTGTCTCATTATTATTTTGGAGTAAAAAACAAGCTTCTGCCATCCGGCGTTTGACAATCCAGCAGTTTACAGTCTCTCCACTTGTCTCCTTTACTCGGTTCGTTAAGTAAGCCGATGAGTAACCAACAGCAACAGCCACATCACACAAAGTAATTCCTTCATGATAATGGGCTTCGATAAAGTCGAAAACTTCTTTTAATTGGGGAATGCAGGGAAAGATTGACTTAGAAGGAATTTTGACTTCTTTATCAGAGGCGACGGCAACACCGGCAGCGATCGCTGTAGTATTATCTGTAAATGCTGATGATTTTGGAGCTTTCTCAAATTTCATTGCATACCAGTACTGGAAATTCGCTTGCTTTTCCCAGCGAATAGCGATCGCTCTGAGCAATTCATCTAATGTCGAAGGTTTGGTAAGATAATCATCTGCTCCCAATTCCATAGCTTTGCGAACATCTGCTTTAGTACTACTGCCAGTCAGAAAAATGAAAGGAATAATTGCTGTCAGAGGATCTTGGCGTAGTGTATTTAAAACACTATAACCATCCATATCAGGCATCGTGATATCGCAAATCACTAAGTCGGGTACATCCTTTTGTGCTTGTTGAATACCAACACGACCATTTTTAGCGCCTATCATATCAAAACCTTTAGCCTCAAGACCCTTTAAATAAAGATTGCGGGTAACGCTATCATCTTCAATGACGAGAATTTTCTTTGACGATTCGTACATGATTTTCTATTACTATAAATGTGAAACAAGCTACTTACTAGACTCTTTGGTGAATATCTAAATAGGAATGAAATTTAGTTAATATCAAGTTCGGGTGATTACTTATAATAAAACTTATCAATGTAGGTTGGGTTGTAACAAGATCCCCGTAGGGTACGGCAGTTAAACCCAACATGAACAAGGATCAAGCGTTGGGTTTCGTTCCTTAACCCAACCTACAGATGTTATAAGCATTTAACCGAACCTGATATAACTCGTTCCGAGAGTTATGATTGTTAAGTTATTAATTAACAACTATCTTCATTTCAACACTCATAACTCGGAACAGCTAAACTCTGATTTGATTAATGGCAGCATTACAGTAAACGTAGTGCCAACATCAACTTGACTTTCTACAGAAACTTGACCATGATGTAAATCTACAAGAGTTTTAAGAATCGATAGTCCTAGCCCAGTACCAGGTATATGATCGATATTACTACCACGGTAAAATGGCTCAAATATTCGTTGTTGATCTACTACTGAAATACCGATACCCTTATCTTTTACTTGGAAAATTAATTTTTCATTTTGGCAAGATAGTTCTAAATTAATTGCCAGATTCGAGGGAGAATACTTAATCGCGTTATCAAGCAAATTCTTCAAAATAGGCTCTAACAGTTTTTTATCTATATAGGCTGTTAAAGAGCTATCTTGACTTACCAAATTGATGGGGTTTTGGCTAAAATTCATCTGCATTTGTGCAACTAAATCCTGACAAAATTGAACTAACTCAAGCGGTTTTGGCTCACAATTTAATTTTGCTGATTCTGCTTTAGAGAAGAACAAAATATCATCCAACATCAGACTCAGTTGTTCAGTAGCTTTTTGAATGTGATCGAGTAATGGCTGGATTTTCTTCTGTGTACGTTTGTCTACTTCTTCTTTAAGTAAACTATTAGAAAATGAAACAATATTCAATGGAGTTCGGAATTGATGACAAACCATAGAAAGAAAACGCGCTCTAAGTTCGCTAAGTTGTTTGGCTTGTTCTAAAGCTTGGTTAAGACCTAATTCTGCATATTTGTAATCGGTAATATCGATACCTGCAATCAGTTCGACTGGGTTTCCCCCAAAATCCAGCCCTCCATCAAGCTTGGCAACTGCACAGGCTAGCCAGCGCTCCGTGCCGTTTTTTGTTAAGATATTCATCTCCTGGTATTCAAAGTTAGCGGCTTCATCCGGGTTACGTATTTGCCTGCGTTTTTTGCTCTTAATCAGTCGGCGAAGATCAAAACCTGTTAGTAGTTCCTCTTTTGTATAGCCAGTGAGTTGTTCTACTGCCGGATTTACATAGCAAAGCCGCGTACCTTGAATCAGAAAAGTGCCGGCATCTGTGGTTTCTGCTAAAGTCCGAAATCTAGTTGCGTTCAGACGTAATGCTTCTTCAGTCTGTTTCGATTCAGTAATGTCCCAAATACTCCACACTCTCCCAATAATTTTACCCTCAAGCAACTGAGGTTTAGAGTAATGTGCAAAAACTCTTCCATCTTTCAACTCCAGAATATCGTAGCTCTCGAAATCAGATTGGCTAGATACTTCCCAAATCAGCCGACTAAAGGCTTGTGGATCTTTAAGTTGGTTCTCAAAAAATGCTTTGCATCGAGGACATTTTTTAGATAATATTAGGGATTCTGGGATCTGCCACATATCCACAAATTTCTGATTCAAGCTTAGAATATCTCCCTCAAAGTTAACTGCAACAATACCAATGGCAGTAGACTCAAGAGTAGAACGAAGTAAACAAAGAGATGTTTCTAGTTCTACTTCTTTGGACTTGAGTTGAGAAAATTCTTGTTGCAAATTGTCTTTGGCATCTTTTAATTCATCAGTCCATTTTTGCACGCTCAATTCTACTATTTCATCAGTTTTTTCACGAGCAAAGGCACAGCCAAATTCCATATCTTGGTGTTTTACATAGTTCATGGATATTTCTACCAGAAATATCCGACCTCCTTTTGTCCGATAACGAGATTTAAAGGTAAGGGAACCCTGTGAGCTAATATCTGACCAATTATGCAGCGAAAAATCTACATCTATATCATGCAGCCTCATAGAAAGTAATTCCTCACGGGAATACTCAGTCATCAGACAAGTGGCATCGTTGACGTAAAGAAACTGCGCGTTTGCTCCTAAACAGAAGGCAGCATCTACAGCATGATTTATTAGAAAGTGAGCAAACTTCATCTCTATTTCTGGTTGTAGTGCCCATTGATTGTTTGATCTAGCTAGTGTATATTCGCCAGAATTCATATTCATACTTCCTCCTGGTAATCAATCAGCACCATTCCCATTAATGAGTTAATAGTCATAACTTACTAAAATCTTTGGTGTACTGTTCGGCTGTGAAAAAATAAAATTTGTTAGGATATTAAAAAACATTAGCAATTACCTTAACAAAACTTATCATACCAATAAAATGTAAATTATTAAACCAAATATTCCTAAAAAAACTAAATATTTTCAAAAATAATTTTTGAATTAAAAAGCTTTTTATAACAATACAATATTTAGGCAAATCAAATCTAGATTAGCCAATCAACCTTATTAGATAAGAGTTTAAAACTCTTAATCTATAAGTAGAAAAGATATTTTATATTTAAACTCGTTCTGCACCGGAACTAATTCATAGACATCTCCACAAATTAATTATGCGTTATCAATAACTCTTGTAGAGACTTAGCAATACTACGTCTCTACAAGAGTTCATCAACCTAAAATTCCTGGGTTTCCACTGGGGAAAGATTAAAGTATAAAAATTTTTATCCTTTAACATTTTCCCTACCAAGCACTTTGGCGAACTACTTCTCTAGAGTCGTTTGATTTTCAACATAAATGAATTTGCAGTGCTAAACCTGGCTTAAATGAATAAACTTCAACTCATTTTCTTAATTTATCTTAACTTACTCTCTCAGAGATTTAACTATAGAAGAATATGCTTAGTCATCTGTCGTAAGAAGTACATTCGTATCAAAAATATACGTATATATTTACGTATATGATTGTGTTTGTTTTATCCTCAAGAAACACTGCATTCGCATACTAAGTACATATTTATAAGTTAAGTATTTTAAAACACATTTTTTAATGTTTTTTACGTACTGAATACTTTGTCATCTCTCAAAGGAACTATAAAAAGTTAAAAAATGATGTCTTTTTCGTTACAAATAATTGACTCAAAAAGTTTTTGCTGGCAATATAAAGACCGCTAAATCTCCTCATACTTAAATTCGGATAAAAAGTTCTGTAAGTTCTAAAGCGAAAGAATTGACACCCACATCAAAAGATTTCCTATTGTAAATTTATTAATGTACCGTTTATGCGATGCCTACGCAGAATATCAATCTTTCAGGTGACTAAGTTGTAAATGTCACAATCACAATTAAAGCGAAAGAATTGACACCTACACCAAAAGATTTTTCATTGTAAATTAGGTTTTCATTGTAGTGGATAAGAACCTCACCAGGGGTTTATTAATTAGATCGGTGCTATTAAAGCTAGCTATATGAAGTTTTGTAAAGATTCTGAGAGACGCTTAAATTCGGGTTAATTCCTAGTTTATATATCTTTACACCATTTAGTTTTTCCCCGCTGATCTACTTAAATACTGTAGTCACCACCATAGAAGCGAAAAATTTGACACCCACATCAAAAGATTTTTGATTGCACGACAGTCTTCATCTCCTTTATTCTGGTGACAAGAAGCACAGCCTCAACTGTTGTATGCTTTCGGTAAAAATTTTTTGGTACTGCGCTCACAAGCATCAATCAGCAGCGATCAGCCATTTCTACTCTTGACCAAGCTAGATCATAGCTGTGAGAAACAACAGAGTTGTTTGTATTAAATATTCCTAGCGCTGTGATTGTAAACTAAAAAGCCTTTGTGTAACTTTCTGAAATTACGTGAAACCAATGAGTCAAAACTATACTGGTTCAAATCCTCTCATCACCACTGAGCCATACAAGGAACTTCCAGCAAACAGATATGTAAAATCTGTGTCTGACTCCCGTCAGCTTGATGAATCGGAGAATAATGGGGGAATTCAGCCTTTTTTAAACGATGAAACAGCCCCAACGCTGTCAGTTGCCGATGCGATCGCTCAAATGCTGGAAAATTTGGGAGTAGGCTACGCTTTTGGTGTCGCTGGTGGTGCAATGGCCAGCCTTTGGGGTGCGCTATCCAATAGCACTATAGAGGTATTGAACTTCCGCCATGAAGCTGGAGCCGCATTTGCAGCCACCGAAGCTTACTTTGCGAATAATCGCCCCACTGTAGTTTTTACCACAGCAGGACCGGGGATCACCAACGCCCTCACCGGATTATTTGCAGCTCGTGGTGAAGGTGCAAAGGTGATTTTGTTGTCGGCTTGCACATCAGCACCGCAGCGTGGACGTTGGGCAATTCAAGAAACCAGTACTTACACATTGCCAAGTGGAGGAATTTTTACCCCAGGAGCGCTATTCAACTATGCAATTACTATTGAATCTGCGGCTCAACTACCGCAGATTTTTCGTAAACTGGCTTTAGCTATGGCGCAACCAGGCGGGTTTGTCGCCCATTTGAGTATTCCCACCGCTGTGCAGACAAGTTTGGTTGAGGATATAGCCTTACCTCAGCTAGATATTTCTCCCTTTCCGATGACTGCTTCAAAAGAAGCGATCGCTAAATCGGTAGAGTTATTATCATCTGGCCCCTTTGCTATCTGGGTTGGTTTCGGTGCGCGTGACGCAGCAGCCGAAATCCTTGAACTCGCTGAAAAAACTGGAGCAGCCGTTATCTGCTCACCCCGTGGTAAAGGTATCTTCCCTGAAGATCATCCCCAGTTTGTGGGTGTCACAGGTTTAGGCGGCCATGCTTCCGTCTTAACTTACATGGAAGAACAACCTCCACTACGCACACTCGTATTAGGAACCCGTCTTGGCGAACCGACTTCCTTCTGGAGTTCGGCGCTAGTTCCAAAAAGAGGTTTTGTCCATGTTGATATTGACCCGGAAGTTCCAGGTGTAGCCTATCCCCACGTTGAAACTTTCGGAGTTCGGTCTGACATCAAAGCTTTTGTGAAAGAGTTGTTGCAGCAATTGTCAGATGCTCCTGATTCCACAATGCCGCTACCTCGCCCAGAACACAAAGCAATTGAACCGGCATCAGACGTAGACTATCCAGTACGTCCAGAAGTATTGATGGCAGCAATTCAAAAGATCGTTGTTGAGGGTAGCAATGCTGTAGTGATGGCAGAGTGTGGTAACTCCTTTACTTGGTCAACGCATCTACTGCAATTTGCCGAAGCCAATCGTTACCGAGTCAGCACCGGAGTCGGAGCAATGGGTCACGCCGTCACCGGAGTGTTGGGTGCAGCGTTGGCAAATAATAGTAAGGCTGTAGGGATTGTTGGTGATGGAGCAATGCTGATGAATAACGAAATCAGCACAGCCGTGAAATACAAAATTCCGGCAATCTGGATTGTACTTAACGATGCGCGTTATAACATGTGCCATCAAGGGATGAAAATCTTGGGATTAAAGGGTGCAGATGCCACACTTCCACCGACGAACTTTGCCATGATTGCTCGTGGGATGGGAGCAGAAGCGATCGTCGTCGTCAGAGAGTCGGATATTGAAGCGGCATTAGAACAAGCGATCGCATCAACCGTTCCCTTTTTAATCGATGTAGTGATTGATGCCGATCGCCCAGCACCTTCTGGTGGACGTAATAAGAGTTTGGCAGCACAAGGAGTTAAATCAAGTGCCGCTAAAAATGCAGTCAAGCAAGTTTCATTTCCAATGGTTTGATTTTAAAAGCTGGCAATCAATCTTATTCGATTGTTATAGACATTACTCTCTTCCGGCTCAAAGATTTTTTTAACGAACCGCATACCCCTTCGGGGAAGCAAGCTACGCGCAGCGTCTCGTTAGAGAAGGACGCAAAGGAAGAGAGTAAGACACGGAAGCATCCCAATGCAAAAATCCTTTACAGCTTTCTTACCTTTGCGGTTCGTTTACTCATTCTCTTATTTCAGCTAATAACTACACTCACCGAACTGGAATTTTAAATGTTTTTTTGAACACAAAAGTCTCTCTTACTTCATCCAATCTTAATCTTCGAGCGTAATTTTGTGTTTATATCTTTACATTCTGTAATGTTAATTACTTTCTCTAAGCAATCCCAAACAATATCGAGAGGTCAAGATGCTACTATTTGAAACTGTTAGAGAAATGGGTCACGAACAAGTTCTTTTCTGTCATGGTAAAAATCCCGAAATTAAGGCAATTATTGCTATCCATGACACAACCTTGGGCCCCGCGATGGGAGCTACAAGAATCTTACCTTATATCAACGAAGAAGCTGCTTTAAAAGATGCACTTCGTCTGAGTCGTGGGATGACATATAAAGCTGCCTGTGCCAATATTCCGGCTGGTGGAGGGAAAGCAGTAATTATTGCTAATCCTGAAAATAAGACAGACGATCTGTTGAGAGCCTATGGACGTTTTGTTGATAGCTTGAATGGGCGTTTCATTACTGGACAAGATGTCAATATTACCCCCGACGATGTGCGGACAATTAGTCAAGAAACGAAATATGTTGTTGGCGTATCAGAAAAGTCTGGCGGGCCTGCTCCCATAACATCACTAGGAGTTTTTCTCGGAATTAAAGCCGCCGTGGAGTCTCGTTGGCAGAGCAAAAGACTTGATGGCATGAAAGTTGCAGTTCAAGGCTTAGGAAATGTTGGTAAAAATCTCTGTCGTCACTTACATGAGAATGATGTCCAGCTTTTTGTGAGCGATATAGATCCAGTAAAAGCGGAAGAGGCAAAACGAATTTTTGGTGCAACCGTTGTAGAACCAAATGAAATTTATGCTCTTGATGTAGATATATTCGCTCCTTGCGCTTTAGGAGGAATTCTGAATAGTCATACAATTCCTTTCCTACAAGCTTCGATTATTGCTGGTGCAGCTAATAATCAATTAGAGAATGAGCAACTACATAGTCAAATGCTTGCTAAAAAAGGGATTCTTTATAGTCCAGATTATGTAATTAATGCTGGAGGACTAATCAATGTTTACAACGAAATGATTGGTTATGACGAAGAAAAAGCTTTCAAGCAAGTACATAACATTTATGACACGCTATTAGCAATTTTTGAGATTGCGAAAGAGCAAGAAGTTACAACTAACGATGCTGCTAGACGATTAGCAGAAGACCGGATCAACAATAGTAAGCGAAGCAAAACTACAGCGATCGCAGCTTAATTCTTATTATCTTCAGGAGTGAACAATGGAAAAAAATACCTTTGCTACATCAGCATATATTGCTACTTCACCAGAGAGCGCTTTTAACTACCTTTGTAGTTTAAAAAACTTGGATGAATGGACGCTTTATAGCCGGATGAAAGAGCAAATTGATGAAGATACCTGGCTGGGAACTGCGTCTGGTTATCACAAAAATCTCTATTATCATGTTAAAAAATTAGAAAATCCCCTTTTCTACGGCATTGAGTGGCACTGTGGATTAGAGTATCAAAAATATTTTCAGGTTTATCCTGTCTTGCTATTTCCCACCGACTACATCGAGCCGGGAACAGATGAAAAAGGTGTGTACTTTCACTGGTTGAGCTTTGTCGATCCCAAACGGCAGACTCAGATGATTATGCAGGGAATTCACACAGTACACACTTCTGAGTGTCGTTCTCTCAAAGGTAATTTGGAACGCAAAGCTGGTCTGACCTCAGCAGCTAAAGGAAGCCACTTTATTGATACAGACACCATTTATGTTGATGCCCCCATTGAAATCGGCATTGAATACTTAAAAGACTTAAAAAATGTAGATGAATGGGCACATTTGCTACGACCAAATGGTGATATCACTGCTGAATCAGGTGAATTCAAAGATGAATATGACCAAAAAGTGAAAGTTTCTGTGCGAGTTCATTCGTTGAGTAAATACTACTTGCTTGAACAAGAACATTTTTATCCAGAGTACGACTATTATCAGCGTTCTGTAGCGTTACTTATCCCAACCGCTTATGCTTTCGCTGACCCCGAAGCTTCTGGTTTCATTCTGCATCGAATCACATTCTGGAAAACAGATGGAACTGTAACCCACGGCAAACTTCAAATTGAAGACTTTGGTGCTGAGAGCATGAACATCAAACGTTTACTCGAAGCCAAAGCTGGCAACCTCAAGTCCTTTGACCGAGGAATGAGCTATCTACCAAAAATTCAAGAACCTCTAGTTACCAACTAAAACCTTAGCGCTCCTCTGCGCTTCCCTTCTCTGCGAGACGCTGACGCTCCTAACGTCGCTACCGCTTCGCTAATGCGCCCCTCTGCGTTTAAAATTCCCCCTCAATTCCTCAAGATTACCTGTATTGCAACACATGAAACAGAAACAACTTACCATTACCATCCTCACCTTTTGTGTTGCCGCTTTTTCAGGAATGAAAGCTGCCTCAGCTGCATCTTTTTCAGTAATCGCCGACGGTCTATATAATGCCGGAGGACTAAGCTTTAGTCCTGATGGTAATCTCTATGTTACAGAGGCGGGAATCGGGGGAAGTGGCGGTTGTGTTCCACCAGCAAGCGGTCAAGGTGATTCTTTATGCTATGGCACAAGTGGGGCAGTTACCAAAATTGAGAATGGTAAAACCGAGCGCATACTTACAGGACTTCCTTCTATAGCATTACCAGATGGTACTGGAGCCGGTGGCCCTCGTGACATCCAATTTGATGCTACAGGTAAACCTTATGTTCTGATTGGGTATGGGGCGAATCCTGCTTTTCGCGATCGCAATTTAGGTTACACTGACCTCGGTAAAATCATTGCTCCCGACTTTAATACCAATTCCTGGACGAGTGTTGCTGATTTCGCTAACTATGAACTCGCCAATAATCCCGATGGTGGTGATGTCGGTAGCAATCCCTTGGGTTTTGTCATAGATGGCAATAAGTTAGTTGCAGTTGATGCAGGTGCAAACGACCTACTCAATGTAAATACTGATGGTAGTAACTTGCAAGCTATTACTACCTTTCCCCAAGACATATTAACTAATCCCATCTTTCCGCCTTCTGATACCCCATCCAATGAACCTGCACAGGTTCCATCTCAAGGTGAAGCGGTGCGATCGCAGTTTGCAACTCAACCAGTACCTTCAGGTGTGGCAAAAGGACCTGATGGTGCTTATTACATCAGCCAATTTACCGGGTTTCCTTTCCCTGAAGGTGGGGCAAAAATCTATCGAGTCGGTGCTGATGGTAAATCATCAGTTTTTGCCGATGGTTTTACCCAACTCACAGACTTGCAATTTGATGCGGGCAACTTGTATGCTTTGCAGTACGCCAATCAGTCAGCCTGGAAGGGTAATTTTGATGGTTCTGTAATCAAAATAGCTCCCAATGGCACACGCACCACTCTTCTGAGTGGCAATGGATTAGAGTCGCCTAGCGCCCTGACTATTGGTGCTGATGGTGCAGTGTACGTCACCAACCGAGGCGATCGCCCAGGATCTGGACAAGTTCTCAGAATTGAAAATATCAAATCTGTTCCTGAACCTGATTCTAATTTAGGCGTATTAGCGATCGCTGCCTTAGGCATTGGTTGTTTGTACAAGAAGAGAGCTACCAAACCTCCTATAAATGGAGCGGTGGCGCTCAAATAAAGAGTTTCAAACCAATTCTGCGTTCCTCAAAGACTGCGATTCGTTGTCTTTAAAACCATAAAAGTTTCCACAAACAAATTATTTAACTCTCAATCTTCAAAGGTATGAAACTCAAGTCATTTGCTCTTAGGTCTGTTACATTTTGTTTTGCTGCTATTTGTGGAACAGCATCTGCACAAGCTGCAACATTAACAACTATTGTTGATGGAATTAGTAATGCACGGGGTTCTAGCTTTGGTCCTGACGGCAGTCTCTACGTAGCAGAGCCAGGTATCGGCGGAAACGGAAATTGTCAACCATCTCCGAGTACGTTGTTTCAGCCTATCTGTGCTGGTAACACTGGTTCACTAGTCAAAGTTTCACCAAACGGTACCAAACAGCGTCTACTTAATAACTTTCAGTCTTTAGCAGAACAACCCACTGGCAACCAAGGCGCTGGTATTCAAGACATACAATTCGACTCTAAAGGGAATGCTTATCTGCTGACTGGGTTTGCTGGTTATCCAGGAAACCGCGATCTAGCAACACTTAACCTTGGTTCTAAATCCCCACTCCCACCACAGCAACTTGCAACTTTCCCACCATCAACACCTGATAAAGTTTTGAATACACCGCTCCTAGCACAACTGTCCAAAGTTGACTTGAACACGGGAGCTCTCACCAGTATTTTTGACTTTGCCAAGAATGAAATCACCAAAAATCCAGATAAAGGGGATGTAGTAACCAATCCCTATGACCTGACTGTTAATGGTGATAATGCTTATGTCGTTGACGGGGGCGGGAACACTGCTTACAAAATTAAACTTGATGGAAGCAAGTCAGAGGCGATCGCAATTCCTAAAAACATCATTAGTAACTCCGACTTGCCACCAGGATTACAATTACCTCCTGGGCTATTAGAGCAGCTTCCAGGAGGAAAAACAGCAATTCAATCAGTACCCACAGGTGGCGCAATTGGCCCCGATGGAGCTTTATACGTTGGTGAATATACAGGTTTTCCTTATCCAGAAGGTAAATCACGGATTTTCCGCATTGGCGACGATCTCAAACCAGAAGTTTTTCTGGATGGCTTTACGCACATCACCGACCTAACCTTTGATGACAAAGGCGATTTGCTGGTTTTACAGTTTAGCGACAAGTCCCAGTTAGGCGGTGACATCACAAATCTACCTGGATCTCTCATCCAAGTTGCTCCTAACGGCACTCGCACAACACTTGTTGCCGCAGGTCAAGGGCTAGATTCGGCTGATGGAATTGATATTGGCCCTGATGGCAAGATTTATATTACCAATCGCGGTGTTGGTCCAAGACTAGGAGAGGTTGTTCGGGTGGATGGTGTCGTTGTCGAAAAAGTCCCCGAACCTGGTTCAGTATTCGGTTTACTAGCACTTGCTAGTGTAGGCGCAACTGCTGCGATCGCCAAGCGCAAACGCCCAGAAAAGTTGGGTGAAGAGTTCCTAGCCAAAGCAGAGACTGTCTAATTCCTGGTAAAGCTTACAAAATAGGCTGCTGCCTCACAGAGAAAGTTGCATTTCCAACAAGAGGTAGCAGCCTAAATTTCAGAGTTCCCAAACTAGGACGGGGAACGAAATTAGTCTAGGAACGAGTATAACTTATACAACCAGGACTTAAAACTCATGGGATTAGTCAAAAATTTGTCACTTGCTATTCTCGGTACCGGATTCACCGTGTTAGCAACATCTGTTCAAGCCAAAGCTGTAACATTAAGCTTTGATCGGACTATCGGTAGCCCTGGCTTTGCTCCTGGTCAGCTTTTTGTCCCCCAAGGGATAACGGTAGACGATTCGGGGAATACCCTTATAAGTAACGGTCGTGGTTTGAACCCGGACGGCACTTTTAACCCAAACATCGGTAACAAGGTTGAAGTATTTAACCCTCAAGGTAATTATATTGGAGCGATCGGTGAAGGCGGCAAAGGGCCTGGACAATTCGACGAGCCATCAGCTTTAGAAATCGATCCGCAGACTGGGAATTTGTATGTCGGAGATGTATTTAACAACCGCGTTAATGTCTTCGATCGCCAGGGTAAGTTTATTAACTCATTTGGTGAATTTGGCGGTCTGATACCAGGTAGAGCTTTCTTTGGCCCATCTGGGGTAACATTTGACAAAACTGGCAATGTGTATATTGGTGATTTTAGCGGCGACAAGATCAATAAATACACCAAAGATGGCAAACTAATTAGTAGTATTGGTACTTCTGGCACTCAACCTGGACAGTTTCAAGGACCAGCAGGTTTAAGAATTTCCCCAGTCAGCGGTAATTTTTATGTGAGTGACCAGTTTAACAACCGCGTCCAAGTACTCGATCCTAAAGGTAATTCTCTGTTCACATTTGGCAAACAAGGTAGTGGAGATGGAGAATTTAATCAGCCCATCGGCTTAGAAGTGGACGAGTTTGAGAATATCTATGTAGCTGATTCGATCAATAGCCGCGTTCAAGTATTCGATAAAAACGGTAAGTTCCTCACAGCTTATGGTAAACCCGCCGCAGCAACACCTCCCCAACTAGGTCAACCACCCTTTGGCGATCCCCTCGACCTCACACCAGGCACATTTAACTGGACGGGTGGCACAAGTTACAAAGATGGCAAGCTTTATGTGGGCGATTTCTTCCAAGGTCGCGTCCAAGTGTTAAACGTAGAGGGTAGAAGGCAAGTACCGGAATCTAGTTCAGCATTGGGTTTAGCATTGCTTGGACTTGGGGCTGTTACCGTCACATTGCGGAAACGCGGACAACTAGAGAAAGAATTGCAAAAACAGTGCTAGTAGTCAGGTAAGCAAGTTCGTAGTAAGGACTTTAGTCTTTATTTTTTAAGCACTGAAGTGCTTACTACAAACCTTCAGGACAAATAACTTTGGATATTTCGCCCAAATTGAGTTCTCAGGAATCATTCGTTGATATTTGAAAATTGGAAGAAAAATGCCTTTGAAATCCTCTTATTCAGATCGGCTGAAAAAAACTGACCAGAGGTTGATTGCCTTATTGAGCGATCGCATATCATTATTAGCAGCATCAGAACAACCTTCTTTAGATGAGCAACTGGCTGATGTCGCTCCCCTACTCGCTCAAGCTGGTATTCCTGAGTCTGTTTGGGCAGGTGTGCTAAATAGTTGTCATACTACTCTGATTCCTAAATATGCAACAAATCGTGTCACTCCCCGACAAATTACCATCATCGGTGGATGCGGCAGGATGGGAAAATTATTTAAAGAGCAACTTTCGCTAGTAGGTAATAATGTTAGCGTCCTCGAATCTGATGATTGGGAATATGCAGATCAACTATTAAGTCAGGCAGAATTAGTTTTAGTCAGCGTTCCTATTGAACATACAGTTGATGTTATCAAGCGTGTAGCGAAATACCTTGCGCCAACTACCGCTTTGTGTGACATTACGAGTATTAAAACACAGCCGACTCAAGCAATGCTCGAATACCATTCTGGTCCAGTTATGGGTTTACACCCAATGTTTGGGCCAAATGTAAGATCGTTTTTTGGACAAAAAGTGGTGGTTTGTCCAGGTCGAAACGATGATTCATTTCAATGGTTTTTAGACTTGATTAAAATTCAAGGTGGAGAGTTAATTGTTTGTACGCCTGAAGAACACGATCAAATAATGGTGATCGTTCAAGCAACGCAACATTTCTGTAGATTTAGTCTTGGTGTTTTCTTAGCCCAAGCAAAAATTGATATACAACAGACTTTAACCATGTCAACTTCTAACTACCGTCAAGAAATTGACATAGTTAAACGTTTGTTTTCTCAAAACCCTCACTTATGTGTGGATATTATGCTAGCTACAGAAGAAAGGTGTGATGCAATTAGCTTTTTAGCTGATACTTACAGTCGTTTGGCAAAACTAGTAGCCATGAAAGACAGAGACGCCTTAATTCAGGAATTTGAAAAGGCTCAAAGCTTTTTTGAAGATAAAATTAATAATTTTATGCAGCCTTTAAATGCAATGCCTATCCAACGAGATTCTCAACCCAAGATACACACAAACATTAGTCTTTAAAGAGCAAAATTATGATAGTTGATATTAAACAAAAAAGTAGATTAATTAATCAGCGTGTTTCGGTTACTTTTAACTACGAGGTTTACTTCACTCAAAATTTATTTGAGTTGAAAAATCCCACCTTAGCCCAAGTGGTTGGTGCGGATGAAGAGACAAAGCCGAAGAAATTAGTTGCAGTGATAGATGCAGGAATATTAAAGTATCAACCGGAATTGGTGAAGCAATTAGTCGCGTATACCAAGTTTTATGCAGAGGTACTAGCGATCGCAGCCGAACCGATGATAATTTCGGGAGGAGAAGCTGCCAAAAACGATCGCACTTTATTAGAGCAAATCCAGCAACAGATTGAAACTGCCGGATTATGTCGCCATTCTTATGTGTTAGCGATCGGGGGCGGGGCTATGTTGGATTTGGTGGGATATGCAGCCGCAACTGCTCACCGGGGAATTCGTCTCATTCGGGTACCGACGACGGTGTTAGCGCAAAATGATTCTGGGGTTGGTGTCAAAAACGGCATCAATGCCTTTGGTAAAAAGAACTTTTTGGGGACATTTGCGCCACCTTATGCAGTTATAAATGATTCTGCCTTTTTGACAACTCTAGACGATCGCGATTGGCGTTCTGGAATTGCAGAAGCAGTGAAAGTGGCTCTAATTAAGGATGCTAGCTTTTTTGATTTTATCCACTCTCACACCGCAGCTTTGAGGCGGCGAGATATGGATACTATGCAACAAGTTATCTATCGTTGCGCCCAGTTGCATTTAGAACATATTGCCAATAGCGGCGATCCTTTTGAAATGGGTTCGTCTCGTCCTCTGGATTTTGGACATTGGGCGGCTCATAAATTGGAGCATTTAACAAATTATCGCTTGCGTCATGGCGAAGCAGTTGCGATCGGTATTGCTTTGGATAGCACTTATTCTTATTTAGCAGGATTGCTGGATTGTTCGGAGTGGCAACGGATATTAAATACTTTATCGGCGTTGGGTTTCACGTTGTATGTGCCAGAACTAACCCAGAAGTTATCACAATTGGAAGATCCTCGTTGTTTGTTTCGGGGTTTGACTGAATTCCGCGAACATTTGGGGGGAGAGTTGACTTTGACGCTGTTGAAAGGGATTGGAAAAAGAACTGAGGTTCATGAGGTGGATTTGTTTTTGTATGGGCAAGCAATATCGCTGTTGGGAGAAGTGAGGGGGGAGTTTTAAACGCATAGGCGCTTCTCTACGAGACGCTACGCGAACGCCTTCCCGTAGGGTAGGTACGCTGAGGGAAGCGCGGAGGAACGCTGAGGTTTTATGAGGTCATTTACTACTTTTGGGGGAGGTGGAGGTTTATTAAATGGGGTTGTTGGGAAATGTACTAGAAAAGCAGTGTAAAAAGCGAATAAATTGACACTAAATCGAAAAATTATTCAATGTATTATCTGCTTGATATCTAGTATTCTTAAATAAGAAGCGAAAAGTTTTTGATTACATCTTTTAAAAAGAATGTGTGGACTTAGATTGATAGAAAGTTATCTAAGTTTGTTCTAGGTTTGAAAATAACTACTAATAATGATTAATGGTTGACTAACAAATATTCTAGAGAAATTACTCATGGTTTTTGATTCACGTTCTTATAAAACCGTTGGCGGTGTCAGTGTTTCTCGCTTCATCACTGAAGTTAAGATGGACACTGCCCTCGATGATATTCTATTCCATTTAAATTCTCAGCGCGGAGGGTTGCTAAGGAGTAGCTACGAATATCCTGGCAGATACAAAAGATGGGCAATCGGATTTGTCAATCCACCGTTGGAGTTGACTACACAGGATAATACTTTCACTTTGATAGCGTTGAATGAACGCGGTCAAGTACTTTTGCCATTCCTTTTAGAGAGACTATCTCAGTCAGAACAACTTGAGAATATCACCCAAGAAAATAACATTGTTCTAGGCTTTATTAAACCTTCAGAAAAATTATTTACTGAAGAAGAACGTAGTAAACAGCCTTCATCATTTACAGTTGTTAGGGAAATTTTATATACTTTCTCTAGTCAAGAAGACGAGCATTTAGGCTTGTATGGTGCGTTTGGTTATGACTTAGTTTTTCAGTTTGAACCAATTACCCAACATCTAGAACGTCCTACAGATCAGCGCGATTTGGTGCTTTATTTGCCAGATGAATTGATTGTTGTTGATTACTATCAGCAACGTGCATTTCGTCTACAATATGATTTTCAAACAGCGCACGGTAACACCAAGAATCTTCCGAGAACAGGTGAGTCTGTAGATTATCGTGGCAAACATCTTTTACCAAATCAAACTGCTGACCATAAAGTAGGCGAATATGCGAAAAAAGTTGAGGTTGCACTCGATTATTTCCGCAGAGGCGATTTATTTGAAGTTGTTCCTAGTCAAAACTTTTTTGAAGGCTATGAAGATGAACCCAGCAAATTATTTAACACCTTAAAGGAAATAAATCCTAGTCCTTATGGGTTTATTTTTAATTTAGGTGGCGAATATCTAATTGGTGCATCTCCAGAAATGTTTGTGCGGGTTGAAGGTAGGCGGGTAGAAACTTGTCCCATTAGTGGCACTATTAGCCGAGGACAAGATGCTCTTGATGATGCGGTGCAAATTCGTCATTTACTCAACTCTCACAAAGATGAAGCTGAGTTGACCATGTGTACTGATGTCGATCGCAATGACAAATCCCGAATCTGCGAACCTGGTTCGGTACGAGTCATTGGCCGTCGCCAAATTGAATTATACAGCCACCTGATACATACAGTAGATCATGTTGAAGGGACACTGCGATCGCAATTTGATGCTTTAGATGCCTTTCTGTCGCATACATGGGCAGTTACAGTCACCGGCGCACCCAAAAGGGCAGCAATAAATTTTATTGAACAGCACGAAAAGAGCGCCCGACGTTGGTATGGTGGAGCAGTCGGCTATTTAAATTTCAACGGTAATTTAAATACTGGCTTAATTCTGCGGACAATTCGATTAAAAGACTGCATCGCTGAAGTACGAGTCGGTGCTACTGTCCTTTATGATTCCATACCCCAAGCAGAAGAACAAGAAACAATTACCAAAGGCGCTGCGTTATTTGAAACGATTCGGCGTGTGAAGCAAACGAGTCAGAAAATTGATGAGTCCAGTTCTCTAAAATTAACTAAACTCCTCCCAAGTGCGGCAGCTGGCAAACGTATCTTATTAATAGACTACGAAGACTCATTTGTTCATACTCTAGCTAATTACATTCGCCAAACCGGTGCAAGCGTTACTACACTGCGTCATGGTTTCTCCGAATCGCTATTCGATACAGAACGCCCTGACTTAGTTGTATTATCTCCTGGCCCTGGTAGACCAAGCGATTTTGGGGTTTCACAGACTGTTGGCGCCCTTCTGCATCGCCAAATTCCGATTTTCGGAGTTTGTCTAGGATTGCAAGGCATCGTTGAAGCTTTTGATGGCGAATTAGGAGTTCTCAACTATCCTCAACATGGTAAATCTTCACGGATTTTCGTCACTGATTCCAATTCTGTCACCTTCAAAAACTTACCGGAATCCTTTGCAGTCGGTAGATATCACTCATTGTTTGCCCTACCGCAAAGTTTGCCAAAAGAACTCAAAGTAACAGCGATTTCTGATGACGACGTAATTATGGGCATTGAACATCAAACACTCCCCATCGCTGCCGTTCAGTTTCATCCAGAATCAATCATGACTTTAGGCGGAGAAGTCGGTTTGGAAATCATTAAAAATGTGGTGCGTGCATATACGCAAGTCAAAGAGTCATTAGTCATTGGTCATTAGCCTCGTTCCCACGCAGAGCATGGGAACGCCATCCTTGAGGCTCCGCCTCCCTCATAGCGAAGCCTGCACAGAATTCATTCCCAGATTCCATCTGGGAATGAGAAATAAACGAGAATAACAATAATGCGAGAATAATTACTTATATCATGTCCACTAAATTACCCATAATAAAAGAACCCCACCCCGCCAAAGCTGTGCTTTGTCTCCCCTCCCCGCAGGCGGGGAGGGGTTGGGGGTGGGGTTCTTCGGGTTTAATAAGTAATCAAGCGGACATAATATTATTTCCCCATCTCCACTACCTTTAGCAGTTTATGACTAATCAAGTTGCCACTTCCCGCCATATTCTTGAAGAAATTGTGTCGCATAAAAAGCAAGAAGTTGCACAAATGCAGCAAGAATTGCCTTTAGGCTCATTGCGACAACAGTTAAATTCAGCCCCAACTGTGCGAAATTTCTTGACTGCTTTACAAGAAAATCCCAACCAACCGAGTTTGATTGCCGAGGTAAAAAAGGCATCACCTAGCCGTGGGGTTATCCGTGCAGATTTTGACCCAGTAGCTGTTGCTCAAGCTTATGAACGAGGTGGTGCAGCTTGTCTATCAGTCCTCACCGATTGTAAGTTCTTTCAGGGCAGTTTTGATAATCTGCGGAATGTGCGATCGCAAGTTGCATTACCCTTACTGTGCAAGGAGTTCATCATTAACTCCTATCAAATTTATTTAGCACGGACAGCAGGCGCAGATGCTGTATTGTTAATTGCGGCTATTTTATCAGATCGAGAACTCCAAGACTTTTTGCGAGTAATTCACGATTTGGGCATGGTTGCACTGGTAGAAGTCCATACCTTGGCTGAACTGGATCGAGTGCTAAAGCTTGATAACCTAAGTTTAGTAGGAATCAACAATCGCAATTTAGAAGATTTTACCCTTGATTTAGGAACAACACAGCAACTTTTAGCAGAGCGTCAACAACAATTACAAAGCTTAGATATCACCGTCGTCAGCGAATCTGGACTCTATACACCTGCTGATTTATCTCTTGTCGCTGAGGCTGGTGCGCGTGCAGTTTTGATTGGCGAGTCTTTAGTTAAACAAAGCGATGTAGAACAAGCTGTGCGTGAGATTTTGAGTGCTGAGTACTGAGGTAAAGCTAAAAAATGAAGCTTTGATACTCATTAACGGAGTTCAAAGCCTCGCTAACGGAGATAAAAGACTCGTTAACGGAGATAAAAGCCTCGTTAACGGAGTTCAAAGACTCATTAACGGAGATAAAAGCCTCATTAACGGAGATAAAAGCCTCATTAACGGAGATAAAAGCCTCATTAACGGAGTTCAAAGACTCATTAACGGAGATAAAAGCCTCATTAATGGAGATAAAAGCCTCATTAATGGAGATAAAAGCCTCGTTAACGGAGATAAAAGCCTCGTTAACGAGTATCAAAGACTCGTTAACAAAAAATTTAGCATGGGCATCGCTAATTGCTAAGTATAAATTATTCTAAAACTATTAAACAATCATTAACTATTTTTCAGCATGACTTCTATCTCCGATTCTTTTCAAACTTTACGCGATCGCCAACAGTGTGCTTTAATTCCCTTTATCACAGCAGGCGATCCTAACTTAGAAACCACTGCCGAAGCTTTACGCATCTTAGATCGCAACGGTGCTGACTTTATCGAGTTGGGTATTCCCTACTCCGATCCTCTCGCAGATGGGCCTGTGATTCAAGCAGCAGCAACCCGCGCTTTGCAAAAAGGCACGAAATTAGAGCAAGTGCTAGAGATGTTACACGTAGTGATTCCTAGCTTAAAAGCGCCGATAATTCTATTTACTTACTACAATCCCATTTTGCACCGGGGTATTAAGTCATTTTTGGCGCAAATTGCCACTGCTGGGGTGCAAGGGTTGGTAGTACCAGACTTACCCTTAGAAGAAGCAGAAGAATTAATCCAAACTGCTGCCTCTTTTGGAATTGAGGTAATTTTACTCGTAGCTCCTACCAGTTCTCAAGATAGAATTATTGCGATCGCTCGTCAATCTCAGGGTTTTATCTATCTAGTTAGTGTTACAGGCGTTACAGGTATCCGCGCTCAAATCCAAAACCGCGTCGAGCATTTAATTACCGAGTTGCGAAGCGTCACCGATAAACCCATCGGCGTTGGTTTTGGCATCTCCGCACCAGAACAGGCACATCAAGTCATGGAATGGGGTGCAGATGCAGTGATTGTTGGTAGCGCCTTTGTGAAACGGTTAGCTGAAGGTAGCCCCACAGAAGGATTGCAAGCCGTGGAAGAATTTTGTCGAGAACTTAAAGCAGCCATCACAGAAAGTCAGCACAAAAATCCATCTCTTCAAGAGGTGGGATAAATTCACCCGCAGACTTAGGGAGTAGGGAATTATACAGCTTTGCAGTTGAGTTCAATAGAGACCTAACCCCCAGCCCCTTCCCTGCAAGGTAAGGGGAGTAAGATTCAAAGCCTCTCTCCTTTTAGGAGAGAGGTTTGGAGAGAGGTCAAAGCTGAACTGTACCCAAACAAAATATCAATTATTTCTCTTTTTGCCCTTTGCCCCCTCTGCTCCTCTTATTCCATTAAGATTATGAAACTCCTGCTAAAGTCGGTCAAAATATTAATTTATAGCTTACTTATAGTTAGCAGCTGTGCGCTTACAGTCTTCGCCCACGATCGCCTTGATAATAGACAATACAAATACCATTGGAATCATAATCTTCCAGGGCAATACACTCATCTAGCTGTAAGAAAGAACGTAACTGACCTGACACCAGCAGAGAAAACAGCCTTCGTTAAGGCTATCAAAACCTTAAAAACTGTCATACCCGCAGGTAGCAAGGTCAGTATTTACGACCAATTCGTTGCCATACACATAGGGGCAACACGCTTGATTCATAACCATAAAGGACATTCCGATGGTTCCGTCCAAGAACTTGCTCATGAAAATGCCGCATTTTTCCCTTGGCATCGAGAATATATCCGCAGATTTGAACAAGCTTTGCAAGCAGTAGACCCAACTGTTACTCTGCCATACTGGGATTGGACAGATGCCAAAGCACTTGATGTAATTTTTAATGATGACTTTCTTGGTTCCAATGGTCAAGGAGTAACCATCAAAATTCCAAATCAGGGAAACTTTACAGGCGGCGCTGTGCCTGGGGCTTTTTCGGCTGCAAATGGCTGGGTTATGAATCCAGCATTAAATATTGACCCAGAAACCCAAACATCATTAGGTACATCACTTGTCCGCTTTCTAAGACTACCTCCTGCCAGTGATTATCCAGTGCCCAAAAAAGATGTTGAGCGTGCCCTTCGTCTGAATAACTATTCTCTATTTCGCCCTGCTTTGGAAGGATTTATCTCTGTAGATGAGCAGGGTAAAGTCACCCCCGGAGGATTCATACACAACTACGTTCATGGCTTAGTCGGTGGGGTAAAAATAGACGCAAGCACAAAACCCATAAAGTTTAAGGGCTTAGGTACTATGGGCAATATCCCAAGTTCGCCTTATGACCCAGTGTTTTGGTTGCATCATGCCAACGTAGACCGCCTCTGGGCCCAATGGCAAGAAAACGGTCATCAAGGCAGCGATTTTTATCCTGCCAATGGTCAGCCTTATGGACACAATCTTAAAGACCTAATGTGGCCTTGGGATGGCGGGATGTCTACCCCCAAAGCTACGGTGTTAGGAAATTTACTATCCCTATTACCAAATTTTGACTCTAACGATTTGGTGCGCCCTATAGACGTTTTGAATCACCGGAAACTGGGCTATACCTACAAAACCTGGGAATGAAAAACGCAAAGATGACTCAAAGTTAGAACGCGAGTAAAAAATACTTAAACATAAAAGGATTTTAACCAATGGTAAGCATACAAGACATCAAGACTGCAACTGTGCAACCAGATTCTTTGGGCAGGTTTGGAAAATTCGGCGGTAAATATGTCCCGGAAACCTTAATGCCTGCATTAAGTGAATTGGAAGCGGCATATCACCAATATTGCAATGAGCCGAGTTTTCAAGCAGAACTGCAAAACTTAATGCGTGATTATGTAGGACGACCCAGCCCATTATATTTTGCGGAACGCCTGACAACAAACTACGCTAGACCAGATGGCACGGGAGCGCAAATTTATTTAAAGCGTGAGGATTTAAATCATACAGGCGCTCACAAAATTAATAATGCTTTGGCTCAGGTTTTGCTAGCCAAGCGCATGGGTAAGCAACGGGTGATTGCCGAGACAGGTGCAGGACAACACGGCGTAGCGACTGCAACTGTATGTGCGCGGTTTGGTTTGAAATGTGTGATTTACATGGGCGTCCACGATATGGAACGCCAAGCCCTGAATGTGTTTCGCATGAAATTAATGGGTGCAGAAGTTCGACCAGTGGAAGCAGGTACGGGAACTCTCAAGGATGCAACTTCGGAAGCAATTCGGGATTGGGTGACGAATGTAGAAACAACCCATTACATCCTGGGTTCCGTTGCCGGGCCTCATCCCTACCCGATGATTGTCCGTGACTTCCACGCGGTAATTGGTGTAGAAACTCGCGCTCAATGTCAAGAAAAATGGGGAGGATTACCAGATATTTTACTGGCTTGCGTGGGTGGAGGTTCCAACGCGATCGGCTTATTCAATGAGTTTATGCATGAATCTTCGGTGCGTTTAATTGGAGTGGAAGCTGCGGGTGAAGGTGTAGATACAGAAAAACACGCTGCTACCTTGACAAAAGGAAAAATAGGTGTATTGCACGGTGCAATGAGCTATTTACTGCAAGATGATGATGGTCAAGTCATCGAAGCCCATTCAATTAGTGCCGGATTAGATTATCCTGGCGTTGGCCCTGAGCATAGTTATTTAAAGGATCTGGGTCGCGCCGAATATTACAGTGTTACCGATAAACAGGCATTAGACGCATTTCAAAGACTTTCGCAACTAGAGGGGATTATTCCAGCCTTAGAAACTGCTCATGCGATCGCATATTTAGAAACCCTTTGTCCTCAGTTAAAAGGCAGTCCCCGCATCGTCATTAATTGCTCCGGTAGAGGTGACAAAGATGTGCAAACCGTCGCAAAAGTCCTAATTCCTTAATTTTCTCTTCTTATCGTCATTTGTCCTTCGTGAATGACCAATGACTAATGACCAATGACAAATAACCAATATGATCGCTGTAACGCAAACTCCACCCGATAAAATCTCCATCCCTTCTGAGTTCTACAACTGGCCAGTTTTATTACAACAGTTATTAAATCGGCAATCGTTGACAGTTTCCCAAGCTGCGGATTTGATGCAAGGTTGGCTCACAGATGCCATTCCCCATGTTCTATCAGGAGCGATTTTAGCCGCAATCCAAGCTAAAGGCGTATCTGCTGAGGAATTAGTTGGCATGGCTAGTATCTTGCAATCCCAATCTCCAGTACCCAGTACCCAATCCCTAGTCCCCCTAATAGATACCTGTGGAACTGGTGGAGATGGTGCTTCAACCTTTAATATTTCCACTGCTGTTGCCTTTGTCGCCGCTGCTGCTGGGGTAAAGGTTGCCAAACATGGCAATCGTTCGGCATCCAGCAAGGCTGGTTCCGCTGATGTGCTGGAAGCTTTGGGTATAAATCTCAATGCCACTCCTGAAAAAGTACAAGCCGCAGTGGGTGAAGTTGGAATCACCTTTTTGTTTGCTCCCGGCTGGCATCCTGCACTCAAGGCGATCGCAACTTTGCGAAAAACTTTGAAGGTGCGGACTGTTTTTAACTTGCTCGGCCCGCTAGTAAATCCGATGCGACCGACAGGGCAAATTATTGGTGTGAACGACCCGCTTTTACTAGAAGAGATTGTTCAAGCCTTATCCCAATTGGGATGTCAGCAAGCGATCGCCCTCCACGGACGGGAACGTTTAGATGAAGCTGGTTTGGCAGATGTCACTGATTTGGCTGTACTCCAAGATAAAAAAGTCCGCTCTTTGACGCTCAATCCTCAAGAACTTGGTTTAAGTTTTGCACCCACTGCGGCGTTGCACGGTGGAGATGTCCAAGAAAATGCCGAAATCTTGAAGGCAGTTTTGCAAGGTAAAGGCACTCAAGCGCAACAAGATGTAGTCGCTTTAAACACAGCCTTAGCCCTGCAAGTTGGTGAAGCCATTCATGGGGAAACTGATGTTTTAGCAGGTTGTGTTAAAGGTATTGCCCTTGCCAAAGAAATTCTGCAAAGCGGCGCGGCTTGGACAAAACTAGAACAACTTGCGGAATTTTTACACGATTCGCCAAGGTAAGGGCACAGCATTGCTCATTGGTGTCAACTTAAGCTGAAAGCTATATCGGGTAGGTGTTTTACACATCACCTCACGTCCTCATCCCCTAACCCCTTCTCCCAAGGGAGAAGGGGAATTAAATCTCAGGCTCCCCTCTCCCTGGCAGGGCTGATTCATTCCCTAAAACAGGTAAAATTGCAAGTGTTGAGGGGAGGAAAATTATGGGTAGTTCTCTGATTGAACAACTGCGGCTTGT
>NZ_JBALDU010000075.1:0-7870 GCF_036917235.1 Nostoc sp.
GTGGTTCTTCTCTCACCTTCTGTCAAAAGGGGGTCTGTGTTCAATCAGACCCCCTCTTTTTTCTTTGATTTCGACTATTTAGTCTAAACTCCAGATGGATAGGTAAGTGCTAACATTGCCAAACTTAGCGTTTTGAGGAACCAAATAGCCTTCGGGGCCATCCTCGCCGTTAAGGGCAATGCCATGTCCAGCAAAGTACAAGATAAAGCGATCGCCAGCTTGAATTTGTTTTAGCAGTTCTGTTTCTAGCACTTGTCGAAGTTGGCTAAGGTTAGCTGCTCGATCAAGAAGCAGATTAACAGTGTAGTTATGCTCGGTTTCAAGGATGTGGGCGATTTTTGTTGCATCACTGACGGCGGTTTTGAGGGAAGAAGTTTCGTTGCTGTATTCGTTGATACCAATGACCAAGGCATAGCTATGTTCAAATTCTGACATTTAAACCAACCTCCTTGGTTGGTCACGGCTTCGAGCAAAAATCGGTAACATTGTCAAAGTTGGAGATGTCTATTGTTTAACAAATGCTAACGCTCTCCCACTTTTACTAATGTCGATGTGGTTTTTTACACATAAGTTAACAGCGATCGCTTCCCTAATTCTATCAATTGAGACAAAATTATTAGAAACAGAATAATCTACAAAGATTTATCTTTTTTAGCAGGAGATTTAGCAGAGATTAGAACACCTGTTGAATGAACCTCAGAAATTTTGATGCTATAACTCCTCAAACTCTGCTCCCTTTACTGTTGCATTATCAATTTCTTGAATATTCAACACAAACTCAAATGATCCCTTTGCTCGTTTGACCTTAAGACCAGTGAAACTACTACCGTTTTTAATAGAGCCAATATTTTGCTGAATGACTTTACGAATCTGTTCTGCAACCGCAGATGTTTTTCTAGGGAAGATAATGCTATCTGCTGAACGCATATATAAAACAGGCACTCCCCACTGCACATTAGCAGGCTTTTCGTTAGAAACGTACTTAGAATCTGGCGATTCTGAAACTACTTCAAGCTTACGCTGATTGCTTGCATCTTGCCCCAGCATCGCTAACCTTCCGGCGGCAACTGCTTCATCTACCGATAACCCAGCCGCTAAGGCTGCATAAAATATTTCACTAAATGCGATCGCATGATTATCTAAGATTTCATATTGCATTGCAACTACAACTGGCACTCCTTCGGCAACTAAGGTAGGAGCAACCCCAGCCCATTCTGAAGCCCCATCTCGTCGAGCCGATTCACAGGTTCCGAAAACAGCGACTCTAACTCCTGCTTGTTTAAGTTGCAGTCCTAACTCACTCGCAGACATTGAATAGGTTGCCCCTGATGCATCTGTTTGTAGTATAATGTAACCTTCTTGGTCAAAAGAACCATGCCCTGCAAAGTAGAAAAGCCCTGGCTTTTTCATCAGGGCATTTGTTAAGTCACGAATCGTCGCGTTTTCAAGTAATGGTTGCCACTCCAAAGTCACACCATCTACTTTAAATTCCTCAAGTACCTTCGTCAGATTATTCTTTTCACGCTCTAAATTAAGATCTTTTCTGGGATTCGCCATCGCTACTAGCAGGCGAAGTTGCTTAGGATCGATGCCCTCAACTTTTGGATGCTTCTTGGCGATGGGTTCGTGTCTGACTAGTGAAATCTGAGGATTGAGAACCAAAAAGTGCCGATAGCCTGTTTCACCTGGGTTCAGACGGAGATAGGTATATTCCCAAGGCAGTCGTGCTAGTTCGGGTTCACTGGTTAACAAGCGTAATCGCACACCTCCGTCTTGACCTGCATCTTTGATAACTTGCTCAAACAGGTTGCGAATCTCTCCAGGTGGCAAGAGTAAGTTTGCTAGATGTTCACCAAATTGAATTAGGCTTTTTTGATCAATCTGTCTATGTTCCAAACGACTAAGGCTTTTTGCTAGCTCATCGTAGTTGTAGTTTACAGTAGTTGCTTCTCGACTTTCGCCAATCGCAGGTGATGGCAGGACAGCAACTTTGAAGCTTTTGGCAAGGCGATCCAAATCTCTTAATTGTAGATAAAAGTCAAGGTATTGTCTTTCTTTGGTCATGGGTTACATCTCTTGCCTATGGCAGTGTTGTAGATGAGTTGATCTAGCTTTATTTAAATATTTAAAGTTACCTTAGATTTTTATTAATTAAAAATAATTTAATATCACATGATGCATATCCGTTAATTTTCAAAACCAAGGATTTTCCACTATATATCATGCTAAAAAAATCGTAAATAAGTAGATATATATGTTAAGAATAAATTAAATTTAATAAATTTGATTTCATATTGTTAATAGAGGCGGTTTGGTGGAAACAAAAAGGCTATACAACTACCTCTATTAAATAGTTGTTATGTGGCAGTTTTGTTAAGCTAGTGATTCAAACTCAGCGATACGTCAGCCCTGATGCCTGTGCTGGTTTCTTTGAGTGAGGAGACTGCGGCCACAGAAACAGCCCAAGCTATATATTTCAGATAAGGATAGGTTCTAAAATATCAATCATAAGTACTATTGCTGTTCTAATTATTGCTGCTGTGCATATTGCTATCTCCGTAGTTGAAATATTTTTTTGGGAAAACCCATTAGTTTACCAAAGGCTTGATTTCACTGCCGAGATAGCCAGTAAAGTTGCTCCAATTGTACAAAATGCAGGTCTTTATAAAAGTTTTATTGCGGCTGGCTTAATTTGGGGAGCTTTTGCTAAAAGCAATTCTCTGGAAATCTGTGTATTTTTTTTAGTGTGTGTCATAATCGCTGGCAGTTTCGGTGCATTGACCTTAAAATGGACTACTCTTGTACTTCAAACACTTCCTGCATTTGTTGCATTGGCTCTTTTCTGGTTAGCACACTCTCGCTTGAAATTCCAAGGTTTATAAAATCCAACAGTTTAGCTATGTTCTCAATGTCAAACTAGTCGCTTGATTCAATCTATTTCAGCGTTGTTCGTTTATACAACATCACTTTTTAGAGCAAGAGGAATTTTAAATGGCAATCTATCTAGCGAATGGCAATCCCATAATTGCTGTGGTTCTAATGTCCCTTAGCACATTCAAAGGTTCGGCTCTCGTCGCATCATTTGAGCGTATCTCGCTATCTTTTGGTTCTGAAGAAGCGGCTAAAAAATTTGTTGAGGATGTTAGGTCTTTGGGCTGTAATCAATCACATCTTGAATTAAACAATGTTGTTGTTGTTCCTGACTATGCTGGTAGCCAAAATGCTGCTAAAGCTGTTTACCACGCAGTTAACTCTTACAAAGATCACTTAATTTCTGTAAACAAATTTGAGATATATCCTTTCTCTGAAGAAGGAGACAACCTACTTAATGAGATTGAGCAGTACATTAAGGAATATTTTGGTTCAGACGCTATAACTGTGAAATAAAAGAATAGGCTTGTTAGAAAATATTGCCATTACATTAATCCGTCTCGGATTAAAAAGTCTATATGGAAGACAACCTACTTTCCTTCACAGTAATAAGCCAACACGTTCACTAAAGAAATCAACCGATATTTCGAGATTAGTAGGAAATTTGTTCACTATTCAAGAATCTTCTGCTGTTTCAGCACCTATAATCGAATCTAATGAAAGCGAATATGAAAACTCAAAGTAATTCCCCCAACCTTCCAGAAAATCCACCCGCAAACGAAGATAAAGTAATTGCTGAAGTGATTCAATGCTCGATTGGAGTATTGGACAAGGAAACCGATCCCGTTCAGCGTCAGCAGCATCCTAAAAGTCATGGATGCGTCAAAGCCGAATTTATTGTTGAGGATGTGCCTGAGGAGTGCAGATTTGGCATCTTTAGAGAACCGCGTCGGTATTCAGCTTTTGTCCGGTTCTCAAATGGTTCTATGAAACCGCAGCAAGATTCTGAAGGGGATGTGCGCGGCATGGCAATTAAACTCCTGGGAGTGGAAGGCGAAAAACTGTTGGAAGAGGAACGACAGGCACAGACACAGGACTTTATTCTGATTAACCACCCAGTGCTGTTTCTCAAAGATGCTCAAGATTCTCTTGACTTTGCCAAAGCTGTACAGATGGCAAAGAAAATGCCATTTAAGCCTTTGAAGCCGCTTCCACTGCTGCTCATGTATGTTCCATCTCACTTGAAACAATTCAAAATTCTGAAGACGATTCAGAAAAAAACAGTGACGAATCAACTCCAAATTCAATACTGGAGTACAACTCCCTACAAACTTGGCGATCGCGTGATTAAATTTTCAGTTAAACCCAGTGTGACCCAAAGCAATATTCAGATCGCACCCAATTTAGAATCTGAAAACTTCTTGCGCGAAGTGATAGTTGAGCATCTGAGTAAACAAGAGGTCTATTTTGATTTTCTGGTGCAGTTACAGAAAAACCCCGATCAAATGCCTGTTGAGGATGCGACAGCAGAATGGAGTGAGACGGACTCACCATTTATCAAAGTAGCAAACATTCGGATTCCGATGCAAACGTTTGATACAGAGGCTCGACGGCGGTTCGACGAAAACTTGTCATTTAATCCCTGGCACGCTCTTCCTGAGCATCAACCTTTGGGAGGGATTAACCGGGTACGCAAGTATGTTTATCAAGCGATCGCAGCAATACGACACAAGTTGAACAAAGTGACTGTGCAAGAACCGACAATCAATGATTTCAACAATCCAACCATTTGAAATCTAATCGTCCTTGACACATCAAGCATTCATCCGTACCTAAAGCACATCCCATGATTGGAACTATTTCAACCCAATTAAAAGCGATCGCCTTTGAGCGTGATATCGAAAGACTCACCGAAAACTTTACGGGTAGAGAGTGGGTTTTCAAGGAAATTGACCGATGGTTGCAACAGGAAAATGAAAGATTCTTCATTTTGACTGGAGAACCGGGAGTGGGGAAAAGTGCGATCGCCGCTCGTTTAACCCAAATCCGCGATGATGTGGCTGCCTATCACTTTTGTCGGGCTGGGGATGTGGAAACTGTTAGACCGGGGCGAATTTTGCGATCACTAGCAGCCCAATTAGGAGAGCATCTTCCAGATTATGGTCATGCTTTAGCAAATACAATCAAGCCTGTTCATCTGCGAATAGAGGTCAATATCAATATTGGCTCAATGACCGGAAGTGAAGTCACAGGGGTTTACATCGAAAATCTGAAGGAAAGTGACCCTGAGAATGAACTGGATATTTTGATTAGGGCACCCCTGGAAGAGTTGCAGAGAATGTATGCGGAGCGTCAGCAAGAACAGCCTGCTTTGGCAATTATTTTGATTGACTCTCTGGATGAAGCTGTAACTACTACAGGCACTAATTTGGTAAAGCTGCTGACCCAGTTATCTAAATCAACCAGTTTACCTTCTTGGGTTCGCTTTGTCATGACTTCTCGTCCTGAGCGTCGGGTCTTGCGGGGATTTGAACCATTAAAGCCTTATCAATTACAAGAAAAGTCGGACGAAAGCCTGTCTGATATTAGAGAGTATTTAAATAATCGTGTTGCCCAACCTGCTTTACAGAATCGCTTGCAGGTTAATCAGGCGCAACCGCAAACTTTGATTAGCGAGATTACAAACCTTTCCCACGGAAATTTCTTGTATACAATGCTGTTGCTGAACGATATTGAAGCAGAGCGACAGGCTTTGGACAATCTAGCAGCTTTGCCGAAGAGCATTGATGACATTTATCACGGCTTTCTGTCTCGCTTCTCAGAAGAAGACTGGAGCGAACGATATAAACCTATTTTTGGAGTATTGACCGTTGCCCTGGAACCAATTTCTGAGAAGCAAATCTCAAACTTTACTAAGATCGATTCTGAAGATGTTAGGGGCAGCATCAGAATTGCTCGTCAATTTTTTGATGTAGAGACTGATGAGCAAAATAAAGAAATTTATTCCATTTTTCATCAATCTCTACGGGACTACTTACTAGATGAAGACCACAATCCAGATTTTTGGTGCAACGAGCGAAAACAGCATCAACGGATTATTGACTATTGTAAGAGAAGGTCTAAGTCTTGGCAGGAGCTAGAGCGAATCGATGCCTATGGGCGGAAGTATATAGCTCAACATTTGGTGAAGGCGGATCGTGTAGAAGAACTGCATATATTGTTGAGTCTGGAGAAGCATGGAAAGAACGCCTGGTTTAAGGTGAAGGATGATGAAGGAGATACTGCTGGCTTTATAGCAGATATAGAATTAGCATGGACGAAAGTGGATGAAGCATATACTCAGGAACCGGGAAGAAGCATTGGATTACAGTGCCGTTATGCTTTGATCAAAGCTTCGATTCATAGTTTGACAGAGATTCCAACAGAACTAATGGCGGCTCTTATTAAACATAAACACGAGTCTTGGACACCGGCTAAAGCTTTAACTTATGCACGGAACACTACTCCTGAACTTCGGGCAAAGAATTTATTATTTTTGCTAAAGGATCTACCTGTTGAAATTCAAACGAAGGTTCTTCATGAAGTGATAGAAACCGCACAAAAGATTGAACGCGTATCTGATAGAGCTAGAATACTAGCAACTTTATCTGACAGGATGGCAAAAATTCAAGTCCAACCTTTAGACGTAGTATTAGCTGACAAGCTGGCAAAAGCTTGGACTCAAGCTTTGAGTGCAGCAGAAGCAATTGGTTCAGTGTTTGACCGATCTGATGCATTAGTTACTTTAGCTGATAAGCTACCATCAGCACTACTACCTCAAGCTCTCGCAATCGCACAAGAGATTGAGGTTGTTGATTGTCGTTCCAAAGCATTGAACGCCTTAGTCAAACAACTACCAACACAGTTGATACATCAAGTTTTAAATGCTGTAATCAAAACTAATCCTGAGTACCGTCGATGTGAGATCCTACTTGCTTTAGATGACAAGTTACCAGAAGAGTTGATGCCTCAAGCTCTTGATATTGCTCAGACAATCAAGGATAAGGGATATCAAACTAGAGTACTAATTGCTCTAGCAAAAAAAAAATTTATTAGTATTCCAAGCTCTTGACGTAGCACAAATACAAATGCTTGGGAGTGAAGGCTATTCAAGATTATTAGCATCTCTAGCTAATAAGTTGCCAATACATTTGGTAACTCAAGCGATTGATGTTGCTCAAGTAATGAAGGATGAGGATCGAGCTACAGTGCTGGTTGCTTCAATTAACAAATTGCCAACAGAGTTAATACCCAAAGCTTTCGATGCTGCTCAAGTAATTACCAATGGGGCACATCGAGCTACAGTATTGGTTGCTTTAGCCGATAAATTACCAATAGAATTAATACCCAAAGCTTTCGATGCTGCTCAAGTAATTACCAATGGGGCAGATCGAGTTAGAGTATTGGTTGCTTTAGCCGATAAATTACCAATAGAGTTGTTGCCCCAAGCCCTTAACGCTGCTGAAACAGTTGAAACTTCACGTGATCGTTCTGAAATATTGATTGCCTTGACTAGCAGGTTATCAATAGAATTGTTGCCTCAGGCTCTTAATGTTCTCAATGCTAATTTAATAACAACTTACTGGTATATCCATATTAATGACTACATATATAATTATGATTCTCGAGCCAGAACATTGGCTGTTTTAGCGAAGAAATTTCCCGAGGTTCTACCTCAAGCTATTGATGCTATTCAAGCAATTAGAGGTAGTGAAAATAGTGTTGAAATATTATCCTCTCTGGCAAATGAATTTCCTAAAGTGTTGCCCCAAGCTATTGATGCTGCCCAAGAAATCGGTAATGAGGAGAAGCGATTTGAAGCATTGGCTGCCCTAGCGAAGAAATTTCCCGATGTTTTACCTCAGGCTATTGATGCTGCCCAAGAAATCGGTAATGAGGAGAAGCGATTTGAAGCATTGGCTGCCCTAGCGAAGAAATTTCCCGATGTTTTACCTCAGGC
>NZ_JBALDU010000076.1:0-59287 GCF_036917235.1 Nostoc sp.
AGTTTAGGGGTAGCCCTACGCAAAAATAGCTCGATGCCAGGTTTTATAATTCATAACCAAAAGCCCCACGCCCCACAGCCTGGGGCTTTTGGTTTATCTCAGTATTCATGCCCACATTAACGTGAAGTATTTACCGAAAAATAGACTAGATAAAAAAAGGTTTTAACATTCTAAACTAAAACTAAATTTAGATATGCCGATCGCGTCACAATGCCAAAATGGATCTTGCTTACACCTAAACTTAATTATGTTTCAAAGAATTAAGCTTATTTTTTCAACACAGAGCAAGCAGAAATCACCTATGCTTGAACATTTGTTAAACTTCATGATTATTAACTATGGCAGCTTCCTTATGTAGCTGACAGAAGTCTTACAATTTAATAGGCTGAACATTTAAAGTTGTTACTTTTCAGCAAACACATCTATACAAAAAAGTAGACTTAGTTGCCTAATAATCTGTAATATATTGCCTATCTCATATCATTTAGTCGTTAATAACTAGCTATTAATACAATAAAATGTCACTTAAAATAGTTCATAGCTTTGATGGCAGTTTCACTCTTGAAGCTCAAGCTCAAGAAACTCTATTCAATTTATTGACAAGCGTTGCTTTCTTGAACCAAATTTGCCAACAGTTGGGGTGTGAGCGACTTAAATTTACAAAATTACTTTTCCAACCAGTTCCTTACAGCTTAACAACCACTAAAGGAATGCCAGCGGAATTTGAAAAATATCATGAATCTGATGAGTATGTCATCATTAATGTGCCACCAAATTTCATGTTCAGTGCTAAGATTTTTAAGCCCAGTCGCCTTTGTGCAATTTACCAAAAATTAATTGAGTAATGAATAATTTTAAAGATAACTTTTTTATAATTCGCAATTTTCAATTCTGAAGGCAAATAGTAAGTTTGATATTTGATCTATGGCTTCTGAAACAAATCTTTCTTCTTTGGCAACTCTGGAATATATTCCTTATATAGACGATCGCGGGCAATTACCCGAACAATTTCAAAGTAAAATCGGGGTATATGCTATCTTTGACAAAAACAAAGTGCTGCAATTTGTAGGATATTCCCGTGATGTTTATCTTAGCCTGAAGCAGCATTTAATTCGTCAGCCACAGCAATGCTATTGGGTAAAAGTTCAAACTATTGAACGTCCTAGTCGCGCAATTTTAGAAAATACTGAAAATGCTTGGATTGCTGAAAATGGCAGTGTGCCTTGGGGTAATGGGGATAAGAAGGAAAAATGGACTCATCCCATTGATGTCAAAGTTGTAATGACACCTGAAGAACAGGCAAGTTATCAAAATCCAGCTAATGATGAATTAGCACAAATAAAAGTTCTTAAAAACGTGGCACGGAGAGTAGAAGCAGAAATTTCAACGCAATTGTTAGAAGTGCGTGGTTTGCAAATGCAGATTCGCTTCAATCCTAAATTGAAAGAAGAAGGTTTACTAGATTTAAAATGAAGGTAGTTTTGGGGAAAACTATCTTATTGAATATCGTTTATAATCTCCCATGACAATACAGCTGCTGAACGATCGCTATCAAGTTATCCGCACACTGGGCGCTGGTGGATTTGGTGAAACCTATCTAGCTGAAGATACGTATATGCCTTCAAAGCGCCATTGTGTGGTTAAACAGCTAAGACCGATTCACAACAATCCCCAAATTTACCAGTTAGTCCAAGAGAGGTTTCAACGCGAAGCAGCTATTTTAGAAGAACTCGGTGGCACAAATGACCAAATTCCGGCATTATATGCCTATTTCTCTTCAGGTGGACAATTTTACTTAGTTCAAGAATGGGTTGAAGGCGATACCTTAACTGGAAAAGTCCAGAAGCAGGGGCTATTTAGTGAAGGTGCTGTCCAGGAATTATTCATGAATTTATTACCTGTCCTGGATTACGTTCACTCGAAGCATATTGTTCACCGCGATATTAAGCCAGATAATATTATTGTGCGTCATCGGGATGCTAAACCAGTGCTAATTGATTTTGGTGCTGTGCGGGAGTCAATGGGAACAGTAGTAAATTCTCAAGGCAATCCTACCAGTTCCATTGTAATTGGTACACCTGGCTATATGCCGAGCGAACAAGCCGCAGGTAGACCTGTTTATTCTAGTGATTTATACAGTTTAGGAATGACGGTAATTTATTTGCTCACTGGTAAACAGGCGCAACAACTAGAAACCGATTCTCAAACGGCTGAAATTGTCTGGCGGCAATATGCCAGTCATGTTAGCCCAATTATGGCAAGAGTAATCGATCGGGCGATCGCTACCCTACAGCCAGAGCAATGCTGGATTATTTGCAGAGCATAGCAAATCCAATTCCACCGACGCAACCCCTCTTGACTCAACCGACTGTAGTCTCCGCACCGCCACCTCAGACAGTGCCTATCAAACCACAGCCTAGCCCTCAAAGTAGTAATAGTCAGAATAATATTCTCATGGGCAGTTTGATAGCAGGTGGGTTAATTGGTGCATCTGTGATTATTAGTCAAGTGTTACCCAAATCTTCTCAACCCATAGCAGATAAAACGGTATTACCTTCAGAAACACCGTCAAATGTTACAAGCCCAGTCATAGAAACTCTCACATTGACACCAACGACCCCATCTGTTCCAACTCCATCACCTTCCGCGAGTACATCAATACCGCCAGTTGATCCCACAACTCTCAACAATTATCTCTGGCTTTCTCAAAGACTTGTAACTGATGCAGATTTGGATGGGAAAAGCGGTTTTGAACTCGATATTATGCGAAATTCGATTTTTGCCATTCATGGCCGCGGTTTTGAGAATACTGAATTGCAAAATTACTTTAATAACCAACCTTGGTATCGTCCTATATATTCACCAAAGACATTTCCAGCTAAATTGCTGACAAGATTAGAGCAACAGAATGTAAAATATATCAGCAAATATCAGGTTAATACTGGGTTAAGATATTTTAAATAACTAAGTTTTTCATAATCGGGGAGTGAGAACTGGGGAAAATAACCAATATTTTTCTATAAGAGGCTCTGCTAACGGCAAAATCTCACAGTGAGTAGTAGTTGGACAAAGCTGATTATATAAAAAAACTGTAGATTTACTCAGTACAAGTGCCCTTTGCTCTTGTGTAAGTCCTTATATTTGTTTTGACTTATCAATCGATTTATTACTACTTATTAGATAATATCTAGGTTAGTTTATGTAGTATATCAGACAATTATATGGATATTCAATACTCTAAAATTGAAAGATATTAGGGGGCTAATCCTAGCGAAATGTATGTAGGGTCAGAACAAAACTGTGTTTGTCTGTCATAAACTATATCTTTAGATACTAGTCAGTTTCAGAACCAAGCATTTATATCTAATATATAAGACTCCTATCTGTAAGATTAGAAATCGATAAGTTAAAGAAATGCCATTTTTATATTTTCTTTGTTATTTTGTATTTAACGGGACAGTTATTCATCATTTGGTGGGCTTAAATAACAATTAGTTAAACCATTTCCCTTCCCAAAGATGCATGTAAATTGTTTGCATTATGCTTACTTTTCTTCTGAATCTACAAGCACAATGCAAATTGACCAAAAATATTGAACATTTTCGATCGGTAAATAGTTCATCTACACAAGGAAAGCCTTGCCTAAAACTATGCTTAAAACACAGAGTCATCGTATTTTTTTGCCTGCTTTTATTAAACCTTTAGAAGAAAAGAATCAAATAGGTAGTAAAAAGCAATTTGCTCAACCCAAATTAGATTTATTGCAACCATTACGTCAATGGCTCGATAAAATCGAGATTCAGAATCGGAAATTAGCCAAATTTATTGCTAAAGTAATTCCTGCTCAGTGTCCATTCGAGCGTGATATCATGCTTTTTGGCCGCAAAATAGCTCATATTCCGCCAATGTGCAAGCTGAATCCGCTTTATAACGAACTTGTCTACTTGCGTTTTCGCGCTTTGTGTTATCTAGTAGATCAGTGTGGAGAGGATATTCAATCTTACTGCTGAATATAACTAGAAAAAAACAATATGGAAATTAAAATTGAGCATCAACTTAAGACTTGAATATCTCAATGAATTAGGTGTATTGAAATGGGAAATTTGGAAAAAGGAAGTTTCAAAATTCCCTTGGACTTATGATTCTCAAGAAACTTGTTACTTTTTGGAAGGTGACGTACTTGTTACTCTTGATGGCGGAGCAGCAGTGCAAATGGGTAAGGGCAATTTAGTGATTTTCCCGGCTGGTATGTCCTGTACATGGGATAATTACAAAGGACGTAAAGAAGCATTATTACTTTGAGTAGTCAAAAATCAAAATCGATCAACTTTTTTCTTGATTATCCAGAAAAGCAACATTTCATAAATCAATTTTGATTTCTATTATGGGAAAGTTCGCGGCGAGTATCGTAGGATAAAATGGCAGAATCGGTAAATTGCTTATATCCATCTCTGTCGAAACTTGTTGCAACTGCATCCCTAAACAATATTCGTAGAAATAGATAGTCTAATTATCTCCAAATTTTGCAGTGGACAAAGATCCCCGATTTCTCAAAAAGAAGTCGGGAATCTTGTGGGATCGCCAGCACAAAAAATCCAGAGAGTTCATAATCGTGTTAGTGGGAGTTTAGTTACAGAAGATGCTGTTTAGCGGCACAAGGTTTCATCCCACCACAATTTTACTGAGGAAAATTATTAAGAATGTTACTGCATTTAAGTACTTGGCAAGAAGTCGAAGCTTATTTACAGCAGTCAAAGGGTATTATTTTTCCTATTGGTTCCACAGAACAACATGGGCCAACGGGGTTAATTGGTACTGATGCTATTTGTGCAGAAGCGATCGCAGCTGGTGTAGGTGATGCAACTCAAGCGATCGTCGGCCCTACAATCAATGTGGGCATGGCATTGCACCATACTGCTTTTCCTGGCTCAATCAGTCTGCGTCCCAGCACTTTAATTCAAGTAGTGCGAGATTATGTAACTTGTTTAGCCAAAGCTGGTTTTAGCAAATTCTACTTTATTAACGGACATGGCGGTAATATCGCCACCCTCAAAGCTGCTTTTTCAGAAACTTACGCGTATTTAGAAGATTTGCAGATTGCCAATGCTCAACAAGTGCAATGTCAAGTGGCAAACTGGTTTATGTGCGGTTCTGTATATAAGCTAGCTAAAGAATTATATGGGGATCAAGAAGGTTCTCATGCAACGCCAAGTGAAGTAGCCCTCACGCAGTACGTTTATCCAGAGGCGATTAAGCAAGCACCTCTTTCACCAGAAGTTGCAAGTGGACATCGGATTTATAGCGCTGCTGACTTTCGAGTACGTTATCCAGATGGACGCATGGGATCAAATCCAGCTTTAGCAACGCCTGAACATGGTAAGCAATTTTATGATTTAGCAGTGAAAGAACTTAGCAATGGCTATTTGGAATTTGTGAACGCAGAATAAAACTCATGAAAAGACATTGTAGAGATGCAAGTAAAATCGTGTCTCTGCATAAAATGTCCAGCTAATAACTTTGCTAGATAGTCACCAGCTTCACCACTACTACTATAAGCGTGAGGTTCTCCTTCCGCGAAGATTTCGACAATTTCTCCTTAAAAAATTCTTAGTGACATTAACAATTGTGCGTTTGTCATTAAAAATACCAAAAATTACTTATAGCCAGGATATTTTAACTCGAACAACTGTATGGCAGGTTGACAAAGGGGTACAAGCGTATCATCCTAGAGTGTTTAGAAGGTAAACGCTATGAGTAACCACATTAAGAGCCTATGGTAACAGCACAACCTATAACTATTGATTTGTTTGCTGGGGCTGGCGGCTTCGGTCTAGGTTTCGAGATGGCAGGTTTCTCTGTTCCTTTATCGGTTGAGATTGATGCCTGGGCTTGTGATACACTGCGTCATAACCGTCCTAATATGACAGTTATTCAACAAGATATCCGTGATTTAAACACTGCAAGTAGCGTTAAAAATATCTGTCTCTTCAAACCGGATATTGTTATTGGTGGCCCTCCATGTCAAGGTTTTAGTATTGCCGGGCCAGCACAAAAAGATCCTAAAGACCCTAGAAATAGTTTATTCATTAACTTTGCTCAGTGGATCTGTTTTCTTCAACCTAAAGCTTTTGTAATGGAGAATGTTAAAGGTTTACTTTCACGCCAAAATTTTGAAGGCACAAAAGTAATAGATATTATTAAAGAAACTTTTGCGAATCTTGGATATTTTGTAGAAGTATGGTCATTAAATGCTGCTGAATATGGTGTACCGCAAATCAGAGAGCGGATATTTGTTGTTGGAAATAAAACAGGGAGAGAATTAAATATTCCTCCAAGAACACATTCATTCAATTTATTGGATATCCATAGCTCTCAATTATCAATATTTGCACGTATGAGTTTACTTCCTGCCCTAAGCTTGTGGGATGCTATCTCAGATTTACCACCACTAAATGCACGTGAGGGAGAAGAGGAACAACCTTACATTTCAGAACCTCTAAATAGCTATCAAAATTGGATTAGGAATGGCAGTAAAACACTTTACAATCATGTTGCAATGGATCATTCTCAGAGGCTTGTAGAACGCTTTAAACATATTCAATGGGGTGAATCAAGTTCAGACGCACCAAAAGAACATGGGGCTAGACGACGTAGTGGAAATGGTGAATTATCTCAGATAAGTTATGACCAGAATAATCGACGTTTAAATCCGTATAAACCATCACATACAATAGCAGCTTCGTTTTACGCTAATTTCCTTCATCCTTTCCAACATCGCAATTTGACAGCCCGTGAAGGGGCGCGTGTCCAATCTTTTCCTGACACTTATCGTTTTCTAGGGAAGAAGACTGTTGTATCTCACAAATTATTACATCGGGAAGAGAGATTTGATGAGAAGTTTCTTTGCCAGTACAATCAGGTAGGTAATGCTGTACCACCTCTTCTTGCAAAAGCGATCGCACTTCATCTTCAAGAGAAATTAGAGCTATGCCCAAAAGCGATAGGAACCCTTTAGTTCACGGCTCTAATCTTGAACAAAAGGAGAATCACCGCACAAAATACAGAGATGTTGATAGTAAAAAATATCTCAGTGAGATTAGAACTGAGTATGATAAGTGGCGTTCAGCTAATTTCCAATTAGTTGGCCCTACATCAATACCTACCGATCAAGATGACGCAATTATTGCTATTAGAGTAGAACTTCTATCCAAATATAAGGACTTTTTAGACCAGCAACATTATGCTGAGAAGTTTGATTCTAGATCGAACCTTCACTCTAGTGTGCTGGAGGAATTTTTGTACTATCTGTTTAAAGATTTAGTCAGAGACTTTGGAGAAAATGCTCTCATCGGCAAATCACATACATTCAAAGATATTTTCTTTGTACCGCCAAAATACTCTGAGATGCTTAAACGACCGTATGCACGTATTGAAAAGAAAGATCATGACTTTGTAATTGGAGCAACTATTCAAGCATCATTTGAAGCAGCAACTCCACCGGAGAAAGATGAAAATCCTGGCGAAATCCTCTCACTTCTTAAAGAGGAACCGGAAAATTACTCTGAAGTTACAGTTACAGGAAACACCGAAACACACATTTTCGATATTCCAGTTGTTGCGATTGAATGTAAGACATATCTCGATAAAACTATGCTCGAAGGTTCATCACGAGCAGCAGAGGATTTAAAGGCAAGAAATCCAAATAGTTTGTATGTTGTACTTATGGAGTGGATTAAGCTGACCAGTGATGTCAATCTTCGGAAGTACAAGGTTGACCAAATTTATGTACTACGTCAGCAAAAAAATACTGATCGAGAATTTAGATATGAAGACAAATATGTTAAAAATTCGATTAATCCAGTTGTAGTTCAACATCTATTTTATAAAGTGCGGAACCATTTGAAAATGGACTGGACTGGCGGAATTGAACACGGAATAGAGCGTGGGTGGCTAATTGACGAGTAGCTACTGACCTTAGTAGACGCTTGTGACACTTGCGTAAATCACAGAGGACTGACGCAAGTGGTTCTCAATCATCTTCTTTAAAAATGCAAAATAGCTTATGCTCTAATTGATTTGACAATAAAAAAACGGTAGAGCAATAAACACTCTACCGTTTTCTAATTTTTATTTGAGACTTAAATCCCAAACCCTAAATCTTACTCAACACCTTGAGGTAACAATTCCCGACGCTGTTGAGAACTAACTTGGACAATGCCATTTTCATCCACATCAACAAGGGCTGTATCGCCATCTTTGATACGACCAGACAGAATTTCTTCTGCTAGGCTATCTTCTAACAGACGCATAATTGCCCGACGTAATGGCCTTGCGCCGTAGCTGGGACTGTAACCTTCTTGGATCAAACGATCCTTGAAGCGGTCTGTGACTTCTAAGGTGATACCCTTTTCCGTCAGACGACCAAATACTTCCTTGAGCATAATTTCGGCGATTTGAGTCACTTCCGGCTTGTTCAACTGACGGAAGACGATAATTTCATCGAGTCGGTTGAGGAACTCTGGACGGAAGTACTGCTTGAGTTCTTCGTTGACCAAAGAGCGAATCCGGTTGTAAGTTGACTCGCTGGCATCTTCGGAGAATTCAAAGCCGATACCGCTACCGCCTTTTTCAATTACCTTAGAACCAATATTGGAAGTTAAAATCAGCAAGGTGTTCTTGAAGTCCACCGTGCGACCTTTAGCATCAGTTAACCGACCGTCTTCCAAAATTTGCAGCAGCATGTTGAATACATCGGGGTGCGCTTTTTCGATTTCGTCGAACAACACCACGGTGTAAGGTCGCCGCCGCACGGCTTCGGTCAACTGACCACCTTCGTTATAACCAACATAACCTGGAGGGGAACCAATCAGTTTGCTGACGGTGTGACGCTCCATGTATTCGGACATATCTAAGCGGATCATCGCTTCTTCGGAACCGAAGAAGTAAGCAGCTAAGGATTTCGCCAACTCGGTTTTACCTACACCAGTAGGCCCAGAGAAGACAAAGCTAGCTATGGGTCGGTTGGGATTTTTCAAGCCAACACGAGCGCGACGAATTGCCCGTGAAACTGCTTTCACAGCTTCATCTTGACCAATTAAACGCTGGTGCAAGGTGTCTTCCATGTGCAGCAGCTTTTCAGATTCAGATTCGGTGAGTTTATTCACCGGTACTCCAGTCCAAGAAGCGACAATGTGAGCAATGTCTTCTTCTGTAACTACTGGTTCTTCACCTTCTGTGCCAGTTGCATTGGTCTTGCTTTGAGCGATCGCCCGGATTTCGGCTTTGATTTCCATTTCGCGATCGCGCAGTTCTCCAGCTTTGTCGAAGTCTTGAGAGCGCACCGCGTCATCTTTTTCTTTTAATATCTGACGCAGTTCTTTATCTAACTCTTTGGCTGCGGGTGGCAGTTGGGAATTAATCAAGCGCACCCTAGAACCAGCTTCATCAACTAAGTCGATGGCTTTATCTGGGAGGAAGCGATCGCTAATGTAACGATCTGATAACTTCGCCGCCGCCACTAATGCTTCGTCGGAGATTTTCAGTTTATGGTGTTGCTCGTAGCGTTCGCGCAGACCATATAAAATTTCAATTGTTTCATCAACTGTAGGTTCGCCAACCATTACTGGCTGGAAACGTCGCTCTAGGGCTGCATCTCGCTCGATGTGCTTCCGGTATTCATCTAGGGTTGTAGCGCCGATGCACTGCAACTCACCCCTGGCCAAAGCTGGCTTGAGGATATTTGCTGCGTCAATAGCACCTTCTGCTGCACCCGCACCAATTAAGGTGTGTACCTCATCAATCACGAGAATGACATTACCCGCCGAGCGGATTTCATCCATGATTTTTTTCAAGCGTTCTTCAAATTCACCCCGATATTTGGTTCCTGCTACGAGCAAACCAATATCCAAGGTAACGACGCGTTTATCTTCGAGGATGTCAGGGACATCTTTGGTGGCAATGCGTGAAGCTAAACCTTCAGCGATCGCTGTCTTACCAACCCCTGGTTCCCCAATCAGCACTGGGTTATTTTTGGTTCGGCGACCCAATATCTGAATCACTCGCTCAATTTCCTTGGCGCGTCCCACCACTGGATCGAGCTTATTGTCAATCGCCATCTGGGTCAGGTTTGAACCAAATTCATCCAGAGTCGGGGTTTTTGTGCGCCCGGATGAACCGCCTGGTGAAACTTCGGCAGTTTCTCCCAACATGCGGATGACTTGGGTTCTTACCTTAGATAGATCCACACCGAGGTTTTCTAGCACCCTGGCTGCGACGCCTTCCCCTTCGCGGATTAGGCCCAACAGCAGATGCTCGGTGCCAATGTAGTTATGCCCCAGTTGGCGTGCTTCTTCCAAGGATAGTTCTAAAACTCGCTTTGCCCGTGGCGTAAACGGAATTTCCACGGCAACAAAGCCCGATCCCCGTCCTATAATTTTTTCAACTTCAATTCGGGCATCTTTGAGATTGACGCCCATTGATTTCAGCACCTTTGCAGCCACACCAGTGCCTTCGCCAATTAGACCCAGGAGGATCTGCTCGGTTCCAACAAAGTTGTGACCTAAACGGCGGGCCTCTTCTTGGGCCAGCATGATTACCTTAATGGCTTTTTCAGTGAAGCGCTCAAACATGGCTTTATCCCATCATCTGCGGTCGTGCCGGTATGCTGATTTTAGCACAGGCAAAGCTTTTGGATGCCTGTATAACAGATTATAGACATCCTGAAGCTATGACTTTAGTTGATGGGCTAATTGTTAACTATTGACTACTCTTATCTGGCTAGTGTACTGAGGAGCTTTAGTTCACCAGCGTTTTTGGGATTTATTACAAATAGCTGACTGCTTAGATTAAGGGTTTTTTTACTCAATCCCAAACATTTATATTTAACATATATATTTTTTAATATCAAGTAAAAATAATTTATATATTATATTCTTATGAGATAATAATTTTTAATAATATATTTAAATTTAAATTAGCGTAATAAAGTTGCATTTTTTTGCTGAGGGCGATCGCAAGCCCGAATAGATCAAAATTAATAATGCCCAACTACTTAAAAAGCAAGTGCCAAAAGGATTTTTCCAGGCGATCGCTGACAATGGAATACCATTGGTCTAAAGTTGCTTTAAATTTGCGGTGTTGTAAATCTGGCAGCCAAAGGATTAAAGCATCTTCATCGTTATCTTGGTAGTAGCGCCGCCGCCGCCCAGCTGTTTTGAAGCCAAATTTTTGATATAAAGATATTGCCGCCAAGTTGGAAGCTCGGACTTCGAGGGTAGCTCGCTCCATTTTGCGATCGCAAGCTGTCTTAATGAGTGAATATAATAAAGCCGCACCCATTCCTTGACGGTGATATTGAGGATGAACCGCCAAAATTGTAATGTGGGCTTCGTCTAAAATTGACCAGAAGCAACCCATTCCTAGCAAACTGATGCTGGAGGACGGAGAAAATAAACCGAGTAAATCGCTGTTGGGACTATCCAATTCTCGTTTGTAGCCGTCCAGAGTCCAAAGTCCACCAAAACAAGCTCGATCGAGTTCCAGAATAGCACTGAGATTTTCTGATGTCAGTAATTTAATTTCTAAGTCTAATGAAATCACATTTATTGAATAACGTTACAAACCCTTTGTACACTGGGAATCGGGAGACAAACTCAAAGCCCGTAATTTGAACAAGGAAAACTTTTATAGTTATGGTATCGACTCACCCCACTGGGGTTCAACATTCTGGAAGTCAATATTTACCTCAAAGGCACGACAGCAAGGCAAATCCATCGCCTAATCAGGAACTTTTACCCTTAACTGCCAGAGTCCATAATCATGACCTCTTGGAAATTGGTGGGTGTGATGTCACGACCCTAGTTGAGCAGTTTGGTTCACCTTTATATATTTTAGATGAAGAAACCCTGCGTTCGGCTTGTCAGCAATACCGAGATACTTTCAAGCAATACTACAAGGGCGAATCTCAAGTATTGTACGCCTCAAAAGCTTGGAATTGTTTAGCAGTTTGTGCGATCGCAGCATCAGAAGGTTTAGGAATCGATGTAGTTTCTGGAGGCGAACTTTACACCGCCTTACAAGCGGGTGTTAGTCCCGATAAAATTTATCTTCACGGAAATAATAAATCTCGTGAAGAATTAATTTTAGCGATCGAGTCTGATGTCACCATTGTGGCGGATAACTGGTATGAGTTACGTACCCTTGTGGAAATAGCCCAACCCTCTCTTCCAATCCGCATCATGCTACGGTTAACTCCTGGTATTGAGTGCCACACTCACGAATATATTCGCACGGGACACTTAGATAGCAAATTTGGCTTTGATCCCAACGATTTAGATGAGGTGTTTGCTTTTGTCAGTCAACAACCTATCCTTAATTGTATAGGGGTACACGCTCATATTGGTTCCCAAATTTTTGAGCGCCAACCGCATCAAGATTTGGCTGCTGTCATGGTGCAGTGGCTACGGGATGCCAGGAAGTATGGTTTAAATATTACAGAGTTAAATGTTGGTGGCGGTTTGGGGATTAAGTACACAGAATCAGACGATCCCCCAAGTATTGAAGAGTGGGTGAAGGCGATTTGTGAAGTTGTCCAAGAAACTTGTGCAGCTGAAAATCTGCCTTTGCCGAAATTATTGAGTGAACCAGGGCGATCGCTAATTGCCACAGCTTGCGTTACTGCCTATACTATTGGTTCATCCAAAGTTATTCCAGAAATTCGTACCTACGTAGCGATCGATGGGGGAATGTCCGATAATCCCCGCCCGATTACTTACCAATCAGTTTATCGGGCAGTTGTTGCCAATAAAATGTCTTCACCTTTAACCCAAACAGTCACAATTGCTGGTAAACATTGTGAATCAGGAGATATTCTGATTAAAAATGCTCTCCTCCCAAAGACTGAACCAGGGGATATTCTCGTAGTTATGGGAACTGGTGCGTACAATTACAGTATGGCATCTAACTACAACCGCTTGCCCCGACCGGCAGCAGTCGTAGTGGCGAATGGCGAAGCAAATTTAATTTTGCAACGTGAAACTTATAAAGATTTAATTCGACAAGATCGCCTACCAGAAAGGCTAAAAAATAGTCATTAGTCCTTGATAATTGGTCATTAGCTAGGAGCTAAACCCCGTCTATTTTGAAACCTATAGTTTTTGAAAAGAGTATATTATTCTGTCGTGGCTTGAGTTTTGAGCTTTAGCCTCATTACAAAAAACTACGGTTTTCACAGTAGACGCGGTTTAATAACAAATGACAAATAACAAATGACAAATGACTAACCGTAATTAGAGGCAAAAGTTTAATCCAGATGTCATGAGAGATTGGTGGAAGCAATGGCTGGCAAACCTGGGGTGGTCACAGTCCTTGCTACTTGGGACTCTGGATATTGTGTTGGTGCTGGCGCTGACGTACATGATACTAGTTATTATTAGTGAGCGCCGGACACTATGGATGGTGCGGGGATTCATTATCTTAATGCTAGCCTCAGCACTAAGTGGCAGATTCGGACTACCTCTGCTAAGTTTTGTACTAGAAAAGTTGGTGATTGGTTGTGCTGTGGCAATGGCAGTTGCTCTACAGTCAGAGTTTCGGCGGTTTTTGGAGCAATTGGGGCGTGGCGAATTCCGCCAGATGTTTCAACCCGACCGTCTGGCAATCCCCAAATCTGATAGTGTAATTGATGAAATTGTTGAGGCTGTTAAAGAATTGTCAAAAAACCGCATTGGAGCTTTACTAATTGTGGAAACCACAGGGCCAATTGATGAGCGAGATTTTTCTGTGCCAGGAGTAAAGCTAAATGCGGAAGTTTCTAAAGAACTAATCCAGACAATTTTTCAGCCGAAAACTTTGTTACACGATGGAGCGACATTGATTCGTGGCTCACGGATTATATCATCGGGTATAATTTTACCACTTTCGGGACGCACAGCCTCGCGCCAGTTGGGAACACGCCACCGAGCGGCAATGGGAATTACTGAGCGGGTCGAAAATTGCATTTGTGTCGTTGTCTCTGAAGAAACGGGTTCTATTTCCTTAGCGGAACGGGGAACCCTAAATAGACCGCTGACGATTCGGAAACTGAAAGAGTCATTAGAAGCTCTTTTGTCTCCAACCGTAGATAGGGAAGCTGTTGCTCCTGGTCTGTTGAGTTTTGTTCGTCGGATAGGTGGCAAGACACTAGCACTAGCTTCACGTTTACTCAGATTACCATCGACCGCTTCTCGAGATAAAAAATGACAGCACAACAAACTAAACTGCAAGATTTACCTACTGATTTAAAACGAGAACTATTGCCGCAGCACGTTGCGGTAATTATGGATGGTAATGGTCGATGGGCTAAACGTCAGGGTCTACCCCGAATTATGGGTCATAAGCGAGGGGTAGATGCTCTCAAGGATTTACTTCGCTGTTGTCAGGATTGGGGAATTCAGGCGCTGACAGCTTATGCTTTTTCAACGGAGAACTGGAAAAGACCGCAGGAAGAAGTAGATTTTTTGATGACTCTGTTTCAAAGAGTTTTGCGCCAAGAACTGCGGGAAATGGTCGAAGAGAATGTTCAAATTAAGTTTGTGGGGAACTTGCAAGACTTGCCGCGATCGCTCCAACAAGAAATTTCCCGTTCAATGGAGGAAACTAAGAATAATCGTGGTATCCGATTTTCAGTAGCAACTAATTATGGCGGACGGCAGGAAATTTTACAAGCTTGTCAGGCGATCGCAAAGCAAGTGCAGCAAGGTATGCTCCAACCCAATGAAATTAATCAACAGGTGTTTGAGAGCCACTTGTACACAGCCGGAATTACAGACCCAGATTTATTAATTCGCACCAGTGGAGAAATGCGCCTCTCAAATTTCCTTCTCTGGCAAATGGCTTATGGGGAAATTTATATTACCGATGCTCTCTGGCCCGATTTTGACCGTGCCGAATTTCATCGTGCCTTGTGTGCCTACCAGCAACGGGAGCGGCGATTTGGGAAAGTCTAAATCTGTTTACGCAATTAGACTATACAAACAATATCTAATTAGTATAAAAAAGTAATTAAATAAAATAAAATCAAGTATTTTTCGGTCGTCGCAGTTTCTTGGAATTCATTGGGCCGAGAATTTGATTCAGGCTACGCAATTGCTCTGCTGTACCCATACCAATTAGCCGGTCCCCTGGCATTAAAATCGTATCGCCAGTGGGGCCACCGATTAAAGTTCCATCAACACGGCGAATTGCGAGAACCAGTGCCCCAGATTGCGATCGCAATCTCGCCTTTTGCAAACTTTGGCCCACAAAAGGACAGAAAGCCGGGTCGAGTAAAAATTCTTCCATATACAACTGGCGGTCTGCACCTGTCAAAATCCCATCTACAAAATCCAACACCTGGGGTCTGAGTGCCGCAGCAGCCATGCGCTTTCCACCAGTAATATAGGGGGATATGACTTCATCTGCACCGCCCCGTCGTAACTTCTGCAAAGCTTCTTCTGTACTTGCCCGTGCGATCACTCGAATCCCCGAATTCAGTGTTTTAGCTGATAATACAATGTATAAATTTTCAGCATCAGAAGGAAGGGCTGCAACGATGCAAACCGCCCGTTCAATACCAACTTTCAAAAGTGTGTCATCTAATGTAGCGTCGCCTTGGTAGGCTGTGTAACCTTCAGACTGCGCCCTTTGTACTGATTCAATCTCCGAATCAATCACTACAAAAGGTGCCTCTTCTGCCCGAAATTCCTTGGCAATTTGGCGACCAGTCCGACTAAATCCACAGATAATGTAATGTTCTGTCAGGGATTCCATTAACCGCCTCTGTTGCTGTAGCCGAATTCCTTGTTGAAAGTAGCCTTGAATAATCGCTTCTGTAAATCTGTTGACAATGTAACCGATATTGACTACACCCAACAAAATTAGGGCAATTGTAAATAATCGTCCTCGGCTACCAAGTGGGTGCGTCTCTCCATATCCCACAGTGGCTAAAGTGATGACTGTCATGTAAGCTGCATCTTCCCATGACCAGCCCTCCACTAGCCAATACCACAAAGTGCCAAAGAAGAAAACACCGCCAAGAGCGATCGCCCCAGCCATCAACTCTTTTTGGATACGTTGATATTTTTGCTCAAGTGTTGAGAATGAGGTAAAAATAGTACTTTTAACCTAATTTTTCTAGTTTTCTAGTAACTTTTTAATATTCGTCCTTTTTAGTATATTTAATCTCAGTAAGTGGGCAAGAATAAATCAAACTAGGTTACGCCATGTAAAATTAATTAATTTGTCTGTTAGTACAGCTTTGCATTCATTCGTAGCGGTTTTAAACGCAAAGAACGCTGAGGGAAACGCAGAGGTACACAGAGGGATTCGCTATAAAGTTACGAAATTATGTACTTAGCAAGGGCTGAAGTCGCTTACTACAAACCTTTAATTATTCATGCCCACTTACTTAGAAATTATCTAAATATAGGACTCATATTTGATTTTTGAACAAAACTCAGTACAGCTTTATTCCTTCTTCCCAGTCCCCATTGCCCCTAATCTCCAGTCCCTTACCTCTACGAGTGATTCAGAAATCAAATCGGATTGCTATAGCTCATAACTACTTAGCTTTTTGGACATCAATGAGAAAACCCTTATACTCTACCCAAGATTTGGACAGGCTGCGCCTATGGAAATTGCCTGTCGCTCATACTCTTGCTCAAGCGTTGAGTACAAAATTTTTTTCAGCACCGCCATGCCTTTGAGGTTATATAAGCGTTAGCCTAAGAAGAAGTACGAGTTGTGCTAAATAAAAAGTATTTTTTAGGGATTTCTAGGAAACTAGTAAATAACTATATAATGAAAAACTTTCAGGAGGAGCGTTAGTGAGCCTACAAACTCTCGTTGACCAAGCCACCATCCCCCCAGATTCAGGGTCAGCATCTAGTCCCTTTGATACAGATAGCTTTAATGAAGCTGTCATGTCTACCTACGCCCGGTTTCCCTTAGCCCTAGAACGGGGTGCTGGATGCAGGGTTTGGGATACGCAGGGGCGGGAATATCTGGACTTTGTAGCGGGAATTGCTACTTGTACTTTGGGACACGCCCACCCAGCAATGGTAGAAGCGGTAACACGCCAAATCCAAAAGCTGCACCATGTCTCTAATTTGTATTACATTCCTGAGCAAGGTGAATTGGCAAAATGGCTTGTCGATCATTCCTGTGCCGATCGCGTATTTTTCTGCAACTCTGGAGCTGAAGCTAACGAAGCTGCAATTAAACTGGCGCGGAAATACGCCCACACAGTATTAGACATTGAAAAACCAATTATTTTAACCGCCCATGCCAGTTTCCACGGAAGGACTTTGGCAACCATTACCGCCACGGCACAACCAAAGTATCAAAAGTATTTTGATCCCCTAGTTCCTGGGTTCCACTACGTAAATTACAACGATATTAGCGCTGTGGAAGTAGCGATTAGCGAGTTGGATGAAGGCGATTATCGGGTAGCAGCAATTCTGATCGAGCCATTGCAGGGAGAAGGCGGTGTGCGTCCAGGAGATGTTGCCTATTTCAAAAAGCTCCGGCAGATTTGCGATGAAACTGGCGTTTTGTTGATTTTCGACGAAGTGCAAGTTGGTATGGGGCGCAGTGGCAAATTATGGGCTTACGAACATCTCGGCGTTGAACCGGATATTTTCACCAGTGCTAAAGGCTTAGGTGGCGGTGTCCCCATCGGTGCAATGATGAGTAAGAAATTCTGCGATGTTTTTCAACCAGGGGAACACGCTAGCACCTTTGGTGGAAATCCTTTTGTGTGTGGTGTAGCACTAAGTGTTTGTCAGACATTGGAACGGGAAAATATTTTGCAGAATGTGCAAGATAGGGGCGAACAATTGCGATCGGGATTGAAGGCGATCGCCGCAAAATATCCTCAGCACATTGGCGAAGTTCGGGGTTGGGGTTTAATCAACGGTTTGGAGTTACGAGCCGACATCGAGATAACCGCAGCCGATGTCGTCAATGCTGCTATCAAGGAAGGTGTATTGCTGGTACCAGCCGGGCCAAAAGTAGTCCGGTTTGTGCCACCGTTAATTGTTACAGAGGCGGAAGTCAATACTGCCTTGCAAGCTGTGGACAAGGCGATCGCTATTCTTACCAAATAAAACAGGAGTCAGAATACAGAATTCAGAATTCAGAATTCAGAATACTCTACCCATAAAGAGATAGAGTTTTAAGGCGAGAATATTTTAATTTTTTTCGCCCACTATTCCACTCGCTTGTAACCAATATTCGTCACCCACTCGTACAGAATTCATACTGAATTCTGACTCCTGAGTTCTGAATTCTTTATATAAAATATTGTTTGTTTTATGTAGAGACGTTGCAATGCAACGTCTCTTTTTCATTCTGGGGAAATTTCTCGATAAGCTTGCCGACACTGCTCATAATTATCTGGCAAAATCTCGGCATTACCAAAACATAGTTGTTCGTGAGTGGTAATTAAAGTTTCATAGGGCTGTATGGGAGTCACAGACGATCGCAGCAATTGCAGATATTCTCCATCAGTACGGCTGAGTTTGTGGGGTGCGTAGACGCCCTGCGGCTTGTCGTTAGACATCGCATTTTTATCCAACTGCTGCAACATTGCTAAATAAACACAACGGCAAGCCTCACGGTAATTACCTTGACGGTAAAATTCTTGCGATCGCTCCAACAAAAGAGCAATGGATGACTCATTAGAGCGATTTTTTACGCGAAAATCAGTGAGATTCCCACTTCTATTTAGCCAAGAATATATATAGGGACTGAATTCTCGCCATAATCGCCAACCCACCCATGCTACAAATAATCCCAGTACCAGCCAAAACAGGAATTTCAGCAACTCACTAAGCCAAGGACTAATTGACCATCCAGTAGGCAATTCTGGTAAAGCCCGTTCAAAGCGGTAAAACTGGTATTCCCACCATTCACCCGCTTGTTGTTGGAATTGAGACAACTGCCAACTCCAGCTAGTTTTTTCAAAAGTATCTGTCATAGAGGAGAGTGGGGAGTGGGGGGACGAGGGAGCAGGGGAGGCAGGGGGAGCAGGGGAGAAGTTGGAGTAAGTTTTTCCCCTCTGCCCCTCTGCTCCTCTGCCTCTTGTGCCCCATGCCCCATGCCCAATGACTAATGACTAATGACTCTTGACATTTTTATCATTAGCCAGCCGATGAGAACAAGTAGCGCACCAAATGCCAGAAATCCTAAATCCCAAGCTAACTCATTTGGGCCTGCTTTCACATGATGAACACCGAGAATTTGGTGGTCAATTAAACCTTCAACCAAGTCGAATAACCCAGTCCCAATCAGTATCGATCCAATAAAGGTCTGTGATGACCAAGTAAGATCATCACGCCCTGCGGCACGCCATAGCAAGACAACTCCTATCACGGTGAATACCCAATTTAAGGTATGAAAGAACCCATCCCACACCATGTTCAAATCTATATTCGCCCTGTTTGTCAGAGGTCTAATGTTACTCAGCATATGATGCCACTGGAGGATTTGATGCAGCAAAATTCCATCAATAAACCCTCCAAGACCCACACCAAGAAAAATTCCAGCAGTAATTAGTGGTGCGCGTCGGTTGAAGGTTTCACTTTTCGCCTCCATTGTCAACCTCATAGATAGGCTTTTCTACCAAAATACAACTCTTTTGAGAGAAATATCTTCTATCTTGAGGCCAGTGCGATCGCTCAACTTAAATTAATCAATCTTCAAATTTAATCTGCATACCCGCTTTCACTGGGTCGAAATCTTGGGGAAAATGGGTGTTGCGATAATTATTTGGTCATCCCTCCTAAATGTAATACATTAGCTCCTTCTGTTCTCGGATCGATCTTCGTTCACAAAGGTCTTGGAGTGTATATTTTTCCAAAACAGAGTTAGCCGCCTGACGTGCTTCTTGCCAAACTTCCTGAATTAGCTCACCTTCTACCGTATTAGGAGTCGGCTCAGAAGGAGAGACAACAATATCTGACCCTTCCATGCAGCTAAAAGCATCCAACACTGTAATCTTTCCGGGATCTCGTGCCAGAACATAGCCACCTTTGGCTCCGCGTATACTCTTAATTAAACCTCCACGTCTTAATGTCGCTAGGAGTTGTTCTAAATAGCGGTTTGGGATATCTTGCAAGGCCGCTATCTCTCTAATTTGTAGGGCTTCACCGTTAGGGTAGCAGGTTGCCAACTCTAACAGGGCTAGAAGTGCGTATTCTGATTTGTTAGAGATTACCACAGGCGTAATATTTTAAGCTCATATTTAAAGATACAAAGTCTTTGAATTCGTTTCCCTAAGCTACTGCGAAGAAAAACTTTACAATCAACTTATTGTTGACCGGCTAACTCTACTTTAAAGACCTTCTAGCATACAAGCAATTACTTTTTTTTTTAAATTCAATAAATAAAAGTGATTGATTAGCTATACATGGAAATTTCTTGAAAATGGCAGAATGACTGTAAAGGTAGTTCCCGTACCGATCGCACTTTCGACTGTAATCTCGCCGCCATGTAAATCTACAGCCTGCTTGACGATGGACATTCCCAATCCCATTCCTGGGATATTGGCTGTATTACTGGCGCGATGGAAGGGTTCAAAGATGTGTTCAATGTCGGAAGCGGGAATGCCAATACCAGAGTCTTGAGTCTGAAATATAGCTTGCTCGTTGGCAGTGGTTACAGAAAACCTAACTGTACTGCCAATGGGAGAGTATTTTAGACAATTCGACAATAAATTAGTCAAGATTTGGCGCAGTAGTTTGGCGTCTAAGTTAGCTTTTGTGTATTGGCACTCACTGCTAAAAACGATCGCATGTTGTGAGCGATCGCTCTGTTGTAATTCTTCTAAGATATCGCGGCAAAATTCTACCAAATTTATGAGTGTTGGATTAAACTCTAACTTGCCTGTTTCATCCTGACTCACCACCAATACATCATCCAATAACTGGGTTATATGCATAACTGATTTTTGAATGCGACGTAGGTGGGTTTGTTGTCGCTGTTCGCTCCAGAGGTGGCGATAATGTTCTAGTAATTCCGCAGAAGAGTGGATGGTAGCCAAAGGGGTGCGAAACTCATGTGAGGTGATGGTGAGCAAGCGGGATTTAAGTTCGCTAAACTCCCTTTCTTTGGCAAGCGCTTGTCGCATCGCCTCTTCTGCCCATTGCAGCTTGGCTTGGGTTCGTTTACTTTCGCCAATATCCCGCAATAGCCAGCGCAGACTAACTAACTCACTAGATTGATTACGGATAGCAGCAACCTTAACCGCAGCCATAATAGGTTTTTTGTCACGGGGTCGCAAGTTTACTTCCCACTCTTGCATTTTCCAGTCTGGGAATTGGGTGCGATCGCGCAGATGAGTTAGTTTTAAATGAAAAGCAATTACTTCTTTCTCAAGCACAAAAATCCCTATGGATTTACCCAACAACAAACTTTTGGAAATGTTAAGCAGAGTGGTGGCGGCTGAGTTAGCTTCTTGAATTATCCCTTTTGTATCAGTCACAAAATAAGCGTCTGGTACTTCCTCAAATAATTCTTGGTAGCGTTGACTTTCTGCTACCAATGCCTGTTGAGTTTTGGATAATTCTTCATTCTGCTGCTTTAAATCTTCATTCACTAGTTGGAGTTCTTCCAAAGCTAGGTAAACTTCTTTGAATACTGCGGTAACGAGTTCAATATCTGCTTGTGCTTCTTGCTGTTCACTTTGGCGTTGCAAGAGGGCGACGCGCTTACGCATGTTCTCTATGTGCAAAGCTAAATCGTCCAAATTCACGCTCTTGCTCCTAATTTCTCAAGTGAGGTTTTGTTTTAGATTCCCTACTTAGACGATCTTAGCTTTTGGAGTTTAGCAGTTATCAGCAATTTCAGTGTAGTTTTAGGTAGTTTTAGTTGTTTGGGGTGATTAGGGACTTCCAAAAAATAAAATCACCAATAAATAGAATGATTTTTTGTGTTTAGGTATTGCACTTGTAGGTAATTCGTAATTTGTTTAGGGAGTGAGAGTCTTCTCAATCCGACGATCGGGGATTAGCCAGATGACTGCGACTAAAGCGTATAATGCACAGGCAAACCATGAGTTCACAAAGGCAAGTGGAATTGCCACAGCATAGACAACTACTGATAATTTTCCTTTGAAATCTTCACCAACTGCGATCGCTAGAGTCGAATCCTTGCCGTGGTAAGAAATCAGGGTGCGGGTAAGAATGAAGTAAGCGATCGCATTCAACAACAACACCGCACCATAAAGGGCAACTGGCATAGCAGCAAAGTGATTCTCGCCCATCCAACCAGTGACGAAGGGGATTAGCGACAACCAAAACAGCAGATGCAAATTGGCCCAAAGGATACGCCCATTAACCTGTCGGACTACTTGTAGTAGGTGATGGTGATTGTTCCAGTAGATGCCGATATAAATAAAACTCAACACATAGCTCAGAAATACCGGGATTAATGGACGTAGCGCAGCTAAATCGAACCCATGCGGTACTTTGATTTCCAGCACCATGATGGTGATGATGATGGCAATCACTCCATCGCTGAATGCTTCTAATCTCCCTTTTCCCATGTACGCATTCCCTTTTTATTTACTTGAAAGTAAGTTGTGACACTCTGTACTTTATCGTACCAAGTAGCAACCTCCACCTCAACTGTAATGCTTTAAATATCAATTGCTGCGGCTGAAAAATACAGCAGCGATAACAATGAAACCTAAAAGTGCTATAGGAACCCAGAGATTAGGGACATCCGATAAACTCATAAATGACTAGTCCTCATAATCTTTGCTTTGAGCGATGAATCGCTGACTACGAAATAGGATTTTACTTTATGTTGAATTATACCTAGCTACTTAAGTCTTCTTTTAACTTCCTCAGCCAAATTTTCTAGTAGCACTTCTACTTGCTCACCTGTTTTCAAATCTTTGAGCGATGACTTTTGCGCTGCTGCTTCTTCAGAACCAATAATTACGCAAAATTGAATTCCTTGCTTGTCTGCTAATTGAAATTGTTTACCCAAGGGACGCTTATCAAAGTTAGTTATGACATTAATTCCTGCCTGACGCAGATGTTGAGAAACTTTTAAATAAGTGGGCATTAAATCTTCTTGCATATTCACTACCATCACTTGGGCTGGTGTAGCAGCTAAGGTATTTAGAATACCAGCCTTTAACAAACGACTAATTAAACGAGTTAAGCCGATAGAAATACCGACACCAGGCATTTTTTCACCCAAAAATACCCCGACTAATTCTTCATATCTACCGCCAGAACAAATACTACCTAAAGCTTCATGTCCTAATAGAGTTGTTTCATAAACTGTGCCAGTATAGTAATCCAGACCACGGGCAATGGATAAATCAATACAGAAACGATTTTCGGCAACACCGAGATTACGTACCCCAGCAATTACCGTTTCTAATTCGGTAACTCCTAAGCTCAATTCCTCAGTTTCTGACAGATTTTGACCGAGGTGCTTAAGCTTATCTAAGACTTCATCAACCGAACCGTCTATTTTGATAAATTCAATAATTTTTTGCGCCTGTCCAGTTGAAATTCCTTCTTTTTCTAAATCTTGTTTTACTTTACTTTCGCCAATCTTTTCTAGAGTATCAACAATACCAATACATGATTTTATTTGATTTTCGGCAATACCCAATGATTTAAAGAAGCCAGTCAGAACTTTTCTGTTATTGATGCGAATCAGGAAATCACCAATCTTAATTGCTTCAAATATCTCAGTGATAATTGCAGGCATCTGAGCATCATAGAGCAAGCTGAGTTCGCGACGCGCAACTACATCAATATCACACTGGCGAAACTGACGAAAACGCCCATCTTTCGCCCGTTCTCCCCGAAAAACTACATCGGTTTGATAGCGGGCAAAGGGAAAGGTTAATTCATTCAGGTGACGGGCAATATACGCCGCTAAAGGAACTGTTTGATCGAACTTTAAAGCTCTTGCTTCCGAACCTGTTTCGCCCGATTTATCTCTCTCGGCTTGTCGATTTGGTGGCAATATAGGATTAATTCCATAAATGATATTATCGCCTTGATTTCCTTTAGCTTGTAGCACTTCTAAACGTTCTACAGCAGGTGTTTCGATGGGCGTAAATCCATAGCTTTCAAAAACTCTACGAATAATATCTAGCAAATATAATTCTAGACGCTTTTCGCTAGGAAGAAATTCTGGAAACCCGCTAGGGGTAGAAAAGTTTATTTTGTCACCTTTGGCCATGTATGTACCTTACTAAGTTGAAATTTGAGATGAGAGTTATATAATATCTGCTTTAATGATAGTCATGTTTGAACTCCTATTTCTATAAGCTTTATTAGATACTATTATTTTTCATTTTTATTTATTTTTCATGTTATCAATTCTCTATTATTCCTTCACTATTCTTGATTATCAAACCACCAAGGATCATTAGTAGCGTTAGTTTTGATCAAAATAGCTTTTTTTCGCATGAACCGTTTCAGCGCCGCCGCACCCATACGTGAACCTCCCAAACCAGAGAATTTAAAGGTGTTTTTCTCTCCTTCATGCATAATGGCAGTGAGTCCAGCATCGTTGATACTAATAGCACCTGCATCTATTTGGTGAGCAACTTCTAAGGCTTCTGTTTCCGAGGCAAATACAGCAGCACTTAATCCATAAATTGAATCATTGGCTAAAGACACCGCTTCCTCAACTGTGGAAAAAGGCATTATTGGCATAATGGGGCCAAAAGTCTCTTCGGTCATCACTTTCATGGAATGATTAACCTGGGTAAGCACTGTAGGACGACACCACCAACCCCCACCTAAATCCTCGATTACACCGCCGCTGTGAATTACTGCTCCTTTTTCCACTGCATCTAGGAGATGATCGCTAATAATGGCTGCTTGTCTTTCAGCGATGATGGGGCCAATTTCTCCACTTTCGACTGTGGGATAGGCTAGCCCAAGGCGATGTGCTTTGGCTACTAGTTGATGGTAAAACTTTTCAAATATGGAGTCTGCAACGTAAATTCGCTCAATTGAGAGGCATGACTGTCCGGTGTTGGCGACGGAAGCCCACAATATTGCTGAGGTTGCTAATTCTAAATTGGCTGATTCTAAAACGATCGCAGGATCTTTTCCTCCTAATTCCAAAAAAGCTGGAATAAACTGTTTTGCAGCCGCCTGTGCAACTTTTCTCCCTGTGGCTACACTGCCTGTAAAGCACACCAAATCTACATTTTCAATTAAAACAGATCCGGTTGCACCTGCTCCTTCCACAAAAGTTAATACCTCGTGCAATTTGGGAATGGCATTGAGTGCTGTAATCAGTGGTGCTACGAAGCGAGGAGTGATTTCACTGGGTTTGACAATGACAGCACAACCTGCCAACAATGCCGGAATGGTATCAACAGTAGACAGTGACAGCGGAAAATTCCACGGGCTAATTACCCCAACTAGGGGATAAGGAACAGATGTTTGTTGTAAAGCAATAAAGGGAATGGCTGTATTTTTTGCAGATTCTTGCAACAATTCCGGTGCTAACCGACACCAGCGATCAATGCTGGAGAGGAAAGAGTCTATTTCTAATATCGAGGCTGACAATCTTCCTGTATCATTTACCAAAGCTTCCGTGAGGCGATCGCGTCCAGATATTATCGCATCTTTCCACTGCTGTAAAGCTTCAATCCTTCCCTCTAAGCCCAATTTCTGCCAGCGAACTTGTGCCCGGCGCGTCCGCTTACATTGCTGTACCACCAACCTTGGAGGCGGCGGGATAATTACGTAGTCAAATTTGCCAGTTCGGGGATTGCGGACTTCTATTGGTTTTGTCATTTGTCATTTGTCATTTGTTATTACTTCCTAATCCCCAATTTCCATTCCCAAATTCAAATCATCCCTAGGTTGGTGAAGCACTCGCACTCAATGGTGGTTTGCTGTGTTTGCAGGAAGTGTTTGCGGTCTACTTCTCTTTCCAGCATAGTATTAGCAGGGTAAAAGTGTGATTGGCGATCGCGAGTGAAGGTTGATTGCATAACAGGTAACTTGCGATGCTAAAGCGCAGTACGATTCTAAATTAGTGGACATGGAAAATTGAGAGTCATAATAAATGACCAATGACAAATGATCAATGACAAATGACTAATTTAGAGAATGCGATCGCCACCCCAGAGCGATCGCACAAGTTTCTCTGTCAATTCCGAGCCAAACATCTGTGCGGCAAATTTATTACCTGGATCGCGTTCAGCACTGATACGGCGGAGCTCTAAATCACGAGCAGCTAAAGTTTCTTGTGCATCTTCTGGCACAGGTTCAGTGCCATCTACCCAAGTTAACCAGCGATCGAGTGTTTCGTGTGCAAGTGTGCGAGTTAGTTCCAGGGTTTCAAAAGTAGGTGCGCCTGTGTAACACAAGCTAACGGGCGATTGAAATAAGCGAATATACGCACTTTTGCTAGTAAATACCTTGAGCCGCGAATCTTGCTGTAACTTTAAGAATGTTTCATTAACTGGCTCATAGTAGCGATCTAGAGATGCCAAATCGGTTAAAAGCTCAGTCCGAGGAATGTAATCTATATAAAAGAAAATATTTGGAAGTGTGCCAAACTCGAAGGCCAAATGAGGAACCTGAATATGGGACTTCAACCAAGTAGTGAGACGCATAGTCCCAAAGTTTGATTTTTCCGGGTTTCCCAACCACGAATGCAGTAGCCAGTCAATTTCTTCCCCAGAAAAAGCGGTTAGCGAACCTTTCATGTTGCCATCAAGACTGCTGTATTGCTGTAAATTTTCTACAGAAGGGTCTGGATGTAACTGAAAACGAGCCTCTAATTTTTGGCGGAGTTCCTTTGTAATCTCCCACAACTGCTCAAATACAGCTTTATTATCTAAATCAGTTGGTTGCTGAGTCATGGTTTGAGTTTGCAGTTTTTCTATAAACTTCATATTTAGTTTGACACTTTCCGGTATGTAATTCGTTACTTGTATCGAGCAACACATTCATCTAATTCAAGACTGTGAGAAACAGACCATCAACCGAAGTGCGATCGCTCTATGTGTAGCAACATCTTTTTTCACAGCAGAGTTGCAGCAATTTATCTCACTCAATGATTCTTCATTTAGATGCTTTTGCCCTTAGCACAAGCTTCAGTGATAATACTGTAATTTTGTGTAAAGTTATTTTTTATATACTTAATTATAAAAATAAAAATAATTTTGTTGAGAATGATAGACAAATTAGAAGAAAAACAAATATTAATAAGTTAGTTGCTTGATTATAAATATACAGAATATGGCTTTTGATTTAGATAAAGCTTTTCAAATAGATATCGCTCAAATGAATTTAAAAAAAGCACATTCATTAGTATTTAGGTTACATGGTGAGCCGAAAATGCCTTTTGTCATTTGGCTGCTAGAGAATCCTAATAGCATAATGGCATTACCTGGAAAAATTAGTCTGCTCCATCATGATTATATTCACATACTTTTAGATAGAGGGATTTCTTCTCAAGATGAAGCTTTTGTCATAGGATTTACAATGGGTAATGACTTAAAGACTAATCAACTACATTTGTTCATCTATCAATTATTTGCTAAATTTATATATCCAGTTCCTTATAATTTTTCCAAGTTAGACTTTATGAGTTTTAAATTAGGATTTATTTATGGCAGAAAGATTAAAATTAAACAAATAAATGAAATTGGCTTTGAAATTTACCAAAATGAAACTATAGGATTTTTGAGAAATTTTTTCGGTATCAATACTGATGAGTCTAAACTGATGCAAGAGTATTAATTGCGACAATACCGAATTAAAACATATCTAAAAAATAGTATCAAAATGCACCTACCTTATAAACTGAGATTTGCTTCCTCTCAACTAATAACTGTAACAGTACTGCTTACTCTGCTCTTATTCATTCCTCAAGTTTGGCTCAACTTGGAAGCATATTATAACTTCAATAGCATTACTAAAAATGAATTTAAACTTCAAAGATTAAGTGATGAAATTACTTATTTTGATGAAGTACTAACTATGTCAGCCCGCATGAATGCTGCTACAGGAAACACTATTTGGGAACAACGATATCGCCAATTTGAACCTAAGCTTGATATTGCTATTCAAGAATCGATTAAACTAGCTCCTAAAGCATATAAAAATGAGGGTACTAAGAAAGTTGATGCTGCTAATCAGCGCCTAGTCGCAATGGAATATCAATCTTTTGATTTAGTTAATAAAAATCAAAAAGAGACAGCACAACAACTACTTTTTAGCCGCGAATATGAAACTCAGAAGCAAATTTATGCTGATGGGGTAATGAAAAGAAAGTCTAATATCTCGCTTCAATTACAGCAGAGGGTTGATGAATATTATCAAAGAATCCTATGGGCAATTTCGGAGTCTATTATAAGTTTAGCAATGCTGATTCCGGCATGGCTTTAAGTATTGCATTTATTACAGCAATACTTAAAAGCCAAAAAAATTGCTCAAGCCGCTTTAGAAGAAACGAATTATCGATTGGAAATGCAAGTTGCGGAGAGAACGGCAAAATTAAAACATAAAAATGTTCAGCTACAAAATACGCTGCAAGAATTGCAACACACTCAAGTACAACTTATTCAAACTGAAAAAATGTCTTCATTAGGTCAGCTAGTTGCTGGTGTTGCTCATGAAATCAATAATCCAGTTAATTTTATTTATGGTAATCTGATACATATTAGAGAATATAGTCAGCAATTACTAACTTTAATTAAACTGTATCAGCAACAATGTTCTAGTGAAAAACCAGAAATAACTACTCTAATTAATGAAATAGATTTAGAGTTTATTGTTGATGATATGCCAAAAGTCTTATCATCAATGGCAGTTGGTACTGAACGTATTCGCGAAATTGTACTAACTTTGCGTAACTTCTCACGCCTTGATGAAGCAGAAATGAAATTTGTTGATATTCATGAAGGAATTAATAGCACCCTATTAATTTTACAGTATCGTTTCAAAGAAAATCAGAAACAGCAGGAAATTGCAATTATTAAAGATTATGGAAATTTGCCTCTTGTTGAATGTTATGCAGGAGGATTAAATCAGGTCTTTATGAATATCCTCAGTAACGCTATTGATGCTTTACATCAACGGAAAGTAGAGTGTTTAAAAGGAGATATTGAAAGACAGCTTAATTCTATTATTATCCATACTCAAGTTAAAAATGAAGAGTCTGTAATTATTAGTATAAAAGATAATGGTTTAGGAATAAGTGAAGAAGATCAAACTAGATTGTTTGACCCTTTCTTTACTACTAAACCTATAGGTAAAGGTACTGGTTTAGGATTATCTATTAGTTACGAGATTATAGTGGAAAAACATCAAGGAAAAATTCAGTGTATTTCTGTACCTGGTAAGGGTACAGAGTTTATCATTGAGATTCCTATCAAGCAGACACGTTAAATAGTTCCCCATTGACAGAGAGTTATCGTTGCTATTTTAATTATTACTAATAGAAAATCCTCGACGCGTAGGTTTAACATTAGCTAACTCCACCTGAAAAGTTACCTTGTCACTTATTTCCCCGCTTTTCGCTTCCAAAGTCCACTTACCAGGACGCAAATTCCAAAATAAAGAATTAGCTGAGTTTGTATCTAACTTTTCGCCGTTTAACCACCACTCCACTGGTGCAGATTTATTTCCCGCTAGTTTAAATTCGAGTTTTTGCTTTGCTTCTTCACCAGGATAAACTAAAAATAAATCGCCATGATGCGGAGATAAAATTCTCAAATTGGTAGAAGTAAAATTTGACTGTTGTTGTTTTGCTAACCATTCATCATACTCTGGTGGCAAATTGAATTGATTGTCACGTTCGTAATTACTTTTATCTTCAGGATAGAAATATTCTTGCACCACTGAGGTACAGTTTGGGGTGGGTCGTAACCCAGAAATTGCACAAACAGGTAATTGTACTAAACCTTCTGGAGATGGAAAACCTGCTGGTTCTTGATGTTCGTGCAGATGTAACATAATTCGATTCCATAAAGGTGCTGCGCCCGTCACACCTGAAACTTGTCGCATTGGTTCGCCAGTGAAATTGCCTACCCAAGTAGCGACAGTATAATTTGTGGTGAAGCCAACAGTCCAAGTATCACGAAAATTGGAAGAAGTGCCAGTTTTAACAGCAACAGGAAAGGGTAAATTTAACACTGAGTCTACACCAAATGCTGTTGCACGAGCATAGCTGTCACTGAGTATATTGGTGATTAATTGCCATATTGTCGGATTTTGGATTTGAGATTTTGGATAGCGTAGCGTTAGCAAGTCTGCCAACGTCTTTTGAATTGGGGAATTGGAAAATGTGCTTACTAAAGGAATCGCCTCTCCTTGTCGTGCTATGGTCAGATAAGCACGGGCTAATTCCCAAAGACTGACTTCGCCACTACCTAGAGTCAAACCTAAACCATAATGTTCTGGAGTTTGATTGAGGTGTTCAAATCCCAGCTGATGCAGTCGTTCTAAAAAAGTTTCCACACCAACTTTTTCTAACACCTTTATTGCAGGTACATTTAAAGAATTTGCTAAAGCGATTCGCACCCGCACCGGGCCAAGAAATCTTTCGGTGTAATCTGTGGGGCTGTAAAGTTTCGCGCCGGGAATTGCATAATGGGCGGGTACATCTGCCAAAATGGTGTTTGGGCGAATTAAACCTTTTTCTAAAGCTAGTTCATAGACAAAAGGCTTAAGGGTAGAACCTGGTTGACGTAGCGCTTGCACTCCATCATTGCGTCCCAGTTTGGCTTCATTAAAGTAATCAGGCGAACCGACATAAGCCAAAACTTCACCAGTGTGGTTATCAATCACCAATGCGGCTGCATCATGAACATTATTAGCGGCGAGGGAAGAAATTATCTGCTGTACCTGTGCTTCGACAAACTGCTGCAAGGGGCGATTGATAGTTGTGCGAATGGGGGAATTTTGTTCTGTTTGCGTCTTATCAAACTGATTGGCTAACCAAAATAAAAAGTGTGGCGCAGCGATAATTCCCTGTTGGCGAGATTGAAACACAACTTTTTCGGTATGTGTTCGGGTGGCGTTCGCACCACTAATATACTTTTCCTGTATCATCCGATTAAGAACGTATTTTTGTCGCTGCTTAAGTCGTTCCCAATGTTCGTAAGGGTTAAAATATGTGGGATTATTGGGAATAGCAGCTAACAAACTAGCTTGAGCAAGATTCAACTCACTAGCAGGGATGGAAAAATAAGTCCGCGCAGCTGCTTCTACACCATATATATTCCCGCCCATTGGCAGGCGATTGATATATGCAGAGAGAATTTCATCTTTATTCATCCCTGCTGCTAACCGCCAAGATAGCCAAATCTCACTCAGTTTACCAGAGAAGCTACGCGGGACAGGATCTAACATCCGCGCCAACTGCATAGTAATTGTGGAAGCGCCGGAAACAATTCTTTTCGCGTGGATGGCTTCTTTGCTGGCGCGGATAACAGCTTTCATATCCAACGCCCCATGATGGTAAAAGCTACCATCTTCAGCGGCTAAAATAGCATGGGTAAACTGGGGCGAAACCTGATTTAGGGGTACTACTGATGTATGTTCTTGGTCGCGGGTGAGTAATGTTCCTAATGGTAAACCATTGCGATCGCTAAATTGCATTGCCAACTGATTTTGGGCAATATCTGCGGCCCGGATGGGCGCAAAATAAGGTAGTAAGCGTATCACGAGACAGATTAGCAGCACAGCTATGATAACTTTACTAGTGCGCTTAAGTTTGAGTAGCGATCGTAAAATTAGTTTCATCAGGGAATCCCCTGTCCAAGAATACCTACCTTAATCTTGACGCAGCGATTACATCTACATCAGTAAATATTTCAAATCCTTAATAATTAATTTTTACTAACTCAGCAGATGTAAATTAATGTTTGCGAAATTTAAATACTTCTTTATAGTTAAGAATTGTAGTCATTTTTGGAACAATAACACTAGATTAGTTATCTATGTAAATAAACATACGTTACATCCGCAGCTTGTGTAAAAAAAACTAGTTATCTTACGTCCTTTATTAGCCTTGGCATTTCCGACTCCATCAGGGAATGAAAGTTTTTATTTGCTATAGTGCGTGAATTTTTTATTTTTAATTACTAGAAAAATGATTATCAGAGTTTTACTGCGTTTCCAGCATAAAATAACCTATCGCCTTCTTAGGGTTATTGGCAGTAGCCTGCGGCAAGCCGTTCGCGTAGCATCTCGTAGAGAAGCGTCTACGTTAAAAAAAATTAGACGTTTTTCAAGGCGGAAGAGAACAATACAATTTCTTCTTCTTTTTACATTTATATTAGGGATGGCAGGGTGTAATTTTTTTGGTATAAACTCAAGTAAAGAAAAACTTCCAGCAGTTTCTTCACTCACACCACCAAAATTACCAGACTGGATTGAACAAATAAGTCCCATTGGAGATGCGAAACCACTCAATCAAATCCGCATCCGTTTTAAAGAGGCTTTAATCCCAGTTGAAAGTCTTGATAGTCCAGAACAGCAAAAAATATTACAAAAATTTGCCCTTTGGCCGCCTTTACCCGGTCAATTTCGCTTTTTGACACCACGCATGGTAGGATTTCAAGCTGAGAAAGCATTACCAATAGCGACACGATTTCAAGTCACTCTCAAAGCAGGTTTAGGTGATTTAAAAAATCATCGCCTAGACAAAGATTTACCTTGGACTTTTAATACCGAATCTATCAACCTGACTAATTTACCCGGTGTCAACCCCATTGAAAAGGCTGATATCGAGCCAATTGATTTACAACAGAAGTTACAGTTTACTTCCAATGTCGAATTGGATTTAGCTTCTGTACAAGAACATTTACAGTTAATTGCCGAAGGTAAAAATAAAGGTATAGGTTTTAAAGTCGAATTAAACAAAGAAGAAAAACCCTTAAAAAATGAAGAAGACCCTTTAGAAAAGTTTGACCCTTCAGCACGCAATTGGATTTATAATCTCATCCCACAGCAAAATCTGGAAAAAGCAACTAGTTATCGGCTAGTATTTTCTCCCGGAATCCGTCCTGCTTATGGCAATCTAGCTACAGCGAAAGAATTTGCCAGTAAATTAGCAACTTATTCGCCTTTAGCATTTCAAAAAATTAACTATTACGGACAGCCGGATTCAGGCGGAACCTATGGAAGATTTCTTAAAGGCAGTCCGCAGCTAGAATTTAATAACGTTTTATTAGCAGATTCAGCTAAAGAAAATATTACCATTAATCCAGCACCAAAAGAAATTTCCAGAATTTTGGAAGTAAATGATGAAGATAAAATTGTCGGCATTAATCCTTATGCGCTAGAACCCGCCAAGACTTATACAATTACTATCGGCGCTAATCTCAAAGATAAGTTTGGGCAGACTTTAGGTAAACCCGTCACATTTAAATATGATACTGGAGATTTAGCTGGGGATATCTGGGTACCATCAGATTTGAATATTTTCCCCACAGGTAAAGATTTGCAGCTAAATATTAGTACGGGAAATCTCCCAGAATCTAAGTACAAAGCAGCTTATCGAGTAGTTAACCCAACAGATTTAGTTTATTTTAATAATAGTAGTGATTTATTACCACAACCTTCTGATTGGCAAAGCTTTAAGGTATCGGGTAAGAAAAATCAATCAGTTGATATTGCCGTTCCTTTGCGAGAAAAAATTAGTGCTGTTACGGGGATGTTAGCTTATGGAGTCCAAGCCCGCACTAATAAATATCAAGAAAATGGTAAGGAACTGTGGCGCGAACCTACGACTTATGGCTTAGTTGAATTGACTAATTTGGGCGTATTTACTCAGTGGTTTCCTGAGTCAGGGTTAATTCGCGTCAATCATCTTACAGATGGTTCGCCAGTTAAAACAGCTGCTGTTGAAATTTATCAATCAAAATTACAAGCAAAATCTCGTCCACAACCAGTACCTTGTGCAACAGGTAAAACTGATGACAATGGAATTTTTAGAATTGTTCGTGAAGGATTACAGAAATGTTATTCTGGGAATGAAAGTTCTAGTAAATCACCACAGTTATTAGTAATTGCCCGTGAGAATCAAGATTGGGCATTTGCTAGAACTGAAGAATATAGCGGTGTTTATGGTTACGGTATTGATGCTGGTTGGCAAGATAGTAAGCCAGAATCACGCGGGATAATTTTCTCGGATAGACAGTTATATCAACCAGGCGAAAAGGCTTGGTTAACTGGTTTTACCGACTATTTACAAAATGGTGCAATTCAGCAAGATAAAAATGCTGCTTACCAATTAACTTTGGTAAATCCCGATGGGCAAAAAACTAGCTTAGGTACGCAAACCACAAATGAATTTGGCAGTTTTTCTCTGGAACTACCAATTAAAACTACTCAGCGCTTAGGCTACTATACAATCCAGGCTAAAGGTAAAAATGGACAAGAAATTTCTGGAGAATTTCGAGTAGCTGAGTTTAAGCCACCCAATTTTAAAGTCGAACTCAACTTAGATAAAGAATTTGCTCTCATTGACGATAAAGTTAATATTAATGCTACAAGCAATTATTTGTTTGGCGCACCTGTAGAAGGTGGAGAAGCAAAATATTTTATCACTCGCCAGCAAGCTGATTTTGTTCCTAAAGGTTGGGAAGGATTTACTTTTGGTAGGCAATGGTTATGGCCAGAGGAAACGCCTACTATATCTACTGATGTATTGCAAACTAATGCCCAGCTAGATGCTAATGGTAAAAGTAGTCAAACTGTGAATGTGGCTAATGATTTACCATATCCGATGACTTACCAAGTAGATGTGCAAGTTGCAGATGTTTCTAATCTGTCTGTAGCGAATTCCAAAACATTTACAGCTTTACCGAGTAATCGCCTCATCGGACTAAAAAGTAATTTTATTGCTGATGCTGGTAAGCCTTTCCCTATTGAAGTGATTGTTACTGACCCTACAGGAAAACCGATAACAGGTCAACGGGTACAGGTGGAATTACAACAGATTAAATATAGCAGCGTCACCCAGTTGGTGGAAGGTAGCCGAACACCAAAAAATCAAATTGAATATAAAACTGTGGGGCAAGCAGAAATTACATCTGCTAGCAATCCGCAATCAGTAAGTTTAACAGCACCGGAATCCGCCTCATATCGGATTAGAGTTAATTTTAGCGATGCAAAAAGCGAATCAAGTGCCACAGATTTGCAAATTTGGGCAACTGGAGAAAATCCGGTATTTTGGGGTTCTAGAGAAGAAGATGTCTTAGAAGTTAAACTAGATAAAAAAGAGTTCAAAGCAGGTGAAACCGCTACTGCACTAATTCAATCTCCCTATCCAGATGCAGAATTGTACTTTGCTGTGATTAAAGATAAACCTCTTTATCAGCAGATAATCAAAGTTCAGGGAGGCGCGCCACAAATTCAGTTTCAAGTTACACCAGAAATGCTGCCAAATGCAGCCATTGAAGCTGTCTTAGTAAGACAAGGTAAACCCATCAATCAAGTGGAAGCGGGAAGTTTAGATAACTTAGTGAAGATTGGTTTTACGCCTTTTAAAGTTAATTTAGAAGATAAGTATTTAAAACTGCAAGTTAAACCAGTGCAAGCATCATTAGAACCTGGTGCAGAAGAAACGGTAGAACTCGAATTGAAGGACAATCAAGGAAACCCCACCAAAGGACAGTTTACAGTCATGGTGGTAAATGAAGCGGTGTTACAACTTTCTGGTTATCGTCCGCCAGATTTGGTAGACACAGTTTATGCAGAACAGCCAATTTCTACGCGCTTTAGCGATAATCGACCGGATGTCATATTACAAGCACAAGATGTAGCTAAACCGAAAGGTTGGGGTTATGGCGGTGGTTTCTCCACTGGTGCAGCCAATACTCGCACTCGCACCGATTTTCAAGCCTTAGCTTACTACAACGGTTCTGTCGTCACCGATGCAAATGGTAATGCACAGATAACCTTTAAACTCCCGGATGACTTAACTACATGGCGGGTGATGGCTGTGGCCACTGATGGAAATCTGCGTTTCGGGAATGGGGAGGCGACGTTTATCAGCACCAAGCCACTGCTAACTAATGCCATCTTGCCACAGTTTGCCCGTCCAGGCGATCGCATTCTCGCTGGTTTATCTGTAACTAACAACACTGGGAATACAGGAAATCTCTCAATTAATGGCGAACTTAGCGGTACGGTGAAGTTTGCTGACAAAAACCCCACAGCTACTTCTTTGCAAACCAAAGCTGAATCCGCAACTCACGCTTATCGTTTTCCAATGGTGGCGGATAGTGTGGGAACTGGTAAAGTTCGCTTTACGACTCAGCTAAATGGTACAGCCGCAGATGCTTTTGAAGTACCTTTGGAAATTAAGCCAATTGAAATTACAGAACAAGTCGTTGAATCTGGTGTCACTGACAAACAGGTGAAGATTCCCCTGAATGTTGATAAAAATACCTTCCCTGATGCGGGGGGTTTAAATATTCAGTTGGCGAGTACTTTGATTCCAGAAATTAAAGCACCAGCAAAACAAGTTTTAGAAGATAATGATTTACCATTTACAGAACCGGCGGCGAGTCAGTTAATAATTGCGGCAAATTTGCAAACTATTGCCCAAAAATATGGTCAGACCTTTGCAGAATTTAATCCTAGCCAACAAGCGAGTCAAGCAATTGAAAAATTACAAAAACTCCAAATAGCCGATGGTGGTTTTGCTGCTTTCCCTGGACAAGAAAAATCCGACCCTTGGATTTCTTCCTATACGGGTGAATCTTTGGCTAAAGCTAGTCAGGTGTTCCCTAATTTAGTCGATTCTGCAATGGTATCTCGCCTGAAAGCTTATTTACCAAAAGTTCTAGCAAACCCCGGAGAATACGACTTTTGTAAACAACTACTCTGTAAAAGGCAACTGCAACTTAATGCTTTAATCTCCTTAGCAGAATTGGGAGATAAACGCAATACTTTCCTCGCAGATATTTACGAACAGCGCAATAACTTTGATGTAGCAACTCAAATTAAACTAGCGCGATACTTATCTCAATTCCCAGAATGGCAAGATGAATCTCAGCAATTAGTGAATAAGCTGCAACAGAATATTTATGAAACTGGTCGCACAGCAGTTGTGAGTTTACCAACTAGTTGGGGATGGATGAGTTCATCTACCACGACGCAAGCGCAAGCTTTACGATTATTTATTGCCAAACAAAGTAAACCCGAAGTTATAGATAAGTTATTCCAAAGTCTTTTGGCATTGCGACGAGATGGTACATGGCAAACTAACTATAATAATGCCCAAGCTTTAACAGCTTTGGTAGATTATAGTCAACTGCAAGCCACACCACCTAATTTTGTTGCCACAGTGGAATTAGCTGGTAATAAGTTAGGAGAAAATCAGTTTAATGGCTACCAAAATCCCAGCTTACAGCTAAATGTGCCGATGAATAAATTACCTCGTGAGCGTAATGATTTAACCCTGCAAAAATCAGGTAATGGCACTTTGCACTATCTGGTTGCTTACAATTATCGCTTGCAAGGAAATCAAGCAGGCAGATTTAACGGACTACGCATAACACGAGAAATTAGTCAAGTAAATAAAGAGAAAGTTTTGCAAAAAACAGGTCTTTATGCTTTTGATAAACCCTTGACTTTAGCCTCTGGACAGGTGTTTGATATTGGTTTAGAAATCATCGCCGATCGTTCTGTGGATCATCTGGTGATAAAAGATCCTTTACCATCAGGTTTTGAGGCGGTGGATGCAAGTTTTCAAACTGCTACCGCTGCATTACAAGCAAAAGCCGATAGCTGGGAACTTGGGTTTAAGAATGTGTACCGCGATCGCATTATCGCCTATGCCGACCACCTGGAACCAGGAGTTTATAGCCTCCATTACTTAGTCCGTTCTGTTACTCCTGGTACATTTTCTTGGCCTGGTGCAGAAGTTCACTTGCAATATGCGCCAGAAGAATTTGGGCGTACTGCTGAGTCTACATTGGTGATTGAGGATAAGTCGTGACAACTGGGTTCTATAACCAATGCGATCGCCTTTTCACCTCAGCCAACAAATAATAACAACCAAAATCTATATATGTACTAATATGCAAAGGGAGCTATTTCTCCTTTATTAAGCAGAATTATTGCCAAATTTCACCATGATGAATAACTGGTTTGATACAGCTCGATTGGGGATGTTTATTCATTGGGGACATAGTTCCCAACAAGGATGTGAGTTATCTTGGCCGTTAGTTGGCGGTGTATTCAGCCTACCTTTTTGCAAAGATATTCCAGTTGAGAAATATCACTACACAGCTAATACTTTCAATCCACAGCAATACAATCCTCAAGAATGGGCAGATTTAGCAAAAAGTCTAGGAATGAAATATGCCATATTAACAGCCAAACATCATAATGGTTTTGCCCTATTCCATACGCAAGAATCAAACTTTTCAATTGCATCTGCACCTTATAAAAAAGATATTGTACGTGAATATATCGAAGCGATGCGCTCTGTAGGATTGCGTATTGGTCTTTATTTTTCGCTTAGTGACTGGCATCATCCAGACTATCCAGCTTTTACAGAAGCAGATAAACCTTATCGCTTTGACCAGCTCCCTCAACCTACAGCGCAACAATGGGAGCGATATATCCAATTTATGTTCAATCAGATACGAGAATTATTGACTAACTATGGTCAAATTGACATCATTTGGTTTGACGGAAGTTGGGAACGCACTCCTGAGCAATGGCAAGCTCAAGAATTAGCAAAAATGATTCGTGATTTACAACCTAATATTCTCATCAACGATCGTCTTCCGAATTGTGGAGATTTTGAGACTCCTGAACAGTTTATTCCTCCTCACCCACCCGATCATCCTTGGGAAACTTGTCTGACTATTAATGAGAGTTGGGGATATAATTCAGATGATTGCAACTTCAAATCGTCTCGTCAATTGATTCATACTCTTTGCGAAGTAGCAGGCAAAGGGGGCAACCTCTTGCTTAATGTTAGTCCAATGGGTAATGGACAAATCCCTCCTGAGCAGTTAGAGCGTCTCAAAGATATAGCAGATTGGATGGGGAGCCACTCTGAAAGTATACTTGATACAACCCCAGGATTAGAACCGTGGCAATTTTACGGCCCCTCAACTCGTAAGGGCAATCGCATTTATTTACACCTATTAATGAAACCTTACGAAACAATATCAGTTAGGGGTATACCAATCAAACAAGTAAAATCGGTGTTTGTTCTTGCTGACGGCACAGCACTAACCTACACAAGTCGCTGTGCAATTATTGATTCTATCCTCAATTCTAATCCGTTAGGAGAATTAACAATTGATGTACCTGAATCAGTAATTAATCCATACGTTACAGTGATTTGTATTGATATTGATTCTTGAGTAATTAATGTAAATTCATTAACAGTACAGCCATCGCTCCAATTCTTAGAGCAAAAGAGAGCATTAGAGACGTAGGAGCGTCACAGCCCATTAAAGTAGCTTAAATTAGAGATTGCATCCAAAAAAGCCCAGTCATTTCTAACTGGGCTTTTAGCTATCTCAATCAATTATTGGAGGTGAGTAGTTTCGCACTTATGGAGCAGGTTGTTCTAAATTAACCTTGACAACTTTGTTCTTTTCTTGCTCGGACTTTGGCAGTGTCAAATTCAAGATCCGTCTTTATAATCTGCGGTAACATTGGTATTTTGAACCCTAGCAGATAGAGGAATTACACGTTGGAACTTGCCGTAGTAAAATTCACTCTTGGTAATACCGTTGTCTTGGGTTTTAGTTTCAGACTTGCGCTCACCGCTAATGTGAACAGCGTCTTGGGTGACTTGAATATCTAAGTCTTTAGCTTCCAGTCCTGGCAGTTCTAGCTTAAGATGAATCGCATCATCGGTTTCGTGCAACTCAGCAGCAGGTACTCTGATAAAGCTTTTTTCAAGCCGTGCAGATGGTACTCTGGTATCTCCAAATAAGCCGTTGATGTGACGTTCTAAAGCGTTCAATTCTTGCCAGGGGTTGTAACGAACTAGTACCATAACTCTTTCTCAGAAAATTTCAGCTATTGTTTAATCGTTTTTGCACTTAATTTTGTGCTTATGTATTCATAATAAGTATGGTTCAAACTCCTGTGAATTCGGTAATCATCACCTAATTAAATGATGATTACCGCACTTAATTAGACCTAAAAAAAATTACGGTTTACTCTAATTTCTCAGTTCGGTAAACCAGAATAATCACTTTGAGAATCTGTAAAATCCATACGCAGTAAGGAATTAGATTTTGGCTGTATAATTTAAATCTGTCAAAGAATTATACCTTTGATATTCAATCCGCACTTGCTTAACGTCAAACTCAGATTCTAAAAACACGAGTTTTTCTACTTGCTGTAATCCCACATTTTCAAACTGTGCTAATTCTGAGTCTGATAATGGCCAAGGTGGGCCAGAGGGTTCAACTTCTGTATCTCGAACACGAGTAATCAGCAAAAGTATCCCACCAGGAGCAACAAAGGAGGTAACTGAAGAAATAACCCCAGAACGCACATTCAACGGCAAAGCTTGAATATTACGACATTCAAAAACAAAATCAAAAGCTTGATGCCATTGTGAGGGAATTGCTAACAAATCTGCAACTACATAGTTGACAGTCGAATTTGGAAATCGCTCTTGACACCAAGCAATCGCTGTCGGTGAAATATCAAAGGCAGTTACTTCAAATCCCAGATGAGCTAAAGCTTCGGCATCATCTCCCAAGCCGCAACCAATGACTAGCGCCTTTTGCCCAGAAGCGAACGGTTGATGATTCTTCAACCAATCTTGTAGATAAGGGTGAGGAGTTAACTTTGCCCAAGGTATTTTTGCTGTATCACCTTTAGCTTCGGTATATAACACTTCAAACCATGTCGATGGTTCTGATTTTTGTACAGCTTCGGTAGCTAATTGTTTAACATATAATCGTAAATCTTCAGGTTGCTGTTCAAACATAAAAACTCACATTACTAACATTTAATTGCTGAAAGCACCGAAAATACGTAACTTATGTCCCTGAACTTGGAAAAAATGGACATTAATTCTTTAAAACTGACAATAATTATTTAATGGACATATGGATGTACATTAAATAATTATATGTCGCAATTCGCAGATAGTGTCGCAACCACATCTAAATAACTGAAACCTTTATCCTGTAAGGATTATAAACTATTTAATGACATAGAAAATAAATTTACTTAATTCGTATTTTATATGTCGTAAATCCTAAATTATCAAATTAAATGTCGTTTGTTAAGATTTAGATATTTATCAAATTGTATGTCGCATTCTTAGTCGATTAATGGTACATTAGTACCTTAATTATTCATGAGTGTTTTTCACTCCAATGGCAGACAAACAATTTGAATTCACGAAAAAATTAACGCAAGTTCCAGATGCAATTTTTCTTGACAAGAGTAATTTTGTTATAGATCCATCCCAAATTATTTTGGAAACATCAGATAGGCATAAACTGATATTTAATCTGATCCAGTGGCTTGCTGAATCACCAAATCGCACGATTAAGTCTCAGAGAAAGCAGGCTGTTGCAAATACTCTTGGTATTTCTACTCGCCAGGTAGAACGTCTCCTCAAGCAATACCATGATGACAAGTTATCAGAATCAGCAGGAGTACAACGCTCAGATAAGGGAAAACATCGAGTCAGCGAAGACTGGCAAGAATTTATCAAAGCAATTTATAAAGAAAGTATTAAAAACAAACATCCAATTTCACCAGCATCTATAGTTCGCGAAGTAAAGCGACATGCGCTCGTTGACCTGAAGCTGAAACCAGGAGATTATCCTCATCAAGCTACTGTTTATAGGATTTTAGATCCTTTAATTGCACAACATAAACAGAAGACAAAAGTCAGAAATCCGGGATCGGGATCTTGGATGACAGTTGTAACACGAGATGGACAGCTACTTAAGGCTGACTTTAGTAACCAAATTATTCAATGCGACCATACCAAACTGGATATTCGCATAATTGATAGTAATGGTAATTTATTGTCTGACCGTCCTTGGCTAACTACTGTTGTGGATACTTTTTCAAGCTGTGTTGTTGGTTTCCACTTATGGATCAAACAACCAGGTTCTACAGAGGTGGCTTTAGCCTTAAGACATGCTATTTTGCCCAAGAAGTATTCTGAAGATTATCAGCTAAATAAAGTTTGGGAAATATGCGGTACTCCTTTTCAATATTTTTTTACTGATGGTGGAAAAGATTTAGGATCAAAACATCTAAAAGCCATTGGTAAGAAACTAGGATTTAAGTGTGAACTACGCGATCGCCCTCCCGAAGGCGGTATTGTAGAACGGCTTTTTGGAACTATTAATACTCAAGTTCTCGAAGATTTACCTGGTTATACAGGGTCAAATGTTCAGGAACGCCCCAAAAATGCAGAGAAAGAAGCGTGTTTGACAATACAAGATATAGACAAAATCCTAGCTAGTTTCTTTTGTGATATTTATAACCACGAACCATATCCCAAAGATCCCCGCGAAACAAGATTTGAGCGATGGTTTAGAGGAATGGGAAGAAAACTGCCTGAACCTTTGAATGAGCGAGAATTAGATATCTGTTTGATGAAAGAAGCGCAACGAGTTGTTCAAGCGCATGGATCTATACAGTTTGAGAACCTGATTTATCGAGGAGAATCACTCAAGGCATATAGAATCCATTTGACATCTAAGAAGATACTGCAAGCCTCTTAACCATCAGCCGAATAAAACAAAGATTAACCTTGGCAGTGGCATTAGCTAGAGTTCTCTCAAAGTTCTTAACGAGAATTTTGCATCTCTCCATCCAAGCATTTGAACGTTCAATTACCCACCTCGCAGCAACCGGAACAAACCCAGACTGCCCTAATTCTTTCTTTTCTTGTTTTGATGGTTTTGGCGAAAGTTCAAACCTGATTTTCGTCATAATCTGGGGATAAACCAATTCTTACTCCTCTCTCAGATGTTCCGGGTGATAACCGTGGTCTAGAAGAATGGTGATTTTGGGAATATTAACGGGCTTTGACTGAAAATAATCAATGTTTTTAGTCAACATCTCAATCAAACCCCTATCATCAGATACATTCGCTTTGGTGCAGTGAGTAAAGAAGGGAAATCCCAGGGTATCAACGGCTAGATGCCTTTTTATGCCATTGGTCGATTTGTAGAAACAATATCCCTTTGATTCAGCGCTGGCATTACAGGTGTTTTTTACCGCTTGAGAGTCAATGATGAGCAAAGTTGTCCATTTGGCTTTTTTTTCACCTGTTCACGTACTTGAGCGTGTAAGATGCTCATCAGTTTGTCGAGTACTCCTTCAGCCCGCCACTGTTTGTAATGCCAATATACCGTCGAATAGGGAGGCAAATCTTTGGGCAAGTCTTCCCAATTGCAGCCATTCTTGAGTTGATAGAAGATGCCATCCAAAATTTCTCGCTTTGTCCAGTTAGGTGGTCTCGTCTGCTTTTTGGGCGGCAATATTTGAGGCAGTAGAGGTTCGAGGATTCTCCACTCTTCGTCTGTGAGGCTGCTAGAGTATGGCATTACTACTTTATACAACTTTTGCGCTCACTTTACTTCAATACAGTAAAAGATGTCAAATGGGTTCTATATGAGATGCTGCCACCCAAGGGTATGACTATGAAACCCAGACCAATTCGGTTATGTGGTGCTTGCTATGCAGAAGCTCCTTGTCACTGCATTGAGTGGCAGTTTAAGGAGAAAATGAAGTGCGATCGCCACCAGTTGGATTTGTTAACAAAATGCACTAACTGTGAAACACCCTTCCTAATTCCTGCCAATTGGGTGGAAGGAGAATGCGCTCATTGTTCCTTGTCTTTTGCAAAAATGGTGAAGCGTCAGAAGCGCTATTAATAAAAAACTCTAAATAAGAAAAAGACGTGAACTTAATCACGTCTCCAGGTAATGGAAAATTAATGCATGAAAGTTATTAGGCTACATCCGCTACTAGCAAGTTAACACTTTTCATCAACAGATAGGCAATAAACTTAATACTGCATTACACAGTCTTGCTGATGCTAACCCGGCGGTGTTGCAAGATGTTTTTGACCATATTGATTTTAATAAACAAGTGGGTGGCAAGAGTACGTTAAGCGATTTGCAGTTACGCCAAATGATAGAACATTTTGACAAGCGATCGCTACGTAATGAAGATTTAGAATTTCCCGATTTGTTGGGTGCAGCCTATGAGTATTTAATTTATTTCTTTGCTGACTCTGCTGGTAAAAAAGGCGGTGAATTTTATACTCCCCGTGGGGTGGTGAAGTTAATGGTGCGAATTGTCAACCCCCAAGAAAGGATGGAGGTTTATGACCCCTGCGTAGGTTCGGGGGGAATGTTAATTTTGTCCAAGCAGCACATAGAAGAACACGGTGGAAATTCCCGCGATTTGAGGCTTTACGGCCAAGACAATAACAGTGGAGTTTGGGCTATCTGCAAGATGAATTTATTACTGCATGGCATCCCCAATGCTGTGCTTCAGAATGACGATACTTTGATGGTGCCCATTAAAGATGGGGGAGATTTAAAGCATTATGACCGAATATTGAGTAATCCACCGTTTTCGCAAAACTACAGCCGGGGTAATAAAGATAATGAAATGGAGTTTAAAGACCGATTTCGGGTTTTTTGCCCTACGAGTGGAAAAGCTGATTTAATGTTCGCCCAGCACATGCTAGCGGTGTTAAAGCAAGATGGGATTATGGCGACGGTAATGCCTCACGGGGTATTGTTTCGCGGTGGAGAAGAGAAGAAAATCCGCAAGTTATTTATTGAAGAAGATAATTTAGAAGCGGTGATTGGCTTACCACCACAATTATTTTATGGGACTGGGATTCCGGCGTGTATTTTGGTGATGCGTCCTACAGGTGCGAAACCAAAAGCGACTCAAGGTAAGGTGTTGTTTATCAACGCTGATGCCGAATTTCAGGCTGGACGCGCTCAAAATTCTTTGCGTCCTGAACATATAGAAAAAATTGTCTCGGCTTATGAAGATTTTATAACTAATGCCGATTATGCTGGGATTCCTGGTTATGCGGCGGTGGTGACTCAACAACAATTGGCTAACAACGAATATAAGTGTAATATTCGCCGCTATGCTGATAATACCCCACCGCCAGAGCCTCAAGATGTGCGATCGCATCTTTTGGGTGGTGTACCAAAATCTGAGGTGGATGCAAAGCAAGAATTATTTACTAGCCACGGTTTTAACCCGATGACTTTGTTGCAACGGAGGGAAGGGTAAACATGGAAGAATATTTAGATTTTCAGCCGACATTAACAGAACGCACCCAAATTAAGCAGCGCATTGAAACTGACGCCGGGATTGTACAGCAGGAGGAGGAACTGCGGCAAGTTACTCTCAATTGGTGGCAGGAACATCAACAGCATTTAATTGATTTGCCTAAAAACAAGGAGTTGATGAAGCTGCGGGCAAAATTTTTACAGACTTTTGAGGCGGCGGTGCGTCCCATTGGTTTGTTAGATAGGTTTAAGACTATGGGAGTTATTGCTAGCTGGTGGGAAGATGCTTATGAGGTTTCTGCCGATTTGAAACGTTTAGCAAACTTGGGTTTTAAAGGTTTGATTGATTCTTGGGTGGATACGATTCGGGATGCTTTGGAAGATACGGAAAGTAAGCAATCTGGTAATAAATTTGACGCTTTGAGTCACAAAATTGTCCCGGCGCTGGTTCCCCAGTATTTGCAACAGTTGGAAGATGCTGAGGCGGATGTGGCGACGTTGGAACAGGAAAAGGAAGCTTTTGAACAAGGGGAGGAAGGGGAAGCCTCGGAAGATGGGGAAGCTGTTAATTTTGTCAAGCAATTAGAAGAACAGCTGAAAGAATTGAAATATGCAATTAAGGATGGTCAAAAACGGCTGAAGGAATTGCTGGGAACAGACCGCAAGAAGGGGTCGATTAAGTATGAGAAAAAACAGGGAAATGATACGACTGAGTTAGAGGAAGAATTGGCTTATCTGCAATCAATGGTGATCCCGAAAGAGCAGGAAATTGCCGAGATTGAGGTGCAGTTACAACCTTACAAGGAGATTTTGGAAAAGTTGAGGGAAGCACGTAAGCGGGTGCGGGAGTTGAAAGGGTTACTTGTAAAGGAGTTGGAAGCGGCGAGTGCAGCTTTAAGTGAGGAGAAAGCGCAGGGGTTGGTGTTGGATTTGTTTAAGGCGGATTTGTTGATGCAGTTGGAGAGATATGTGAGTGAACACCGTCAGATGGTGATTGCTGCGGTAGAGAATTGGTGGGATAAGTATCGGGTGACGTTGGCGGAAATTGAGAAGGAAGAGGAGGAGGTTAATCAGAAGTTGAGTGAGTTGTTAAGGGGTTTGGGGTATGTCTGAAACAATATTAAGCTCCGAGCAGAACTATTTGTTAACAATTGAAAAACCTCCTGAGTGGCGTGTTGTCAAATTTGCTGATATTTCTGAATTGATTACTAAAGGTGCAACTCCTACAACTTATGGACATGAATTTGTAGATAGTGGCATACCTTTTCTTCGTGGTGTAAATGCTTCAACTAATGGCGAACTCAAACTAGATGATATCAAATATATTTCATTAAAAGCAGACCAATTAATATCACGCTCTCGATTACATTATGAAGACATTTTGCTTTCCATTGTAGGAACAATGGGAATTTTTATTTTTGTGCCTAAAAGTATTCTAACTGCTAATATTAATCAGAATGTTGCTTTGATTCGCCTTCGGAAAGATATCATTTCTCCTTCTTACGCTAAATACTTTCTACAATCAAAAGCATTTAGTTCTCAAATCTCAATTGAAAACACGTTACAAGCACAGGCTAGTCTCAGTCTTGAGCAGGTTGGACAATTCAAAATAATTCTTCCATTGCCAATAGAGCAACAATCAATTGCTGAAACTCTCGACGCGATTGATAAAGCGATCGCACTCACCGACACTCACATCATAAAACTTAAAAAAGCTAAAGCCGGACTGCTACACGACCTCCTCACACGCGGTATTGACGATCATGGCGAACTGAGAGATTATACACGTAACCCTGAATTGTTTAAGCGATCGGCCTTGGGGATAATTCCCAAAGATTGGGAAGTAGAGTCTTTAGAATCTGTTTGTTCTAACATTGTTGATTGTCCTCATACTACACCGATCTTTAGAGATGAAGGAGTTCTTATTGCAAGAACCTTCAATATCCGTGATGGAATATTTAATATTTCTGAAGTCTCTTACATTAGCGAAGAAGACTATACACAACGTATTTCAAGACTAAAGCCGCAATTGGGAGATGTAATTTTTACCAGAGAAGCACCTGTTGGTGAAGCCTTTGTTATTCCTGAAGGAATGCGTGTTTGTTTAGGACAGCGCACGATGCTTTTACGTCCTAATCCTGATAAAGCAATAGGAGACTATATAGTTGCACAAGTTTACTCTGAGATTATCAAAACGCGCATTAACCAAATAACAGGAGGAACCACTAACCCTTATTTGAATGTTGCAGATGTTAGAACTTTTAGAGTACCGTTTCCCAAAGTATATGAGCAAAGAAGGATTACTGACGCTCTTAAAAAACAAGACCTCCACATACAGCAAAAGGCAAAACTGAGAGAAAAACTCAAACTCTTAAAAAAAGGCTTAATGTCCGACCTATTAAGCGGACGGGTGCGCGTCAAAATTTAACCAACAAAGGAGAAAAAGATGGGATCGGGGCTTGAAGAGACACATACAGAATTACCCACAATAGAACAACTGCAAAAAATGCGACTACTTCCCGGCGGTTTAGGCTGGGAACACATCAAAGCTAACCATTTAGCAGCAACCCCCGAACAACGGGACAACTACCACGAAGTTCTCCTACTTCCCCGACTCCAACGCCAACTGCGACAAATCAACCTCGACCCCAACGGACAACCCTGGCTAGACGAACGCCGCATCAACCAAGCCATCAGCCAACTGCAAAACCTCGGCCCCGGTAAGCTGATGGAGAAAAACGAAACCCTGACAAAACTTCTCCTCACAGGCGTAAAAGTCGAAGGACTCACAGGTAAACAAACTACCATCAACCTCATAGACTTCGACCACCCGGAACGTAACGACTTTCTCGCTATCAGCCAATTCCGCATCGATCTACCGGGAGTAAAAGGCCCCAAAGGTCACTACCGCCCCGATATTATTTTGTTTGTCAACGGTATCCCCCTCGTGGTCATCGAATGCAAAGCCCCAGGTGCAGATATGCTCAAATCTGGGATTCAAGACTTGCTACTTTACTCCAACCAACGCAACAGCTTACAACCCGAAGGAATTGAGCGTCTATTTCACTACAATCAATTGATGATTTCCTGCACCTCCGGGCGGGCTGTGGTGGGTACGGTGGGGAGTCAACCCAAGCATTATCTCGAATGGAAAGATACCAGCCCCTTCGATTCCAGCCTCATAGCCCAGCTTTTAGACATCACCAACCCTACTCTTCCCGAAGAGGAATTAATCTCAAGTGCATCTAATTACTTATTACCAGAATCTTCCCCTATTAACGAAGACGAGACTTTAGCAGCAGTCAAAAGTGGCGAAAAGTTAGAAGATTTAATTGACTTATCCAAACTTAACCGCCGCCAGCAACTCATCGCCGGAATGCTTCACCCCGCCAGCTTGCTGGACATCCTGCGCCACTACATTCTCTTCACAACCAAACACAACCGCCGCATCAAAATAGTCCCACGCTATCAACAATTCCGAGGCGTATCCAAAGCCATTGACCGCTTAATACACGGTAAAACCAAAATAGAACACGGTAGCCAAGACCAGCGCGGCGGTATTATCTGGCATTACCAAGGCTCTGGTAAAAGCTTGGATATGGTGTTTATCCTCCGCAAACTGCGGACAATTCCCCAACTTCAACAGTTTAAAGCGGTTATCGTTACCGATCGCACAGATTTAGAAGAACAACTATCAGAAACAGCAACCCTTTCCGGTCAAACTTTGCAAGTAGCCCAAAACATCAAAGACTTAGCGAACAAACTGCGACAAACAGGGCCGGGTATTGTTTTTGGGATGGTTCAGAAATTTAACAAAATTAATAACCCCAAAGAATACGCTGATATTGATGAGCTAAAGTATGCTCTTAATCCATCCGCAGACATTTTACTATTAATCGACGAAGCACACCGCTCTCATAATAAAACTCTCCACGCATATTTATCAGCAGCTTTACCCAACTGTGCCAAAATTGGTTTTACAGGGACTCCCATCATCTCAGCAAAGAAAAAGAAAACAAAAGACATCTTTGCCCATGACGAAAATCCCTATATTGATATTTACAGTATCCGTGATTCCCAAAAAGATAATGTCACCGTTCCTATCTTCTACGAAGGTCTGGAAACAATGGGAGCAGTCAAAGGAGCCACTACTCTAGACCAACTTTTTGAGGTGCTATTTCAAGACTATACCCCAGAAGAACGGGCAGCGATTAAATCCAAATACGTCGGAAAAAAGAACGTCCTCAACGCTAAAAAACTGATGAAGGACAAGGCTAGACATATCTTACGCCACTATGTCACGCGCATCATGCAGGGTAAATTTAAAGCTCAGGTAGCAGCAAGCGATCGCCAAGCTTGTGTTTTGTACCAGCAATATCTTACCACAGCCAAAGACGAACTTATTCAAGAATTAGAGTCAAATGCCGTTATTTTGCAAAGTCTGAAATTAGAATTTGCACCAGCCGAATACCGCACCCTCGTACAAGCCTATCCTTACCTAGATACCATCAAGCGCCTGGAATTTGCGGCGATTATCTCCGCCAACAGCAAACAAGACCCCCAAGCCTGGAAACAATGGACTGATGAAAACAACCACACCATCTACAAAAACCGTTTCTGGAAAAGCTTAGATGAAGACGGTTTAGCTTTTTTAATTGTGAATAATAAACTCTTGGTAGGCTTCGACGCACCTTTAGAACAAGTGCTATATGTAGACCGCAGCTTAATAGAACATGATTTATTACAAGCGATCGCTCGTACTAACCGCACCGCCGAAGGTAAAGACTACGGTTTAATTGTAGACTATTACGGCATCGACATCGCCGCCGCCATGAGTGTCTACGATCAAGAAGATGTCGATGGTGCTTGGTTTGATATCCAAGAAGAACTACCCAAACTACACCAAGCCCATCAACGGGCAATGAATTTTTGGCAAGAACGCAACTTAAATATTTCCGATGACAAAGAAGCTTGTGTAAATATCCTAAATCATGACGAGCGATCGCGTGCAGAATTTTATCAACTGCTGCGGGAGTTTCTGCAAGCAATGGATGCCTTTTTACCTCGTCCCCAAGCTTTGCGCTACCTCAATGATGCGAAAAAATTGGGAGAATTAAAGAAATTAGTCGATGATATTTTCCGAGATGAACGCCCAGAAGACGCGAAAGAAAAAGTTCAAGCGCTGATAGACCAACACATCCAATCTCAGGGGATTAACCTGAAAGTCTCACCAGTAAATATTCTTGACTTAGACTTTGAGCAACGGGTACAACAAAGAAGTTCTGTCGAAACTCGTGCGGCGGAAATGGAACACGCCATCCGTTACCACATCCGCACCCATCTAGACGATGACCCAGTTTATTACCGCAACCTCAGCGACAAACTAGAAGAAATTTTACAACGTTTGGGTGCAGATTGGAATGCGATCGCTACAGAATTTTTAAACCTAGCGCAAAAAGTTCGAACTGAACAAACCGAAGTTAGCGAAAATCAACCATCAGCCCGAATTCGCCCCTTCTTCAATGCTCTCATAGATGCACTAGACTTACCAACACCGGAAATTTCCACCCAACTCCAAACCTTTAGCACCGAACTGGTAGACTATATCTACAACCAAAGTTATGTAATCGGCTTCTGGAACGATTTGGTAGCCAGAGAAAACCTCTGCAAGAATATCTGGCTGAAATTAGAAGATTTAAATGTCTTCCCAGATAGTAAACTGGATGGTTTAGCAGATCAAATCACCCAATTAGCCGAGCGACACGATGTAAATCGAGGGCGATGAAAACCATTAATGTTGGAGAACTCTCCTTTGAACTGCGCGAAAGCCCCCGTCGTCGCACAGTTGAAATTACCATCGAACGCGACGGTCAACTAATCATAACAACACCACCTCAAGTCCCAGTAGAAAAACTAGGACAAATTATCGAACAACGCCGCTTCTGGATTTACAACAAACTGCTGAAAAAATCAGCGATAAAACAGCCAACTGAACAAAAAACTTATTTACCTGGCGAAGGCTTCTATTATTTAGGACGCAGCTATCGCCTGAAATTAGTAGACAGCGCAAACAACCCACTTAGACTTTACCAAGGACGCTTTGAACTTTTGCGATCGCATCAAGAGCAAGGTCGAGATTTATTTATTCAGTGGTATAGCGGTCATATTCAACAGCATTTGGAATCAATTACTACATCTATCGCTAACAGAATCGGCGCAAAACCTACTTCTATCCAAGTGCGCGAACTCGGTAATCGTTGGGGTTCATGTAACCCAAAAAGTGATATTTATTTCCACTGGCATGTTGCTTTGCTTCCTAATGCGATGATTGAATATGTCGTAGTTCATGAAATGGTTCACTTAGTTCAACCCAACCACAATAGAGATTTTTGGGACAGGGTAGAGCGAATCTTACCTGACTGCGCGGAAAGAAAAGATTGGTTAGCAAAAAACGGCGCAATTTTTAGCTTATAAATTGCGATGAGGGGTAGCAGTCTGTCAAGGAAAATCATTTCCCGATGGCTGGCTTATTGTTGCGGTGGATTCTGCTTGTTTTGTCGCTCCTCAACTGCCTTACTCACAAGCCGCACAACAAGATTACTGATGGGACGGTCTTCTTCCTCAGCCCATTTCACCAAAGCTTCGTGGATATCTTTGGGGAAATATATCGAAGTTTGTACGCGATCGCTCTGGCTCATCAACTCTATAAGGATTTGTCGCCAATCCATCATACCCTCACAACCTTTTTACAAGGTTCAATAATGTTTAACAATGTGTGGCAATGTTTTTATGGTAGATTGAAAACGATCGAGATTTTTTTATGGCGATCGGGTCAAGTGGCGATCGTTATCTGGCGAAGACTAATAAGAAATTATTTGTTTTATAGAAAGGTTGCTATTATGAGCCGCAATAGTAATAAAAAATCCACGTCTCCAATCCATAGAACCATACGATGCCATCTGGATGCTAGTGAAGATGTGCTTCAAAAGGTATGGGAAGAGATGACTCAAAAAAATACTCCTCTAATTATTCAATTGCTAAAAAGTGTAAGCGAACAGCCAGAATTTGAAGCTAATAAAGAAAACGGAAATATAACTAAGAACGAAATCACAAAATTACGTGAATCTATAACAAAAAATTCTGAATTGGAGAAACAGTCAGGTCGTCTTCGCTCATCAGCAGACTCTTTTGTAAAAATGGTTTATTCTTCATGGCTTACTTTATATCAAAAACGAAAAAACCAGAAAGAGCATAAAGAGTATTTTCTCAACAATATACTCAAGAGTGATGTTGAACTTGTGGAAGAAAGTAATTGCGATTTACAAATAATACGTTCTAAAGCACAAGAAATACTTAGTCAACCGGAAAAAGTCTTAATACAAATTAATAATGATAATAAAAATAAAACAAAATCCAGCTCGAAAATAATTAAAAAAAACAGTGTAAAAGAAAATCGTGTTCCAAAAGAAGATGCCAATAAAATTATTCCAAAAACATTGAATGGAATTTTATATGAAATTCACAGAACAACACAGGAAGTTGTAACACGTTGTGCAGTTACTTATTTGCTCAAAAATTATAATAAAGTCAGTGAAGTAGAGGAAAATATCAAAAAACTTGAAAAACGTCGTACTGAAAAAGAAGTCCAGATTAGACGTTTGGAGAAACAGATTCAAAATAACCGATTGCCTAACGGTAGAGATATAACTGGAGAAATATATGATGAGGCATTTGATAATCTAATAAATCAAGCATCTAAAGACAATGAAGAATATAAGGAATGGATAGATCATTTATCTAAAAAGACATCTAATTTCCCATATCCAATCCATTATTTATATAGCGATTTCACTGGTTGCTATAAAAACGAAAAAGGAGATATTTTTGTTTACTTTAATGGCTGGGCTAATTATCACTTTAAAATTTGTTGTAATCAACGGCAGCGTCATTTTTTTGAACGCTTTCTAGAAGATCACAAAGCTTTTACAAAAAACGAAAAAGGTAAAGAAAAGCTTTCAGGTAGCTTGTCTACACTACGTTCTATACAGTTATTATGGCAACAAGGTGAAGGCAAGGGTGAACCGTGGAAAGTTCATAAATTAGCGCTACATTGCACCTATGATGCTCGTCTATGGACAGCAGAAGGTACTGAGGAGGTGAGAAAAGAAGAGACTGCTCAAGTGCAAAAACGAGTAAGTAAAGCAGAGGAGAATAAAAATTTAGATAAACAGGAACAAAAAAAACTGAAAGCAAATCAATCTTCGCTGTCTCGACTTAATAATTCATTCACTCGTCCTAGTAAGCCAGCTTATCAAGGTCAATCTAACATAATTGTTGGCATCAGTTTTCATCCTGTTGAATTAGCAACAGTTGCTATAATCGATACAAATACCAAAAAAGTACTTGTATGTAAAACAGTAAAACAGTTACTAGGCAGTGCTTTTAACCTGTTAAGCCGTAGACAACGACAACAAGTGCATTTAAGGAAAGAGAGAGAAAAAGCTCAGAAAAAAGATTCGCCATGCAATATGGGTAAATCGGAACTAGGGGAATATATTGATAAATTATTAGCAAAGAGAATAGTAGAAACTGCTAAGTCTTATCAAGCAAGTTGTATTGTACTACATACATTAAAAGACATAAGAGAAATTCGCACCAGTGCAATTCAAGCAAAAGCTGAGACAAAAATTCCAGGGGATGTAAGTGGTCAAAAATTATATGTTAAAGAATATAACCGTCAAATACACAATTGGAGTTACAACAGACTCCAAGAATCCATAACGTCGAAATCTGCTGAATTAAAAATTAGTATTGAATTTGGCATCCAGCCCCATTATGGTACTCTGCAAGAACAAGCTATGGATGTAGCATTTTATGCTTACCAATGCCGAATTAATACTATTAGCAAATAAAATTTCTAATCAAAAAGTAAGATTTAATACAATGCGGTTTAGTTAAGCATTTCTCCCTTTTCTCTGTGTCCTTTGCGCTTGGATTGCCGCAGGCTACCCTCCGCGTCTACGTTAAAAAAATTAAGTTTGACAAAGATTTTTAGCACTAAGTGAAGGGTATTGTGATTTAATAGATGTGAAATCGGTGCCGTCGTACATGCTCTTTTGAGCCTTAACTGTATGATGCTAATACAGTATTAACCCCTTTATGTAAATACTGTTGGAATGGGTTAGTTTAGCGTTTGGGAAAACGTATTCTTTCTGACCCTGGTAGCTGCCAACTCTACCTATGCGGTCATCTAAATGTTTGTTAGCAGTAATTGCTTGGGTAAGCTAATGCTGCTGTTAGATGAGAAAGTACTCGCACCGAGACGCATGGGAAGTATAAGGTGTTAGGGTTCCAAACAGCCCAGAACCTTTGCTCTTGACATCAAACTCTTTTAGCTTGGTGTTGGGTGACAGAGCGGCCTGTACTACTGAAATCTTAGATTTTGGTTTTACGAGGAGGATCATTACCTCTTACTTTACAACAAAGTAAGGGTACGGGTATACCGTCACGGTGGCTACCGAACTACCACCCCCTAATTTTTATTTTTGGCAGATCAAAGCGGGGGCAAAATCCCTGGAGTGCTGCCAAATGTTCAAAACTCCTGTCTGCACTGGGTATTACTATTTTAGTCATGAATAAAATTTTATTCATTGACTGTAGAAAATAGGAATTAAAGGAGGCTTGTCAATTTTGCCTTCAGAAGCCCTTGTTGGCAATAGTTTTCACGGGTGCGGTTTCCAAAGCCGTCTCGTTAGGTGGTGGGTTGAAAGTAGTTTCAGGTAGTCAGTCCAGAGTCTAGTATTAAGTTTCCAAAGCCGTCTCGTTAGGTGGTGGGTTGAAAGTTTATCGAGTATTGGGTAGAACGGGTCTGTAATTGCGTTTCCAAAGCCGTCTCGTTAGGTGGCGGGTTGAAAGTTGTGATCACCGAAGTACGCGCTTTGGTTATATAATTCTGTATTAGGGTGGTTTGAAAGGAGCGTTGCGATCGCACGTAAGACGCAGCTATTTTATAGTAGTAATGCCTCTGCTTGAGTGAAAACAAGAAAAGAAGAGGTAGTATATTTTTGTAATTAGACTATAAATAAAGCGCTTTAAAGCTAGTCTTGTAATTCAAGAGCCTTGGGCTTGCTGTAATTTATTAAATTAGAAAACATATATTTGTCCGAGTTTTACAGGCTGATTTTGGACAATAATTCTTTAAAACTGGTTTCAACTCTGGACAATAATTCTTTAAAACTGGATTAATTGCTGAAAGCCCCGGAAATGCGTAACTTATGTCCCTGAATTTCGTAAAATTGGACAATAATTCTTTAAAACTGACAATAATTATTTAATGGACAAATGGAGAATAACGGATTCGAACCGATGACCTCTGCGGTGCGATCGCAGCACTCTACCAACTGAGCTAATTCCCCTTAATGGTTGCTAAGTCAAGAGTACTATTACTCATTAACTTAAAACATTATCACCATAAATTATTCTAACATTCAGTTACCGATGGTTGAGGCTGTTTTTGGGAATAAACTTTTTGCACCCGTTCGAGTTCCAAATCACTGAGATAATCAACAGTCCAGTTACAGCAGCGCTGAAGCATGTGGAATGGGTAAGTATTCGCTACACCAACAACTTGCATTTGCGATCGCTTCGCTGCTTCTATACCTGCTGGAGTATCTTCAATTGCCAGACACTCGTGTGGTTGAAGATTCAATTCGGGATATTCTTTATTCAAGCGTTTCACTGCCAGTAAATAACCATCGGGTTCTGGTTTAGTGGTAGTGATGTCATCACCAGCGACGATAATTTTAAAATGTTCAGCGAGTTTAGCACGATTAAGTACTAGTTCTATTTCTGTGCGAATCGCGCCACTAACTAATCCTAGTTTCAGATTGCGCGATCGCACCTGAAATATTAAGTCTTCTACACCTGGATATAAAGGCAGTTTCTTTATTTTTTCTAGTTCCACCGTATAAGCTTGGGCTTTGCGGTACAGCAACTGATTTAAATAGTTTTCATTGGCTACTCTACCACGGTTAGCGAGTAGTTGCCCAAAACAAGCGCGATCGCTGCGTCCTAAAGAAGCTTGACGCTCACTCACCTTTTGGGGTTGGAGATTTTCTTCAATGAGAATCTCATCGATCAGTTGCAGGTGGATTGGCTCATCGTTAATGATGACACCATTAAAATCAAAGAGAACTGCCTTTAAACTCATGCCATTATGCCAAACGCTGGAGAACCAAGTCCCTCCAAATCATCATTATCTACTGATGTGGGAGTATAATGACGGACATTTTCGGTTGCTATTGGTTTTATGCCGCTAGTTACCTGATTTATCCACCATACATCCTGCGATCGCACTGCTTCAAATCCGGCTGCACCCATCTTCGCTTCTGTACTACTAGCAGCATACTCACGAATATATGGCTCCTCAAAAACATCATTGAGCCATTCTAACTGACGCAGAGTCTTCTGATTCCCATCTAGAATTAATACTTGTCCTCCAGTTACCAGCAACCGGAAGCTTTCCCGCAGAATTGCTAGAGACACTGCATCTGGTGTTTCGTGGAATAGCAAAGAAGCTGTTACCAAGTCAAATGTTGCATCTCTCAAACCAGTTTTTTCAGCATTTCCGTGTCGCCAGACTATCTCCAAGCCAGCATTTCTAGCTTTATCTTCCGCCCTTACCAGCATATAAGGTGATAAATCCAAACCAATAACTTCCGCTTCGGGGAAAGCCTGTTTTAACATTAAAGTAGTGGAACCAGTACCGCAGCCTAAATCGAGTATGCGTCGTGGTTTCACCTTCACGGCATCAACTAAAGCTTGACGGACAATACCTTCATTAGGCGGTAGAACGTATTGAGTAACCGGATCGTAAGTAACTGCTGCATCGGAATTGAGATATCCGTTAGTAATCCCGTGAAAGTTTTGATTACTGTAGTACGACGGAATTATGACATCATCTCGTCGATAGCGATCGCTCTCTTTTTCCCAATTAATACTATCAGCGTAACGCCGTAACCCATCTTCATCAATCAAAAGACGCACTACAGGGGATAAAAAACGTTCCCAGATTGTATCTTGACGGACTGCCATATTGTGTCAGAACTTTAAGGAGCTATTTAAACAAAGTGATTTTCTTTACAAATTTTAATACATCTGGGAAGTATCTGCTTTCTCTCTGTGGTGATAGGTTGACGCTTGTAACTTAATATATTACATTTGTATTACAAAATATAACTCCTAAAAGTAGTTCTTCAGCTTCACGAAAATTGAGGGAGCCAAATTAAAGACAATACAACATATAAATTGCTACAAATAACTAAGTAATGGGTTATATGTCATACCGATAAGTGTCACTGCCCTACACCAAATCCCTACGGGTTCGGTAGTTGCTCATGGGGGAAACCCCCAAGACCGCACTGCCTCACCAAAATCTAAAATTTAAAATCCAAAATAGAAACGATTATGCCCTACGAAAAGTTAGAAATTACCACACCATCACCCGTCTTATCTTGGGCAAATCACTCTTTGGGCCCAGAAGAAACCAAGATGGCTAAGAATGTGGCATCATTACCATTTGTATTTAAGCACGTGGCATTAATGCCAGATGTTCACTTAGGAAAAGGTGCTTTAGTGGGTTCTGTAATTGCAACCAAAGAGGCAATTATCCCAGCTGCTGTCGGTGTGGATATTGGTTGCGGTATGAGCGCTGTCAAAACAGCATTTACCGCCGAACAACTAGAAGGTAAATTAAAGAAAATCCGCCTGGATATTGAAGCAGCAATTCCGACTGGATTCAACGAAAATAAAGACGTTGAAAAATCTGTCAGCAATTGGCAGCACTGGGATGATTTTAAAGACTTGCATCGCGGCGTGCAAGACCTACAAGGTAAAGCAATGAAACAGATGGGTTCTCTCGGTGGAGGAAACCACTTTATTGAAGTGTGCCTCGATACAGAGAATCAAGTTTGGCTGATGCTGCATTCTGGTTCGCGTAACATTGGCAATAAACTTGCCCAGTGTCATATTCACACAGCCAGAGAATTAGCAAAAATGGCTGGTAATAAATTGCCTGACCCAGATTTAGCTCACTTTGTCGCTGGTACGCCAGAATTCCAGGCATATTGGCACGATTTACAATGGTCACAAAACTATGCGCGTGTCAACCGCGATGTGATGATGGCGCGTTTTAAGCATATTGTTGAGAAGCATTTAGCAGGTGGGAAGGCAACTAAACCTTTATTGCAGGTTAATTGTCATCACAATTACGCCGAAAAAGAAGTACATTTTGATGAGGATGTATACGTTACTCGTAAAGGTGCAGTCCGCGCCCAAACTGAAGATTATGGGATTATTCCTGGTTCGATGGGGGCAAAGTCTTTCATCGTTAAAGGTAAAGGTAATGCCTACAGTTTTTGTTCTTGTTCCCACGGTGCAGGGCGTTTGATGTCTAGAAATAAAGCAAAAAATGTCTATACACTTGATGATTTAATAGAGCAAACAAATGGTGTGGAATGCCGTAAAGATGAGGGCGTGTTAGATGAGATTCCTGGTGCTTATAAGCCGATAGAGCAAGTTATGGCAAATCAAGCAGATTTGGTTGAGGTTGTAGCGACTCTCAAGCAAGTTCTTTGTGTGAAGGGATAAGTTTGTCGGGTGGGTAATGCCCACCTTTTTTCTTTTTTTTAACGCAGAGGTACGCTGAGGTAAGCGCAGAGGAAGAAATGATTGTTTTAAGTGAATCGACTGAACAAATAGAGGTATTTGCCAGCGCTAGCGAAAATGAGTTAATGACTGAGGCTGACCAATTATTACTTGATGTAGAGATTTTTGGGTAGTATTACTTGTATTTTGAAGTACAAGTAGATGATAATTTTCTAGTGTTTATGGTAAGTTAAAAAGATTATCCATTTACATCTTTATTACAGCATTTACGGCTGTTATGAGGTACAGTAGCAGCAACTAGCAAACAAGTTTCTTAAATGTTGAGGATTTATTAAATTGAGTGCAACTGAG
>NZ_JBALDU010000077.1:0-17645 GCF_036917235.1 Nostoc sp.
GTAACTCAGACTGTATTGCCCTGGCAGCAGCAAGGGCTTCTGGCAACAACTCTGGTGGCAGTTTGTCAGCTAAGGCACTCAAGGCATTGGCACGAAAAAACTCATGCTGAATCGCCCTGGCAGCAGCAAGAGCTTTTTGCAGTGCTAATTCTTGAAGATTTGGTGTTAAATAATTGACTAGTTCTGTCAGCGAGTTGACTTTTTCCTGTGGCTTTGGGTTTTGCAGGGCATAAACTAGTCCTTGTTCGGGAGTCCACATCTTGTTTTTGACCAACGCTACCAGCAAATCTGCTAGTAGATTAGCTGCCAAACTATTCATCGATGCAGTAATCAAAGCATAACGACACTGCAAGCTTAGTGTTGATTCAGTCCGATTCGCTTCTGCTAGTTCCCAGGCACGAGAAATATCTGTGATGTAACCGCCAGTTTGTGCCAATTTCTCCCGCACTTCATACCAGCCATTGTTTCCAGTTGCAGACTCTTCCCGCAATAACTGGTGAATCTCTTCTAACTGTCCAGCCTTTTGCAAATGCCAAACTAAATACTGATGAATGTAACCATCATCGAGTAAAGTATGCCATAAACCATTCTGGGTTTTCTGCCGATACTTTTTTAAAAAAGCAGCGTGAACATCAGCAAGGTTTAAACCCAACCCAGCCAAATCTCCTGGGCGCTTTGGCTCAGAGAGAGCAGTTAACAAATTACAAGCTAAATCGTGGAATAAGTCATGTAAGCGATAGGTAGGCATACCATCAGCAAGCGGTACTCCTGTTAATAGCAATGCTTTATTCCGTAAATATTGCAACATCTTGGCAGCATCACGCTTATCCATCTGCCACAGCGTTGCCGCCATCATCTTATTAATGTTGACATCCTCCGGCAACACCCCTAACCAAGAGAAATGCTGCTGCTTTTCTGGTGGCATTCTCTTGACACTCAAATTTAATGATGCGGTTAAACTCAGGCGTTTTAAACTAGCCTCATCAGTAATTTCTTCGGCTTCCGGTCGGTCAAAACTTGTTAATCTGGCAACTTCTTGCTGAATATCCGCCAACAGTTCATTCCAAGTCGTACCACAGGCAACTTCGGCGGCTGCAAGTTCCAATGCTAGGGGAAGATAACCAACGCCTTTGGCTAAGTTTTCTGCTGAGTGACGTTCTGTGCCTGTAATCTCGCGTCTTAATTTCTTAGTCAGCAATTCCATTGCCTGGTCTGGTTTCATTATATCCAGACTGTAGGTGCTGGCTGCTAAGGCATCGGCAATATGACCTTCACGAGTAGTTACTAAAACTTGACAACGCGCACCACCAAAATTAAATGCTTGTGCATCTTTGGTATTCCAAGCATCATCCACCACCAGCAACACAGCTTTGTCATAAAGCAGAGTCCGCAAATGCAAGGAAGTTGCTTCAACACTTGTAGGCTTAAAGCTATAGTCTCCTAATGCTTGCACCCAGCCACTAAGTAAAGACAGCACATTGGGTTGTTGACCTAATGTTGCCCAAAGAATGCCATCACAAAAACGAGATTGTATTTCTGCATTATGGGCTAAAGCCGCAGCTAAAGTAGATTTGCCCACCGAACCCAAACCATGAATCGCAGTAATTACTAAAGTGCGACTATCAGACGATGAACCATTTAAAAGACGAGTCTTTAAATCATCGCTGTACTCTGGGCGTTCTACAAAGTGTGCAGGTAAAGGTGGCGCTTGAAATATTTGTATGTGACCTAACCCCCTAACCCCCTTCCCTACAAGGTAAGGGGGAACATTCAAAGCCTCTCTCCCTGTGGGGGAGAGGTTTGGAGAGGGGTTATTTAATTTCGATTTCTTTGGTCTTTTCTTTTCCCATGCTTCATCAAACCCTTTCAGGTTCTTCTCTCTATCCTTTGACCATAGCTTTAAAGTAAAGCGCCACTCATCAGAACCTTGAGTTTGGAGACGGTTATCTTCCAGAATTTCCAAAAAATCCTTCAGCAAATTCAGCGCTTCTCGAATTTGCGCTTTAGTTAACTTGCCAGGATATTTGTCTTTTTGCGTCAGCAACTCCAATGCGACTAACGTAGTCTGCACAGTCAGCTTAGGGTTAGCGCTGTCTTCGTCTTTCCAGTCTGACTCAATTTTAAAGTTACTCTCCTCAAATTCCCCATCAACAAAACAAAGCAACGCCTCCAGCAGACGCTTGACTCGCTTTTGAATCTCAGGCCCATAGGTAGTTCGTGGCATTACATCCAAAAAATTGAGTAAGAAGTTTGGGGCTACCCCAGATTGAAACTACCACCCCAAACTCATGTAATCCAGATTCTAAGGCATTTTCAGCAACCTTGGGGTATTTGCTTAGGGACACAACCCCAAAGAGAACCTATATCTATCAACTCTTTGGGGTACAAACAAATGCAAAGCAAGCGTCAAAATATTCTCAGTAAAACCATTGCTTTGTTGCTGGCAATGCAACTATTCTTGATTGGTTTACAAGCTAAAAGCCAGATTGACCAAGGTAACTCATCCATTGAGGCGTTGATTTGGATGATTCAACAATATATTCCAGTGCTGGTTAAAATTCGCAGCTTGCAGGATAAAAAAGAGGAAAACGATTCTCCAAAGCTCAAAAGTAAAAAATGAAGTGGTAGGGTGTGGTGAACTACTCAGACTTGCCTAGGGCTGAAGTCTGAGCTTCCCAATTCATCGGGAATAGCCATCAATTACTCCGTAGTTTTTTTGGTCTGACATTCCCTCCAAGGGCAGGAGTCCTGGTTCCCAAGACCCAAATTTTTCTCTTGCAACATTTACCTATTAGCTTGGTTTTCGCTTGCGGCATTGATGGTCAAGACAGTGTATATCTTACCAGAAAATTTTGGGGATTCGTCATACATCCAAAATTTGTTTTTACTGTGTAAAAAATCAATTCCAGATGTAATCCTTATCCCCCGTGGTCAGTGAGCTTGTCGAACTGCTCACAATCCCCACAGAGATGAGTACATTGAAGGTGGGGACTTCCGCGACTCGTTAAGCAGAGGCGATGCCTACGGTGCTAAACTACGCAGTTTATCAGAGATAGTAGCGTGTTGTGGAAGTGCGATCGCCTAAAATAGGATTTCGATTGATTTTGTCTCCCCTGGCATTATCTCCTGACACAACACCTGCCACAGCAAAAATCGCTTCACCATTGAGTTTAGTAGTGTTAGAAAACTGATGCTTTTTCAGTTTGGCACAGTGTCTAAGTTAATCTTGAAGGTTTGTAGTAAGCACTTTAGTGCTTAAAATAATCAGGACTAAAATCCTTACTACAAACTTGCTTATCCATCAATTTCAACTTGACGTACTACTAGCACACTTGCCAACAAATACTCAGTCTATGTATTTGACTCTTAAGGCTTGGCAACACTAGTGACATCCTTGTTAAGAACCCCTAAAGCTGTTGACAATTTCGGTTTATTTGGTGCAGAGGCTTTCAGTCCTGCCTTAATCTCATCGGCTTTATCTTCAATTTCTTTGTAGGTAGTGGGAGATTTAGCTTTGACTCCATCCTCAACCTTTGACCAGGAATCCTCAAATTTATCAAATTCCCCTTTAGCTTTGGTAAAATTCCCCGCCTCAACAGCGGCCTTAGTATTGGTAACAACACCTTGTAGACCTTGAAATTCGGTTGTTTTAGCGGGAGTAACTGCTGCACCAGGGGTGGTTGTTGCAGCAGGAGTAGCTGCTGCACCAGGGGTGGTTGTCGCAGCAGGAGTGGCTGCTGTATCAGAGATAGAACTCCCAGCAGGTGGCGTCTGTGCAGTAGGTTCGTCAGCCTTATTGCATCCAACCAAAGTCATTAGGCTGATTGCAGCAACTATCAGTACTGGATTAAAACGATTCATTCTCAACTCCTCATCAAAACTCGTTTGTGTAGATTAGTACCGCAAGGCGGAAATCAAAATTCAAAAGTCACTCATGCTTTAATTTTGGGCTTTATAGCGGTAATGAAATAGTAGGTTTGTTTCCGCCAACTTGTACTAGCGTTCATATTTTACGCTGACTAGGAACAAAAATATTAGGTAATATTTTTGTTATTCAAATATTAATGCTATCAAAGTAAAAAACTCGGAAAGAACCAATATCTTCTCTTTCCGAGTTTTTTACTTGCTGTGCTTCACCTTAAGAGGTTGTTTGAAAAGTTTTCTTCTCGGTAACAAAAGGTTGTAGATCCCCCTAAATCCCCCTTAAAAAGGGGGACTTTGATTCCGGTTCCCCCCTTTTTAAGGGGGGCTAGGGGGGATCAGTTAGTGCCTAAAATCACAGCCAACCACTTTTTAAACATCCTCTAAGAACAGAGTCTATCAAAACTCCTCAAACTAATTACTGACTTCGAGTCTTGTCTGACAAGACTCGATTTTTCTCATCTCATTTGCATTTCAGGTGATATTGAGCCTACATTGTATTGGGAAAAAGTTTCTACTGACAGGAAAAATACCATGAAACGTTCATTTCGTAAGTATCATCGTATCCTTGGCATCATTCTATCTGTGCCACTTCTGTTAACCGTGCTGACTGGGATATTAACAACCTTTGTCCGCGAGTGGTCTGTGAGTATAGGAGTTCCAGCTAGCTTCCTCTTAAGTATCCATACAGGCGAAATCTTTCATCTGCAAGGAATCTACCCAATTTTGAATGGATTAGGACTTCTGGGATTGTTGGTGACAGGATTAAATATGTCTGGTTTATTTGGTAAAAAAACTCGGCAAAACCCTAATAATTAAACTAATACCAATTCTGTATCTTCTTTAATTTGTCAAGTTCATATCATACCAAATTAGATGAGCTTACCCTGCCACCCCACTAGTACCGCAAAGCGGAATTAAAAATAAATGCAGTGTAAGCATTTCATTGATTTTGAATGAGTGGTTTATTTACGCCGTGACTTACTAGCTAGTAATTTTAAGACTCCATTTCAGCCAATTCTAACCAGCGTTCAGTCGCCACATCGATCGCGTGCTTGAGCTTTTCTACACGATCGTACAATTTCTGCACTTCACTATAATTCCCCGGTGAGACATTCCCTAGTGTTTTCTCGGTTTCCGCCTTCTCAGCCTCTAACTCGGCAATTTTACCTTCCAACTGCTGAAATTCTTTCTTTTCCCAATTGGATAATCTCCGCCGCTTAGTATTCTCTCCATCCTTGGGTGAAGCCGCACCATTTTGGGTTTCAACATTTTTGGGTTTCTCCTTAGCGTTCGCAGCCTGTAGCTGTGCCTCTTCAGCCTTCTTGTAGTCCAGATAAATCGAGTAATTACCTGGATATTGCCGCAGATTACCGCCTTCCTCAAAGGAAAATACTGTGTCGATGGTGCGATCGAGAAAGTAGCGATCGTGAGAAACTACAATTACACACCCGGCAAAATCTTCTAAATAATCTTCTAATACTGCCAAGGTCTGAACATCTAAATCGTTTGTCGGTTCATCTAAAATTAAGACATTAGGCGCACCCATCAAAACCCGCAACAGAAATAAACGGCGTTTTTCACCACCCGAAAGTTTACTAATGGGGGCATATTGTTGATTACCAGGAAACAAAAACCGCTCCAACATTTGCGAAGCAGTAATTTGAGTTCCATCGGTAATTTTGATAAATTCACCTTCTTCTTTGATGTAGTCAATCACGCGCTGACTTTCATTCAATGCTGTGAGCAATTCTTCAGAATGTTGGTCAAAATAACCGATGTGAATTGTAGTCCCAATTTCTGCAATCCCGGAATCTGGCTTAACCCGTCCAGTAATGATATCCATTAAAGTGGATTTACCAGCACCGTTAGCGCCAATAATGCCGATGCGGTCTTCTGGACTAAATTCGTAGGTGAAATTATTAATCAGAGTGCGTCCATTGTATGCCTTAGAAACGTTATCTAATTCAATAACTTTTTTCCCAATGCGACGACCAACTGTCGAAATATCAACTTTACCCTGAACTTGTTTAAATTCAGTATCCCGCAGAGCGTGAGCGCGGTCAATTCTAGCTTTTTGCTTAGTACTTCTGGCTTTCGGCCCTTTTTTGAGCCATTCTAACTCGCGGCGCAATAAGCCTTGATGTTTACGTTGAGTACTGATGGCAGATTCTTCAGCTAAAGCCTTCTTTTCGAGGTAATATGAGTAGTTACCTGTATAAGTGTAAATGTCGCCTCGGTCGATTTCCACAATCCGGTTGGTAACGCGATCTAGAAAGTAGCGATCGTGGGTAATCAAAAACAATGCGCCGCGATAGCGATTTAAATAACTTTGTAACCATTCTACAGAAAGAGCATCGAGATGGTTTGTTGGCTCATCCATGAGCAAAGCATCTGGTTCTGATAGCAAAGCTGATGCTAAAGCAATGCGCTTGCGATAGCCTCCAGATAAAGTACTTATCTTGGCATCAAAATCAGAAATTCCTAATTTTGTCAGAATGATTTTGGCATTTGTTTCTAGTTCCCAAGCACCACTCGTATCCATCCGTTGCATCACCACAGAAAGGCGAGATATCAGTTGACTATCATCTGGATAGTGAACCAATTTATCAGAAAGTTCTTCATACTCGCGTACTAAAGCCATGTGTTCGCCACTGTCGGCGAAAACTTGCTCTAAAACTGTGTGATTTTCATCTAAATCTGGCTGCTGGGGTAAGTAGATAATTCTAGAACCGGAGTTAATTAAAATTTGACCGCTATCAATGGATTCTAACCCGGCGATCATTTTTAATATGGTTGATTTCCCAGAACCATTAGTACCAATTAATCCAACTTTATCGGTAGCATCAAGGCTAAAGCTCGCATCTTTTAAAATTTCCTTGATACCAAAGTCTTTTTTGACTGATTGTAGTGTAATAATACTCATAAGATTGAAGTCATTAATTATTTTTCATTAATTATTTTTCATTAGTGAGTAGGTAAAGCAAATACCTTACCTACATTCGCAAAACTCTATACAAATAAGTCCAAGGGAAGGTGTCCATACATTTCGTTGATTCCATCTTCGTCATAAGACTGGCAAGATACTAATACACCACGATGATGTCCATCATAGGAATCAAGGTAACACAAGCCGTTTTTGCCATTTAATTTGATATAAACTGGCCCTTCGGGTGTAAGTAAATTGTTTGGCGGTTCATAACCCAAAGCCAAAGAATAGGTTTTCATTGCCAATATTCCTTCTTCTGCCGTATCAGCACAAATTCCTAGTATTTGGTAATCAGTAAGCTTGGTGAGCAAAATTAAGGCATTACGAATTACTACTTTTTCTGATGAGTTGAGGATAGGAGCAATGTCTAGACAGTTGAATTTGTTCAGTAATTTTTTCGCTTCTTCGGCGGTGAGATTTTGAGGATTGGGGGTTGACATAAACTTCGACTATTATCTGGTTAGTTTTTCTGTGGTGTTTTAGTTGGGACTAGTACCGCAAGGCGGAAGTCAAAAGTAACTCATGCTTTAATTTCGGGCTTTCTGGCTGTAATGAAATAGTAGGTTTATTTACACCAACCTGTACTAGCCCAACTTATAGGGGTTCTCAATTGCATGGAATACAGACCTAACCCCCAGCCCCTTCCCTACAAGGGAAGGGGAGTAAGATTCAAAGCCTCTCTCCTAAAAGGAGAGAGGTCAAACTGTATTGCATCAAAACGAGAAGCGCTATATACCATTTTGGATTTTAGGTTTTGAATTGGGAATAGTCCAATGTATTGTAAAATTTGTCTGAGGTCAGAGCAAATTCCATAATCTTAGACCTTGTTATCTCATGCCCACTTCCCTTTTACGGTTGATTTTGGACATTCCCAAGGTTGAATATAAAGGGTACGCCATTTTTTGAGTCATTACCCATAACCAGGACTTTGGGCATCTGAGCGCCGCCAGTCTTCCAAGCTTCAATTGCTTCTTTTTGCAGAACCAACTGTCCTCCTTGGGCTTTGAGTGTCTCTGCTAAGAGTCTTTGAGCTTCTGCCCTACCTTTGGCGCGATTAATGTCTGCTTGTGCTTCTTGTTCAGCTTCTCGTGCTACGTAAACGGCTCTTTGCGCCCGTTGTTCAGCAATTTGCTTTTCTTCAACTGCTCTGGCAAATTCTGGTGAGAATGCTAAATCAACTACGCTAGTATCTAATACAATTATCCCATATTTGTCTAAGCGATCGCCTAACGCTTGATCGAAGTCTTCTTTCAATTCACTTCGTTTGGTAATCGCTTCTTCTACTGTTCTTCTAGCTGCGGCAATTTTAAATGCTTCTTGTGTCTGAGGGGCAATGATTTTTGAGACAATATTCTCTAAGGTTCCTTGTTTTCTTCTAACTTCAACCACCTTTATCGGATCGAGGCGAAAGTTAATTGCAAATCTCGCAGATAAATTTTGCAAATCTTTGGTAGAACTCTCCGCTGGTACTTCAAATTTTTGCACCGTCAAATCATACACATCTATCACAGTGATAAAAGGCGGTTTCACGTGAATACCTTCCAATAAAGCGCCATCTCTGGCTTTACCCAAGATGCTGATTACTCCTGCTTGTCCTGGGTTAATAATGATAAAGGAATTTAGCCCAATAATCACTAGTATTGCTAACACAATTCCCAAAACTGTGGTTTGCCAATTACCAAATTGCTGATTTTTCAAATTCCTCTCTCCAATATTTAGTTAGTCATTTGTCATTGGTCATTTGTTATTTGTTACTCTCCCCCTGCTCCCCCTGCTCCCCTGCTCCCCTGCTCCCCACTCCTTGAATAAACTCAGTTACTAGTTTCTCACTAGTCTGTCTGAATCAATCTTCAGACTCAGGACTTAGGACTCAAGACTTTGTTCCGTGGTAATATCAGTGACACGAAATCGCAAAAAGCCGTGGCTACTGCATTAAAATCTCATCGGGCATCAAGAAAGCGTAAACATTCAACGCATCCTCTTCAGCGTTTGCTGGAGTATGGACACCAGTATCGTAAACAAATTTGGCTGGCGACTACTTATTCTACCCTCAATAAATTTTTCGACTTAGCACCACCCGGCTTAATTGGCGTGGCGGTGGATGTGGTAGTTAAGCAACAGGATTCCATAATTGCACAGTTAGGGGTGCGGGATGTCTTTCAACAATTTTTGATTATTTCCTTCCTGACTGTGGTCATTTGGATACTAGAATCGGTTTTTGAGTACGCCTACGCTCGACTTTGGCGGAATTTGGCTCAAAATATTCAGCATGACTTGCGTTTGGATGCATACAAACATTTGCAAGAGTTGGAATTGGCTTATTTTGAAGAACGCAGCACTGGCGGTTTAATGTCTATCCTCAGTGATGATATTAACCAATTAGAGCGGTTTTTGGATGGGGGCGCAAATGATATCATCCAAGTTTCTGCAACGGTTCTAATTATTGGCGCTGCTTTCTTTATCCTGGCTCCTAGTGTAGCCTGGATGGCTTTGTCACCAATGCCATTTATCCTCTGGGGTTCTTTTGCTTACCAACGTCTGCTTGCGCCTCGCTACGCTGATGTCCGCGAAAAAGTAGGTTTTCTCAATTCGCGGTTGTCAAACAATATCAGCGGAATCACTACTATTAAAAGCTTCACATCTGAAGCTTATGAAGCCTATCGTTTGGAATTAGATAGTGATGCTTATCGCCGCAGTAATAGGAAGGCAATTACTCTTTCTGCTGCTTTTGTGCCGTTAATTCGGATGCTGATTTTGGTAGGTTTTACAGCATTACTTTTATATGGCGGGATGGCAGCTGTTTCTGGAGCAATGTCTGTAGGTACTTACAGCGTATTAGTGTTTTTAATTCAACGATTGCTGTGGCCTTTAACTAGATTAGGGGAAACTTTTGACCAATATCAAAGGGCAATGGCTTCTACTAATCGAGTCATGAATTTATTGGATACTCCTATCGCTATTCATACAGGTGATGTGGCGTTACCTGTGAATGAAGTGCGCGGGGAAGTGCAATTTAAGAATGTTTATTTTGCCTATAAAGATAGATTTCCAGTGATTAAAAATCTGTCTTTGGATATTCCGGCGGGGAAAACCATTGCAATTGTCGGTTCTACTGGTTCTGGTAAAAGCACTTTAGTCAAACTTTTGTTGCGGTTATACGAAGTGCAAGCTGGAAGCATTGCTATTGATGGCATTGATTTGCAAAGTTTGAATTTGCAAGATTTACGCCGTTGTATTGGCTTGGTGAGTCAGGATGTGTTTCTATTTCATGGCACTGTAGCGGAGAATATTGCTTATGGTAGCTTTGAGACTACAGAGCAAGAAATCATCACGGCGGCGAAGATAGCCGAGGCGCACGAATTTATTATTGAATTGCCCGAAGGTTATGAGACAATTGTCGGGGAAAGAGGACAAAAGTTATCTGGTGGACAAAGACAACGGATTGCGATCGCTCGTGCAGTCTTAAAGAATCCGCCCATTCTGATTTTAGATGAAGCTACCTCGGCGGTGGATAATGAGACAGAAGCGGCAATCCAGCGATCGCTAGAACGGATTACAGTAGATAGAACTACAATTGCGATCGCTCATCGTCTTTCCACTATCCGCAATGCCGATTGCATTTATGTCATGGAACATGGGAAATTAGTAGAATCGGGAACCCACGAGCAATTGCTGGAGAAAGACGGGATTTATTCCGGCCTCTGGCGTGTACAGTCAGGTTTGAGATAAGTTTCGCCTATTGTCTGTGTCTTCATTACGAATTATTTATGTTTTTTGGTAATAGTCAACCAGAATCAGGTGATACTAAGTGGCGTCACCAGTTGGATAAGTTTGTCAAAGCAAATCAGCAAGAATTGGCGGCGCTTTTTTGGGGATTGTGGTTAGCAAATGGTGACAGTCAGGGTACTGTTGGGATTGATTTGCAACCTACGCCGCATTTTGTTTATTGTCCGAAAGAGCAGATAGAGAATTTAAATAATAAAGTTGATAATCGGCTTCAGGAAATTTTGGGAATTGTTGAGAATCACAAGCCGGAAGTGGAAGTTGTGATGATTGGGATTGGGAAGGGGGAAATTAAGTTAATTCAGTTTGCACCGGAACCAGCACCACCGATTTGTTTTGAGGAAGTTGGGAAGGATGTGGATGAATTGTTGGATGTGCTGGAAGAGAGGATGAGCGAGGAGATTGTTTTTTAACTTGCATATATTGCGCGGTAGTTTAGTAATATTTGGTAGACCGCACCTCATTTTACACTCTGAACAAGAACGATCGCCCTCATAACACCATCATTCCACCTCAGAACCAGAACATTCTCGTTTAGAACAGAAATGTTCTTGTTTAAAACATGAAACTTCGAGTTCAGAACAGGAAACTTGGAGATAAAAGCTTGATTGATGAGGTTGGGAAGTTGAATTTTGCTATTGTGAAGAGAGGCGATCGCGCAAATCTGCTAAATTTTTACGACAAGTAAGAGTATTGGGATGATTCACCCTTAACTGTCGCTCCAAAATATCTAAAGCTTGGATGTACAGGGGTTCAGCTTTGCTGTATTTGCCTTGGAAGTTGTAGAGATACGCTAGGTTGTTGAGACTAGTGGCAACATCTGGGTGTTCTTCTCCCAGCAACTTGCGCTTGAGTGCCAAAGCTTGGATAAAAAGGGGTTCAGCTTCGCTATATTTACCTTGGGATTGGTAAAGTAACGCTAGGTTGTTGAGGCTAGTGGCAACATCTGGGTGTTTCTCTCCCAGCTGTTTGCGCCATAGTGCCAAAGTTTGGATAAAAAGGGGTTCGGCTTCACTGTATCTATCTTGGGATTGGTAGAGTGACGCTAGGTTGTTGAGGCTAGTAGCGACATTTGGATGTTCTTCACCCAGCAGTTGACGCGTGAGTGCTAAAGTTTTGATGTACAGGAGTTCGGCTTCACTGTATCTACCTTGGAAATAGTAGAGGTTAGCTAGGTTATTGAGAGTAGTAGCGACAGATGGGTGTTCCTCTCCCAGCAGCTTGCATCTGAGTGTCAAAGCTTGGATGTACAGAGGTTCGGCTTTGCTGTATTTGCCTTGGGATGCATAGAGTAACGCTAGGGTATTGAGGCTAGTGGCGACATCTGGGTGTTCTTCTCCTAGCAGCTTGCGCAATAATGTCAAAGCTTGGATGTGCAAGGGTTCAGCTTCACTATATTTGCCTTGGGATTGATAGAGTAACGCTAGGTTGTTGAGGCTAGTGGCGACATTTGGGTGTTCTTCTCCCAGCAGCTTGCGCCATAGTGCCAAAGCTTGGATGTGCAGAGGTTCAGCTTCACTGTATCTGCCTTGGGAACGGTAGAGTTCCGCGAGGTTGTTGAGGCTAGCAGCGACATCTGGATGTTCTTCACTCAAGCGTTGTTTAGTGATTTCTAGACACTGCTCTAACCAAGGTACTGCTTTTTCATACAATCCCTGACCATTGTAAAACAAAGCGCTACCAACAAAAGACCAATGTAAACCATCATTGCTGAGGTATTGAGTGAGATGATTTGCTACTTCAGCAAGATGTGGTATTGCAGGGGTGACATAGATGATTTGCTGAAGTGTGGGATTTTCAGGAATATCTTGAGCAACTGCTACCATTACCCGGCAAAGCGATCGCTTTAATTCCTCTGCCTGTTCTAAACCTGTAAGCTTATATTGGAAAAACTCGCGCAACAGTGGATGCAATTGGTAAACTCCCTCATCTTTGCGCTGGAGTAGATGCAAATTCAATAATTTCTCATCCCGAATTTCCTCTAACTCTTCCTCGTCTTCCTCTGGTAAACACTGTTTTACCAAATCCCAAGCTATAGGCGCGGCGGCAAATAAACTCAATAAACAGCCCAACTGCTTATCATCGTCGTTTAATTCCTGCCAACTCAACTCAAAGGCTGCTAACACACCCCGTTGTGCTGTCATGTCGCCTTCTGGTTTATCCAAGGCGGGTTGTTCTAGTCGCTTTTTCTCCAACCGTCGCAACATTTCTGTTAAAGAAAGGTCTACTTTGCGCTTGAGATATCGCCCCACTAATTCCAAACCCAAAGGCAAATATCCCAACCACTCACACAACTGATTTGCAACAGCTAATTCTTGCTCAATTCGCTGTGGTGTTTCTTTAAAAAATGACTTTAATAACTCCAAAGCTGCTTCTGGTTGCAATACATCCAGAGATAATTCCTTAATAGATGCTCCCAAGTATTGGCGCGTGGTAATCAACACTTTAAACCGGGAAGATGACGAGGGTAAGTAAGGCTTAACCTGCTGATATTCCCCAACATCGTCTAACACTAGCAGCACATCGCCCTCACGCCAATGCCGCCAGCAGTATTGCACTTGTGTGAGGACATCTAAACCTTCTGGTAGCTTTAAATCAAGATGAGTTCTGGCAAACTGCACAACTTGAATGCCCACATCACCAGATTTTGCCAGCAACCAGCAAATTCCACCTTTGTAAGTTTCGCGGTGATTCCTGGCATATTGTAGGGCAAGTTCTGTTTTACCAACTCCACCCATCCCAGCAACAGCAGCTATCGCCACCTGTTTATTTTCCTGCAAAATTTGGTGGAGATTTTGCAATTCCACTTCACGTCCAACAAACTCCATCACCCCACTTAAGGGCAAATTTTGCGGTATTTCGGTAGCGAGATTTGACTTTACCTGTTCTCCTCCAGGCGAAGGCAGTCAGAATATATTAGTACCAGTGAAAATATTTCCTTGAAAGACGTTTTTAATAGACTCAGCTAACTTTGTAGAATTGATGATAGTTGCTGGTTGTGAGTTAAGCCCATTTGCTAAAGCTTTGACTTTTGACGCTACTTGAGGATCGGTGTTTACTGCTGCTTCCACGTCCCGCACTGATTGAGCAATTTCGGTATCTTTGTCTGCTGCGGCTTTCAACTCCAGTACCGCTTTACCATAATCTAACGGCTGCTGTGTATTTTCTGGTGTCGCCTGTGCTAATAAGGGCAACTTATTTTTATTACGTAGCTGTGCGATTAATTTACCGCTTGCTTCTAACCCTGCTTCCCCAAGCTTTTCGCCAGTTTTTTCTAAAGCTTTAGTTAAAACTATAGTAGCGATCGCAGTTGCTACAGCCGTTAGTGTTACAGGTTCCATAATTATTATGAATAACAACCGAAATTCCACTGAAAGCTATTTTAGCCTAGTCTGATTGCCACATTATTACCCCATAGTAGGGTGGGCAGTTTAATCCCACCCTACTTATTTAAACTAACGCTGGTGTATTTGCACGCTTAACTTGAGGTGTTGCAACCATCCTCATTCCGGCGGGTGCAGCTAAAGTTAACCCACGGCGCACAGGACGCACGGGACGTTTATTCACTAGCGAAACTTGAAATTCTGACAAAACAGTTGCCAAGACAATTTTCATTTCATACTGGGCAAATGCCATTCCAATACAGCGACGATTACCGCCACCAAAGGGTAAATATTCATAAGGTGAATATTGTCTTCCTAAAAAGCGTTCTGGTTTGAACTGCTTGGATTGTGGGTAGACTTCTTCCCGATGATGCGCTAAATAAATACTAGGGACTATTACCATTCCCTCTCGCAGTTCGTAGCCCATAATTGTAATTGGGGTTTTCACAATCCGGGGGAAAGCTGTCATGACAATTGGGTAAAGTCGCAATGTCTCTTGGTAAACTGCTGTTAAATAGGGCAATTTAGCTACACTACTCAAATCAGCGTTAACTCCAATGGTGTTGAGTTCCTGTAACAACTTCTCACGCACCTCTGGTAAACGGTCAATCCAGTAAAAAGCCCATGTTAATGCCGAAGCGGTAGTTTCATGTCCTGCAACTAGCAACGTCATTAACTCGTCGTGTAATTCTTCATCTGACATCCCTTGACCATCGTCATAACGAGCCGCCATCATCAAACTCAGGATATCTTGGCGATTTTGTTCAGATTCAGCCCGACGTTCTCGAAGCAAAGCATAAATTAGTCGATCGATTTTTTGCCGTTGTTGCAGAACCCAACCCCAAGGACTCCACGCACCGAAATCTTTTTGCATGAACTGAAAGAAGAAGGCGCTGGACATTACAGGCGAAGTGATGAAGTCTAGTAAGTCACTTAGCGATCGCCTCAGTTCCTCAAATAGCTGTCCATCATTCAAACCAAATACAACCCGCAGAATAACACGCAAGGTAATTTCTTGCATCGACTCACGGATCTTAAAAGGTTTGCCAGTTTGCCATTGATTACTCACTTGTCGAGTTATTTCCCGAATTTCCTCACCGTAAGCCCGCATCCTTTCGCCATGAAAGGGAGGAGCTAGTAATTGCCGTTGGCGCTGGTGGCGATCGCCATCCGCTAACATGAAGGAGCGATCGCCAAGTAAAAATTTTAATCCTATGTTCCCCCTGCCAACCTCAAAATGCCTGGAATCAGCAGTAAAAATCTGCTCAAGCGCTTGGGGTTGACTAAAATACACTAGATGATTATCAGAGCTACTACTCTTGATTGTGAAAGTGTCACCGTAGATTTGGGCAAAATCATCCACATATTTCACTGGCTGAGTAATAAACTTGATCATCCTCAGCCAGCGCGGCATTTGAGGCCCATCAGGCAAATTGTAAGTAGTTGTCATAGAATTTTGTGGAGTTGATGGCTTCTGAATTTTATTGTTACGAGTTTTCATGTTATTTGGGGTTACAGAAAGCGGTATATTCATGATTGGGGACTAGAGACTGGAAACTGAAAACTGAAAAGAAGACAAAGAGGATAATAATAACTCTTGTATAGACGCGATTAATCACGTCTCTCCTAACTCAGCACTCAGCACTCCTAACTCAGCACTCAAGAGGCAGCATCGGAAGTAAGCAGTGCCAAAAATCATCGCTATTCTCAACGGTAAAGGAGGAGTCGGTAAAACGACTACCGCAGTCAATCTGGCTGCAAACTTTGCGAAGAAAAAAAAGGTGCTGCTGATTGATGCAGATATTCAAGGTTCTGCCAGTTGGTGGTTTGGGCGCAGTCAGCAGGGAATGGGATTTGATTTATCTCAAGAAACAGATCCCGCACTTTTAAGTGATTTAGCAAAGATAACAGGTTACGATTTAGTAGTGGTGGATACACCTCCCGCCCTGCGCTCTGAAGCATTAGTGGCGGTAGTTGCGATCGCAGATTATCTAGTTTTGCCGACACCCCCATCTGCAATGGATTTAGCAATCCTCGTGGAAACAGTCAAGGAAGCCGTCATCCCTGTGGGAACCCCCCATCGGGTATTGCTCACCAAAGTCGATACCCGCAGTTTGGGGGAAGCACAAGAAGCAAAAAACACTCTGACTCGCTTAGGTATTCCTACTTGTAATACCTTCATCCGTGCCTATAAAGCTCATGAACGAGCAGCACTCGAAGGTGTAGCGATTACTCAATGGCGAGGAGGAAACGCACGGGAGGCGGAATTAGACTACCGCCGTGCAGCTGATGAATTACAGCGTGATTGGAGAAAATAATAATGGCTAGGAAACAAAGTCTCTCTGACTTACTACAAGAAGAGGCGCAAAAATTTACACCCCCAGAAGGTGAATCTGCGATCGAAGTTACAGCAGAAAAAATTGTCGAAGAACAGGCTGAATCTGATGAGGAATCGTTAGGACAACCACTTGAGCTAACTTCTACTAAGCGCAGTCCTACTAAAGCTGATTTAGAAGCAACTGTCAAAGAATTGACAAATAATCTAGAAACAAGCCACAAAAAAGAAGCATCTCTTGGACAAGAAATTACTGATTTGCAATCAAAATTATCTAAACAAAAAACCTTTGTATCAGAACAAAAATCATTACTAGAACAGCTAGCAAAAGAACTTGATGAAACAAAAAAAACAGCACTGCAACTTGCAGAAGCAAATTCCCTGCTTATAGAAGAAATTAATTCTTTCAAAAAAGAAGCAGAACAAAAAGCAGAAGAGAAATCTAAACTTGTTGTCAAAGAAACTAGCGCGATCAAACCAGTAAAAGACCACTACAATCCGCTTAACTACAAAAAATCACATCGTTCATCGGAAACACTTGCTCAAGCTCAACCTCAAAATCAACCAAATGAGTATCCCGATAGTTCTAATGAGATGTGGTTACTTGACTAGAGTCAGTTAAAGGTTAATGGTACAAATCAAAATCTATGGCACTGCTTCATTTATCCGTCATTCTCGCAGTGCCATTTCTGACACAATTCATTCTTGTGTTGTTGAAGCTTTAGCATATCCTCAAGATAAGCGTACCCATCGGTTTTTTCCTCTAGAACCCGATGATTTCATCTACCCTTTAGGACGTTCAGAGAAATATATCATCATTGAGATTAGTATGTTTGAAGGACGCACTATTGAAACGAAAAAGAAACTAATTAGGTTGTTGTTTTCCCGTTTATCTGAACAAGTTGCAATTGCACTTATAGATATAGAAATCACGATTACAGAAACCCCAAAACACAACTGGGGTATCCGGGGAACAACAGGAGATGAATTAAACTAAGAATTCAGGAGTCAGAATTCAGGAGTCAGAATAGTTAGAAAATCAGAATAACTTTGATAAATAAATATACTAAGGGACTGACAAATAAAAAAATATACAACTATTTATTGTGGAGTGGGCGACACGATAGCCCATAGTCAAAGGCGGGCAAGATGCCATTGGTGTCAAGTTAAGAAAATTAGAGTTTTGTCAAGTGGGTAAAACTCAATGGTTAAACTGAACACAATGGTGTTGAGA
>NZ_JBALDU010000078.1:0-214456 GCF_036917235.1 Nostoc sp.
CTTCAAAGAAATCATATTGCTTGCGCTATGTTAGTTTGGCTAAGACTGAAAAATTTAGCTTATCAAACAGGTCAAACTATTTACAAGCTCAAGCAGAATTTGCTTTCTAATTATTTAATTGAGCAACTAAAACGTCCAGATATTGCTATGTCTCTTGTGTAGTTTTTGGGCGCTGGGTGCGCGAAGCGCACCATTGCTTGTGCCAGTTGCGTAAGTCCTGTAAAAGTTTACAATTACAATTCAATACTGAATCTTGATGTGTGCCAGAACCTTGCAATGCTTACCTGTTTCTTGTCTTCCTCAACCAATAAATAATACGATAGGCAGTTTAAGCACTATTACTTATTGACAAATTATCCATGATGTTGCGTGTTACTGATAGGGTTAGGGGAATCTCCCAGAGTTAAATATCACCAACACCAAACGTATTGAGATGCAAGTATGCAAGTAATTTCTCATTTGCATCAAAATTATTAATGAGACTTTATTTCATTAATTGAGATTTTAGTATAGACTCTTTTTCAAAAGCTATTGAATAAAATTCTCAATAAAAGGTAGATGTAAAATGACAACTTCTACAAGTCCGCTGTCGGTGGAGCAAGACCTTACTGACTCGCCTTGGTGGGCTGGTAACGCCAGACTCACCAGCTTATCAGGGAAATTACTAGGCGCTCACGTCGCTCATTCTGGTCTGATCGTTTTCTGGGCAGGAGCTATGACTTTATTTGAGCTAGCCCACTTTAATCCAGCAGAACCGATGTACTCGCAAGGCTTAATTTTGCTACCTCATTTAGCTACTGAAGGTTGGGGTGTTGGCGCAAATGGTGCAGTCGTGGATACTTATCCCTACTTTGTAATTGGAGCTTTGCATCTAATTTCTTCAGCCTTTTTGGGTTTCGGAGGAATCTTTCATTCCCTGCGTGGCCCGGAAAAATTGGAAGGTAGAGTTCCTTTCTTTGGCTACGACTGGTCAGACACGGGTAAAATGACCACAATCCTTGGTATACATCTGGTTTTACTGGGTTGTGGTGCATTCTTGTTAGTTGCCAAAGCAATGTACTTTGGGGGTTTGTACGACCCAAATGTTGAAAATGTGCGGGTAATTACAAATCCTACGTTAAACCCAGCCGTCATTTTTGGTTATCTGTTTGGCGCAATTAGGAAATTTTGGATTGCTGGTGTTGACAACCTAGAAGACGTGGTTGGCGGACATATTTGGGTTGGTGCAATATTGATTATTGGTGGACTTTTCCACATAGCTACTAAGCCCTTTAGTTGGACGCATCCACTATTTGTTTGGTCTGGAGAAGCTTATCTCTCATACAGTCTGGGCGCTTTGGCACTGATGGGCTTTATTGCAACTCTCTTTGTATCAGTAAACACCACTGTATATCCTGAAGTTTTTTATGGGCCGGCGCTCGTGGTTAGACAGAATATCGTGCCGTACTTTTCATCACCTGACCCTGACCTTGTAACTGCCCGGACTTGGTTAGCTAATGCCCATTTTTGGTTAGCTTTCTTCTTTCTCCAAGGTCATATCTGGCACGCTTTGCGGGCGCGTGGGTTCGATTTTCGCAAAGGTAGGGTGAGTCAGGAGGCGGTAATTCCGCAACCAATTAGCTAAATTCGATTTAATGCAATAGATTTGTAATTGCCTGGAAGCATAAGCTCAACAATATTGCTAAATATTCTCAAGGAGTTTTGGAAATGACAGCAGTAATTGAAGATAGCCCATATAAGCAACAGATACCTGATGTTGGTTGGTGGGCTGGTAACTTTCGTCTCACTAATTTATCGGGAAAATTATTAGGCGCTCATATTGCCCATTCTGCATTGATTTTGTTATGGGCTGGAGGGATGATGCTGTTTGAATTGTCGCGCTTTAACCCTAATGAGCCAATGTATGAGCAAGGGTTAATCATACTGCCTCATCTAGCAACTCTAGGTTTGGGTGTCGGTGCTGGTGGGCAAGTTATTAGCACCTATCCCTACTTTGTAATCAGCGTCTTGCATCTGATACCTTCAGTGATTCTGGCAGCCGGTGGTATTTATCACTCTCTGCTAGGTCCAGAAGTGTTACAAGATAATCCCACTTGGGCTGGATTTTTTGGCTACGACTGGAAAGATAAGGATAAGATGACAACCATCTTGGGCATTCACCTAACGCTTTTAGGTTTGGGTGCTTTGGCTTTAGTTGCTAAGGCGGTATTTTGGGGTGGACTATTTGATCCTTGTGCTGCTGGCGGTGGAGATGTTAGGGTAATCAATCATCCGACACTTAACCCATTCCGCATTTTTGGCTACTTATTTGGGGCTTGGGGTTCAGAGGGATTGGCTGCTGTTGATAACTTGGAAGATGTTGTTGGCGGTCACATCTGGGTTGGTTTGATGTTAATTGGCGGTGGTATTTTCCACATTTTGACTAAGCCATTTGCTTGGGCACGCCGAGTTTTGATTTACTCAGGGGAAGCGTATTTATCTTACAGCATTGGTGCTGTAGCATACATGGGCTTTTTAGCAGCATATTTTGCATCAGTCAATAACACTGTCTATCCCGAAGTTTTTTATGGGCCAGTTAGAGCTATAGAAACTTCTGCTGGTATAGTTTCTGCTCGTGGTTGGTTGGTAACTTTCCATTTTGTCCTAGCGCTCATATTTCTGTTAGGTCACATTTGGCACGCTCTCCGCGCTCGTGCGATCGCAGGCGGATTTGATTTTAAAAATGGTGATATGGTTCAGCCTCCACGGGTAAATCGCCAAACGAGTAATCAAGTAACCGTAGTCAATTCTTCCGATCTGACGCTGAAGTTTCTCAAATACTTGCCAATTTACCGCCCTGGTATATCTGCTCTGTGGCGGGGATTAGAAATTGGTATGGCTCATGGTTACTGGCTAGTTGGCCCCTTTGCTACGTTAGGTTCATTAGGTTTATTACGCAATTCTAATGTGGGCAGCTTGGTTGGTTTACTAGCCACAGGCAGTTTGATTATCATCCTGACAATTGGTTTTTCGCTTTATGGCACTACTAGCTACGAAAGACAACAGGAAATCTATTCACGATCGGTTTCGGTTGCAACAGTTGCCAAAGTACCACAGAGCATCAATACTGTCGCCGAATGGAGTCAATTTACTGAGGGCTTTTTGATTGGTGGAATTGGTGGAGCAATCTTCGCTTATCTGCTATTGACTAGTGTTGCTTTATTCGGTGCGATCGCAATTAACTCGATTTAGTATCCATGATGTAAAGACGTAGCATTCTACGTCTTTACAGTCAAGTATCTAGTGAAATTAAGTACTGATTAAATCAGTATTTATATCAATAAACCCACCTAGTGAGAAATGCACACATACGGCAATCCCAATGTCAACAAGTTAATAATTAGATTGCTTAGGCGATGACATATTGATTTATGTCTTAGTTATTTTAGTTTCACTCAACACAGCTAAATAATATTTCATGCCTGCGGTTAAAAGCAGTTGACTCCGGGCATTTTATTTCTAATCTTTAGGAGGATGACTTATGCTGGCTACAATTTTTTGTGCTTCATTTGCTTGGGGCACTTTGATTTTCTTTGTTTTGAGTATCTGGTTTACCTTAAAACAAGGGATAAATCATTTAAAAAAGCTACATGAAATTCCTTGTCATGCTTGTGAATATTTCACTAACGACTATCGTCTTAAGTGTACTGTACATCCAATTAAAGCTTGTTCTGAGGAAGCGTTCGGCTGTCTTGACTTTGAACCTCAAACTTCTTTCTGTAATGCTTGTCAAAAGGGTGCGCGAAAGCTTTGTTAAAATTTTCCAATTAGATAATTTCTAATCCCTAATACTCTAAATACTTATGAACCGACAACCTGATTTCCTATCCGAACTATGTGATTTTCTATATCCTCGTAGTCCATATTATGGGCAATTTAAACCAGAGTATCTAGTATTTAACGCTAATCTTCAAGATTTTTCTCAACGGGTAAGCTACATTTGCAGCCTCCAAACTAGTGGTAAACTTTCCCCAGAAGAGGCTTACAAACAAATTCACATTCTCTGGAGACAGTTGAAAAGTGCCAAAAAAGAATTGGAAATTCGCTAAATAGAATGAAAATTGTATCTGGCTGCGATCGCGAGTATTTTTAACAAAATGCAAAAAAGCTACATTGACTGATTGATATGGGAATAAATTTCTACTAAAAAAATTAAGTATGTGAAAACAACAATCATTTACACCCAAACTTCTAACAGACGCGATTAATCGCGTCTCTACTTTTATGCTTCTTCGGAATTATCTCTTTTATGTCCTGGGGATGCTTCGTAAAGTGCATCAAGATGTTGACGCGCATCTTCAACGTTAATTGAACGCATTATCAAAAGTGGCTCTTTAATTAAGTTTCCAGCGCTATCTAATAACTCTGGATGGGGTACAAATTGTCTCTTTGATGAATAATAACCATAGTTGCCTTGGTTATTCATTGGCGAGGAATTCGTCGGGTAAGTTCGCTCCCGATCGAAACTGAACATAATCAGGTTACGAATTAAGTTGCCAACAGCTATAAATGCAAGGATTGTAAAAGCAAGAATGTAAAGCAGATGTAACATTGGATTTTCCTCCAGAACAGGAATTTTTTAAACTTTATTTTGTAACGCTTTGTTTCGCCGATACTGTGACTCACAGTTAAGACGAGTATTCTACGCACTCTTCATGCGCTTACATTTATATGGAGCTATTTGTCAACCGTTATTCCACTTACGGTAGCATAGGATACATTATTTTGTTAATCCAGATAATGTTAAGAAATTGTTAAGACTTTTCTACTATCTTTTTAACGACTGATTTACCATCTTGCGTAGACGCTTCCTTGGCTAGTCTTGAGACATCGCTAAGTTATCAGCCGAAATTTAGCGCTTAGACTTCACGTCCTTGACGAAAGCGCATTGCGACATTCCAGCATTCTGTTACTAATTCATGCCAAGGCATTAATGTTGCCATATCAATTCCGACTTGTTTATCAGTTGCATTAAATAGCATCTTCGCCGTATTTAGTTCATCCTGCGCTTGCTTAACCCGCAAGAGCAAGTCAGATTGCTCTTGGTGACTCATAAATGAGAGTTCCTCAGTTTCGAGTAAATGGCGCGATCGCGTAAACCAATGCTGAAAATCTTCCAGCAGCGGATCTAAAACAGTTTTCAGCAACTCTGGCCCTGGTAAATTTGAGTCTGACATAAATGAGTGAGATATTTCAAACTTGCTTACTAATATTAACGTTATTTACGTTTCTTAATACTTTTTGGGTTTCTCTCATAATTTCGTGATGTAAAAATTTGTAACAAAGGGCACACAATTTATTATATAGTCTTGATATCTGGTTTGTACAGTGCCCTTGGAGAGGTAACTATAGGTATATATGACACCGAGTTGCAATTCATAAGCTAATTTAGCGATGTCTACGACGGGCTACGCCTACGCGGGCAATTCTGAATTTGACACTCAGGTAAGAAATCAAAAATTTATCTTTATCTTTGGATTGAAAAAGAATTCAGGAGTCAAAATTCAGGACTCAGAATCAAAATAGTGGGGGATTCAAACCCGCCACCTAGAAACACCATTAAAGAAAACATATTTAGTGGAGTCTTAAACCCCTTTATTTATTACGCCATTACTTCGACAAACTCAGTAACCATCGGATTCCAATTCATTCTGAATTCTGAATTCTGACTCCTGAATTCTTTCTTGATAGCTTAACTGGCAAAAACCAAAGTCGTTATAGTTGAGTAAGCCTACAGATTCAGATAAATCACCTTTTGTAATCACCTCGCCAACGATTCAGCAGCCAATGTCGCCAAATTCATCAAATCAGTCACAACAGTCAGAACAAGTTGAAAAAATCTATTTACCGCGTACCAGCGAATCGGAGAACTTAAAAAAGATTCGCCACACTGCTTCCCATGTTATGGCAATGGCGGTACAAAAGCTGTTTCCCAAGGCGCAAGTTACAATCGGCCCTTGGATTGAAAACGGTTTTTACTATGACTTCGACAGTCCAGAACCATTTAGCGAAAACGATCTCAAAGCCATCAAAAAAGAGATGGCGAAGATTATCAACCGCAAATTGCCAGTAATTAGGGAAGAAGTCAGCCGCGAAGAAGCCGAACGCCGGATTCAGGAAATTAAGGAACCTTACAAGCTAGAAATTCTGGCAGATATCAAAAACGAACCAATTACGATTTACCATCTGGGGAATGAATGGTGGGATTTGTGTGCCGGGCCTCATCTGGAAAATATCAGTGAACTAAACCCGAAAGCAATTGAACTAGAAAGCGTTGCTGGCGCTTATTGGCGTGGGGATGAAACTAAAGCCCAATTACAACGCATCTATGCCACCGCCTGGGAAAGCCCAGAACAACTCGCTGAATATAAGCGACGTAAAGAAGAAGCGCTGCGGCGAGATCACCGGAAACTGGGTAAGGAACTGGGATTATTTATATTTTCCGATCTAGTAGGGCCGGGTTTACCTTTGTGGACACCCAAAGGCACTCTGTTACGGAGTACTTTAGAAGATTTCCTCAAACAAGAACAGGTAAAACGGGGTTACTTATCTGTAGTAACACCTCACATTGCCAGAGTAGATTTATTTAAAACCTCTGGACATTGGCAGAAATATAAAGAAGATATGTTCCCCTTGATGGCAGACGATCAAGAAGCTGCTGCACAGGAACAGGGCTTCGTGATGAAGCCGATGAATTGCCCCTTCCATATCCAAATATATAAGAGTGAGTTGCGCTCTTATCGGGAACTACCGATGCGACTGGCGGAATTTGGTACTGTTTACCGCTACGAACAATCAGGCGAATTGGGGGGTTTAACACGGGTGCGCGGTTTTACTGTAGATGATTCTCACCTGTTCGTCACCCCAGAACAACTAGATAGTGAATTCCTCAGTGTGGTGGATTTGATTTTGTCGGTGTTCAATAAGCTGCAACTGAAGAACTTTAAGGCTAGACTCAGTTTCCGCGATCCTGCTAGTGATAAGTACATTGGTAATGATGAAGTTTGGGACAAAGCCGAAGGTGCGATTCGCCGTGCAGTTGAAACTTTGGGGATGGAACACTTTGAAGGGATTGGAGAAGCGGCTTTTTATGGCCCCAAACTTGATTTTATCTTTAGTGATGCCCTAGATCGGGAGTGGCAATTAGGAACTGTGCAGGTAGATTACAATTTGCCAGAACGCTTTGAGTTGGAATACGTCGCCGAAGATGGTGTTCGCAAACGTCCAGTAATGATTCACCGTGCGCCTTTTGGTTCGCTGGAACGGCTAATTGGGATCTTAATTGAAGAATATGCGGGCGATTTCCCTTTGTGGTTAGCGCCAGTGCAAGCTAGATTACTCCCAGTGGGTGATACACAGCTAGACTTTGCAAAAGATGTGGTGGCGAAGATGCGTGCATTGGGTATCCGTGCAGAAGTTGATACCAGTGGCGATCGCTTGGGTAAACAGATTCGCAATGCAGAGAAAGAAAAAATACCCGTGATGGCTGTGGTGGGAGCTAAGGAAGTGGAAACTAACACCTTAAGTATCCGTACCCGCGCCTCTGGGGAATTGGGAGTTATAGCTGTAGATGAGGTGGTAGATAAGATGAAAGATGCGATCGCTAAGTTCGAGAATTTCTAAAATCTAACCTTGATAATTTCTAAAATCTAACCGCAAGCGCACACTAATCATATATTGGTGTGCGTTTTGTCTAGCTGGTAGGTTTTGGGAAGGTGCGATCGTAACGTATTTAATTATCAAAGATTCATTAATGGAGTTCAAATACTCGTTAACGGAGATAAAAGGTGGATTCATCCAGTTCAAATACTCATTTTAATTTTAACTTTTCACAGGATTTGGAAGGTCAGAAAGTATCACAGACAACAAAAGTTTTCTCAATCACCGCACCCAAGAAAACTTTTCGAGTTATTCAAGACTGATAGGATTGATTTAAAGATTTGTGGAATCTGCTCTTCCTAAACAGACTGGACTTGCATAAATTACTATCAACAATTGTTGATTTACATCATGAACCGCTTTACCTCTATTTTGCTGGCTGGCTTGATAGCATCTGCATCAGCTTTAGCTATTTCTCCAAAAGCTGAGGCTAATACACCAGCGTCTTATCTTGCTGAGTTAGATAGCTACAGCTATCAACGCAACGATGATGGTAACTACGAACGTCATAGTCGTCACCATAGAAATGATGACTATGACCGCCAGAACGACCTTCGCGACGTTCGTGACAATAATAATCGCTATGAGCGCGATCGTAATCGGCGCTATGAACGCGATCATAACCGCCGCTATGAACGCGATCATAATCGCCGCTATGAACGCGATCATAACCGCCGCTATGAACGCGATCATAATCGCCGCTATGAACGCGATAATAATCGCCGCGATGAGCGCGATAATAACCTTCGCAACATTCGCTTTCGATATGAACGCGATCGCGACTGGGGACGTGGTTAATCCTTTTGCCTATTTATTAAGCTTAGTTCCAAGTGAACTGAGCATTGATTCTACTTGATCGTAGGACAGACACAATCTCTTTTTCCACTCATTCCAATATCTGACTTTTCACTCTTATCTAGAAAACCTCGCTTTTATTCCCTAGTAAGGAAGCTTGCTCAGGGGTTAGCTTTTCTACATGAGGTGAAAGGTCAGATTTTTATGAAATCAAGAATTTACCCTTAGCCTAGACTCATTAATGGAGTTCAAAGGCTCATTAATGGAGTTCAAAGGCTCATTAATGGAGTTCAAAGGCTCATTAATGGAGTTCAAAGGCTCATTAATGGAGCTAAAAGGCTCATTAATGGAGCTAAAAGACTCATTAATGGAGCTAAAATACTCATTAATGGAGCTAAAAGACTCATTAATGGAGCTAAAAGGCTCATTAATGGAGTTCAAAGGCTCATTAAGGAAGCTAAAATACTCATTTTAGAGTGTTCCAAAAAATAAATGATCCAAAATCCGTCATTGCGAGCGAAGCGAAGCAATCGCAAAGACTGGGATTGCTTCGCTTCGCTCGCAATGACAATTGAGCATTTTTTTACTTGGAGTACTCTTAAATAAATCAAAAATTTCCCCTCAGACTATAAGTCTCTTTCTCAATTACGAATTACGTTAGCATCGCGGGGCGTAGCCCATTACGAATTAGGAATTAATATCACGCCCTTGGTCGCAACAATTGCACAAAGGTATCACTCACAGTATGGTCTTTGGTATCAGCGGCGTATTGAACTAATTTTTCCTTCAGCTCTTTCGCAGCATCTAAAGGTAGTAGTGTTGCTAGCAAAAAGTAGACACCACGAAAACGGGGGTCGTCCATGTGGTCAAGAAGACGGTTTTTAGCTTCCTCACTCTCGCCAAGAAAGTTCTGCACCAAAAAGAAATCCATAATCTTGTCGTGGCGGAAATACCATTCTCTCTTGGCTTCGCCTTTTTCGTCTTGCCACTGACGGCTGACAACCATTTTATATTTATCGTCTTCCAATGACTGTAATACCTGGTAAAATTCATCCGCAGGTAACGCTTGCTCATCCTTCAACCGCATTTGATAGACAGCATCGGAGAATTTTTTCAGTGGAAATTCCTGGTTCCACTCTTGCAAATATTCAGCTGCCATCAAATTATATTGATGTTGTTGTAAGTGAAACAAATCGGGGTATTCGCCTTGGGATAGCATCAGGGCTACCACAGTTAAATCCATTGGATTAGAGAGAACTTTCTCAATCGCGCTTAATTCTTGTGGTGATTGCTGATTACTGAGGGCTTTGGTTAAAAAACTAGCAGTGGCTTGCTCATAATTAGTAGCTTGAACTTTGGCATTTTTGGGCAGTCGTGGCTGACGGGAAATCAGAAATTGCTGAATTTGTGGTTCTTCAAGGGGGAGCAATTTATATATTTTGGCTGTTGAGGGTGGTATCCACTCTAGGGGTTGGGTGGTCATGATGATGTTACCCCGGAAATAGCTTTCGGCAAACTGACAGATTTTTGCCCTAGTGTCGGCGGTAACTTCATTGAGTCCGTCAATGCAAATATCTAATGCGCCACTGTAAATTAAATTCTTGAGAAAATCAGCATCTTGTGCTTGTCCGTGCAGCTTGGCTTGAATTGCCTCAATTACCCCTTTGTCACACTTGTGGGCAGGTAGATAAACCACAAGCCGCCCAGAAGTTTTTACCAAATAACGCAGAAACATCGACTTACCCAAGCCAGAATCACCTTCCAAGATGACTTGTCCTTTAATGTTAGGTAGCACTTGGGTAATTGGTACGGGTTCGTCTACACCGGGAACCTTCACTTTAGAGTTTGGAAAGTAAGCTTCGGGGTTAAAATTATCTAACCCGGCATCGGCTAGTAGGGAAAACTTGAAGGGTTCAAATAACTTTTCACGGAAGAAGGGAACCCAGGTGAGAATTAAGCCGACGTAGCCGACACCGAGAATGCGCCTCACCCAAGGATTCCAGAAAAAGATGGCTTGAACTTGGGGAAATTTGGGATAAGCGAAGATGAGGACTAGCCAAAAGGCAGCATGAATCAAAATAGTAGTTCTGGCGTTGAGAAACCACTGCCAAGTTTTGAGATTAACTATGACTGATTGCAGCGAATCAGCTTCGTTGTAGCCAGCGTTTTTGAGGTTGTTGTAGTGAGTTTCTAAAATAACAATATCTTGTGGTTGCCAAGAGACTTTTCTCGCAACTATAGCAATTTGCTTTGCTAAGTCTTCCCGTAATCGTGCTAAACCTTGGCTAGGTTCCCAGACTTGGGCAAAGATTTTGAGAGTTTTATCACCGCGATCGTGGCTTAATTGAGTAGGAATTGTTTTAGGGTCAGGAAAACCCAGCCATGTAAGCAGGGTTTTTACTTCATCAGTGCCGCCACCCAGGAAATAGCTTAAAAATCGCCACTGTTCAAATTCTGATTGACCTGCGTAATAGATACTATCGAGAATTACAACAATATTATTCAGGTTGAGTTGTTCTATCTTCCCCAACGCCTCTGTTGCACTAGAACGAACATCTTTATCAACGGATTTATCCTTGAGGATGTCAGCAATGTCTTTGACGTAGGGTTTGGCAGCCTCTCCCAGATTTCCCAATGCCACTACTGCACCGGAACGAACATCTTTATCAACGGATTTATCCTTGAGGATATCAGCGATGTCTTTGACGTAGGGTTTGGCTGTTTCCCCCAGATTTCCCAATGCCTCTGCTGCACTGGAACGAACATATTTATCAACGGTTTTATCCTTGAGGATATCAGCGATGTCTTTGACGTAGGGTTTGGCTGTTTCCCCCAGATTTCCTAATGCCTCTGCTGCACGGGAACAAACATATTTATCAACGGTTTTATCCTTAAGGATGTCAGCAATGTCTTTGATATAAGGTTTGGCTGTTTCCCCCAAATTTCCCAATGCCTCTGCTACACCCGAATTAACATAGGAGCCATCAAAACCAACAATTTTAATGTTCCCTGTCCTAAAGATATCAGTCTTGAGGAAGTCAGCGATGTCTTTAACGTAGGGTTTAGCAGCCTCCCCCAGTTTTCCCAATGCCTCTGCTGCACTAGAACGAACAGAGTCATCTATGGATTTATCCTTGAGGATGTCAGCGATGTCTTTGACATAGGGTTTGGCTACCTCCCCCAGTTTTCCCAATGCCTCTGCTGCACTAGAACGAACAGAGTCATCTATGGATTTATCCTTGAGGATGTCGAGGATGTCTTTCATGTAGGGTTTGGCTACCTCCCCCAGTTTTCCCAATGCCTCTGCTGCACTAGAACGAACAGAGTCATCTATGGATTTATCCTTGAGGATGTCGAGGATGTCTTTCATGTAGGGTTTGGCTGGCTCCCCCAGATTTCCCAATGCCTCTGCTGCGCTGGAACGAGCATATTTATCAACGGTTTTATCCTTGAGGATGTCAGCAATGTCTTTGATATAAGGTTTGGCTGGCTCCCCCAGATTTCCCAACACCTTCGCTGCACTGGCAAGAACACCTTCATCAACAGTTTTATCCTTGAGGATGTCAGCGATGTCTTGAACGTTAGGTTTGGCTACCTCCCCCAGATTTCCCAATGCGACTGCTACAAGGTAGCGAACATATTTATCAACGGTTTTATCCTTGAGGATGTCAGCAATGTCTTTGATGTAGGGTTTGGCAGCCTCCCCCAGATTTCCCAATGCCTCTGCTGCACCATAGCGGACAGAGGAGTCAACGGATTTATCCTTGAGGATTTTGACAGCTTTTAGTGCAATATCCTCTGGTTTCTGAACCACCGATTTCAAATTTTTTAGATCATATTCATTGAATTTATCTAAAGCGGGTTTCTTTACTCCCTCATATCCATCATCAAGGGCAGTAACGATACCGTTAATCTGCCACGCTTCTGGCTTCGGCTTCGGCTGTTCTTTCGCACTTACCCAAGGCAGGGCGAGGAGGAGAGTCAACAGCAGGGTAAAGGGAAAAATGAAAAAGGGCAACGATCGCTTTTTAATTATCTGTAGATGCATTAGTATAATTCGTAATTTCTTTAGTAATAAAGGCTGTTTGTGCCCTTTCCTTGGTAGGGAAAGAGAAGGGAGTTAGGTTTTTTACTAGTAAATCAGGAACCGCTACAGTTATCTTTTTATCGTCTGATAACTCAACCTAGCTAGAAATGGAATATTAATGTAAATACTACAGGAATTTCAAAAGATACGCTCAGAGTATAATAATGAGCTTGCTTGAGCGATGGTGCGACGCCGAATAGCCCGCACTTCTCTACGAGACGCTCCGCGAACGACAAGCTACTTCGGCTGCGCTCAGTACAAGTCAGTGACCATCGTAAACATCGCCTACTCAAACCACTGCACGAGATAATAACAATACCTCGTTTAATTGTTAGCGATCGCTAATGTCTTTTGATAACCTCTGCAAACTCCTGTCCGAAAAACATCCTGCTACCTTTGCCAGTTGGGTATTAGGAACACCGCAAACTTCCGTCAAAGTCCTCAAAACAGAATTGAGCATTGAACCAATTCGTGCTGATTATGTCACATTCTTACAATTACAAGGACGCATTCTCCACCTGGAATTTCAAACCAAACTAGAATCTACGCAACCTCAAGCCTTGTTGCAACAAGTTGTGGGAAAAGTTAGTCAACTTGAGCCAAGACAACGACCAGAAATTTCTGCTTACACCCAAATCTTAGCGGGGTTAAAATACAATCAAGATTTGATTCGACAATTATTTCGGGAGGGTATGATGCGCGAGTCAGTAATTTATCAAGAAATTTTAAGAGAAGGGGAACAACTAGGAGAACAACGAGGAGAACTAAGAGGACGAAAAGCAGAAGGGCAATTGCTCATTCTCCGTCAACTGACTCGAAGGGTGGGAGAATTACCCCAAGAGGTGCTAGACCGTATTGAAACTCTTTCCTTAGAACAATTAGAAAATCTTGGTGAAGCATTGTTGGATTTTCAGGCGATGCCTACGGCGGTAAACTACGCGGATTTAGAAACCTGGTTTGGTACATTAGACGTAGGAGTGAAAATAACGTAGGTACAATTTATGAATTATGCCTACCAAGGATTTTGGGTAACGCATAATTAATTTCACTCCTATGTCTATGAGATGAATTTTTCCATTTGAGCCAATGTCTGATGGCGCTAGGGAAAAAATAGTTTCAGAAGAACGAAAGCGAGTTGAGCTTGTCAGATTGCCACATTAAAGCTCAATTAACTTGAAGCCCCAAGGTTTGAGAGCCGCTAAAGCTATTTCTTCTTTTACACCCTCATAAGCCTCCCATTCCAACGGATGCTCTTTAGGATGTCCGTCGCCGACATTACCTGCAACTTTAATTATCGGACAGTTGGCGATGCGATCGCGCTCCAATCCTCTGGGAATTGCTAGTTCGATTTTGTGCCCGATAAACTTCGCGGTACTATCATTAGCTACAGATTCACGGATTAAACAAATATCACCAGCAGTCCCCCAAGTCGTTTGGTAAATGTGGAGGAATGATATATAAGTTGCAGGTTTGATGGATCTTTTTAGAACGTGCATTATCTGTAATCCTTACACTATGAGTCAAAAATCATAAATCATATAAGTATTTTCTATCACGTTCGTAGGGAAGAATGTTCTTAAATCACATTTTGCACCTAGCCCAGGCGATTAGAAACCGCCTGGTGGAAGATGTGAAGCTTAAAAGACGATAATTGCCCACATACTAGCTCCCAAAGCGATCGCTGCTAGGTGTTGCAGCAGGAGCGATCGCAGTGGTTGCTTGGCAATTTTTTGCGTTAATAACATAGTCATCAACACTGAGAAAATTATCGTTGTACCTTGCAAAAAGGCAATCACAGCCGGATGAGCAACTAATATTGGCAATTGTTCACCACTCAAACCAAGAGTCGCAAAGGTCACGGGTAAAATCCGCCCGCCTTCGCCTAAGCCCAAACGTAGATAGTGAGCCAAATTACCTCCCAACACTAATGGTAGGTAGCCGTAGGCGAGTTCTACAAAGGATCGAGGCTTACGGTTAAAATTGAACGCTTGGATCAAGGCATAAGCCCCAAAGGTAAGAGCTGCTGGAATAATTAACACTAGCAGCGATAATCCCAAGTGCTGCCAAAAATCAGTTAAATCTAGTTGTAGCCCCAACCAAGATTGCAACTCTGGTAAACGATGTAAATATATACCACCCAACAGCAAAAACAATAATGCTACTTCATAAGTGCGGGGTACATGAGTTGTCCACAGTTCAATTCCAGGGGGACGCAAGTTGAACTCAACGGAACGATGGGGACAAGCTTTAAGACAAGTCATGCACAGTACGCAATCTCGGTTATCTTCTAATTGCGCGGGGTGGGAGTATAAAGGACATCCATTGGTTTCTAGCCCTTCGCCTTTTTGCGGCCCACCTTTATAGCACTGATAAGTAGTACAACTGGCAGAACAAATCCCTTGCTGGGCGCGGAGTTCTGTCATTGAAAGTTTGGCAAATAAACCATTCATCCCGCCGATGGGACAGAGATAACGACACCAAAACCGCCGCTCAAAAAGAGCCGAGAAAATCATTGCCCCTGCGGTAATTAATAGCAGCAAACAAGCACTGAGGTAGGCAGTATTTTCTAAATGCCAGAGTTCTTCCCATAAGAAAATTAGGGTAAATAACCCAAACATAAACCATCCGCCCCATTTCTCGCCTTGTTCTCTCGGCCAGCGTTTGAGTTTGCGAGGCCACAGCCAGAGAGATAACTTTTGGGTAATTTCCCCGTAAATCATGAAGGGACAAACAGAACACCAGATACGTCCCAAAAAGGGAAAGAGGAATAGGAAGAAAGGCCACCACCAAGCCCAAAATAGATTTAATACGAAATTGCGATCGCGGGTTTGCGGCCCAATAAATAACACTGCAACAATAATCGCAAAAACTGTTGCAGTAAAACCATAATTAATGCGATCGGGCCACCAGTCACTACGTAAAAACCGCCTTAAAGAAGGATAGGCATTTAACAGATTCACCCGAAATCGTTTTTTCTTAGTTTCAGCTGGCCAGAAAATTTCTTCTGTTAATTCATTCGCACCCTCAGCTTGTACAATCGCTCTTTCTACCAGATTTTTCAATTCTTTGAGGTTGCCAGGAAAATCATAAGACTGGAGGCGACGCAAAGCTTCTGGGGTAATATGCGGTCTAGAAACGCCTCTAGAGCGAGTGTAAAGACTAGTATAATATTCAACTTGTGTCTGAATATCAGCTTTCCGCACCCGTAGCGGTGGTACTTTTATAATGTGACCAATACAGCGTTCAACTGTCGGTTGAGTTTTTTCTGAAACAATCAGAATTCTGGCTTTACTGGGACGAGCTTCGGCTACTGGATCTCCAGAACGACTGACGGAGGTATATGTACCAGTTTTGAGCAACTCCGTCACGGCAGGTAATAATTCTTCGGGCAATTCTTGGATGTTGTTGAGAACTAGAGTACCTTCTCCCAACCATTCCAAAAGTCCTGGTTTGCCGCCAGCACGACCAAATAAATCCGCACCGCTAGTTTGGAGAATCCCACAATTGACTTTAATAATTGGTTCTCGCCGTTTGGGAGAACCAAAGTGGATTAGGGCTGCTATATTGTCTTTTTCTAACCCTGGTTCTCCAAAAATATCTACTGATTTGCGATCGGCAGCTGCTTCTCGAATTTGCTCCCGCAGCCGCACAGCATAGCGACTTGTACCAACAATTCCCCGTTGTGCTTTGGTAACTAAATATGGGCGCAAGGCAATAGAACGTTCTTGTTCATAGCCAAGTGCAGATGTTACCTGAGCTAATTCTTGAGCCAATTGACGCGAAAAAGCCTGAGCAATTTCGGGGTATTGAGTGGTTAATTCCCGAAATTTAGCAGCAGGCACAACCCAGAAGTGACATTCGGTTACTGTAGTAATTGTGAATGGAGTTAATTCATCCAACAGCAATTCTTTGAGTTCAATCACTGCACCGGGGAGAAATCCACAAGCTAAAGCTGGGTTGCTTTGATTGGTGCTATTGCTTTCGAGTTGACCTTCTACAAGAATATAAAGGGCTTCTGGAGAATTGCCTTCACTAACTAAGTCAGTTTCGGCACTTACTACTTGTTCTTCAATTACTTGAGCGATCGCATTTAATACTTCAGGTGAGAGAATTCCTAAACTCGTGCGTTCTTGTAGCCATGTAACCGTTTCTGGAGATGTCATATTTAGTTCTCCCTGTAGGCTGCTGTATAACAAGAATTATCCCTGAAAGGGTATGTCAAAATATCTATATTCAGTGGTTGTGCATTAATACACAATGTGCAATAGACTTATTGTCTAATATTATGTCCGGGTAATTAGTTATGATTTCCATAATCACTGCACCCCACCCCCAGCCCCTCTTTGCAGGCGGGGCTACGAACTGACTTTAACTCGTCCCAATTTCGGGTCATTTACTTCCAAGACAGATGCTGCTTCGCCCCATGTAGAGGCTTCATTTAGTTTAAATTTTGCACCATGTTTTCGAGGACGACCCGAACCTTTATAAGCTGGTGGTGCACCCCATAAACACAGATTTGAACGCAACCGTACTCTTATTATCTGTGGCAATCTCAGATGTTTTCAGGATAAACGGGGCACAACCATATTCACTGTCCCAAACAGAAATCGGTCTAGAAGGCATTAGCTCGCATACTTTTTTCAGTTGTCCAACTGCTTTCTCAATCGGACTGTCTCAACTGGTGATTCGCTCATGCCTCAAAGGTAGTGCCCAACTTCCAGAATCTTCTGGAATCCAAGCTATCGTACTGTATCCCTGTCCAATCGTAATTGGTTTATTTCCTGCGATCGCATCCAACCACCAAAAAAAAACCCGTGCTACGCGGGGGTGCTACGGGGTCAAATTGCTGAAAGTATTGATAGAGGCTGCTTTTAGCTTACAACTATTGGCGGTGACACCCGGTGGTCGCCCGTTGTCTCTTTGTCCACTTTTTTACAAAATCCCACTACTACCCCCTACATTTGTTATATTTGGGACAGCATTTCAAATTAAACCTTCCTGTAGTACTGACTACTCTTCTTCCTCCGTTGCTAGGAACATTTACCCGTTGATCGCTACCGTTAGCTATATCAACTTTTATAGTAACTGTATAAGGACAGCGATTAGTTAGAACAGCTCCATTATCAACATAATCTGCTTGAACACATGGTGGCAATGGGACTCGATCGGCTACTGAACAATTATCAGCTAAAGCAGGTAATGCGCTAAATGTCAAAAAGAAAAATACTAAAGGTGTTGAGAAACGTTTTGAAAAATTCATAACATCTTTCTCTATTCTAGAACTTACGCGTTGACAAATTTTTGATTGTGTGGCAGTTATCACAGCAGACATAAATCACCTTAATAAAGTCGGGGTTTTGTATTAGCGAGGACATAAGCCTTGCTTCTACTTCTTATATCGGGGTAATGAAATCAATTTATGCACACTGCGGAAAATGAACATGGATTGTAGATAGAGTCAAGCATTTTGCCGTCGCAGTACAATTGATCCGCAAATACAGACAATGTTTCCACGCGATCAAGTGTCAAATCGTTGTAGGCTGTGGATCGCAGGGTCTACAGTCTAGCGATGAAAATAAATCGGCACGGACGCGCCAAAGTTCTAACGCAGTCAGAGATACAGCTAATCTTCAGTCATGGCTTTGACATGATATAACGCCTTCTCAATTGCGTTTCTCAGCTATTTGTCTTTTTAGTAAACGATATATCCCTTGCCCAAGTAGACTCTACTTAAGTCCACTAAACAACGAATGGGCAAACAAAGCGGCTTGAGTGCGATCGCGTAAACTCAAGCGACTGAGAATATTAGTAACATAGTTCTTAACAGTGTTTTCTGAAAGAAACAGCGATTCGGCAATTTCTCGGTTATTGGCTCCACAAGCAATTAACCGCAATACATCTAATTCTCTGGCTGTGAGTTGCGCCAATTCTGGAGGGGGTTGCACAGACGGGACAGGTGCGGTAATCGGCGTGAGGGCTTTCTCAAACAATCCCGGGCCGAGTAAGGTTTGTCCCTTGTAAACGGATAGAATTGCCAACATTAATTCATCTGGTTCGGTGTCTTTGAGCAAATAGCCCTTTGCACCCAGCCGCATCGCCTGGAAAACATACTCATCATCATCGAAGGTGGTGAGGACGAGAACTTTAATGTCAGGATATTGTTGAGCGATCGCTTTTGTGGTGGCGACTCCATCCATTACGGGCATCCGAATATCCATTAGCACAATATCGGGTTGCAGTGCGGCAATCTGTTCGAGTGCCCGTTGCCCATTTTCTGCCTCACCAATTACTTGCATCTCTGCATTCGACTCAAGCATACTCTTAAGTCCTTGGCGAATCAGATGCTGATCGTCAACTAATAAAATCCGAATCATAAGCTAAAACACCAACAGCTTTGAGAGTGGCAAGGAAACAGAAATACAGCAACCTGTTCCTAGTTGACTGTGGAGATTTAACTGGCCACCCAGTGCAACCGATCGTTCTCGCATCCCTTGTAATCCAAACCCGGTTGTATTTTGAGTGGGGTTAAAACCTCTTCCATTATCTTCGATTGACAGATGAATCATCCCAGCGTGAGCCAGAAGTTTAACGGTGACACTCGTCGCCTCGGCGTGTTTGCAAATATTTGTCAGCGATTCTTGCACAATGCGAAATAAAGCCGTGTTTACTTCTGTTGGTAAGGTGTGCGGGAGATCAATTTTACAGGATGGTTCAATACCTGTGGTTTGCTGAAAATCTGTCAGCAGCTTTTCAATAGCTGATTTGAGAGATTGCCCTTGCAAAGGATTTGAACGTAACACAGAAAGCGATCGCCGAATTTCTAACAACGCCTCAGCCCCTAGTTCTTTTGCCTGTTTGAGAAATGTCAATGCTTTATCATTATTTGATTGCCAAAACAACAGAGTATTATTAATCTGAATGGTTTGGGCGGCGAGAGTGTGTCCTAACCCATCATGAATTTCGCGGGCAATTCGATTGCGTTCTTGCAAGGTTGCCTGATCTTCAATCCGCAGGGCATACTGGCAAAGTTGTTGATTGGTGATCTCTAATTGCTGATGGGCAATTTCTAACTGCTCTCGACTTTGGCGCTCTGCAAGCAGGGCATTAATTAACAATAAAGCGAATACTAACGTTAAGCTAAACAATAATATATTACTTAATCGCCAATCCCAGGACATGGCAATCAGCTTATCTCGCATAAAATTCTCAGGTTCAATCGGTCTTAACAAAAGCAGTGTTGCATGAGAGAGCAGAGATAAACCCAAGACAACCAACTGTCCCGATCGCTTAAATATCAGACAACTCCGCATCACCAGTACCAGACACAGCAGCAAAACGGAGCGAGGAGATAAGCTATGTTGAGTCGCTGGTAGCCAAATTAAACCTAATTCCAGGGCTGTATAAAGTAATTTTCTTTCCAGCTTCACCATTGGCAGTCTCAAGCCCATCAAGCTGAAGATGGCGATCGCCAGAACTCGTAGTAGCAACGACCAAGACAAATCAAAAGGCAGCAGGACTTCCATGAACGCTGCCGTGGCTAATAACAGCCACTCTAGGTAAAGCAATAGACGAAAAGATGGGTAGGTCAAGCTAACCATAGAACTGTTCCAAATCAATGGCCTTTCTAACAAAACCATAGGTATTTTCACAATTTTAGAGGTAAATAGGTGAAGAAGGTAGGATGCTGAAAGATGGGCGCTGTTGAGATGAAACTCTCCTTTCTATATAACGAATCTGTCTCTACTATCGATAGAGCCGTTCCGACTAATTAATTATTTCTAAATTAGGAAAAAAGTCACAATAACTTGAGTACTTTTTTACTGGTCAGGTTAGGAATTCTAGCTCATGTGCAAACTCATTCCAACTTCTAAGATTAGCTGGTGTGAGTAAAGCAGTAAATTTTCAAACATCTTCTAAACAGTCATAAACCGAAATTGAGTCAGAACAGTTCTATTACACACAACAAAAACCAGAGAAGTAAATGATTAAAAAACAGATAATTTTACCAACCCTGCTATTTGCAACTATCCTAATTGGAGGAATGACAGGTTGCACCAGTTCTAAATCTCCAGATGTGTCTCAAGGAAATGACTCTGGCACAAAGGTATCTGATACTTCTACGACGAACTCTCCGACAGCGAATACGCCAGAACGCGCTCACAAGCGCGAAGAAATTCGCAAGCAAGTTGAGGCAGTTCTGACCCCAGATCAGGTAAAGGAATTGTCAACGAAATTACAAAAAGGCGAAAAAATGCGTAAAGCAGTGTTCAGCCTAAATCTTACTGCTGAACAAAAGACTAAAATTCAGGATATTTTTAAGACTGCCTATCCCCACCGCAAAGGGAAATCTCAAGATAATTCCTAGTAGTTTTATCAAAACAGAATTCAGGAGTCAGGAGTCAGAATGGGTTAAACGCCCCGCTATCGCTAACAGAAGGAATTCTCTGCGACTTATGGTATTGAGCCTTTCATTAATTGTATTCTGGATTCTGAATTCTGGATTATTCTTCAAAATTTAAAGTATGTTTAAACAAAAATTGCTCGTCAAAATAGAACTGGCTGTTATAGCCACAATCTTTGTAGGAACTAGTCTATACACTTCCAAAGCTCTAGGTAAACCACAACCTAGCTCTCAGAAACTGGTGGATGAGGTGTGGCAAATCCTAGATAAGAACTATGTTGATGTCAGCTTTAACCATCAAGATTGGCAAGCAATTCGACAGCAGTATCTTAGCCGTTCCTATAGTTCCAAGAAAGAGGCTTATGGAGCGATTGAAGAAATGGTGGCGAAATTAGGCGATCGCTACACCGAGTTTTTTGAGCCACAAGAATTTAAAGCCCTAAATAATGATATTTCTGGCAATCTCAGTGGCGTAGGATTGGAACTGGCACAGAATGAAAAAACTAAAGCCTTAACTGTTGTCGCCCCAATTCAAGGAACCCCTGCTTTTAAAGCGGGTATTTTGCCAGACGATGTAATTGTCCAAATTAATGGTCAAAAAACCCAGGGAATGAAAATTGACGATGCCGTGAAGCGGATTCTCGGTCCCGTCGGAACCAAGGTAGTACTCACGATTCAACGGGGTAGCCAGTCGGAAACTTTCAAACTTACCCGTGCCAATATTGCGATCCATCCTGTAACTTACAACACGCAAACAACGTCAGCTGGTAAAATTGGTTATATTCGTTTGCCAGAGTTTACGGCAACTGCTCCCGCAGAGATGCATCAGGCAATTCAAGCATTAGAAAAACAACAGGTGCAGGGCTACGTTTTAGATTTGCGTTCCGATCCAGGTGGACTGCTGGATGCGAGTTTGCAAATTGCCAGTATGTGGTTGAAGAAAGGTGCGATCGTGTCTTTGGTAAATCGAGACCAAGTGAAAGAAAGCTATGATGCATCGGGACATCCTCTCACCGACAAACCCTTAGTAATACTCGTTGATAAGGGATCTGCTAGCGCCAGCGAAATTCTTTCGGGAGCGCTACAAGACGACAATCGCGCCACCTTAGTCGGGACTCGCACCTTCGGTAAAGGTTTAGTTCAAGCCGTAGAGCCACTAGAAGATGGTTCGGGGCTGAAACTAACGATCGCTAAATACTACACACCGAAAGGTCGAGATATCAATCATGTCGGCATTGCCCCAGATATTAACGTGGCATTAACCGAGGCACAACAGAAAGCCTTAGTGCAAAACCAAACCTTGGGAACATTAGCCGATCCTCAGTATGCTAGCGCCGTTGCTGACCTAAGCAAATTGATTCAATCTGGGGGCAATCATGTGAGTTTACAGGGTGGGAAATGAAGGAGGCAGGGGACAGGTGGTCACTTCGACTACGCGGAAATCGAGCGAAGTCGAGATTCAGTGACCACCTTGTTCGCGGACTTGCTAACGCTGCGCTATCTACCTCTTGCCTTACTTTAACAAGCTAGGAACTGTATCTTTCTATCATGTCAACCCGCAAAGCCCAACGACTTCAAATTTGTGAACCAGTCCCAGGTTTGCAAATCTTGGTTCAACTCAGCAGCACTCCTTTAGTGCGGACAATCATAGCTATTGTTACCCACCATCAGCTAGCGATCGTTGGGCTTGTATTTGTTGCCACCTTGGTTTTTGCTATGCGGGAAAACGCCCCTTGGCTGACAGTACCTAAACAGGTAGCGATTGAATTTTTTTCTGCTGTATCCCAGTCTCTAGCTGCTTTATTGGGTGTGTTAATTGTTTTTCTCACCTTTACTAGTCAGTTGATCGCTCAAAGAAGATATGAGGACTACTATACACTTCAGATTCAGATTGACCAACTGATTCGTCTAACTCAGTCTCTTCCCCCCGAACTCAGTAATTTTGATGAAACTCTGATCGCACTGATTAACTATTTAGTTCCCTTACATTTAAAGGATTTCCCAATCTGGTCAACTAGCTCTCAGGTTCTACCTTGGGACAAGCTTTTAGATAATTTCAAGAATGAACAGGAATTGACGCAAGTACAGCAACAATACTCTTTAGCTACACATCTGCATCAACAACAAATTTTACTTGCGATCAATAACATGGAAGAAATCCTGGAAAGATTTTCTAGACTTTACAATCGCATCTTAGAGATGAGTCGTTTCATTCTCGCAATTGTAAAGTTGTCATTTCTTCTAGGAGTATCGCTTGTATTTTTGCTGTTATTTGGCATTATCGATTTGCAAAGAAAATTTCCCGATCTCAGCCTACCTGTAATTGTTTCTTTAGCAATTTGGGTATTGATTGCTCTTTTGGAACTAGTACTTGATACTTGGTTTTTTTATAAAAACCTCTATGGTTCATCGAGTCACTATCTGCACTTCTTCCCGAATAAAAAATACCCCAATTAATAGGCAGAGGCTAACTCAACATGAGTAACTTAACATCATTCCCAGATACTAAAGCTATTAACACAAGCAAAGCATCTCAATTTACAACTGATACAGTACGTGCTTATCTTCAAGAAATTGGGCGGATACCTCTGTTAACCCAAGAGCAAGAAGTTTTTTTTGCCCAACAAGTTCAGCAGATGATGAAAATACTTGCTGAATCGGAAAAACTGACTGTTGAATTAAATCGTACCCCCACACTGTCAGAATGGTCTGACCAGATGCAGTTAAGCGAGCAAGAACTACTTCAAAAGCTAAATCAAGGGAAAAAAGCCAAGCAGAAAATGATGGCGTCTAATCTCCGGCTCGTGGTGTCAATTGCCAAGCAATATCAGAGACGGAACTTAGAATTAATGGACTTAATTCAAGAAGGTACTTTGGGTTTGGAGAGAGGAATTGAGAAATTCAATCCGGCTTTAGGATACAGATTTTCAACCTACGTTTACTGGTGGATTCGTCAAGGAATTACCAGAGCGATCGCCCAACAAGGACGCGCAATTAGATTACCGATTCACATCAATGAGAAGTTAAACAAAATTAAGCGCGTTCAGCGAGAGTTATCTCAAAAACTAGGTCGCGTTCCTACAACTACCGAAATTGCTCATGCACTTTCTTTAGAGCCTAGTCAGATTCGGAAATATCTAACTTTAGCTCGTCAAACTATATCTCTAGATATTCAAGTTGGTTCAGAGAAAGATGTAAAGTTAGAAGATTTAATAGAAGATTACAGATATTCGGAGAATGGCTATACCACTGAGCAATCTCTCAATCAAGAACTTGAAGAATTATTGTCAAGTTTATCTAGACAACAACAAGAAATATTAAATTTACACTTTGGTTTGGCAGATGGAAATGAACTTTCTCTAGAACAGATTGGTCAGCGCATGGGTATTAGTCGGGAACGAGTCAGACAGATAGAAAAACAAGCTCTCCACATTCTATATCGGCAGCTAAAAAATAATAAGTAAACACAAGTAAAAAATAAAGCATTAATTACGATGGTGAGATATTTTAAGTATGATGAATTAAAAGGTATTTAACAATATTATTTGTTTGATCGGATGGAAATCAACAAAATCATCATCATTTGATAAAGCACATCGAACAAACCGGAGAAAACTAATTATTTATACCAATTTGAAAAATGATTGCGACAGACGGAAAACTAAAACACTTGTCCAATGGATGTTTCACAATCCAAAATCGTTCGACTGAGCGTAGCGTTCCGCAGGAAAGTCTAAAATCACAAATGGTATTAGATGTGCCGCCTCAAATGAAATTGGTATCAGCGGGAGTTGAGGTGATAAAGGATTTCACGGTTTTTAATTAACTAAAATGCATTGGAGGTTCTGATGAACCATGAAATTTCTAACGAGCGTTTGACTGAGAACAGCATAGAACCGGAGCTACCGCGATCGCCAAAAAAGAAAAAGATTCGTTTGGTAATTTTGGGTGTGCTGTTGCTGGCTGGGCTGGGTATTTTTGGTATCCATACAAGTGCAGCCAAGTCAGACAAAAGTGAAAAATCTGGGCGTAATAAGCAACAAGTGACACCTGTAACCGTGGCAATGGTGACACAAAAAACGGTTCCGGTGCAATTGCAGGCGATCGGTAATGTGCAAGCGGGATCTACAGTATCGATTACGCCCCAAGCTAGTGGGCGGATTATTGGAGTTTATTTCAAGAAAGGTCAAGATGTAAAAAAGGGACAACTTTTGTTTACCCTGGATGACCGATCGCAAGCTGCTGCAATCCAGCAAGCTCAAGGTACTGTAGCAAAAGACCAAGCCTCGGTACAACAAGCCAGAGACGCATTAACTAGAGATTTGGGTCAGGTAGACCAAGCCAGAGCCACTTTAGTTAAAGACCAAGCCTTAGTGCGACAAGCGCAAGCGAATTTGGCTAAGGATCAAGCGCAAGCAGAATTTGCTCAGGGACAGAGCGATCGCTATAGTGCATTGTATAAGAAAGGCGCGATTAGTTTAGATCAAGCACAGCAATACGTTTCTAATAGCAAATCGGCCACAGCAACCCTCCAAGCAGATCGAGAAGCGATCGCTAATGCCGAAGCAGTTTTGAAAAGCGATCGCGTGGCGCTGACTAATGCTGGCGCAGTTGTCAAAGGGGATCAAGCTGCGATCGCTAATGCTCAAGCCGTTGTCACTTCCGATCAAGGAGCATTAGACAATACCAAAGTGCAATTATCTTACGCCAAAATTTATGCGCCGATTGATGGTCGCGCTGGCAATATTCTGGTGACTCAGGGCAATGTGGTACAAGCCAACAGCACCACTCCACTTGTTACCATCACCCAAATTCGCCCAATTCAAGTTGCTTTTTCCATTCCTGAAACAAATCTGCCCCAGGTACAAAAGTATATGCAGAATGGCAAGCTGAAGGTAGATGTAACGTTCCCCGATAATCCATCTCATCCACTACCAGGTGCTTTGACCTTTGTTAATAATACGGTCGATAACACCACAGGGACAATTCAACTAATTGGCGACTTTGATAACACTCAAGGACATTTGTTTCCCGGTCAATTTGTAAACACAACGCTAACGTTGACCGAAAAACCGAATGCAACGGTTGTACCCAGCCAAGCCGTGCAGAATGGCCCAGATGGTCAGTTTGTTTTTGTAGTTAAGCCAGACATGACGGTGGAAAATGTTCCAGTCACAGTTAGCAGCAGCATTGATGGACTAGATGTGGTTGAGAAAGGGCCGCAACCAGGCGATAAAATCGTCACCGATGGTCAAGCAAATCTCGTTTCCGGGAGCAAAGTTCGCGTCAAAACAACCGGCAATTCCCAAGGCGGTAATGACTCAAATCAGCCCAGAAGAAATCATTCCCGTAACTCAGGCGGAGGTGAATCATGAACCTTTCGGAACCATTTATCCGCCGCCCGATCATGACGACTCTGGTGATGGCGGCGATTTTGATCTTCGGTTTCATGAGTTATCGGTTGCTGCCAATCAGCGATTTACCAAGTGTTGATTATCCCACAATTCAGGTAAGTGCTTCCCGACCGGGAGCTAGCCCCGAAACGATGGCAGCATCGGTTGCGCGTCCTTTAGAGAAGCAATTTTCTAGCATTGCTGGACTCGATTCGCTCAACTCAACTAGTACTCTGGGACAGACTCAAATTACCCTGCAATTCAACTTGAGTCGCAACATTGATGATGCGGCGCAGGATGTACAAGCCGCGATATCGGGAGCATCGGGGCAAATTGCGACAGATTTACCTAATCCTCCTACTTACAGCAAAGTTAACCCCGCAGATCAACCGATTCTCTATCTTTATCTGGATTCTCCCACACTGCCGCTTTCCCAGGTAGATAATTATGCCGAGACTTATCTGGCGCAAAAGCTATCTACAATCAATGGAGTAGCACAGGTAGCTGTCTACGGTTCCCAAAAGTATGCGGCTCGAATTCAACTCGATCCGCAGCAATTGGCAGCGCGGCAAATTGGGCTAGATCAGGTGGCAACGGCGATTCAACAGGGTAACGTCAATTTGCCTACCGGCAGTCTTTCGGGAAATCATAAGAATTTTACAGTCCAGACTAATGGGCAACTTGAGGATGCGGCTGCTTATCGCCAATTAATTGTGTCTTATAAAGATGGAATGCCCATCTATCTCAATCAACTGGGTAGGATTGTTGACAGTGTAGAAAATGACAAGGTGGCAAGCTGGTATAACAATACTCGCGCCATTATTCTCACCATTCAAAGACAGCCGGGAACCAATACGGTACAAGTTGTAGACACGATTAAAAAATTACTCCCGGATTTGCGAGAACAGATTCCGGCATCAGTAGAAATTGGGATTCTCTATGATGCGTCTCAATCAATTAGAGATTCAGTAGATGATGTCAGATTTACGTTGATTCTGACGATCGCTCTAGTTATCTTAGTAATTTTCATCTTTTTGCGGAACCTCTCGGCCACGGTGATTCCTAGTTTGGCGTTACCTGTTTCGCTGATTGGTACGTTTGCGGTGATGTATTTGTTGCATTACTCACTAGATAACCTGTCACTGATGGCGTTGACCCTTTCGGTGGGCTTCGTCGTGGATGATGCGATCGTTATGCTGGAAAATATCGTCCGTCATATCGAAATGGGGGAACGTCCCCTAGAAGCGGCGTTGAATGGGTCGAGAGAAATTGGTTTTACAATTCTATCGATGACCCTTTCCTTAGTTGCAGTCTTCATCCCCATGTTGTTCATGAGTGAAGTGCTGGGGCGATTATTTCATGAATTTGCTGTGACGATCGCAGTTGCAATTCTCGTCTCTGGTTTTGTGTCTTTGACTCTGACTCCCATGTTGTGCAGCCGTTTTCTGCGTCCTGTGGATCATGCTAATCAAAGTCGCTTATATCAAGCTTCCGAATATGTATTCGATCGCTTCCTGGGTCTCTACGATTGGAGTCTCAAAAAAGTCTTAAAATATCACCTCACCACAATGATTTTATCTGGCTTTCTATTGGCGGTGACAGTTGGGCTGTTGGTGATAGTTCCCAAGGGCTTTATTCCTAGCGAAGATACCGGACAAATTACAGGGATTACCCAAGCAGCCCAAGATGCATCCTTTGATAATCTTGTTCAGCATCAGCAAACAGTTGCTAACCTGATTCGCCAAGACCCAAATGTAGATGCAGTCAACTCCAATATTGGGGCGGGAGCTAGTGCTAGTGGCGGTGGAGCGGCAGTTGCAGCCAATTCCGGCAGTTTGTTTATTCGGTTAAAACCGCGATCGCAACGCCAACTTGGGGCTGACGAAATCGTGCAAAATTTGCGAACCAAACTCGCCACTGTTCCAGGTATCCAAGTATTCTTACAAAATCCGCCAGCGATTCCTATTGGCGCTCAACAAAGTACAGGACTTTATCAAGTTGCACTCCAGAGTTCTGATGTCAAACCCTTACAGGAATATGTTCCTCAACTTGTTACCAAGATGAAGACGTTGACAGAACTCCAGGATGTCAACAGCAATTTACAGTTTGCTTCCCAGATTCAAATTGACATTGACCGCGATAAAGCCTCAACCTATGGTATTACTGCCGAGCAAATCGAAAATACCCTCAGAAGTGCCTACGGCTCTTACCAGGTGTCAACCATCTATGCAGCGACCAATGAGTATCAGGTGATTTTGGAATTAGCACCGCAGTATCAGGAAGATATCAATGCTTTGTTGACACTGTACATTAATTCCAGCACAGGAGTGGCAGTCCCTCTCAAAACATTCGCCAAACTATCTCAGGGAGTCAGCCCGTTAATGGTCAATCATAACGGTCGGATGAACGCCGCGACCATTTCCTTTAACCTTGCGCCTGGTGTGTCCTTGGGAAATGCCAACGAAGAGATTGAAAAACTGATTGAGCAGGTGATTCCTGCCAGTATTAGCACCAGCTTTCAGGGTGCAAGTCAGGTATTTCAAAGTTCACTGCCGAGTTTGGGTTTATTGTTAGCGATCGCCATCCTCGTAATTTATCTCATCCTTGGTGTTCTCTACGAAGATTTCATTCACCCAATTACAATTCTTTCCGGTTTACCGTCAGCAGGTTTTGGGGCATTGTTAACGCTGATCATATTCCATGTTGAACTGAATGTTTATTCCTTCATCGGCATAATTTTGTTGGTGGGTATCGTCAAGAAAAACGGCATTATGATGGTGGACTTTGCTATTGAAGCCCAGCGAAATGAATTAAAAAAGCCGTCCGAGGCGATTTATCAAGCCTGCTTGGTGCGCTTCCGTCCAATTATGATGACGACAATGGCAGCGTTAATGGGAACCTTGCCCATAGCGATCGGATTTGGGGCTGGTTCGGAATCCCGCCGTCCTCTAGGGATTGCAGTTGTGGGCGGACTGGTATTTTCTCAGATATTGACTCTGTATTTAACGCCTGTGTTCTATATATATATGGAATCGTGGCGGAAAAAACTCAGTCAAGTTAAGTTCCGGCGGGTATTTTCATTTACAGGGGGGCGATCGTAATGTTCAATCATCTGAAAACCAAGACTAAATCTGATTTTCTAAATTATGAATTAAACACTTATGTCAGATATTAAAGATGCATTAACCCGAATTCATTACTGGTTTAAAGAAAATCATCCAGCAAAGATTGCATCATTGGCATCAGGTTTAACTCCATTAGAAATAGATAATGTGTTAAGTACCCTATCTTTTCAAGTATCCAAAGAAGTTCGGGAAATTTATGAATGGTCAAATGGATACCCAATGGATGGCTGTGCAGATGATTGGATATTTTATCCTATGTTTCTTCTAAGTTTAGATTCAGCAGTGTCAGAAGCTCAAACTTGGGTAGAAGAACATGAAGAAATAGCCGCGATGTATAAGTATGCAGGTAAACCTGTCTTGCCAGTCTGTATGTCAGATGTCGAGTTTTTAGCAGTTGTCGCAACAGATGATGAACAAACAACTTCTCCTGTAATTCATATCTCCGAAATTGTAGAAATTTCACTGCGATACACCAATTTAACAGCCATGATGTTGACTCTAGCAGAATCTTATGAGACTGGGGGATTGTTCATCGATGGCAAAGGTTACATAGAGAAAGATGAGAAAAAGTATGCTGCTGCATATCGAAAATACAACTCAGGAATTATAGACTTAGCTCTCGAAAGATTTCTGAAAATATTTCCTGAAGATTCCTCTTGGCAAACCGTACAACTACTTCATAACGACCTATATATGAGCAATAGCTATGGCATAGAAATTCCCCCAAGTAATCTGAAAAATAAAGTAGTTAATACTCTTCTGAATCTGCTACAAGACGAAAAATATGATTCCGGCTTTTCTGTAGTATTAGTACTCGAAGAACTTCGAGCAGTAGATGCATTAATTCAAGGACTTCAACACCCTAGTAAATGGGTTCGTAGTCGGTCGGCGTTTGCTTTAGGAAAAATCAAAGCATTTGAGGCTGTGGAATTTGTATCGCAGCTGTTAGAAGATCCAGATCCAGTTGTTAAAGAAGCAGTGAAGGAGGCGTTAGATATGTTTAGAAATCAAAGATAGGGTTGTTGCACCTATTACAGATCGATCAAATTCACGTTGAAATTATATTTAGCGATCGCATCCTCACCACATTTCTGGGATAACAAAACCCATGAACCTTTCAGAACCCTTCATCCGCCGTCCAGTCATGACCACCTTGGTGATGATCGGTATCCTCATCTTTGGTCTGATGAGTTATGTACTATTACCCATCAGCGCCCTACCCAACGTTGAATATCCTTTTATTTCTGTCTCCGCTAGTCTCCCAGGTGCTACCCCCGAAACAATGGCATCTTCAGTCGCCGCACCCCTAGAAAGACAGTTTACCGAAATAGCCGGACTCAATTCATTCAATTCCACCAGTTCCACAGGCAGCACTAACATCTCTTTACAATTTGACTTTAGCCGCCGAGTGGAAGATGCCGCCAAAGATGTACAGGCAGCCATCTCAGCCGCCGCCGGACAACTCCCCGCCGGAATGCCTCACCCGCCCACCTACCGCAAAGTTAACCCGTCTGTCTCACCAATTCTCTTCCTTTATATGTATTCTGAGACACAGCCAATCTCTACAGTAGATGAATATGCGGAGGTAACAGTTGGTCAGCCAATCTCAATGATTAATGGTGTTGCTCAGGTACAGGTTTTTGGTCAACAACAATATGCAGTCCGCGTCCAGCTTGACCCGCGAGAGTTGGCATCGCGGGGAATTGGTCTAAATCAAGTAAAAACTGCCATTCAACAGGGAAATGTCAACTTACCAACCGGCAGTCTCTCTGGTACTTACAAAAGTTATACGATTCAGGCGAACGGTCAACTTACCGATGCTGCCGGCTATCGCCAGTTGATTGTAACCTACAAAAATGGAGCGCCCGTGCGACTCCAAGATTTGGGGCAGGTGATTGACAGCGAACAAAACGTCAAAGTCTCAAATTTGTATAGCGATCGCAAAGTAACAAATCGCCATTCCGTTGTTCTCGCTGTGCAGCCGCAGCCGGGAGCCAACACGGTAAATATTGTTGATGCCATCCAAGAACTTTTACCTACACTCCGCGAGCAAGTTCCCAAATCCATTGAGATGGGGATTATGTACGATCGCTCCCAAACCATCCGAGCCTCTGTCAATGATGTGAAATTTACCTTGGTTCTCTCGGTTTGTCTCGTTGTCTTGGTGATTTTCTTATTTTTACGTGATATAACTGCGACGCTAATTCCCAGTTTGGCGCTACCTGTAGCCATCATTGGCACTTTTGCTGTAATGTATCTGTCGGGTTTCTCCCTAGACAACCTCTCCCTCATGGCGTTGACCCTTTCTGTGGGTTTTGTGGTGGATGATGCGATCGTGGTGTTAGAAAATATCGTCCGTTATCGAGAAATGGGCGAATCTCCCCTAAATGCGGCATTGAAGGGATCGAGGGAAATCAGCTTCACCATTTTGTCAATGACCCTCTCCTTAGTCGCGGTGTTCATCCCGATTATGTTTATGAGTGGAATAATCGGTAAATTATTTCATGAATTTGCCGTGACGATCGCTGTGGCAATTTTGGTTTCAGGTTTTGTTTCCCTCAGTCTCACCCCAATGTTGTGCAGTCGCTTCTTAAGTTCATCCCATCAGCAAAGACCAAATTTGTTGTATCGCGTCTCAGAACGAGCATTTGATTTACTACTGCAAGGATATGATTGGACGCTCAAGCCGATCTTAAAATACCGCCTAATGACACTCATTGGTTCTGGCATTTTGCTGGTAATGACCGTCTATTTGTTCGTCATCGTTCCCAAAGGTTTTATTCCAACCGAAGACACCGGACAACTGATGGCTAACACCAAAGGAGCGCAAGATATTTCTTTTGATGATATGCGCCTTCACCAGCAAAAGGTTGTTGATATTATTCGTCAAGACCCTAACATTGAAGCAGTTGACTCGATTGTGGGTGCAAGTGGCCCGAATGCATCAGTCAACTCTGGGCGAATTACGATTCGGCTCAAGCCACGTTCTCAACGTCAACTGAGTGCCGACCAAATCATTCAAGAGTTAACCCCCAAGTTGAGACGTGTAGTTGGCGTTAAGACATTCCTCCGTTCTCCACCAGCTATTCCCATCGGCGGGCAACAAACGAATTCTACTTATCAGTTCACATTGCAGAGTTTAAATCTGCAAGACTTGCGCCAATACGTTCCTAAACTTGTAGATAAAGTCAAAACCCTACCAGGACTCCAGAACGTTGACACCGATTTACAACTCAGCACTCCTCAAATCCAAGTCAAATTTGACCACAACAAAGCTGCAACCCTTGGCATTACCGCCCAACAAGTTGAACAAACCCTCAGCGCCGCTTATGGTTCCAGTCAGGTGTCAACTATTTATACCCCAAATGACCAATTCTATGTAATTTTGGAAGTAAAACCCGAATTTCAACGAGATCCTAGCGCCCTATCAATGCTATATGTGCAATCGAGTACAGGGAAACTTGTTCCCCTGAGTGCGATCGCAAATATTACCCAGAATGTCGGCCCTCTCACCGTTACTCACGTTGCTCAACTCCCCTCTGCAACTATCTCTTTTGATACGCTCCCCGGAACCTCTCTAAGTCAGGCTACAGATGCCATAAAGCAAGCAGCTAGTGAGATACTACCCTCAACAATTACTCCCAGTTTTCAGGGTTCAGCCCAGACCTTTCAACAGTCCTTCAACGATTTAGGCGTGCTGTTGTTGGTGTCTATTTTAGTCATCTATCTAATTCTCGGTATCCTCTATGAGGATTTCATTCACCCAATCACTATTCTTTCCGGTTTGCCTTCGGCGGGTTTTGGTGCATTACTGACGCTGCTAATTTTCCAGGTTGATTTAAATCTTTACTCTTTCATCGGCATCATTCTGCTAGTGGGCATCGTCAAGAAAAACGGTATTATGCTGGTGGACTTTGCCATTGAAACACAACGAAAGGAAGGTAAGAATTCCTTTGATGCCATCTATGCCGCTTGCTTGATTCGCTTCCGTCCGATTATGATGACGACAATGGCAGCTTTAATTGGGACACTCCCCATTGCTCTGGGGACAGGAGTCGGTTCAGAAGCGCGTCGTCCTTTAGGGATTGCGATCGTTGGTGGATTGGTATTCTCTCAGATATTGACTCTCTATCTGACTCCAGTGTTTTACATTTATATGGAGACATGGCGGAAAAAGCTGAGTATGCACAGTAGGAAAGCTGAAAAAAAGCATCTGCCAGCAGTTAAAAGTTAATGATAGTTTTGGTAAAATCGAGCACGAGTAAAGCGATCGCTTAGATCGACTTTATCCATTTTTTTCGCAACGCGATACTCCTGCGGAGTCGTTGCACGAACGCTTAAGCTGAAACCTTTGTAGGACAGTATTTTTACTTTTTTAACTTCATCGATAATCTGTGACGTGGAAAAAGTATTTGCCAAAAAGCTAGGCTTTTTGCCGGATAAAGAAAGCGAGTTCTTAATTTTGGATAAAGTCGAGCTTAGAGTCAATTACCATCGCTCGGAAACTATTTGGCAAGATTGGGTTGAAGCAGCTCTCTCAGGAAAGGTTAGAGAAAACTGATAGGTTTTATGTCATTCATTGCAACATCAGTACTTTCTGCCTTTTTTGTATTTGTTTGCTATAGATAAGACTTTTTATGACTAAACAATACAAAACACTTGAAATTTACTTGAACAAACACCTAACTATAGAAGTCTTTTTCATGCTGTGTTTCTTGAAAAAACAGTTTAATTTAGATTCATGGATAAACAACAAGTTCTGAACACGGCAAGCACACAACCAAACAGCTAAGGCTCTATTGAAAATAATACATAATATTTATTTTCATCAAACTCTAAGCCATTACATTCCAGTAAATATCGATTTAAATCGAAAATTTACATCTGTGCAAACCATAACTTAATCTGAACTTGACCGCATCACAATCAACATCTAAAGGACAAAAAAATGGCACTTTTCAATCTTGGTACACTCGGTAGCACCCCTGTTGTTAAGAATAACTCTGATTTAACTACATTCGATCCCACAGATGTGTTTAAGTTCCAAATCACCAGTGGCAAAAATATCAACCTGTCTCTGACAGATATCAGTGCTGGTGACGATGCCGACATCAGGCTGTTTCGAGATGCTAACAATAACGGCGTATTAGACAGCTTCGACCGAAATGTTGGACTTGTTTCCAATCACGGAAGCAACCAAGATGAGGCGATTAACTTTAAAACTAGCTCAGGTACTTTTTTTGCCGAAGTATCTCGCTTTGCTCCAGGTAGTTCGGGAAATGTCAGTTACGATTTAGCCTTGTCTGCAACTGAACCTGCTGGAACTTTTCCGATTTCAGCTAGTTCTAGCAACCTTCTTCCTAAAGAATTTGTACTTGGTGACTTGTCAGGTAATATCACTCGTACAGGTAATGTTAATAACCAGAATACTACCGATGTTTACAGCTTCTCCTTGGGATTTCGTGAGGGTGTCGACATTAGATTGGACGGATTAAGCACGGATGCTGATATCCGGCTGATTCGAGACTCTAACAACAATCGCATTGTTGACGCAGGCGAGGTAATTGGAAGCTCTACTAATGCAGGTATTACTTCAGAACTGATTTCCAACATTAACACTCCTGGTGACTACTTCTTGCAGGTAACAGAATTTACTGGCAGTACTAATTACAATGTGAGTTTTAACCAGTTCTCCGTCCCTGCTTAAGTTTAGGCATCGGCAGTGGTGAGCGATACTTGAAAGTTTTGTACGGCAATGCTTTCAAGGGTATGCAAATGATGCAAGCGGCAGAGAATCATACCTGAACTTTGCCGCTTTCATTCCACATTCTAGACAAAAAAAATTACATCAGGTTTAACTAAAACTAATCTTGCTTTAACCAAATAACTATTTCCACCAAAAAAACAAACAATGACTAATTTCAATCTTGGTACTCTGTCTAGCAACCCTTCTCACTTTTCTTTTGAAACACCAGACCCTACTGATATCTATCAGTTCCAAATCAGCAGTACCAGAAACGTTAACTTGTCTCTTAACGAGATTAGTGCTGGTGATGATTCCGATCTGAGACTTTTTCGAGACGTTAACGGTAACGGTATATTAGACGCGGCCGACCGAGCGAATGGATTGGTTGCAAGTTCACGCAATGGCAGCAACTTTGATGAATCAATTAATGTCAGAGCAAATGCAGGTACTTATTTTGCTGAAGTCTCTCGCTTTTCTGGTTCCGGTACTGTAACTTACGATTTAGACAGGTCTGCAACGACACCCAATTCAACACTCGATTTCAACAATCTTTTGCCCAAGGAATTTGAACTTGGTGACTTATCAGGTGATGTCGCGCGTACTGGTTTTATCAGTGACAAAAATACCGCTGATGTTTACCATTTTTCTCTAGGAAGCTTTGAGGGTGTCAACATCACATTGAGCGGACTTAGCAATGATGCTGATATCCGACTAATTCGAGACTTTAATCGCAATGGCAGAGTTGAGGCAGGAGAGGAAATTGCCCGTTCTATTAAAAGCGGTATTACCTCAGATATTATTTCCAATATTAAGGATGCTGGTGATTACTTTCTACAGGTCGATCAATTCAAAGGTAGTACTAATTACACTTTGAGTTTTGACCATTTCACCACCTCCGAAGCTTAAGTTTAAGCATCGAAAGTGGTGAATAGTACTTGAAAGTATTGTACGGCAATGCTTTCAAAGGTATGCAAATGATACAAACGGCAGAGAGTTATACCTGAACTTTACCGCTTCATTGCATAAATTATAGCTGTACTCATCAAATATTTCAACAAAATTGACGCTAAAGATTTAATCATAAGAAACCTCTGGTAACTCAGAGGTTTTTTTGGAGCAATTTTATACAACAATTTTTTAGTGTTACTAAGGTTTGCCAAAGCGATCGCCTGACGCAAGCTTTCGCCTACTTCTTTACATATCCCTTATTCGATCAAACTCATTCTCAATTACAGCAACGGCGAATTATATGACTTTTTCTGACTAAATCATACAAAGCATTTGGAATCTACTTTAAAAAACACCTAACTATAGAAGTCTTTTTCATGCTGTGTTTCTTGAAGAAACAGTTTAATTTAGATTCATGGTTAAACAAGAGGTTCTGAACGCGGCAAGCACAAAACCAAACGGCTAAAGCTCTCTTGAAAATAATAAATGTTCTTTATTTTCATCAAAATCTAAGCTTATAAAATCTAGTAAATGTCGATTTAAATCGGAATTTACATCTGTGCAAACCACAACTTAATCTGAACTTGACCAAATCACAATCAACATCTAAAGGACAAAAAAATGGGATTTTCCAATCTTGGAACACTCGGTAGCACCCCTGTTGTTAAGAATAACTTTGGTTTAGTTACATCTGATCCCACGGATGTCTTCCAGTTCAAAATCACCAGTGGCAAAAATATCAACCTGTCTTTAACAAATATTAGTGCAGGAGATGATGCCGATCTCAGGCTGTTTCGAGATGCTAACAATAACGGCGTACTAGACAGCTTCGACCGAACTTCTGGACTTGTTTCTAATCGGGGAAGCAACCAAGATGAGGCGATTAACTTTAAAACTAGCTCAGGTACTTTTTTTGCCGAAGTCTCTCGCTTTAGCACTAGTGTGGGCGGTGTTAGTTACAATCTAGCCTTGTCTGCAACTGAACCTTCTGGAAGTTTTCCGCTTGCAGCTAGTTTCAGTAACCTTCTACCGAAGGAATTTGTACTTGGTAACTTATCGGGTGATGTCACTCGTACAGGTAACGTCAGTAACACTAACACTGCTGATGTTTACAGCTTCTCGTTGGGAACTTTTGAGGGTGTCAACATTAATTTGAACGGATTAAGCACTGATGCTGACATCCGGCTGATTCGAGACTTTAACAACAATCGCATTGTTGATGCAGGAGAGGAAATTGCACGCTCTACTAATGGAAGTACTACTTCAGAACTGATTTCTAACATTAATCAATCTGGTGACTACTTCTTGCAGGTTACTGAATTCACTGGCAACACTAATTACAACGTGACTTTTGACCATTTCACCACCCCCTTTGCTTAAGTTTAGGCATCGGCAGTGGTGAGTAATACTTGAAAGTTTTGTACGGTAATGCTTTCAAGGGTATGCAAATGATGCAAGCGGTACAAATCCATACCTGAATACCGCTTGCATTTCTAAATGTATCTCTGCACGGCTCAAAATATTTGCACAAATATGAATAAAACATTACAACTAGGCGATGTCTACGATGGACGTAGCGGCAGCGCCCTCTTACCGCCAGAAATTATTCCCTTTTTAGCAAGTTACAACCTAATCCCGCAATTATTATCTCAGAGCATTATTGAGGCTGCGATTTCTACGAAGGGCTACGCCAACGCACCAATTACCTGTACACAAACCGAAACATCTCATGCTCTAGAACAATTTTATCAGCAATGGGATTTAAACACCGAACAAAAAATCCAAGATTGGTGCTTATGTTACGGTATGACTCAAGAACAATTAGAACTTTTCGCTACCCGAAAGCTGAGAGTTGAAAAGTTCAAGCAACAAACTTGGGGACATCAACTAGAATCTTACTTCCTCAAATACAAAAGACATTTTGATAAAGTCATTTATTCTTTAATTCGGACTGATAGCAGAGGAACTGCTAACGAACTATTCTTCCGAATTGCAGAAGGAGAACAATCATTCTCCGAGTTGGCGCGTGCATATTCCCAAGGGCCAGAAGCTGACACAAATGGCATTATCGGCCCAGTGGAACTTGGTGCGATCGCTCCCAATTTTGCTCAGTTACTTTGCACAAGTCAAGTGGGTATAGTTCAAGCACCTGTGCCTTTTGGAAATTCCTGGATAATTATCCGTGTGGAAAAGTTTATCAGTGCCCAGTTGGACGATTTTATGCGCCAACGATTGCTGCAAGAGAATTTTGAAACTTGGTTTCAACAGCAATTAAATCAACTATCACCAGAAGAAAAAACCTGGATGGGAATCAACACCAAACCAGCACAGGTTCAAGAAGCGAACGCTGCCTAGTAATTATTAAAATCGGGTGCAAGAGATGATGACAAATACAACCGTTGATATTCAAGCATATATTTCCGATCTATTTCCTTTCAATTATCTGTCACCAAATGTTTTAGAAAATTTGCTCGACAAGGTGCAATTTTGTCGTTATCGCATCGGGCAGGTAATAGTAACCAGTGAGGCTATGCCTAATTGGATTAGCATTATCTACCAAGGACAAGCGCGTTTATTAAGCTACAATTCTCAAGGACAAAATCCGGCGACACTGAAGTTACTCTCAGCAGGAGAGGTTTTGGGTTGGGTAAGTTATATGCGGGGTATTGCTTGTGAAACTGCGATCGCTTCTACTGAAGTTATCACTATTAATCTACCTATTGCTGGTTTTTTAACCTTACTCAAGCAGGAAGAGGCTTTTGTCCAAGCGTTGCAAAATGAAATCACTCTTTTAGAAGTATATGAACTGCTCACCGAAGAACTTAGCCGTCGCGCAGATGGCAGCAAGAATGTAATTAAGCTTGCTCAAGCTGCAACTGAAGTTGCTATCATCCGAACAATCCCTGCACGCAAATTCCACCAGCAGTTAAATTCAGAATTTTTGTGGTTAGTCAGCAGTAATTTTGATCCTGAGTTTCCCGCAGGTAGTCGTCTAGAGTTAGATGAACTCAACCCCAAGCTGAAATTTAATGTAAATATGCGCCTGGTGGGATTGCCCAAATCAATACTTGGAGAAAATCTTGCTCCTCGTACACCAAAAATGCTCTTACCCGCAGAGATTCCCTACGCCTCAGAAATTACTGTCACAGAAGAACCAGCAGCTAAGGGTAAACAAAAGAAGTTTCCTTATATTAAAGGTAGAGGGCCACTGGATGCAACACTAGCTTGCTTCCAGATGTTGAGCCAATACTTTAATATTTCCTGGCGCAAAGATACACTGCGGCGGGTGTTGACAAAGCAGCACGAACAGAAAGGTAGTATATCTCTGCAATTTTGCGCCGCCGCTGCTGAGTTGATGGGCTTGACAACACAGATGGTGAAAGTTCCCGCAACCGCAGTCGGACGCTTGCAATTACCAGTTATGATTTCTTGGCAAGATAGTTTTGCCATCATTTATAAAAATAGCGATCGAGAGTTACTCATTGCCGTTCCAGAGATGGGACTACTGCGCTACAAACTCCGAGACTTTGCTGAGAACTGGGGGGCTGAGGGAGAAGTACTGCTGCTACAAACCACCAAAAATACTCCCAAGGCGCGGTTTAGTTTGAGTTGGTTTGTACCTTCACTGCGGCGCTATCGCAAAGTATTAATTGAAGTACTGATTGCTTCTATTGTTATCCAACTGTTTGGGCTGGTAAATCCTCTCGCCACTCAAGTGATTATTGATAAAGTATTGGTTGGCAATAGTCCTGATACCCTGGAAGTTTTCGGCATCTTCTTGTTGGTAGTAGCAGTCATCGAAGCAATACTCACCAGTGTCCGCACTCATTTATTTACAGATACCACCAACCGGATTGATCTCACCCTTGGTTCTGAGGTGATCAATCACCTGTTGCGTCTGCCATTATCTTACTTTGAACGCCGCCCTGTTGGGGAATTGGCAACGCGAATTCACGAGTTGGAAAACATCCGCTCTTTTTTAACTGGTACAGCTCTAACTGTGGTGATGGATGCTGTGTTTTCGGTAGTCTACATTGTAGTAATGGCGATTTACAGCCCAGTGTTAACATTAGTTGCTTTGGCAACAGTGCCGTTGTTTGGCTTGCTCAACTTGATGGTATCACCTTTAATGCGGCGACAATTGCAAGAAAAAGCTGAGTGCAATGCCGAGACGCAATCTTATTTAGTGGAAGTAATGGGGGGAATGCAGACAGTTAAGGCGCAAAATTTAGAAATGCGATCGCGTTGGCAATGGCAAGAACGCTATGCTCGTTACATTAGCGCTGGTTTCAAAACCGTCTCTACCCAAACTACCGCCAGTTCTGTTAGCAGTTTTCTCAACAAGTTTTCTAGTATGTTAGTGCTGTGGGTGGGAGCTTTTCTCGTCCTTAATCAGCACCTTACCTTGGGACAACTCATTGCCTTTCGCATCCTTGCTGGTTATGTCACCAGCCCTCTGTTACGTTTAATGCAACTTTGGCAGAACTTTCAAGAAACCGCTTTATCTCTGCAACGCCTTGCTGATATTTTAGATACTCCCCAAGAAACAGAAATCGGTAACTGTCAAAATATCCTCATGCCCAGTATTCAAGGTAGCGTTCGCTTTGAAAATCTCAGCTTCAGTTTCTCGGAACATGGGCCGATGCAACTATGCAATATTAACTTAGATTTTCCTGCTGGCTCCTTTGTGGGTATTGTTGGTCAAAGCGGTTCCGGTAAAAGCACACTGCTAAAATTATTACCCAGACTTTATGAACCCAAGTCCGGTAAAATCTTGATTGATGGCTACGATACCAGTAAAGTAGAGCTTTATTCCTTACGCCGTCAAATTGGAATGGTGTTACAAGATACCCTTTTGTTTGATGGCACAGTCCGCGAAAACATTGCCTTGGGATATCCTGATGCTAGCGATGAGGAAATTATTAGCGCCGCCAAAATAGCATTCGCCCACGACTTTATTATGTCTTTACCCAGTGGTTATAACACTCGTGTGGGCGAACGAGGTTCGGGATTGTCTGGGGGACAACGCCAACGAGTAGCGATCGCTCGGACTGTCTTGCAAAATCCGCAATTACTGATTTTGGATGAAGCTACCAGCGCCTTAGACTACAATGCGGAAGCCCAAGTTTGCGGTAACTTGGCGAGAACCTTCAAAGATAAAACAGTATTTTTCATTACTCACCGCCTCAGCACAATTCGCAACGCCGATATCATTCTGATGATGGACAAAGGTGCTGTGGTAGAACAGGGGACTCATGAAGAATTGATGGCGCTCAAAGGTTATTACTACTGTCTTTATCAGCAACAGGAAGCGAAAGTTTAGTGCTGAGTGCTGAGTTAAGAGTTAGGAGTTAAGAGTTAAGAGTTAGAAGTCAGGAGGAAATATTATTGCTTCAAGCTCAGAACTCGAAAGTTGAGCCTCTGAACTCGGAAGTTGAGCCTTTTTGCTCGAACGTTGAGCCTCTGAACTCGGAAGTTGCACCTTTTTGCTTGAACGTTGAGCCTCTGAACTCGGAAGTTGCACCTTTTTGCTTGAACGTTGAGCCTTTGAACTCGGAAGTTGCACCTTTTTACTTGAACGTTGAGCCTCTGAACTCGGAAGTTGCACTTTTTTGCTTGAACGTTGATCTTCTGAACTCGGAATTTTAACCTTAGCACTCCTAATTCAGCACTCAACAGTCAACACTCCCAAATACCTCATTCCCAATTCCTCATTTATTATGAATATTCAATATAAATTCGATCAACCAGTACTTTTACAACAGACTTCTACTTGGTCACGAGCGATCGCTTGGACTATTGTTGGAGTTAGCACCTTCGCAGTAATCTGGGCCTCAGTTTTCCAAATTGATGAATCAATTCATGCTACTGGCAAGCTAGAACCAAAGGGTGCAGTCAAAGAAATTCAGGCTCCGGTTCATGGTGTTGTCAATGAGATTTTAGTCAAAGATGGTCAACGAGTCAAAAAAGGTGACACACTCGTTACCCTAGAAAAAACTACTTCTGAGGCGGAGCTAACTTCATTAAAGCAAAGTCGCGCAGCTCAGTTGCTTGCCAAACAAGCACTAGAGCAAGAAAATGATTTCTATCGCCGTCAGCTTCAAGGGAGCATCTCACTACAGGAAGTGGCACAGCAAACTGCTCTGTTGAAAATTAAACCAGAACTAGCCTTCTTAACCAAAAGCCGAGCCGCCATTATTGCCGAAAACCAGTTGTACCGCACACAGTTAAACGGTGCGACTGCTGGAAATACTCTCACAAGAGAGCAACAATTACGCTTGCGAAATCGCCAAATAGAATTAGAATCGCGTTTAGCCACGGCTAATTTAGAAACGGGACAGACGCAACAGCAATTTTTTCAGACTCAGGCGGAGTTAACAAGTGCTAAAGAGTTGCTGACAATTAATCAACAAATTCTCCACAAGTTTGAACCTTTAGCACAGCAGGGGGCAATTTCCCAGGTGCAATACTTGAAACAGCAACAGGATGTCAGCACCAGACAAGCTGAAGTGATCCGATTGAATAGGGAACAGCAGCGATTACAATTAGCGATCGCACAATCAAATCAAAAACTTCGCAACACTGCGGCTGTGTCTCAAGAAGACTTACTAGCCAAAATTACAGATAATGACAAAAACATTGCCGGAATTGACAGCCAATTAACCAAGGTAATTGTAGATAATCAGAAACGCATCTATGAAATTAACGGTCAGATTGGTGAGATTGATAGTAAGTTAATTCAGGCAGAACAAACTCTGAAATATCAAAAAATTACTGCACCCGTAGATGGAACCGTCTTTGAACTCAAAGCCAAAACAGCAGGATTTGTAATTAATTCCAGCGAACCGCTTTTGAAACTTGTTCCTAGCGATAACTTAGTTGCTAACGTATACATCACCAACCGCGACATCGGCTTTGTCAGAGAAGGGCAACAAGTGGATGTGAGAATTGATTCCTTTCCGTTCCAAGAGTATGGTGATATCAAAGGCGAACTAATTGAGATTGGCTCTGATGCTCTACCTCCAGACCAAGTTTATAATTTCTGGCGGTTTTCCGCAAAAGTCCGCCTACATGGGCAGAAATTACTGATTAATCAGCGTCAAATTCCATTGCAATCAGGGATGTCCATTGATGCTAATGTAAAATTACGTCAGCGCACAATTATGAGTATCTTCACTGATTTCTTAGTGCAAAAGACTGAGAGCTTAAAGTCTCTGCGCTGAACAAAATCTTTTTTAACAGCAGCTTTCAAGCGTGAAACCCAATATTCCATAAGGATGTGCGGTGTTGCAGAGAAAGCGCGATGATTTAGGTAATTTCTAAAATCCCCCCCAGCTTCCCCTGCCTCCCCTGCTTGCCCCAATTCATCCCACGTTCTGCAACGCCGGATTTGCGATCGCCTATTTCTGGAGCGCTTGTTGAAAAGTCTTGATCGCCTCTACGTGATTCACCATATTGATGCAACGTAACAACAAATCCAGATCGATTCCTTTCACCTCTTCACTACTAGAAATCTTTTCATAGTGAAGTGTATTGCCTTCTCCCCGCAGATGATAGACTTCTAACCCACCATCTTCCCAAAACCACACTTCCTTGATCTTCAGCCGCTTGTATGCATCCAGTTTGTTGATGCCGCCACTGGAAAATACCACCTCGATCGCCAGATCGGGTAGCATCCGACCAGGAGCAAGTTTATAAGATTTATCTGCCTCTCGCTTGACAGCGACTGTTTCACTTTCCAGAGTCATTGAGCCAGTTGGAGTAAAGTCGAACCCTGCCATAAGCAGGTAAAGCTCCAACAAAGCACCGATCCTTTCTTTAACGGTTTCGTGGGGTTCTCCAGGCATTCGTCGTATCTCCAGAATTCCATCCAGAAAAGAGAGCCGATATCCTGGACGGTCTAACAATTGCTCAACTGCTTTAAACTCTCTCCAGGTCATTCCCTCAAACAGAAGAGGTAATTCCTTTGGTGGTGTTGCTATCGTTGCTGTGGTCATTTGAGTCTCCAGTTGGTTTCCAGATTAGAATAATCAGGTTTGGAGGGCGATCGCTTCATTATTCTACTTGCTATTGAGAGATGCGATCTGAGTGCTAAGTGCTGAGTAAAAATCCCAGTCCCTAGTACAACACGGCGTAAATAAACCACCCATTCAAAACCAATAAAGTGCTTGTTTTATCCTCACATTTCTAGCTTCCGGCCAACCATATACCACAAACCCACGGCATAGCGGATGTAATTGAGTTCTGTAAAACCTGCTTTCGCAAACTCGTACTCGAAGTTGAAATGGATAAAGTCATCCAACCACGGTTCTTGAAAAGAAGCGCTCAGGGCGTATTCACCCCGATAGGTGTCAGCGTATAGTACCCAACCACCGGGTTTGGCGATCCGGTACATCTCCTTAAGAATCTTAGGCGTCCACTCTTTAGGTGTCTCGTGCAAGAGTAGTGATGATGTGACAAGATCGAAAGAGTTGTCAGGGTAGCCAGTGTTACGGGCGTCCACCTGCTCGAAGGATGCCCGCTCACTCAATCCAGCCTTGTTAAACTTGTGCTGACTAATCACCAGCATATAAGGTGAAACATCAGTAACGCGAAAAGTGACCTGTGGAAACCGCTGTGCCAGTGCCAGCGCTCCACCAGCCGTACCTGCACCAAGCTCTAGCACCGTCTCAATTTGAGCGTCTTGAGGAATTAGTTCAGCCATGTTCTCGCGCAACTGCTGACAACTAACATTGTGGCTCATGGGAATAATCGCATCCATAGCAGCATCCCAGGCTAAACATGACTGAGGGTTGGTGTAGGAATCAGTTGACCCATGAATGGGAGCGTGGATATAGTCAGGGTAATATTCATGCTCAGTATGGTAGCCTTTAAGTTCTTCCGCCCAATTAATTGAGGCATATTCCTGCATTACTGAAGGCATCGCTGCGGTAATGCGTTGAATTACCTCAGTCCGATACGCTTGTTTTTTTTCTGCATTCCATCTCGGCATAATCATCCCCTACTTACACTCGTTACTGGTGTTCCTAGATTCCAATCTGGGAACGAGAAATAAACTGCAAATATAATAGAGCAATACTTCGGACAGTTTTTAATTGAGCCAATTCACAAGAAAGCTATCGATCCTTTAGGGTGATGATTAGAACAAACAAGCACCGGAACGATAGCTAAACCACGTCTACCTTGAAAACCATAGTTTTTTGGAATTAGAGTAAAGCTCATAACTCAAGTCACGACAGAATAATACACTCTCCTTAAAAACTCTAGGTTTCAAAATGGACGGGGTTTATATGTAAATTGTACAGAGTCTACTATAAAAAATGGACGGTTTGGGCAAACCACACATGAAGGCGTTAACAAAAGAATATTGTCATCTCTAACAATCAATCTACCAATGCGCCAAGACAGTTTACTCTATGCAAGGCACAAGGAGCCAGACGATCCAGGCGTTGTAGTTTATTTCAAAATCAAAGATAAAAACTATGCTTTGTGTTGCGTAGACACAGAGCGGCTTGTCGTCCATTGGTGTCAACTTAAGCCGAAAACTATATCGGACAGGCGTTTCGCAAATCCCTCACGCCCTCATCCCCTAACCCCTTCTCCCAAAGGAGAAGGGGAATTGAATGTCTAGTTCCCCTCTCACGGATGGGAGAGGGGCTGGGGGTGAGGGCAAAACGTTGTCACCAAGAGGGGTGTTAAGTTGACACCTATGCTTGTCGTCAGACATCGCCCGCTAAAAGTAAGAGATAATCTCACAGCAGATGGATTGCACATTAATAAAGCAAACTGTTTAAATTTAAGTAAATAAGGAAAAAACTATGAAAAATTCCGCTACAGTCTTATTTAAAACAAAGTTTATTCTTTTTACAAATGAATATAGAAGAAGCGCTAGTAATTTTAGATACATTTCTTGAACATGGCTTAAGTGATGTTCAGGAAATAATATTTCGTCAAGCTTGGGAAGGACAAACTTATCCAGATATCGCCGAAAGCTGTGGTTATGATGCCAATTATATAAAAGATGTTGGTTCCAAGTTATGGAAGTTACTTTCACAAGCTTTCGGGGAAGAGGTGACAAAAAGTAATTTTCGCTCAGTATTGAGACGGCGAAGCCTCCAGCGGGCTTTGCCTACGCAAAATAGCGTTATCTCAGAAAAACTACAACCTGTGCCAGCAGTCTTGAGACAGTCTCAGCCAACAAGCAAAGCCAAAGATGGAATATCAGCGTCTTCTTTGGTAATCGAAAAGCAAGATGAGAGAAAAGCCGCAGTCCTTAATCCCGACTTCTTAGAAAATCCTGGTGGCTCAGTGCCGCTCAATTCCTCTTTTTACATAGAGCGTCCGCCAATTGAAGAACGCACATATACCGAAATTAATAAACCTGGAAGCCTAATCAGAATCAAAGCCCCCAGCAAAATGGGAAAAACTTCCCTAATGCATAGAATTCTGACTCACGCTAAACAGACTGGCGTACACACTGTACAGATCGGTTTACAGAGAGCAGATAGTCAAGTTTTCACTAGCTTGGAAAAATTCTTACGATGGTTTTGTGCTAACGTCAGTCGGCAGTTGAATTTAGAAATCAGACTGGATGATTATTGGGATGAGGATATTGGCAGCAAAGTTAGCTGCACATTGTATTTACAAGAATATTTACTCGAAAAAATCGACGCTCCGGTAGTCTTAGCTTTGGATGAAGTGAATCGGATTTTCGAGTATCCAGAAATCTCTAGGGATTTTCTCCCGCTACTGCGCTCCTGGTATGAAGATGCTTCCGAATTAGAAATCTGGCAAAAACTTCGATTACTAGTAGTTCATGCCACTGAAGCTTATATCCCATTAGATATTAATCAATCCCCTTTCAATGTGGGATTACCGATTAAGTTACCAGAATTTAATTTAGAGCAGATGCAGGAATTGGCGGTGCGTCATGGATTGGATTGGGCCAAAGGTGAGAAAGGATTAGAAAAGTTGGCTCCTCTACGAGCGATGATTGGTGGTCATCCCTATCTAGCTCGTCTGGCTCTTTATAACCTGGGAAATCAAACAGTAACCTTAGAGCAGCTACTAAAAGAGGCTCCGACAATTGCCGGTATTTATAGCAACTATTTACGGCATCATCTAGCCAATCTCCAAGAACATCCCGAATTAGCGATCGCACTTAAACGGGTAGTTACCTCTCCAACAAGTGTACAACTAGAAGCGATCGCTGCCTATAAATTAGAAAGTATGGGTCTGGTAAAACTTGAAGGAAATCAGGCAATGCCTAGCTGTGAATTGTATCGCCTCTATTTCCAAGAGCAATTAGGCTAAATGCAATGAATAAGTACGAATATCAAATTGGCGGTAGTCTCAAAGTCGATGCTCCTAGTTATGTAGAACGACAGGCTGACTTTGAACTTTATAATGCGCTAATTCAAGGTGAATTTTGTTATGTATTTAGTTCCCGACAAATGGGTAAATCTAGCTTGCGGTTACAAACAAGGTATAAATTAGAACAAATAGGTTACAGTTGTGCATCTATCGACATGACTCGCATCGGCAACGGCAATATTACTCCTGCTCAGTGGTATAAGGGCATAGTGGTTGACTTATTAAGAAGCTTTAATCTCTTTAGCAAAGTTAATATAAAAGCTTGGTGGTCGGAGCGGGAAGATTTACCTGCATTACAGCGATTGAGTCAATTTGTCGAAGATATTTTGTTAGCTGAACTAAAAACTGAAAAAATATTTATTTTTATTGATGAAATTGATAGTGTTTTAGGCTTAAATTTTCCTGTAGTTGATTTTTTTACCCTAATTCGGTCATGCTACAATCAACGCGCCGAAAATCCAGAATATAACCGCCTAACTTGGGCACTATTCGGAGTAGCAACACCTTCAGATTTGATTGCCGATCGCAACTGTACCCCATTTAATATCGGTAAATCTATTGAACTACACGGCTTTAACTTATCGGAAGTTCAGCCATTAGCAGCAGGTTTAGAAAGTAAAGTAGCTAATCCGATGGCAGTTATCAAAGACATTTTGGCTTGGACAAATGGTCAGCCATTTCTGACTCAAAAACTATGTCAGATAGTAGTGCAAGAAAGAAACTGTGGAAGCAAAGATGTTCAGGAACACAGAAGCATAGAAGTTGACGAGCGTTATAAATTGGATAACCATTTACCCATTATTAATCAACATCTGATAAATTTTTATTACCAATTTCCCTTGTTAGTTTTAGAAAAACTAGTACAAACCCATATTATTGACAAATGGGAGGCAAAGGACGATCCAGAGCATTTGAAAACAATCCGCGATCGCCTGTTGATCAATGAACAGCGTGCTGGAGGTTTACTGGGATTGTACCAGCAAATTTTACAAGGAATTCAGATAGCTAGTGATGATGGAGAAGAACAAATAGAACTGCTTTTATCGGGGTTAGTAACCAAGCAGCAAGGGCAATTAATAGTAAAGAACCGGATTTATGAAGAGGTTTTTAACCAAACTTGGGTAGAAAAACAATTAGCAAAATTACGGCCCTACTCCCAAGCATTTAACGCTTGGGTAGCCTCAGATCGCTGTGATAATTCGCGACTATTACGCGGGACAGCTTTACATGAAGCTTTAGCTTGGTCACAAGGCAAAAGCTTGAGCGATTTGGATTATCAGTTTTTAGCAGCAAGCCAAGAATGCGATCGGCGAGAAGTTGAGACATGGTTAGAAGCAGAACGAACTAAAGAAGTTAAAGCTAGACTCGTTCAAGAGCAAAAAGCAGCTAGATTTCAAAGATTATTTTTTATAGGTGCGTTCGGTTGGGCATTGATAGTTGTTTTAGGATTGGGGATGGTGACTTTCCAGTATAAAAAGCACTGTTCAGTGACTTCACAGCATTTACTACATTACCCGTAATACCAATTCGCAATTTGCAAGAAACGCTGCTTCGCTATCAGTGTCTAGAATTTTATGAGGAACCGCAAGGGCGAACTGGCTCTCCTACAATAATTTTATTTTTACTTTATAAATAGCCTCTTAAGAGTTAATTTTATTTTGAATTAATTCAAAAAAGTCTAAAATCTCTTTAGTTGAGCGAATATGATAAACACTTTTGCTGCTTTGAGCTTGTTTGATATATTCACGATACTTTGGAGTCAAAAATTTGTGGCATAACTCAAAGCGCGCGGTAGCTTTTAAGCGAACTTTTCAATATAGGACTATTTTGTGGCCAGCCTTCAGGCGGTTGAAAGTAACCTGTGATGAATCGCTTAGTTACCCACCAAACATGGACATATAGTGGTAAATCGACAAAAACCAGAGTATCCGCCTCGTCAAGTCTTGGCCAGAGTGTTTCCATGCAACCAAAACCGTCAATAATCCATCTTTGAGTTTGTAAAATTTCCTGATGGATATGCTTGTAGTCTTCATGAGGAACTTCAGCACCTCCAGCGAAATACTTTATCTTGTCCAAAACGTGAAGTGATAAACCAGTAATTTCTGATAATTTTTTACTCAGAGTTGATTTACCACCTCCAGCATTGCCAAATACCGCTACTTTTTTCACAGCCATTTTCGTTTTAGGGCAATATACTTCAACAGACAACAAGGCTTGTCAAGAAAGAATAGGAATTTCTTTTATAATACTTAAATGATACATAGAGTAGCGCAAAAATGTACTATTTTATTCCTGACACCATCTACGCTATATCTATTACTGCTAAAGAAAACTCAGACAATTGCATCCAATTAACTAGCAATCCGAAGAATAGTTATATTTGCGATCGCTTGTTCAATGATTTGTGCTGGGATAGCTGTCTCTATTGCTTTGAATATCTCGTACTTCGTATCTTGGGAGACAGCAGTGAGAATTCTTTGAGATGCGTCACACTTTCTTTCCATTTTTGGGAATTATAGCTCGATTACATAGATTTGAGCCTTAACTGAACTATATTGGTTTATAACAAACCCTCTATCTCAGCAAATTTCCGCAACCGTGGTAGACACTGCCGTTGATAAAAACTGCTTAATGTCGCAATTGGCAGCCCAAAGTCTTTAGATAATTCTTTCCAGCTAACTTCCGGGGGTAAGCGTTTGAGAATTAATACCTGACAATTTACGTCTGGACGCCCTTTAATGTGAGTACTACGTAATTCCATATCCGAGTCTGTCTCCACCCATATCTCCAGGTTTTCCAAAATGGGAGGCGCTTGGGGGGTAGCTGGTATATTATCTATCGGGTCTATAGTTTCACCAATCTCACCCGACTTAGATTGATGAACCCCAAAGGAGACTGTTGTGGCTTGTTCCCGATTTTGTTTGAGATAAAAGTCTTGTAGTCTGCGTTTTAGGTAAGCATCTAGCCAATTCATCACACTACCTTGAGTAGAGTCATAGGCTTGACCTGTCAGACCATCACAAACGTTGCGGCAGAAATACAACCAAGTTTGTTGCAGTGCGTCTTGATAGTAGGGAGTATTTTCTTTCCAGAGTTTACCTTGTGTCAAACGAATGATTTGCGTGAGCAACTTCTGACGTTGACGGCTTCCAGGTGAATGTCTACAAGCTTGGTTAACTAAGGATGCTAGCTGTTCATTTAGATCCTCCTTAGCTGAAATGCTAGACAACGGATACCTGACTTCCTGGTTTACTGGTAGTGAATGACTCTGAATGCCTAAATCAGTAGTAATATCTTTTACAGTCAAAGAACTGTTGCTCACCCGATCGGTATTTCCTTGCTCGGATGCCTGAATACAGCGATGAATTGCTTCTTCAGGCGGGATAAAATCTTGGTTTATACTATTTTTTCGCATCTTATTTTCTTTCCTCAAGTTTATTTTTTGGGCATACTTTGCTAGCTTGATACACTACAAAGCATCTCTTTGCTTGATTTTTGATGCTGTCACTATCTGTCAGATATCAGAGGTAATAACGCTATAGTTGCAATGGGCAATACCCTTTTGCTCACCGACTCAATTCAATCTACATAATCAACTCAGTAGGAGGACATAATTAAATGTAAAATGCAAATCAGAAGAACCTGTTACTGTTGGGGTTTTCCGTTCTGCTCCTACTTATTAGACGTGCTTAAGGTTTTGGATTGAAGTTTACTTTGACCATACCTTTAATTTAAATGAATCACTTACTTTTTAACAGCATGAAAAAGTAAGTGATTCGTCAGGAATTTTGCGGTCAAAGTTTTATTAATTTATGTGAAAAATGTCGGTAACGTCAGAAAAAATCTCTTTTGCCACCTGTGTTAGCAGTTTTGGATTAGAAGTATTGACTAAAGGTATCTTCCAGTAATTTCAGACTACTTATTCATTTACAGAAGTTTTTATACAAAACACTTTAGCGGCTTGCTGAAATGGTGTTAGCAGGAGGTGATATCGCGGACACTAGCACAATGGTATTCTTGTCCGTTTAACTCCAGATAATTGACAGTTATTTCCACGGCTATGTCTTGACCATCTTGAGTTCGTTGAGTAGACTCAAAAGTGAGAGAGGCTTTCTGTCTAACTTCCTGCCAGTGCGATCGCCAAGTAACCGTCGAAAAATTTGAATCGATATCGTAAACAGTCATGGTCAATAATTGGGCGCGGGAGTAGCCAAGATGACGACAAGCGGATTCATTCACGTAGACAAGCTGGGCATCCGAATTTACAAAAAAGATAGAATCCTTAAATTTATCTAAATAAAACTGACTGAGGCGCAGTGCTGATTCTGCTTTTTGGCGATCGCTAATTTCCTGTTGCAAAAGTATATTTTGCTGGGTCAGTTGCTTTTGCAACCTGCGGATAGTCAAGTTATTTTCTACACGGGCAAAAACCTCTTCTTCACTAAAAGGTTTGGTAATATAATCCACTCCCCCGACTGCAAAAGCTTTAACTTTATCAAAAACTTCATCCAAGGCGCTAATAAAAATCACCGGTATGTCGCGGGTTTTCTCCGAGGCTTTCAAATGTTGACAGACTTCATAACCATTCATTTCTGGCATCATGATGTCAAGCAAAATTAAATCGGGCGGTGCAGCTTGTGCTGTTTTCAAAGCTGTTTGTCCGTTAATAACTCTCCGAATTTCATAGCCAACCTGAGTTAGCATAGCGGATAAAAGTCGCAGATTATCGGGTGTATCATCAACAACAAGAATATTTGCTTTTGGTAGCTGAACTTGATGGTTATCCATATTTATGAGAACTAATTTATCAGAAAAGAATTCAGGAGCGGAGCCGGAGACGTTTCCGTTAGCTCCGGTCATAAATCAGAATTTAGAATTTAATTGGAGTCAGACTGGTGAATGAATCGGTTTAAGATCCCCACCAAATTTTCTGGTGCATTCGCTACAGAAAAATTTAGAGGATGTCTGAGAAGTATTAAATATTTCGTCCGATCCCCCTAGCCCCCCTTTCCAAGGCTACCGTGTACACACAAATCAAATTTCTTCTTAAATCCAGTCGTTTATTGAATTCGGGCGGTCGTTTATTGAATTCGGACGGTCGTTAGGGTGGGGTAAAACCCAGATTCTTGAGCCAGTTCAGATTTGTGTATACACCGTAGCTTTCCAAGGAGGGAAAACTTCTAAAAGTCCCCCTTTTTAAGGGGAGCCACTGCGCCCTTGCGGTTTCCCGACTTGTTCGCGTAGCGTCTCCCCTTGGGAGAAGCATGTGGCGTGGATTTAGGGGGATCTACAAGTCTCGAATACAACACTAAAAAGTTTTCAGACATCCTCTTAGCGCTCTTTAATTAGTGGCAGGTCTCAATCCCCACTTTCTTGTTCTGACTTTTGAACTCTGATTCAAAAATCATTTCTTACAGTTGTGTTAAATCAATAACTTTATCAATGCGAAAGTTATTAACCCAAGCAGACAGAGTGTTTGTCAAAAGAGCAGATTCTTCAGGAATTTGCTCAAGCAAGCTAAAAATCAGCTTTTCATCAGTACACAGTGCCGCTTGGTGTAGCTGTGCTACCCACTCAGTGGGCATCTGAGTCAGCATCTCTTCTAATGATAAAAGTTTGAGGTCGGAATTTTCGGCAAATTCGTCTTTTTGAAGGGGTTTCTCTTCATATAAATAACGCACCCCTAAATATTTAGACATCATATTCAAGATTACTTCCTCTCGGAACGGCTTACGTACAAAATCGTTACAGCCAGCCGATAAAACCACAAAGCGTTCCTCATCAAAAGCACTCGCAGTTAGGGCAATAATGACAGTAGCTTGACCCTTTAAAGTAGCTCTAATTTCTTTAGTAGCTTCATACCCATCCATTACAGGCATCCGCATATCCATCCAAATCAGTTGCGGTTCCCAGGTTTCCCAAAGAGTCACCCCTTCTTGACCATTTTCAGCGTGACGTACCTCAAAGCCAAGGGATACTAGCATCTTGACTAGGAGTTCGCGATTTTCCCATTTATCTTCAACTACTAAGATTCGGTATTTTGGTTGATTAGGCTCTAAACCAATTACTCGTCGTTTTAGCTGTCGAAGTGGAGCTTCAGCTACTTCTGCTAGACTAATTTGGAGATCAAAAGAAAAAATCGTTCCTTGACCCAAAGTACTGCTAACAGTAATACTTCCCCCCATTAGATGCACGAATTGTTGGCTAATAGTTAGGCCCAAACCTGTTCCTTGCTGAGATTTCTGACCTGCTTCTGTTTGGACAAAGGGCTTAAATAACTTTTCAATTTCGGCAGGTGCAATCCCTGTGCCGGTATCTTCGACTTCAAAATGAAGCCAGAAGAATGAAGGGCGGGAGTTTTTTGTTACTTGTGTCCCTTCTTGTTGCTGTAGTTTACTTTCTTCCTTCATCCTAACTCGCAAACTCACGCCACCTTCTTGAGTAAATTTGATAGCATTACCAAGGAGGTTAATTAAGATTTGACGCAATTTACTTTCATCTGTATGCACATATCTAGGAACTTCAGGTCTACGTTCAAACATCAACTGTAAACCTTTGGATTCCGCTTTAATTTGAAACATCTCTTCAAGTGAATCAAGTAGAGTGTACAAGTCAAAGCTATTGTTGTTCAGTGTCGTTAAACCCGCTTCAATTTTGGACATTGACAACACATCATTAATCAAGGTAAGCAAATGTTCTCCACTGCGACTGATAATTTCTAAATGTTCCAACTGAGAGTCATTGATAGAAGAATCGCGCATCATTAGCTGAGTAAAGCCAAGGATGCTGTTAAGAGGAGTACGAAGTTCGTGACTCATGTTTGCAAGAAATTCGCTTTTAGCACGGTTGGCAGTTTCGGCTTCTTTGGCTTTTAGTTCTAATCTATGGCTGTAATTCTCTAACTGTTCGCCAGAAATTTTTAACTGTCGCGTTAGCCAAGACACTCCAATCAATAGAAATCCCATTGAGAAGAATCCCACTAGCATCATCGTCCCTGCTAATCGCCGAGCCGGCGCAAAGGCTTCTTCCTGGTTCATCTCCACCATTAAGGCTAGGTCTTGGTCATTGAGCCAGTGATATACCCCAATTACTAACACTCCAGCATAGTTTGGATAAAGTCCTTGACCACTAATTCCACCCATTGCTGCATCAATACCTTGGCTACTAACTCCTTGAGAAAAGTCCGGTGTTTTATCTTTATCTTTAGAAATAAAAGCGTTTTTAGTTACTAAAGAACCAACTAAATAAGTTTCTCCACTCTTACCTAAGCCTGTACGTTCCCGTACAATTTGATCTATTCTGCCTAAATTTAGATCGGCTAAAAGAATACCTTGACGTACCTTGGCTGTATCACGTAAAGGAGTTGCAAAAGTCACTGATGGCTTACCAGTAATCGGTGAGGCATAAAAGATGGGGGCAAAAGAGTCTCCTGGCTGAATCTGTTCAATATAGGTGATGTTAGCTGAAATTTCATATTGACCTTCACGCTGCTTATTAGTAGATAAAATAATCCGATTGCTCCGGTCAAGAATGGAAATTTCTCCCAGACTTGGCTTGATGTTTGCCATATTTGCGAGATAAGCTGAGAGAACTTTGTAAGCTTTACGATAATTTGCGTCCGTGGCTTTGGAATTTAAAAGTATTTGAAAATTATTTTGTACATCTGGAAACTGAGTTACTAAGAGAAAGTCTCGTTCTTGGTCTTCAAACCAACGGGTAATTTCTTCTTCTTTCAGAGTGGCAGCAGCACTGAGTCGTTCAAAAGCAGCTTGCTTTAAAGCTTCCCTCGCATTGAGGAAAGCAAATCCTCCTACTACACCTACAGTTACCAAAGATAGGAATAAGAAGGAACTGGCAACTTTAATAGTTAGGTGCTGATTCCAGAAGTTCATACTATTTACAACTTGTCTCTTATTCTAAAGATATTTATCTTTTTTATTATTCATGCAGATAGGTTATTCCTTTAGTTAATATAAATAATTATTGATTACCATTGAGCAAAAATTTGTTTGATCTCCTTAATTGCTTCATCAGTTGCTTGCTTTGAAGAAATTTTATCTACAATTATTCGATTAAGAGCTTTTCCCCAGATATTCTCCTCTAACACTACGCTGTATGCCGGGTTTTGGACATAATAAAACAACCGCGTTGAACCTTCCGTCACCGTCTTGACCGCAGTTGAAACGTGTGGGTCAGTTGGGTTTTTCCAAAATGGGTCTTGCCAAAGTGTCTTGATGACAGGTAAATTACAACCTCCAGTAGCTTTCAGATACTTACCTATCACCTGTGATTGGGTGAGATATGCAAGAAAATCCAAAGCTTTTTTCTGTTGCTGGGAATCGGCGAACAACACTGCTTGCCGAAGTGTGAGTAGATAACGCATTGGCTTGCCGTTGGGTTTGTTGGGAAATTTTAAAATACCAAGCTTATGGCGATAGGTGTCGGGATCTTGGCGCACAGAGCAAGGAATTGAGAGGGTGTTGTTAGGAGTCATCACCACCATACGGTTGAGCAAGCTGCGATTATTATCTGGATTTAACCAATTGAGTGCATCTGGTGGCACATAACCTTGTTGGTAAAATTTGGTATACCAATCTAATGCCTGGACAATTTTTTGTCTCACCTTTGGCTCGTCGATCAGGAGTTTACCTTCTGAGTCGAGAATTTGCACATCGTATGCTTCTAAAATATGCTCAAAAAAGATGTAGGTATCTGAAGCTCCAATAGAAAAAGGAAAACCTAACCCATAAATATCCTGTTTTTGCTGTTTTGCCCGCACATTGTTTTGTACTTGTTTCCAAAACTGCCAAAAACCATCCCAATCTTTGGGGATATCCCTTTCACTGCGACCTATTTGCTCTAGCAAGTCTCGCCAGTAAAAAATATGAACGGTTGCCTGATTAATTGGAACTGCATAGTAGCTTCGCTTTTTTGCAGCATTATTATAATAATTAACAGCTTGCAGGGCATATTCAGGATAAAGATTTTTGACTGGCTCAATTACATCCGTTACATCCGCTAGTTTCCCTTCCCAAGCCAAATGCGGATTCAACGCTCTCTCAGCGCCGTAACTCATCATGATATCGGGTGGATTACCCGCGTGAATGGCCCTACGCGCTTTCTGCGGTAACTCATCGCCGATATAGAAGGAAAGTTTGACTTGATTACCAGTTTGTTTTTCCCAGTTGCTCACCAACTGCTTGATTGCTTCATCCTCATCGACAGTAAAACCTTTATCCCACCAAATCTTTAAAACTGTGTTGTCAGTAGGGGAATGGGTGACTGAAGATTGTTTTAATTGAGAGGTGTTAGTACAAGCAATAATTATCAAGCTGAGTGTCAATACGATGAACACATATCTGCGATAATGGTGATATTGTGCCCGATTCTGAGAGCCTTTAGCAATTTCACTAGCTTTTCTTTTAAATATCATCTTTATAAAAGCTTACTGCCATTGGTCAAAAATTTGCTTAATTCGTGCGATCGCTTCATCAGCTGCTTGCTCTGAAGAAATTTTATCTACAACAATTCGATTGAGCGCCTTACCCCAGATATTATCTTTTAAAACCAAGCTATAAGCTGGGTTTTGGACAAAATAAAATGGGCGAGTTTCTCTATTGAGAAATATATTAATGGCAGCTGATAGATAGGGATCTTTGGAATTTTTCCAAAAAGGATCTTCCCACGCCGATGTTAAAACTGGTAAATGACGACCTCCAGAAGCCTTGAGATAATTCCCCATCACCTCTGGTTGTATTAAGTATGCAAGAAACTCCTTAGCTAGTTTCTGTTTCTTAGACTCGGCAAATAAAAACGCTTCCTTAACCGTAATTAAGTAGCGCATTGGCAAGCCATTGGGTTTATTTGGAAACTCTAAGATACCAAGCTTTTGATAATATGTATCAGGGTTTTGCCGCACAGCAGCAGGAATTGAAAGCGAGTTGTTAGGAGTCATAACTACGCTTTGATTAAGTAAGCTACGATTATTGTCTGGATTCAACCAATTTACAGCATCTGGTGGGACGTAGCCTTGCTGATAAAAATTTGTGTACCATTTTAAGCTGTTAATAATACCTTGACGCACTTGCGAATCGTCAAGGAGGAGTTGATCTTTAGAATCTAAAATTTGCACGTCGTATGCTTCTAAAATCTGCTCAAATAAGTAGTATGTATCCGCAGAACTAATGCCGAAAGTAAATCCTAACCCATAAATATTCTGTTTTGTCTCTGGTACTTTTTTTGTCCGCAAATCATCCTGTATTTGTTTCCAAAGCTCCCAAAAAGCATCCCAATCCTTTGGTATATCACTTTCTTTACGACCTATTTGCTTTAGCAAATCTCGCCAGTAGAAAATGTGAATAGTTGCTTGGCTCATTGGCAGAGCATAATAGCTTCGCTTTTGAGTAACGTTGTTATAAGACTGAACAGTTTTAAGGATTTTTTTCGGGTAAAAACTTTTAAGTGGCTCAATTACATCTGATACATCTGCGAGTTTGCCTTCCCAACTTAAACGGGGAATAATTTCTCGATCGGCAGTATAACTGGTAACAATATCAGGTAGGTTCCCAGCCTGAATTTCTCTTTGAATCTTCCGTGTTAGCTCATCAGTGGAATATAAAGAAAGCTTGATTTTGTTGCCAGTTTGTTTTTCCCACTCGCTAACTAGTTGCTTGAGAGCTTCATCCTCTTCCTGAGTAAAACCTTTATCCCACCAAATCCTTAAATCGGTAGTTTCACTGGATAACTTATTAAGTGGGGAAGGGGAGGATTGATATGTGTTAGTGCAAGCAACAATTATCAAGCAGAGGATTAATGCTATGAGTGCGTAGCGACGGCTGGTTAGTCTTGGTACTACGCTAAAAGCTTCTTTAGCTCTCTGCTGACTCTTCAAGATTTGAGTAATCTGACTGGCTTTTTTTCTGGACACCACACTTATAGAGCTTATATTTAAACTGAATACATATACTCAATTTAAGGCTTTTTGTTGATCTCTCAATAATTTACAAGCGATCGCTCTTAAAAGAAATGGGCAACTGCTTGCTCCTTGAACCGATTGGAGTAATTATTCAAATGCGAGGTGCTTAATATAACACCTCGCATTCTGAAGATTTCTATTTGACTGTAGGGTTGAGGATTAAACAACTAGCAAATTATTTTGACTTAGTGACACTCCACCAGATAGTTGTGCAAATTGTACCTGAGCAAATCCACCCGCACTACCATCTTGGTCAAAATATAGTGCGCCTGTACTATTGTTATAGATAAATCGCTGATTGCTCGTTGTTGCAGATGCTCCAAGAGTAAAAGAGGTAGCTGAGAGTAAACCTGATGATAACGCGCCACCAAAACCAGCAGCCGATACCTGAATCAGTTCATTAGTCACGTTGAAGTTATAAATACTATCAACGCCTTCACTGAAACTATTGAAAACAAATGTATCAGTACCCGCTCCTCCATAAAGGTTATCATTACCTTTGCCACCTTTGAAGGTGTTCTTACCAGAAGCGCCAGAGGCTGTGAGAGTATCATTACCATCGCCTCCATCCAGTAGATTATTGCCTGATGAATAGTCAACAATCAAGCGATCGTCATTAGCACCACCATTGAGCGTATTATTCCCAGAGACAGTATAAGCTCCATAAAAGGAATATAAGGAGGCTGAACCAGCGGCTGTCAGAGTATCATTGCCATCGCCCCCATTCAGTAGGTTATTGCCTGATGAATAGTTAGTAACTAAGTTATCGTCACCAGCGCCACCATTGAGGGTGTTCTTACCAGAGATAGCATCGAGATCAAAATTGCCTCGGTAGTCGTCGTAGGAGCCAGAGACGTTAAGAGAATCATTATCATCACCACCAGAGAGCAAATTATTACCATTTGAAGAGTCAGCACTCAAGTAATCCTTACCTGTACCGCCGAGAATCGTGTTATTTCCACGTCCCCCAGCGAGGGTATCGTTGCCATTGCTCCCTACAATCAAATCATCGTATTCTGTACCTGAGATATTTAATTGTTCGATATTCTTGTAGCTCACCTGATTCGGGCCTGCTGTAATTGAACCAGCATTAGTAGCAGCATTGAATGTCGTTGTGATTCCCTGGCCGATGGAATAGTTATAGAAAGATAACAAATCGTTACCTTTCCCTCCATCTATAGTATCTTTGCCGCGATCGCCTCCGGTGAGTGTATCATTGCCATTGCCACCTACAATCAAGTCATTGTAGGCTGTACCTGAGATATTTAATCGTTTAATATTCTTGTAGCTAACCTGATTCGTACCTGATGTAATGGAGCCAGTGTTAGTAACAGCATTGAAAGTCGTTGTGATTCCCTGACCCCCGCTAGAATTAGTATAATAATAGCCTTCTAATAAATCATCACCTTTTCCGCCATCGATAGTATCATTGCCACTACTACTCCCGTAGAGCGAGATAGTATCGTTGCCATTACTCCCCACAATCAAGTCATTGTAGGCTGTACCAGAGATATGTAATCCTTCGATATTTTTGTAGTTAATCAGATCAGTGCCCGCCCTAATCGAGCCAGTGTTAGTAGCAGCATTGAATGTTGAAGTGATTCCCCCACTAGGATAAATATACGAAACGCTCAACAAATCGTTACCTGTCCCCCCATCTACTGTTTGAGTCGCTAAGGAAGGTGGAGAAGTATATAGGACGAAAGAGAAGGAATCATTACCATTCTCTCCATTAAAAATGTTATTACCAAACCTACCCTCGGCTTTTTTGTCGTCGTAGTAGCCAGAGGCAAAGAAAGAATCATTGCCATCCCCCCCATTGAGGATGTTATCGCCTGTTGAATAGTTAACACTCAATTGATCGTCACCAGCACCACCATTGAGAGTGTTATCACCGGAGGTAAAAGAGGAGGAATAGTCGTATTCGCGAGAGGCGCTAAGAGAATCATTGCCATCTCCTCCATTGAGGATGTTATCGCCTGTTGAATAATTAGCATCTAATTGATCGTCACCAGCACAACCGTTGAGGGTGTTATTGCCATCTGTCTTAGACGCAGAGAGATTATCATTACCATCACCACCAGAGATTAGGTTATTGCCTGTTGAAGAGGTAGCACTGAATTGATCGTTACCAGCACCACCGTTAAGGATGTTATCGCTGGTTGAATAATCAACATTCAAGTAATCGTTACCTTCACCGCCAAAAATCGTATCATTGCCATAATTTGAATCGTTGCCACTACTGCCTCCGAAGAGTAAATCGTTGCCATTGCTCCCGACAATAAAATCAGCGTAGGTTGTACCTCTAATTTCTAATTGTTCGATATTGGTGTAGTTAATCCGATTTGTGCCAGCCCTAATTGAGCCTGTGTTAGTAGCAGCATCGAAACTCGAAATGATTCTACTGCTAGCACGGGTGTAATATACAGACAAGTAATCCTGACCTGTTTCTCCATTTACACTTTCAGTCGTTAAGGAATAGGGGGCAGTTTTTGAGGCGGACAAATAGAACGTGTCATTACCAGCGCCTCCATTTAGAGTGTTTCTACCCCGGACTTCATCAGCGTAAAAGGAATCATCGCCGTCTTTGCCTGAAACCGTATTGTTGCCAGCAGAATAGCTAATATCAAGGTAGTCATCCCCTGCATCTCCACTGAGGATGTTATTTCCAGAAGAATAGGAAGCATCAAGGGTATCATTTCCCTCATCACCCCGCAGCAGGTTATTACCAGTACCACCACGTAGGGAGTCACTCTCCGTACCACCACGGAGAGAGTCGTTATCCGTACCACCAAGGAGAGTATCATTCCCTGGGCCACCAATGAGGGTATCATTTCCGGCATCACCGCTTAAAAGGTCGTTGCCATTTTTGCCATCGATGATATCATCACCTACTTTAGCGTTGATTGTATCTCCATCCTGAGTACCCAGTAGAGTATCCTTACCGTTGGTTCCAATGATATTCACCATAACTCTTACCTTCCTGAATCGATATTTTGAGTAACTTCAGCTATTAACTTGTTGTTAATGTTGTTTAAGGACACACAGAAATTGCCGAGAGCTAACGCTTTCGACATACTTTTATGTCACCCTTGAGGGCTAGCGATTTTCTCGAAGATTTACCCTATTGATAAGCTTGCAAGTAGGACTTATCTAACTGACTTGAAAAAGGCAGGAGGCAGAAGATTCAAAGTTAAATTCTTTACCTATTCCCTATTTCCTTTTAATTCGTTATTTGTACCAGTAATAATGCTATTTACGACTATCTAAGTCTTAAGCATTGTACATATTTATGAGCGTGTATTTAGGAAAACAGATGGTTTCACGCTTTTTTTATCATTCTTGATCCGCAGATCAACCCAGCCATCACTGACAAAGTGCCGAAAAATTAAGCTTAAATGCTTAAAACCAACACTTTATATTTCTTATAAAAGCGTAGCCCTACTGTCGTAAATATAGAGAATAATTCACTTTCTATAGGGAAAGAATTTTTATGCAATTGTTGTGGGCTGTTGCCCGTGGGTATGTAGCTTAAAAATAAGGAACATCTAAATAACACTTTGATAAACATATCTGAATATTTACTGAGATGTCCACACTTAAAGACATATCTTTGCATACTCTTCACATTATTTGCCGATCCGTATAATGTCAGTACTTATCTTTATGTGTTCTTCATGTCTTCATAACCACTAACGAGCAAAATTTAGTTTCTGGATTAATTAAAACATTGGCGGGTTTAATATCTTTGTGAATAATCCGATAATGAATTAGGATATCTAATGCATCACACAGAGCGATCGCTAAAAGTAAAAATTCTTGTAAAGACACCATATCTGCCGTCTGGTAACAAGCAAAATAATCTTTCAGAGAAATCTCACCAAAATCTTCCATTACCAACGCATAACCATTTTGATACGCCTCCAGACTGTAAGTTTGGACGATCGCAGATGAGTTAATATTTTTGGCAATTGTGTACTGATTGCGAAACTGTAACAGATCGCTGAAACTGGGATATGAATTTTTTAGCAGTTTAATTACTACAGGTAATGAGTCAGTTTCTCGATACCCCCGATAAACTAGAGTTCTGGAACCATTGTAGAGTCGTATCCGGGAATACTGACCATGCTACTAAACCCTGGTGATTTCTGAATTTATTGTTCCCAAATCAGTAACGCCAGTTTATGTGTGTCTTTTGAGACAACTCACAGGGGCAAATTATCGAAGTAGATAGAACTGTATTTGATGTCCCAAATTCAAAGGCGAATAGCCGTTCAGAAACGAGAACATCTTCCTAGAAGAAAGAAAAGTTGTTAGAAAAGCCTTAAATAATACTCCAAGAAGAAACCAAAGGAAAAAGGTGAGAAAAAACCCACCTCCTCGGAATCGATATGATAGACAAGTAAATAAAAATTAAAAAATATTTATCGAATGGTAGATCAATCATCTGGCTTGTCCAAGGTCAAAGACTCACTAACACAAAAAATCTTCTTGGGTAATGAACCAAATGCGGAGTTAATTGCAATTCTCACCGTTTACTTTGTTCAAGGAATTTTAGGGCTATCGCGTCTAGCCGTTAGCTTTTTCCTCAAAGATGAACTAATGCTGAGTCCAGTCCAGGTGTCGGCGCTATTGGGAATTGTCTTCCTACCTTGGATGATCAAGCCGGTGTTTGGTTTTATCTCTGATGGCTTGCCTATATTTGGCTATCGTCGCCGTCCTTACTTGATTTTATCCGGGATACTGGGAACTGCTTCTTGGATGAGTCTGGCCACAATAGTTAATACTAGCTGGGCAGCTACCTTAGCGATCGCTCTTAGTTCTCTCTCCGTCGCCATGAGTGATGTTATCGTTGACTCGCTGGTTGTAGAACGAGCCAGAGGCGAATCGCAAGCAAAAGCCGGCTCACTACAATCTCTATCCTGGGGTGCTTCTGCGATCGGAGGTTTAATAACAGCCTACTGTAGCGGTCTACTACTCCAATACTTTACTGCCCGTACCGTCTTTGGGATTACCGCTTTATTTCCTCTGATCGTTTCAGGGGTAGCTTGGTTAATTGCTGAGTCCCCCGTTAACCAAGATGCTGAAGATAGTAATCACACCAACTCTTTACCAATCAAACATCAGCTGGAGCAGCTACGCCAAGCCATTAGTCAAAAAACAATTTGGCTACCAATGGCATTTATCTTCATCTGGCAAGCTACCCCAAATGCTGAATCAGCCTTTTTCTACTTCTCTACCAACGAACTTCACTTTGAACCAGAATTCTTGGGGCGAGTAAACTTGGTGGGAAGTTTTGCTTCTTTGGCAGGTGTTTGGATTTTTCAACGTTTCCTCAAAAGCATCCCTTTTCGCGTGATTTTTGCTTGGAGTACTGTCCTTTCGTCAATTTTGGGGATGACGATGCTGTTGTTAGTGACTCACACAAACAGGCTATTGGGTATAGATGACCACTGGTTTAGTTTGGGTGATAGCCTGATTCTCACTGTGATGGGGAAAATTGTCTTCATGCAAGTGATGGTTCTAGCAGCAAGGCTTTGTCCTTCTGGAGTAGAAGCGACATTATTTGCCTTGTTAATGTCAGTCTATAATTCAGCCGGAACAGTTTCCCAAGCATTCGGGGCATTAATCACGTATTGGCTGGGGATTACCGCAACGAACTTTGAATCACTTTGGCTCTTGGTGCTAATTACTAACCTCAGCACCCTATTACCCCTACCATTTATCAACTGGCTACCTGCTGCTGAAGAACAAACTGAGACACTCAAAAATGAGGAACAATCATTTTCGCCTGATTTGATCCCTGAGTTGGTACTGAGAGAACCAAAGTCGGAAATATTAGAATAGTGTAATACGGCAGTTTTCAAGTAAATGAGATAAAAAGTGTAGGACTCATACATCAGACACAAAGACTTTCACTTCTTTCTCCCTGCCCCCTGCCCTATTTGGATGAAACCATTTTTTCGCTGGCAATAATATGCAAATCGATGTTTTTGAGCAAGCGCACTAATTTTTGCGTCAAAGATCCTTTGAGCAGCATTTGCCAGCGCGATCGCTGACTTTCTCCAATAACAATTTGGGTGATACGATGTCTCTCAGCGACTTCAGCGATCGCATTAGCTATATTACTGTTGGTAACACGAAGAAAAGTACCTTCAAATTCTTTACACAGTTTCTCACAAGTGTGAATGTGTAAGCTTTCCTCTTTGGTGAGGAAGCGTTCTGGATCGGCTACGAACAAGGTATAAAGCGGCGCGTTCATATAGTTAGCCAGTCTCGCACCCCGGCGTAACAATTGCACTGAGTTGGGATAAGTAGATACACACACCAAAACCCGCTCGTGAATATTACAAAATTGTCCGTTAGGAGTAGAGGCGATCGCATTTCCTTCCACATTGTCTGCCACTTCCCGCAAAGCCAACTCCCGCAAAGCAATCAGGTTACGGCGTTGGAAAAAATTATCGAGGGATTGTTGGATTTTTTGCTGTGCATAAATCTTGCCTTCTAATAACCGTTCTTGCAGTGTTTCCGGTGTGACATCCACTACCACTATTTCATCTGCTTCATCCATAATTCTGTCAGGAACCCGCTCACGGACTACCACACCTGTAATTCTGGCTACTAGATCGTTGAGACTTTCCAAATGTTGCACATTCATCGTGGAGTAGACATCAATACCGGCTGCCAAAACTACTTCTACATCTTCGTAGCGCTTTTCGCGTGCAGAACCAGGGACATTGGTATGAGCAAGTTCATCGATTAAAACTAATTGGGGCGATCGCTTTAAAATAGCATCTGTATCCATATCCATCAGCGTCAACTCACCGCGAGGATATTGCTTACGGGGTATAATTTCCAGTCCCTCTGCCTTTTCAGCTGTCTCCTTGCGTCCGTGGGTTTCCAACAACCCAACGACAACATCAATTCCTTCCTGTTTGAATGCGTGTCCCTCTTCTAGCATCCGGTAGGTTTTGCCTACTCCAGGAGCCATGCCAATAAAGATTTTATGCTTACCCCGTCGTCGTGCCGGATAAAGCGAGTAACTTGCAGAATTTAAAGGCGCATTTTCAGTTGAACCAGTATTAGTATTATCTGACATTTCTAGCACTCCTATTGCATGGGAAAACCATCATTGCCAATGTCCCATGCCCAATGACTATTTACTGATTTTGCTGACGATTAATATCTTGCAAATCAAGAGCATAATTCAATCGGAGAACATTAACTCCCGGTTCGCCAAAAATCCATAAAAATCTGTCATCAGTATACTTATTAATTAAAGGTAAAATTTCATCTTCTTTTACTCCCCGCGCACCAGCAACTCGCGTCAATTGCTGCCGTGCTGCTTTAAAGGAAATATGCGGGTCTAAACCAGAACCAGAGGTATAAATTATATCGGCTATTGGTTGAAGATTTTCGTCTCGCAATTTATCTGCTTCTTCTAAAATCCGCTTTAGTAGTTCTGGATTGCTGGCAGCGAGATTGCTAGCTCCAGATATGCCAGTTGGCTTGGCTTTTTTTCCTTGGCTGTATCTAACAGTACTAGGACGAGAATGGAAATATCGCTCAGATGTGAACACTTGACCAATCAAAGCCGAACCAATTGGTTCATTACTTAGATTCCGCATGATGCTGCCATTAGCTTGATAGGGCAAAAAAACTTGACCCACTACAAGAATTCCCAGCGGATAGATGATTGCAGTCAACAACCAAAGCATTAGAGTTATAAAAATTGCTCTGATGGTTTCTCGAATAATAGCCATAAAAAGTTTTCCAATTGCGCCTAAAATTTAATTTTTAATTTTTAATTTTTAATTTTTTTGCCCACCTAACAGGAGGTTATAAGATACTGTTAGCAACAGCATAAACAACAACTGGGTCAGTTACCACATTCAAGCACAGCAAGATAAAAATAGCGAGTGGTAGATGTTGTTTATGCCATTGCGACTAAACAAAGGATATCCTCAAAGCAGTGCTGAATGAAAACGATATTTATTTATATTCTTCTTGTCCCTCCCGTCAACAGGTAAAAGTAAAAATGTTTATTATTTTACTTTGGTCAAGATGCGATCGTTTCTCAGCGTCTCTACTTTTGCTATCCTTAAGCCAAGCCCACAAGTGTAATCAGTACATCGATCAATTTAATTGCAATAAACGGCGCAATCACCCCACCTAAGCCGTAAATTAAGATATTGCGTTGGAGTAACTGATTAGCTGTCAGTGGTCTAAACCTCACACCCTTTAATGCCAAGGGAATCAAAGCGGGAATAATCAAAGCATTATAAATCAATGCTGAGAGTACAGCAGATTTAGGGCTAGTCAAATTCATAATATTCAGGCTTTGCAAGTTAGCAGCGACAAATATCACTGGGATAATTGCAAAGTATTTAGCAATATCATTAGCGATAGAAAATGTCGTCAATGCCCCGCGAGTAATCAATAATTGTTTACCAATACCAATGATATCGAGTAGCTTTGTCGGATCGGAGTCCAAATCGATCATGTTAGCGGCTTCTTTTGCAGCTTGCGTTCCCGTATTCATCGCCACACCGACGTTAGCTTGGGCTAATGCGGGAGCATCGTTAGTTCCATCTCCCGTCATGGCTACCAGTTTACCTGCTGCTTGTTCCTGTTTAATGATACTGATTTTGTCTTCTGGTGTGGCTTCGGCAATGAAGTCATCAACCCCAGCTTCTTTGGCAATGACAGAAGCGGTAATTCGGTTGTCTCCAGTTAGCATGATGGTACGCACTCCCATCCGTCGCAGTTGCTCAAAGCGATCGCGGATACCAGGTTTAACTATATCTTTGAGATAAATAATCCCATAGATTTCGTTATCTAAGCTAACTGCTAGGGGTGTACCTCCCAGGCGAGAAACTCTTTCGTAGGCAGCATCCAATTCTGGTATATCGCGTCCATTACGGGAACGGACAAATCCTTTAATAGCTTCTACTGCTCCCTTTCTGGCCTCATACCCACCAGGTAAATTCGTCCCACTCATCCGGGTTTTGGCGGAAAAACTAACTCCTTCTGCCTGAGTGGAGTCAAAATCAAACCGTGCGCCTAACTTTTCTGCTAGTCGGACAATGGATTTTCCTTCTGGTGTATTGTCAAAGACACTAGCTGCCCAGGCAACATTAGCAATTTCCGACATTGAATGACCGTTGAGAGGAATAAACTCTTCCGCCAGACGATTGCCGAGGGTAATTGTACCTGTCTTGTCAAGAAGTAAAGTGTTGATATCACCACAGGCTTCGACTGCTCGTCCTGATGTGGCAATGACGTTAAATTGGGCAACTCGATCCATACCAGCAATACCGATGGTACTTAGTAAGCCGCCAATGGTGGTAGGAATTAACGCTACTAATAAGGCAATTAAAATTGGGACGCTGACTGGACTGTTGACATAGTAAGCAAGGGCGGGCAAGGTGACTACGACTAACAAAAACACTAAGCTGAGAACTGCCAACAATACCGTTAGGGCAATTTCATTAGGTGTTTTGCTGCGTTCTGCCCCTTCTACTAAAGTAATCATCCGGTCAATAAAGCCTTTGCCTGGGTCAGTAGTAATACGGATAATCAGTTCATCTGAGATAATCCGCGTTCCACCAGTGACAGAACTAGCAACGTCGGAGCCTGATTCTTTTAATACTGGTGCAGATTCCCCAGTAATTGCCGATTCATCCACTGAGGCCACACCCATGATTACTTCACCATCGGCGGGGATAATATCGCCAGCAACGACGTAGATGGTATCGCCCTGTTTAAGGCTGGTGGATGAAACTTCACTAAGTGTGCCATCGGCAGCAAGTTTTTTCGCGATCGCCTCTAACTTTGTTAACCGCAAGGCATCGGCTTGGGCTTTACCCCGCCCTTCTGCCACTGCTTCGGCAAAATTGGCAAACCAAACTGTAAAGAATAAAATCCCCGACAACAAGGCGTTGAAAACTTGCGGGTTCTTTTGCAGGGCTGGGCCAAATAGGTTGGGATCGATCGTTAGCAATAGGATGATGATTGTCCCTACCCAAACCACAAAAATTACTGGATTTTTGATTGCATACTTAGGGTTGAGTTTGACAAAAGCATCTCTAATTGCTCTTAAGTACAGCCACTTATTATTTGCCCTAGTCTTTTTACGTTTTTGGCGGCGATCGCCAGAACGAAAACTTGGGCGTCTAGCTTTGAAGTTAGTTGCCACTGGATTCATAAATAAAGTTAGCAGTGAGAAGTTAGGAGTTAGGAGTTATAGGAACTTCTAATAAAAAAATACCCAACCTGTAGGATGCGTTAGTAACGCATCCTACGAAACCGGATAATTTATAAGATAAGGGCAGGAGCCAGGAGGAAATAAGTATGAATGAAAACTCTAGTTCTGAGTAATTACCCAGTTAAAAATAAGATACTGGTACGAGGCGCGTAGCGCAAGATATAGCTGAGTGATGTTAGCAGGGCGTTGAGCAATTCAACACTGTCGTAACATATCTGACTACAGCTATATAACCTTTCTTGCTTGAATCTCACACTTTTAAGTCTGGGTTACTCCTTCCTCCTGCCTCCTGAATTATTTTTTGATATTTTCTTAATTTCAAACTTATAACTCATAACTTTTCTAACTGCCAGATGCTAGTTTCAAACCCTCAGCTATGGGGCCTAAAGCCAGAACGGGAAAGAAAGTTAATACTCCCAAAACCAGCGTTACTCCAGCTGTGATCCCAGTAAATACTAGAGAATCAGTTCTTAGGGTTGCAGGGGTTTCTTGTACTGGTTGTTTGCGAGACATCCCGTCAGCTAGCAGTAGAATGGCAATCATCGGAATGTAGCGTCCTCCGATTAGACTAACTAAAGTACTCAAGTTCCACCACAGGGTGTTATCCCCCAAGCCCTCCAAGCCCGAACCATTATTTGCTGCTGCTGAGGCATATTCATAAACTACTTGAGAAATACCGTGATAGCCAGCGTTGCTAATTCCAGATAGGGAGATGGGATAAGCCAAAGCGATCGCACTGGGGATCAAAATTAAAATTGGGTGAATCAACAGCACTACGCTAGCGAGAACGATTTCCCGCTTTTCAATTTTGCGTCCTAAAAACTCTGGGGTACGTCCTGCCATTAGTCCAGTTAGGAACACTGTGAGAATTAAGTAAATAAATAAGTAAGCTGTTCCAGTTCCCTGACCACCCCAGATAACCTGGATAAATAAGTTGAAGAGAGTCGAAAATATTCCTTGCGGCATCAAAGAATCATGCATTCCGTTCACAGCACCAGACATAGTAGCGGTAGTCATCACTGCCCAAAATGCTGTTTGTGCCCAACCAAATCGAACTTCTTTACCCTCTAAATTGGGCTGTTCTAATCCAAAGGCGGTATTAACCAGGGGATTACCTTGTAATTCTCCCACGGCTGTCACTCCCACCAAAATAACAAAAATCACAAACACCATCCAAAAAAGTAGCCAAGCTTGTTTGATGTTATTGGCAAATATACCGTAAGTGTAAATCAAGGCTGCTGGGATAGAAATCATGGCAAGCATTTCTATCAAGTTAGAAGCGCCATTGGGATTTTCAAAAGGATGTGCAGAGTTGACACCAAAAAAGCCGCCGCCGTTCTCGCCCAAAAGTTTGATCGTTTCAAAGGATGCCACCGGGCCTCTGGCCAGATATTGCGTCCCACCTTCTAAGGTTGTCACATCCATAGTCCCAGCTAATGTTTGTGGTACACCTGTTACCAACAAAGCGATCGCGCCAATAATCGAAATCGGTAGCAATATTCGCGTAATTCCACGGACGAGATCGACGTAAAAGTTTCCCAGTCTTCTACCCGTCAACCCACGAATAAAGGCAATTCCCACGGCTAAACCGGTGGCTGCGGAGGTGAACATCAAAAAGCCTAAAGCCGCTACCTGGCTAAAATAGCTTAAGGTTGTCTCACCTACATAGTGTTGTTGGTCGGTATTCGTTACAAATGAAATCGTTGTATGCAGCAATACATCCCAATTGGGCGCACCGAAGCCGTTTGGATTCCAGGGTAAGAGTCTCTGAAAATAAATCAGAAAATACACTGAAATAGCCATGACCGTGTTGCAACAGAGTATGGCCCGGATATACTCCCAACCCGTCATGTCATCTTTTCTCCGAACACCCGCAAATACGAACATACTTCGCTCTATGGGGTTCATTAAAAAATCAAGCAGTGTTCTTTCTCCCAAAAAGACACGCGCTATGTATTTTCCGAATAATGGAGTGATTGCTATGACAATACACAGCGTTAAGCCAATTTGCAAAAAACCTTGTCCCATATATTTTACGCTAAATTAAATTTAAGTCCTAGCAAACCAATTTTTAGAAATAACAGATTTTGAGGAATTTACTATTTTCAGCTATCACTATTTTCCAGATACTTGTTCAAGTTTTTGTTAAGAATATTTAATCTTTACTTTTAATTCATCTATTTAAACTGATTAGGATTATTTGTTTATACAATACATTTTCCAAGTTTGCAGAACTTATACACTCAGATTCCCCATTGCATTGCTCCCTGACAACATCGGCAACGCCGCTGCCGCCCCCAATACCTGATGGTCACGCACTTATAAGTATCTAATGACGATATTAAATCGATTATTGACTATGAAAGAAGCTATAAATGAGCGTGTAAAGACCTATGGACTAATAGCGATCGCCTTTGCGATCGTGATAATACTAGAATATTTGACACCCCCTGAGTACGTATTTGGCTACCTTTACACAGGGACAATTTTGTTAGCAGATTCTCGATTGAATCGGAGAGCAGTTTTGGGGATTACTCTTGCAGCTACAGGATTAACACTGTTGAATTTGTTTGTTCCCGGAGGAGAAATAATTAATTCTCCCACGTTGGCAAATCGGTTAATTGCAGTGTTGGCATTATTGGTAACAGGTTGGTTAAGCGATCGCAACCACCGTAATGAAGAAGCGATCGCTTCTACTCAAGCACAATTACGCTCCCAAGAACAACTAGCTACCATGCGTGAAGATTTTGTTTCTACCCTAACGCATGATTTGAAAACACCCTTATTAGGAGCAATTGAAACGCTGAAATATTTTCAAAATGAGCAATTCGGTGAAATCACACCTATGCAAGCAAAAGTCTTACAAACAATGGCTCGTAGTCATCGCAGTACACTGCAACTAGTCCAAACACTTTTAGATGTGTACCGCAATGATGCCGAAGGGCTGAAATTACAGATATCACCAGTTAACTTGGTGACAGTGGCGGAGGAGATCGTCGCTACTCTGAGTGAACTAGCGAAAACACGTCAGGTTTATATTTCTCTGCACTATGGCGAATCAGATTTTCGGAGCTTTCTCTGGGTAAATGGCGATTCTTTGCAACTTGGGCGAGTCTTCACCAATCTCCTGAGTAATGGCATCAACCATACCCCTCGTGGCGGTAAAGTGGAAGTAGTATTTGAAGGTTATTCTAGCGATCAAGTGGTAAAAATACTCGATACTGGTTCCGGCATTACCGAAAAAGAGTTACCTCACTTATTTGAGAGATTTTATCAAGGAAATAGCGATCGCCACGTCTCCGGTTCTGGGCTAGGACTTTATTTGACCAGGCAAATTATTACTGCTCATGGGGGTACAATTTGGGCAGAGAATCGCTCACCACGCGGCGCACTGTTTGGTTTCCGACTCCCGGCTTGTCCACCACCGGGGAATTAAAGGAGCAGGGGAGTGAGGGAGCAGCACTTCTCTACGAGAGGCTGCGCCAACGACTACGCTCAGTGATCGGGGAGCAGGGGAGAATAATAATTTCTGACAAATGACAAATGACCAATGACTAATGACCAATGACTAATGACAAAAATCTTATTAGTTGAAGATGATGAATTATTTCGGCTTGGTTTGCGGATGCGGTTGCAACAAGAAACCAGTTTGGAGATTGTTGCAGAAGCGGAAGATGGGGAACAAGCTGTAGAATTGGCAAATCAATATCCTCTGGATTTGGTCTTGCTGGATATAGGTTTACCGGGTATTGGCGGGATTGAGGCTTGTCGCCAAATCAAGCAGAAGCACCCAAATTTACCAGTTCTGGTTTTAACATCTCGTTCTGAAAAACCCCTGATTTCGCGGTTAATTGCCGCCGGAGCGCAAGGTTACTGTCTTAAGGGTATTCCGGCTGAGTCTTTGATATTGGCAGTGCGATCGGTTGCTGCGGGCGCTTCTTGGTGGGATCAAACGGCAACAAGTGAAATTAGAGCCGCTTTTGAAGGCAATTCGATGGCAGTGCAGTCTGCAAAAACTGAGGAATCTTTAGAAAATCCTTTAACGAAGCGGGAGCAAGAAATTTTGGCACTGGTAGCAGCTGGCAAAAGCAATCAAGAAATTGCTGAAATTCTCTACATTGCCCCTGGTACAGTACGGGTTCATGTCCATGCTATTTTACAGAAACTAGAAGTACGCGATCGCACTCAAGCCGCAGTCTTAGCTATCCAAAAAGGATTGGTAGCACCAGAATTGTTGATAAATTAGATTTATCGGGAAAGAAATTCTTTTAAGATTTTGAAAATTGCGATGAGATATCAGATTGCTCTATAGGAATTTCGATCGCAAACTCTGCTCCTTTGCCCACAGATGAGTTACAGCTTATATTTCCTCGGTGTTTTTGGACGATAATCTGATAACTAATAGATAATCCTAGCCCACTACCTTTACCCACAGGTTTCGTGGTAAAAAATGGGTCAAATAAACGCGATCGCAACGACTCTTCAATACCAAGACCATTATCAGCGATCGCAATTTTGACTAGATTCAAGTCTGTCACCTCTGTGTGAATCCGAATTTGGGGAGTAGGGAGTAGGGAGTAGGAAGTAGAAGATTGATTCGTCACTCCCCATTGCTCCCGATCCCCAGAGTAGGGCCCAAGTTCGGCACTCCCCACTCCCTCTTCTATTGCATCAATAGCATTATTCAACAAATGCATAAATACTTGATTTAGTTCACTCGCATAACAAGTGACTAGGGGTAAGTTACCATAATCTTTCACTACAACAATTGCCGGGCGATCGGCTGCTTCCCTGAGCCGATGTTGTAACATCACTAAAGTATTTTCGATGTCTTCATGGATATTTACCCGTTTCATCTCTGCTTCATCATGCCGAGAAAAATGTTGTAGCGCCAGTACAATTTCCCGAATGCGATCGGAGCCTCTATACATTGCACCTATCAAATTTTGTAGATCCTGAATGATAAAATTCAAGTCTACATCTTTGGCTATTTGCTGAACTTTTAGTGTGGGTTTGGGATATTCTTGCTGATAGACCTCAATTATATTTACTAGGTCTTCCACATATTGACCAGCATATTGGAGATTTCCATAAATAAAACTGATCGGGTTATTAATCTCATGAGCCAGCCCAGCCACTAACTGTCCCAGTGCTACCATCTTTTCGTTCTGAATTTGTTGAACTTGAGAGGCTTTCAAGTTGTCAAGAGCTTGTTGCAGCAAAAAGTTTTTTTCTTCCAGTTTAACTTGGAGCAAGCGTAAATTAATCTGATTTTCAATTCGCAACACCACTTCTGCACCATGAAAAGGTTTTGCAATATAATCTACACCACCAACATCAAATGCCTTTACCTTATCGACAACATCATCCAGGGCGCTAATAAAAATTACTGGGACTTCACTAGTTTTATCGTCAGCTTTTAGTTGTTGACAAACTTGGTAGCCATCCATACCTGGCATATTGATATCCAGCAAAATCACATCGGGCAAAACCATTTGACATGCAGTCAGTGCCATTTTACCATTTAAGGCTTTGCGAACTTCAAAACCTTGTGCAGTCAACATCGCCGATAAAAGCCGCAAATTATCTGGGGTATCATCGACCACCAAAATATTTCTTTTCTGATGGTTAGTTTGATTAAAATGCATTATTGATCAAAAGTTATGCGTATAATTATTGAGGATAGTAAATCCTTCTTTGAAATCACCTTAAAATTTGTTGACCGATTTCACCGAAATACTTATATTTATAGTTTAACTCTCACGTGGCTGGAGAGTTTTACAAATTATCGAAGCTATTGGCCAGTTATCACCTTTGGCAATCCGATAAACTGCTGTAAGGATTATAGTGGCTAGCAGTCACAGATTATCTAGCCAAGGATCAACAATTAAATTTTTTCCAGGTGCTACTTGATAGCTACCATTGAGGTGCTGAGGTGAGCAACTCAAGAACCAGTCGTTGTTCTATGGGTTTAGAAAATAAATATCCTTGAGCAAAATTACAGTTTAAACTTCTCAATTGAGCTAACTGTTCTTGTGTTTCGACACCTTCAGCGATCGCACTCATCCCCATTGAGTTGGCAATGCCAATCATTGCTGGTACTAACCCCATATTCTCTTTGTTATCCTGCATCCTTTTGACGAAGGATTTATCAATTTTAAGTGCATTCAAAGGAAAGCTGTGCAGATAACTTAAAGAAGAATATCCTGTACCAAAGTCATCCATAATTAGCTTGATTTTTCGCTGCTTTAGTCGTTCAAGAATTATTTTTATCGCATCGGTATTTTCCATAATTACACTTTCGGTAATTTCTAATTCTAAATATGCTGGATTTATTTTATTGTCATAAATTATTCGGTCAATTTGTTCTACCAAATTCGGCTGTAAAAATAACCTTGCACTCAAATTGACACTCATAGTTAGAGGTTCTGGTGTCACTGGATAATGTTGCCAGATGCTTAATTGATGACAAGCTGATTGTAATACCCAAGTATTGATGGCATTAATTAAACCTGTTTCTTCGGCTACAGGAATAAATTCTATGGGAGAAATCAAACCACGAATTGGATGTTGCCAGCGCACCAAGGCTTCAAATCCAGAAATTCTACCTGTAGTTAGGGAAATAATTGGCTGATAGTAAACGAGGAATTCTCGCCTTTCTACAGCCCTCCGCAGGTCATTTTCTAACTCTAAAAGCTGAATAGCTTCCTGATGCATCGCTGGATTAAAAACGTGATAGTTAGCTCTTCCTTGAGCCTTAGCCCGATACATTGCCGTATCAGCATCCCGCAGCAAATACTCTGGGCGATCGTAATCTTTATTGCCCCAGCTAATGCCAATACTGGCATTCATAAATACTTCATATCTTGACAGTTGAAAAGCAAGTGATAATTGTTGCAAAATCCTTTCTGCAACTTGGATTGCTATATTGATATCTGTGATATTTTCTAAGAGAATTCCAAATTCGTCCCCGCCCAATCGTGCTAAAGTATCAACAGATATGATACATGCTTGTAAGCGTTGAGCAATGGCTATCAGCAATTCATCTCCTACCGGATGACCAAGGGAATCATTGACAACTTTGAAGCGATCGCAGTCCAAAAAAAGTACTGCAAACTGATAACTAGATTCTCGTTTCGCCCGATTTAGAGCATTTTCTAGTCGCTTAATAAATAAAACTCGGTTTGATAATCCAGTCAAGGAATCATGCAGTGCTATATCTAGCAGTTGACTTTGCAATTTCTGGCGGGAATCGATTTCTTGTTGGAGTTTTTGGAGAGTTTTTTCTAGCTCTCCAGTCCGCTGTTTTACCCGGTGTTCCAGTTCAACATTTAGTTTCAATATTTCTAATCGCGCCGATCTCAATGCTAGTTGATTTTGCACGCGCACTAAAACTTCTTGAAACTCAAAAGGTTTGGTGATATAGTCTACACCACCGACTTTAAAAGCTTTAACTTTGTCAAAAACATCATCTAAAGCGCTAATGAAAATTACTGGGATATCGGCTGTTAGCTCCCAAGCTTTAAAGGTCTGGCAAATTTCATAGCCATCTACTTCTGGCATCATGATATCAAGTAGAATCAAATCAGGTAATAATGTTTGAGTTGCTGTCAGTGCCATTTGCCAGTTCAAAGCTTTACGAACGTTATACCCTTCCCTTGTCAATATGGAGGATAAAACCCGGAGGTTATCCGCCATATCATCAACGATCAAAATATCTTTTTTATTAGGGTCTAAATGCTCGTAATTCATTCTAAGTTTGTTGTAGTCAATTCCATGATTTTCTCAAACTGATAGTTATTTGCTAAATCCCTGAGAACTTGGAAAACTTGAGCATTATCTGATGGAATTTGCTTGAGTAACTCTAAAATCAGTTCGTCGCTACAGCTGGCTGCGGCATAGTGAATCTGTTGGAGCCACTCAGGTGACATTTGTGATAAATGGCCCAGGAGTTCAGCAACACTTACAAAAATCTGTGTACCTTGATCGACAACTACCGTGTTTGTGGTTTCTACTTGATTGGTATATTTTAAACCCAGATGTTTGCTCAGTTTTTCCAATAATACTTCCTGTTTGAATGGCTTGCGAATAAAATCATCACAGCCAATGGACAAAATTTTCTGGCGTTCTTCTTCAAAGGCGCTAGCAGTTAGGGCAATAATGATTGTATTTGTATTGGAGGGATCTGGCGTTGTTCTAGAGAAGTCGTAAGGGGGAGCCAAGGCTTTTGGTATCCGCGATCGCCAAGTGGACGCACCAGAAGCATCATTTTCCATAACACCAGTTGTTTCTGGTGCAGAAGACTCTTTGCGTACAACTTTCAGAACCTCACCCTCGACTGAATCGGTTAATTCTCCTGCAAGGTACTGGCTCCCCGATGACACTAGTTGTTTCAATTTTGGGAACCTCCGCGACGTATTGGCTGTCCCATGCCCGATTTCTCTAGCTTTAATAATTCTTGTGGCTTCGTAACCGTCCATGACTGGCATTCGCATATCCATAAAAATCAAGTGTGGTTGCCAAGATTCCCAACTAGCGATCGCTTCACTACCATCTGTAGCTTCATTAACTTCAAAGCCTAAAGATGTGAGAATTTTAACTAGCAATATACGGCTTTCTTTGGAATCGTCAACTACTAGGATGCGGTATACTTTTTCACTAGGTGCTAAAGCTCTAATTTGTGATTTAATTTGGTTGATCGGGATTTCTCTGGGGCAAGTTAGAGCAATCTGAACATCAAAGGCAAATGTACTACCGACACCAGGCGTAGTGCTGACAGTAATATCTCCTCCCATAAGTTGCACGTATTTACGGCTAATCGCTAAACCCAATCCCGTCCCTTGTTGGAATTTTCTGCCGATTTCGGTTTGTTCAAAAGCCTCAAACAGCAATTCAAGTTCTTGTGGGGCAATACCACAGCCACTATCTTGTACCTCGAAGAACAGAAGAGAAGGATAAGAAAGATTTTGCTCCCCCTGCTCCCCCTGCTCCCCTGCTCCCCCGCTCCCCTGCTCCCCTACCCCCATTCTCACCCGTAGCGTCACCCTTCCTTTATCGGTAAATTTGATAGCATTTCCCAAGAGGTTGAGCAATACTTGACACAGTTTATTTTCGTCCGTTTCTATGTATTTAGGAATATCTGGCGCATACTCAAACAATAATTCTAAATTTTTAGATGCAGCACGCAAGTGCAACATCTCTTCTAAGTTCTTCAACAAATGAATTAAGTCAAAGCTGCTGCAATTTAATGTGATTTTGCCAGCTTCGATTTTAGACATTTCGAGAATGTCGTTAATTAGTTTGAGTAGATGTTCGCCGGCACGATTAATTATTGCCAAGTTTTCTTGATGTTCGCTAGATAGCGAATAATCTCGACTCATAACTTGGGTAAAACCAAGAATGGCATTGAGTGGGGTACGCAGTTCGTGGCTCATGTTAGCAAGGAATTCGCTTTTGGCGAGATTGGCGGCAGCACTTCGCGCCGCTTCCCGAATGGCTGCTTGTTGTTCCTGTGCAGCGATTTTTTGCGATTGAATCAGTTCTTCTTGGGTAGTTTGCAGTTGCTCGATAACTTGCTGGAATTCTTCAGTACGTTTTTTTACTTGAGCCTCTAAGGTGCGATTGTATTCTGCTAATAACTTTTCTGTTTGTTTGCGTTGGGTGATATCAAAAAATGTGGCGATCGCAAAAGCCACATACCCTGATTCATCATAAATTGGCTTTCCTAAAACCTCAATGCAAGTAATATTGCCACAATAGCGAATTTCCATATCATCAACCCTGGTGCTTTCCCCAAGCAATGCTCTCAAAATCGGTAAGCGATCGCTGGGGTAAAGTTGATTTGTGTCGGCAAGGTAAGCTTGATATATCTCTGACAATTCTTTGACTTTAACTTCTGCGTAGACGCCTAGCGGCTTGTCGTTAGACATCGCTCCTTGACCGAGAATTTGCTGCCCAATCTGATTTGTATAATAAGGTTCACCTTCAGCATCGATAATAAATACACCGACCGGTATGGCTTCTAAAAATTGAGTTAGCTGACTCTGATTATGAGATAGCGCGTCATTTAAAACTTGCATCTGGGCATTCTTTGCTTCTAAAGCACTAAAGGATGCTTGGAGTTGCTTTGCCATAGTTTCAAATGATTTGGCTAGTTCCCCCAGTTCATCGGAACGCTGAATATCTGGTGTTTCCTCCCATTCACCTTGAGCAATTTTCTTCGCCGATCTGTTTAATTGTAAAATCGGCTTAATTACCCAACGAGCAGTCAAAATCCCAATTCTTGTAGCCACTAAAAAAGCAACTATGCACAGCAAAATCGTGATGCGGGTGTTGGCATTAATTTGCTCCATAAATTCGCCTTCGGGAATCACCGCCACAATTAGCCAATCTAAACCCAGTTCGTCCTTCCAGCTTTTTACCTGTACAAAATAACGCATTCCATCGGCGGTAAAACTTAGCTGTTGCTTCCCTACAACAAACTTAAGACTGCCAAAGCGTTCGATCAAAGACTGTGTTGTGAGTTTAATTAAAGAATTTTGACTATTTAATGCCGATCGACGTTTTCCTTTACCATTAACGATTCTATATGGTGGCTCGCTAGTAGAAGAAGCCACTATATACCCAGAACGCTCTAAAATAAAAGTTTTACCCGACTCTTGGATTTTTAACTTAGCTAAAAACTTGCCGATTTGTGACAAAAGCAAATCAACACTAATCACCCCAACGAATTTGCGATTTTTATCGTAAACAGGATAGCTGGAAGATATGGATAAAATTTCTGGTTTATCTTCCCATTGATAAATTTGACTCCAAACTCGTTTGCCTCTCTTGACTGGATCTGTATACCAAGCTTCTGAGCGAGGATCGTAATTTTTGACTTCCTGTAAATGGCGGCGATTTCCTTGGTTGTCTGTAGGATAAACATAGAGTTTTCCTATACCGCGCTTTTCGCTAACTTCATTAATTAAGAGCTGGCCATTATCTAGACGTTCAACACCGATAAATTCACCTTTGGGATTGGCAAAGCTGTTGTAGCCAACATTGAAAACCTGCATTTGTTTCCAAAAGTAATTGCCGGTGGTTTGAAAGTCCGAAAGGTTTAGCAAACCTAGCTCAACCGCATCTAAGTTGATTTGATTGATTTGATTCGGAGTTGTTAAATAGCTATCAAGATGCTGTTCAATGCGATCGCAGATTTCATTTTCTAATTGAGTAGCAAGCTCCCTTACCGCTTTTTGGCCGTTTTGATACGAAAGATAGCCCACAAGTCCCACCGCACCACAAATTTGCAAGATAAAGGGCACAATCAGAACATATCTCAGAGGCATCTTGGCATAAACTTTGCCAACTAAGCGATTAAATGATTTGACGGGCTGAAGTTTGGATAACATTGTAGTTTTATTCTTCCCCAGCATCTACTAGGTGCATTTTGCCGTGCTAGCTACATTCTATATAAGTATAATTACGGCAGACATCGCTCTTTATGAAAATTTTATATTTTTAGTATAAAATAATACGAAATACTTATAATTGTTTGACTAACTGACTTCCTCCAACGCCTAATTTTCAAACTTTATACAGGAGTAGTCCACTATAGAAACCGACTACGTGGGTACGCCATAGCACTTGAATTTGCTCAGTTTTATCTGGCAACAAGCTAAACCACATCTAGTTTGCATATCTAAAATTTATATAACTCTTGTGGGGTGGGCATCTTTCCCGCCGTAATTATGCAATTTAAATGTGGAACAGCTTATTTGCACAAATTTTCTCAGATGAACTGAAATTTAACCAATAAGCTCCAGTATGCCATTCTAAAATTCAGGTTGCCATTAGCACCCAATCCTAAATTTAATTTTTAATTGCTGATGTGTTGATTTTCTGGTCTGGAAACCTCTGGACTTGTACAAGAACTTATATTTAATTACAGCAATTTTAGAATTGTTATGCAAATACACAGCATAAATAAAAAAAATCCAAGAAAATTTACTTTGTATTTTCTATTTTTACAAAAAGTTAACTTTGTTATACATTTATGTCAAATTCATCACCGATTTGTAAAATTTTTCCGGCTGATGATGGGGGTAATTGAGTATTTATACTCAATCGATAAAAGTGATTAAAAGGCGATGAAGCAACCCAATTTGGCAAAGTTGCTTGTCGCTGGGTTGTAAAGATTTTTTGAAAGTTTGGGTAAGCTTCCCCTAAATAAGAATTGCGTGTTGGGACTATACAACGCTGACATGGATTAACCCCAAAAAAATCTACATCTCCCACTCGAAAAGAGACTAAATCACCTTGTTCGCTAAATAGCCGATCTTCCCAAAATGCTGGTACACCAGCAATCTCGATGTTGGCACGCATCCGACGGCGCATTTCATCTACACTTAAACCAGGAAACCAAGAAGCTACCTCTGCCAATGTGGCCGTACTAATTACCGTTGGGCCAAGTGAGTGTGTATCGTCAGGAAAACCCATCAAAGAGTTTTGTCCCAATGTGACAGCAAACTCAAAATAATCACTCAAAGCTGCTTCTAATACTTGCCGTTCCTCATCCAGATGAAAAATTTGTTGTAAGTTGCGATCGGGGATTTGCAAGGAGATAGTTCTATTTAAGAGTGCAAATTGTGCCCTTATTAAATGGATTTTAGCATGACGCTTGCCATTGACAAATCTACCTTGTTCGTCAAAAATGGCAAACTCGCGGTCATACTGTAGTGCCCCACTGGCAAGAACTCTAGCGTTCTCAACTTCAACACCATCCAGGGATTTAACTGGATACAGTAAAATCTTAGCTAGGTAAGGCGTCATAGGAATATTTAGTTTGAGATTTGGTGAAAAGTTACAGTATCTCGCAAAGAGCGAACTGAGCTTCTCAAGATGGATTTTGGATTTTAGATTGGTGATTTAGTAGTCCCCAATCTAAAATCTAAAATTCTTTTGTTAATGAGCTATTTGAGCAATATTGTTTGTTAATTATGGATATACTGGCGATTTATCGATTCCGCCAACATGATTTAAAGGCCAGAAGCGAACTACAGCCCGTCCAATAATATTCTGGCGAGGGACAACACCCCAGCAGCGGCTATCATAACTACTGTTACGATTATCACCCAGTACTAAATATGAATCGGCTGGTATAGTCTGGGGTTTGGCCAAAAAAGGTGGCTGTGGTCCTGATTGGCAAACATCAATAACTGTAGTCTGCCCAGAACTCAGGTAATTGGCTTCTGGGAGAGGTTTGTCGTTGATATAGACTTTGCCATCCTTAAGTTGTATTTTTTCTCCAGGTAAGGCAATTATACGTTTAATAAAAGCATCTTGATATTGTTCTTTTTGCAGCTCTTTCGTCGGTGAAAATACTACTATGTCTCCCCGCTGCGGATCGGCAAATTTATACTTCAACTTATCGACAATAATTTTGTCTGCCTCCCACTGGTTTGGCGTACCATGCAGAGTTGGTTCCATTGAGCCAGAAGGAATCCAGCGTGCTTCAGCAACAAATGTACGAATTCCCAGAGCTAGAACAATGCTCAATACAATTGTTCTACCTAGCTCTGCGATCCAAGAATTATCGGGTTGTTGACTAGAGTTGTTATCAGACACTTGATTATGCATGAAATTACTTAACTTAACGAAAGATGTAGGTAATTAACTCACCTAGTGAGACTTTATCTGTTAATCTTAACGGGAAAATTTTAATTTCCTAGTTATGTTTGCATCTTGACTACCAATTTTAGATTGTAGATTGGGAAGGAGGCAGGGGGCAGTGTTTCGACTACGCTCAACAACCAGGCAGGGGGTAGGAGGTTTGAATTTAGATAAGGCTTCTATATAAGACGCTCTCGCGTTCAACCCTATTTAATTGCAGTCCACCAAATCGGAGATTTTGTGGGGGACTTAAACTCCTGCTGCCTCTGTTGTTAAAAATAAACTTTTTTTTAAGGCGCGGCAAAAAAATTGGTTACTCCGATCGCGAATAAGTTTAACCTAAAAGCATGGTTCTCTGTAATACATAGCTCCCTGTCTAAACTTGGTTATCTCTATGTCATCACCAAAAATGTTACTCATTCGCCGCGCTCGCATAATCTTACCCGATGGTGAACTGATGGTTGGGGATGTGTTGACGCGCGATCGCCAAATCGTCGAAGTTGCGCCAGAAATCTCCCAAACAGCACTAGTCACTGAAATTGACGCAGAAGGCTTAACTTTGTTGCCAGGAGTTATCGATCCGCAGGTGCATTTCCGGGAACCTGGATTAGAACACAAGGAAGATTTATTCACCGCCAGTTGTGCCTGTGCTAAAGGGGGAGTCACTTCTTTTTTAGAAATGCCCAATACGCGCCCCCTAACTACCACACAACAGGCTTTAGACGACAAGCTAGAACGGGCCTCACACAAATCCTTAGTTAATTATGGCTTTTTTATTGGAGCAACAGCAGAGAATCTACCAGATTTGCTTTTAGCAAAACCAACATCGGGAATTAAGATTTTCATGGGGTCGATGCATGGTCAGTTGTTGATTGATGGTGAAACAGCATTGGAGGCGATATTTGCCAAAGGCGATCGCTTAATTGCCGTTCATGCCGAAGACCAAGCTAGAATCAACCAACGTCGCCAAGAATTTGCCAACATTCACGATCCAGCTGTTCACTCGCAAATTCAAGACGATCGAGCGGCGTTGCTGGCAACCCAACTAGCATTAAAACTTTCTCAAAAATATCAACGTCGTTTGCATATTCTTCATTTGTCAACAGCGCTGGAAGCAGATTTGCTACGTCAGGAGAAACCGAGTTGGGTGACAGCGGAGGTTACGCCACAGCATTTGTTGTTAAATACGAGTGCCTATGAAACAATTGGCACTTTAGCACAGATGAATCCACCTTTGCGATCGCCCCACGATAACGAAGTTCTTTGGCAAGCTTTGCGCGATGGCGTGATTGATTTCATCGCTACAGATCACGCGCCGCACACCTTAGAAGAAAAAGCTCAAGAATATCCCAATAGCCCTTCAGGAATGCCTGGGGTGGAAACTTCCCTGGCTTTGATGTTAACTGCGGCAATGGAGGGCAAGTGTACTGTGGCTCAAGTTGTAAACTGGATGTCTAAAGCTGTAGCTGTGGCTTATGGTATTCCGAATAAGGGAGCGATCGCACCTGGTTACGATGCCGATTTGGTGCTTGTAGATTTAAACACATACCGCCCAGTCCGGCGCGAGGAACTTTTAACCAAATGCCATTGGAGTCCCTTTGAAGGCTGGAACCTGACTGGCTGGGCTAAAACCACCATTGTCGGCGGTGAAATAGTTTATGACAAAGGCCAGGTAAATACGCAAGTGCGGGGTCAAGCTTTAACTTTCTTGTAGCAAATATTTATTTAACCTTACTAAAACCCTGAATTTACAGCAACTACATAAGATATATTCCTCCCCAACCTTCATGCCAGATTATGCAGGTGGGGTATTTCTGTAGCTCACAACGTAGAAATTTGCTGTATTTCTAAGTGTTTCCAATTAAATCATCACAAAGACGCGATAAATCGCCGTCAAGACGAAAGATTGACTATTGTCTTGACAGCGATTCATCGCGTCTCTGATACCGTTGGCGAATTCCCTAAGCAGCTAAACTGAACCGATTAGTTTAGCAATGAAACGATTGAGAATCTTCTGAGCAGTTTTTCTTAAAAAATCCTGTCTCTTGTTTTTCTTGGAATGATTTATTCTTTGGAAGTCCTTTATAACAAGTGAAAGCTTTAGCTGAAGCCGGGAAAAGTCCTCAAGAAGGGGCGATGCAAAAAGCGGCGAAAACGGCTATAAAGATTTTAAAAGGGACAATTTCTAATTTACCCAGTGCTACAAAGTTGGTTGAACAATGCAGCAATCTATTGCCGTTAATTTCAAATTTTTTGGGTTTGTAGGGAAGGGGTTGGGGGATTAGGTCTCTATTTAACTTTGAGATTAAGGTAAAATTATAAGTAAAAGTATTAAGAATTTTAAACAAACTAATCAATGTCCAGCATTTCTCTTGACAAAAGTAACTCTCATGTCGCTGTTATTGGTGCAGGAATAGGTGGACTGACTGCTGGAGCATTATTAGCTCATAGAGGTTACACTGTCTTAATTTTGGATCAAGCCCTCGTTCCAGGAGGCTGTGCTTCGACCTTTAAACGCCAAGGATTTACCTTTGATGTCGGAGCAACTCAGGTTGCAGGATTAGAACCAGGGGGAATTCACCACCGGATTTTCTCAGAATTGTCAATAGATTTGCCACAAGCAACGCCTTGCGACCCGGCTTGTGCGGTGTATTTACCTGGGGAAACCACACCCATCAACGTTTGGCGCGACCAAGAGAAATGGCAAGAGGAACGACAAAAACAGTTTCCTGGTAGCGAACCATTTTGGCAGTTGATGGCAACTTTATTTGATGCTAGTTGGGAATTTCAAGGACGCGACCCGGTACTACCGCCGCGTAATTTATGGGATTTGTGGCAGTTAACTCAGGCGGTGCGTCCGAGTACATTAATTACCGTACCCTTCACCTTGTTTACGGTAGGAGATGCTTTACGGTTATGTGGATTGGGAAATGACCGACGACTGAGAACTTTTTTGGATTTGCAACTGAAGCTATACTCCCAGGTAGATGCAGACGAAACAGCATTACTTTATGCAGCCACAGCGTTGAGTGTATCCCAACTACCCCAAGGATTGTTTCATCTCCAGGGAAGTATGCAAGTATTAAGCGATCGCTTGGTACAATCCTTAGAGAGAGATGGCGGCAAACTATTGATGCGCCACACTGTAGAAGAAATCAAAGTAGAAAATGGTAAAGCCAGTGCTGTTGTCATTAGAAATCAAAAAACTGGTAAAGTTTGGACAGAAGCAGCCGAACACATAGTTAGCAACGTCACCGTGCAAAATTTGGTGCAGTTGTTGGGAGAACAAGCGCCATCTGGTTATAAAAATCGGGTGGAAAAACTACCCCAAGCATCGGGCGCGTTTGTGGTTTATTTGGGTGTAGATGCCAGCGCGATTCCGCCTGGATGTCCTCCGCACCTCCAATTTCTGTACGATGTCAATGGTCCAATTGGCGAAAATAATTCCCTATTTGTTTCCGTTAGTCATCCTGAAGACGGTCGCGCACCAGAGGGGAAAGCGACAATTATTGCTTCATCATTTGTCGATCCTGCACAGTGGTGGCAGACTGAAGATTATGAAGGACTAAAAGAAAAGTTTACCAAAGAAGCGATCGCTCGTCTTGCCCAATACTTTTATCTCAAACCAGAAACGATTATTCATCAAGAAGCGGCAACACCCCGCACCTTTGCCCATTTCACAGCCCGCGATCGCGGTATAGTTGGCGGTATTGGTCAAAGGATTCCCACTTTTGGCCCCTTTGGGTTCGCCAATCGGACACCAATTCAGAATTTGTGGCTAGTTGGTGACTCCACCCATCCCGGCGAAGGTACTGCTGGGGTGAGTTATTCGGCGCTAACGGTAGTTAGGCAAATTGAAGCGCAAATGTAGTACTTTGTAAAGTTAGTAATGAAGAGTTTGTAGTAAAGACTTTAGTGCTTAGAAAATAACGACTAAAGTCCTGACTACAAAATTGTTTACAACTATTTAGATAGAGCAGAAATTTTATTAAATACTATAAATCATACTTATAACCGATGCCAGACAGGACGCAAAACTGATGAAATAAGCTTAGTATTGCCAATTTTGAGTAATGACAGACAGCGTTTTAATTCTTGGAGGAAGAGGGCGGATTGGTAGCAGTGTTGCCGAGGATCTAGCTACCCATACGCAAGCAAAAATTACGATTACTGGACGTTCTGCGGAGTTTGGGAAGGCTGTGAACTTGTCTTCGGGGGGACAAGTGCAGTTTTTGATATTGGACTTGGCAGAAGTTGACAAGTTGCGAGATGCGATCGCAAACTCTAACTTAGTCATTCATTGTGCTGGGCCATTTCACTATCGAGATACTAATGTTCTCGAAACCTGTATTGCTGAAGGCGTTAATTATCTAGATGTTAGCGACCACAGGTCTTATACAAGCAAAGCTCTGAATTATCATGAAAAAGCTGCTGCTGCTGGCGTGACGGCAATTATTAATACTGGCATTTTTCCTGGTATTTCTAACAGCATGGTACGCCAGGGAGTTGAACAATTCGATCGACCAGAAAAGATCCATTTAAGTTATTTAGTTTCTGGTTCTGGTGGTGCTGGCATTACAGTGATGCGGACAACTTTTCTAGGGTTGCAGTATCCTTTTGAGGCTTGGATAGATGGAAAATGGGAAATAATCAAGCCGTATAGTGAAAGAGAATTAGTTGAGTTTCCATCTCCTTATAGACGCAGCGGAGTTTACTGGTTTGATATGCCAGAAACCTTTACATTACCCCATGCATTCCCATCAGTGAAAACTGTAATTACCAAGTTTGGATCTGTTCCAGATTTTTATAATCACCTAACTTGGATTGCGGCACACGTTTTTCCCAAGTGGTTAATGCAGCGTCGTTACATGATTGAATTTCTGTCTCATGTCAGCCATTCAATGACAGATGTCACTAATAATTTTAGTGGAATTGGAGTAGCAGTTCGTTCTGAGGTTACAGGGCAAAAAAATGGTGAGACAGCCGTTTATTGTTCAACTGTAGTGCATGAAAATACAGCGTTGGCTTCTGGTTACGGCACAGGTAGTATTGCCCAATTATTGCTAGAAGGTAAACTCAAAAAACCAGGAGTTTTTCCTGTAGAAGAAGCATTACCAACAAATTTATTTGAAGAGGTAATGCAAAGCCGAGGAATTAAAATTAATCACAGTTGGTCATTTCAGTCTAAGTAAGTCATCAGTAAAATTTATAATTATGTAACAAAAGATTAACCACAAAATAGTAACATTCTATAGATGTGGTATAAAACTGCTGTTAGGGTTGGAGTTGGTTTTAACTTCTGCCTTTAATTTTGTGGTTTTGTAGTGGTTTTGAAATGTCGTTTAATATTCCGATCACGACATCCTGCCAAGACTTAATATACAAGGACTTGAGGTATTTAGAAAATAGCAAAAGACTCACGATATTATTAACTTTAATTAAATAACTCTAAAAACTATTCAACAACTGCTGAAGTCTTTTCATAGCATTGCCCTGCTGAAAAATGTTGTGAATAAGATTACCCTAGCTAAAAATTAATATACCTTGAGATAGAAGAAAGAACTGTACCTAAACACTTAGGATGCCTGTGAGCCTAAGATATTTAACCTATCTTCTACCTAAAAAAGCTCATTCTAAAAAAGCTCATTACCAAAGATTAGGAGATTTTTTTCATGCAAAAAATTCTATTAAGTTTAAAACAAGCATTACGTTCAAGCTTTTTGGTTGTAGGCTTGATGGTTTTCATCAGCTTGACAGGTTCCTTCATTTTTGTTCAGCAAAGTAGTTATGCAACTACTCTTGAAGAATTAAAACTAGTACCTCCAGAGTATAAACCAAATTCTGAAGAAAAAATTAATCGTGCTAACGAATACGATCCAGGTGTTGGCATTCAAGAAGAAGACAGAGAAAAAGCTTATGAGCAAGCAATAAAAGATTCAAAAAATCTTAATACTATAGAGAAGACTTACGAAAGAAATTTGAAGGCTGAACAAAAACAAAATCCCCCAGAAAGTTTTGGCGAAAAAGCGAAAGAAGTTATTGAAAAAGTGACAGGTAAATAGGGAATATAGACCTAATGTAAACCCCTTTCTTGTAACGAAAGGGGAATTAAGACTAAAAGCAACTCTCAGGTTTGAAGTAAGGTTCAGACAATTAAACTGCCGCCACTATCTAAAAGTGGCTGCAAAAATTAATGGCTTTCACTCAAATTCGTCTATTGTGGTGGGAGGAGTAGTCTTTCTCTTGTTAGCAAAATTGCGCTCATACCACTTCATTAATGGAGTTGCACTGATTCCATGCACAATGACCGAGGCAACAATAGTAGTGTAAGTTATCCAAGCAATTTGTTCGCCTGCTTCACCTTTCAAGCCATGACCAAAGGCATAAGCTAGATAATATAAAGAACCAACACCGCGAATCCCAAACCATCCAAATAACCACCGAGTTCCTGGGTGGAGATTTCGGCGGCGTGAATCGAGAGGACGTTTACCTATTGTGCTAATCCAAACTCCTAAAGGTCTGATGATCAAAAATAACAAAATTATCACTAACACAGATTGCATAGCATAATTAAGCATTGGTTTCAATAATAATATTGAACCTAATAGTAAAATTGTTCCTACTTCTAGGAGTTTTTCTACTTGCTCAACAAATTCTAATTGTTCTATCGGTTTTTCAGAATTCCTGTAACTGCGTTGGACAACTAAACCAGCAACAAATACTGCCAAAAATCCATAGCCATTAACCATTTCTGTTAATGAATAAGTTATTAAAATTGTGCTGATAGCAATAAAATCTTCCATTAACTCATCAGCAGGACGGCGTTTTTGAATTTTTTTTTCAATCCAAACGATAGATTTGGCAACAACAATTCCCATAACAATACCAGATGCGATCGCCCATATTAAATCAACTGTAATCCACTGTTGAAACCAGTTACCCCAGTTGTCATCTTCTAGGGCATGAATGCCAAAATAAACGAAGGGAAAAGCTAAAGCATCATTTAACCCACCTTCAGAAGTTAAACCAAATCTCAACTCATCTTGGTCATTCGCACTAGTGAGTTGTACTTCTGATGCTAATACTGGATCGGTCGGTGCGAGAATCGCTCCTAATAAAATTGCTTCTCCCCAATTCATGCCTAAAAACAATTTACCCACAACAGCCAGAGCAAAAATTGAAATTGGCATCAAAAATACAATCAATCGCACCGTAATATCCCAAACCCCCAACTTTAGAGGCCGAACAATTCTTAAGCCGCAACTAAATACAGAAATAATTACTACAAGTTCTGTTATTTTCTCCAGAAGTTCGGTGTTAAAAACGTCATCTCGACGTAATTGAATCAGTCCTAAGCCATAAGGGCCTAGAAAAATACCAACCACTAGGTAGATGATGGCAAAAGAAAGGGGTAAGCGACTAATCCAACCTGACCCTAAAGTTACCATCAGTAAAAGTAGACCAATTACAAATAGGTCAATAATATAGATATCTACCATATAGCGATTTACATAAATATAAGGTGTTGCTTTGTAAGCTTAGTTGCAATACCTTTGTATTAGAATTTACCTATAGGCAGATTTTCTGGGATTAGGAATTTAGAGACATCACTAAATTGGAGAAGAAAGGAATAGATAAATTTAGCGTTGGCTTTGCCCATCATAGACATTGCGATTTGATTATTTGTTAGGAGTCCTTTAACTAATCGGATGTAGCACGGGAATATAGCTAAGACACACCTATACGCTTTTAGGAATGGTTTATAAGCTAAACGACATTCTAATCCAAAATTTATATAACTATTGTGGCATAGATCGAAAAGCCTACGCTAATTATGCAAGTTAAATGTGGAACAGCTTAATCGTGTCCGGTTAAAGGGATTTTTGGGCTTTCCGCATAGATTAGGGAATATAGCCAATTGGACGGACATGATATATTTCCTACTTTCTGACTCAGATATCGCCCAGTTTAGTACAAATATACTATAATGGGTATAGCGTCCACAAAGCCTAGCCAAATGCATAATGGCTGTGTGAAAACCTTCTGGAAGATGGATTCAAGGGTTAGTTCGATGATGAAGCATTATATTCTCAACCTCAATCCGACTGCCAAGCATGAATGGGATCGGTGTATTTTACGTGACCCGCTGACTGCCAAACGCCCAGACATTGCTAAACTAATTGCCGAAGCAGTTGGTGCTGATACAGGTAGTTATTTGGTCAGCGTGAATATTGAAGTTCAAGTTTTGCAGCAAGCGGCAGTACCTCAAGCCGAACAACTCTCGCTTTCATTTCCAGAGGTGAGTGTGCCCTCACAACCACAACTGCGGGAAGCAGCTTGAGCTAAAGTGCAGAATTTAGCAAAAAATAATTAGCCTGCTTATGCAGGCTTACTTTGTTAGCCGTAGACTTCAGTCTGACGGCTAAATAAGTCATGTGTATATGGGCGGACTTAATCTTAAAAGGCAAAATTAGTAGTGTTATTCAAAAGACATCTCCAGAAATTAATGATGATCTACATTCATTTTTACTCCTTTGTCTAAAGCTAATTTCAAAAACTTAAAAAGTTAGCTCATACAGAGTACAGACAAAGACAAATGAGGTTTAACTTTTAAATTTCTTGAGAGTTTATTTGAACTTTATTTTAGTGAAAATTTAGGAAAATGACTGTAAATAATTAGGGGAAAATAATTCGCATACCTGCACTTTAGATATCGCTTTTCTTCCCCTAATTCAATACATTTAGACTATAATATATATATAGTTTCCACCAAGCTGAGTTAAGTGTAAAACTGCTCTGTGACAGCCTTTTGGTAAATGAATTCAAGGGTTGGTCTTATACTTAAAAATTACATTATTGACCTTAGAGGAAAATTATTAAATGATGCAACTGAGTCATTATCCAGCTGTGATCGCACAAGCTGCTCAACGGGCTAATGAAATAGACTCTCAGTTGATGGCAGTGCAGCACCAAGTTAACCGATTTGAAGGCAATGCAGACCGCACCGCCGCCTTTGAGATGGATTTGAAAAATGATGCTCAACGCAAGGCTCGGCGCTTTGAGGTGTTGCTTGTGAATCAGGAATATCAAAAGGCAATAGACACCCAAATTCGATTAACTGTCGATAAAGCAAATGCCATCGCCCATTTGGAATATCTGCGTAACCAGTTTAGTGTAGCTAAGTTGGAAGCAAGATTAGCGATCGCTCAACAACTCTCTGATTTTGAGTCTCGTGAATTAGTTGGTTTGTAATCACACCCATAAACCCCAGATGTGAATCTGGGGTTATCCAAATAAAATCGGTGATTGTAAGATTAGGGAAGTAATTATAATCTGTGGGACAGCAGTTGGAAAATTTGCTGATTAATAGTTGCAATATCAAAACGCTGACTAGCAGCAATTCGGCCATTATTGGCTATAGTCGCAGTTATTTCTGTCTCCTGTAAACAAGTGATAATTACTTGTGCAAGTTCCTGGGGTTTTCCTGGTGTCACTAAAAAACCATTAAGTCCATGTTCGACTAATTCCGTTGCGCCCCCAGCTTTTGCTGCAACTACAGGTTTTCCGCATAGCATCGCCTCTACAATCACTCTACCAAAGGGTTCTGGCGAAGTAGAGGTATGTGCCACCAAGTCACAAGCTGCCATTAACTGGGGAATATCAGAACGAAATCCTAAAAATTTGACGCGGTTTTCTAATCCTAGTTCACTAACTTGTTGGTGTAACTTTTGGACATAATCTTGTTCGCCAAACAGTGCATCACCTACTAAAATTGCTGTCACCTCTTGCGGACATTTAGCAAGGGCATCAATTAAAATATGCTGGCCTTTCCAAGGTGCAAGACGGCTAAAGTGTCCAACGACAAATTTTCCTTCTAATTCTAAGTGTTGCTGTAATTGTTTAATATCAGATTCATTAGTTTGATAATTTTTTGAATTAAAGCCGTTATAAACAACTTCGATGATATCTGGGCGTCCTCCTGCTTGTACAAAGGCAGTTTGACTAGCTTGAGAATTAGCAATTACTAATAATGCAAAACGATTAGCTAAGTTAACAGCAATACGAAGATTAGTTTGGCTAAAATGTTCTTTGGAAAGAATATCATGTAAATGATAAACTAAAGGACGACGACTGAAAAAACTTGCCAATGCTCCGATAACTAATGCTTTTTGGGTGTTGGCATAGATTAAATCATATTCACGCGCTTTTTTAACTACCTTAGTAATCAAAGGTACAAGTTGTCCCAAACTCTTAAATCCTTGTAGTAAACTGCTTTCTTTGCGAACTTGGATTGCTTGAGTTGCGAGAACTTCTACTGGGATATGATTTTGTTGTAGTAAATCTTTAAACGATCCATCTGCAAATAAACCTACTAAAGCGCGATCGCCATAAGGTTTAGCAATATCTATTAAACATAATTCGGCACCGCCTGGTTTACCGCTTTGGTCTAAAAAAAGAATTTTCATAAAACCTCTACTTTATTTAATTTGACCCACGCAGCAACCATAAAATCTATTACAATTACTTATTTAAGCTAATAAAACATTCCGTACTTGCTGGGCGATTTGATTCCAGTCGTAGTGTGTCGTGGCGTACTGGCGACAGGCTTCTCGTGAAGGTATGGGGATATTACCCAAAAGCACTTGCTCTAATTTTTCAGCAATAACTGAGGCTTCTATCGAAGTAGTAATTAAATCGGGTGAAAATTCTGCTAAAATTTCTGGCATTCCCCCAACAGGAGTACATAAAACAGGAGTACCACAGGCTAGAGACTCAACTATTACTAATCCAAATCCTTCAAAAGATTGACTAGGCATAATAGTTAATTCAGCCGCTTGATAAGCTATAGGTAATTGCTCATCAGGGAGAAAACCTAAAAATTTAACGTTGTCATCTAATCCTAATTCCGTAGCCTGTTGTTGTAGTGCAGCTTGGATGTGACCACGACCTGCGATCGCTAGCCAAACATCTGGTATTCTGGGCTTAATTATAGCCAAAGCTTGCAATAATTTGTCAACTCCCGTTCGATGCACTAAGCGGCGTGATGTAAATATAATCCGGCGATTACTAGGCCAGCCTAGCTTTGCACAAGCTTCCTGGGGTGATAAATTTGGCTGAAACCAGTTAATATCAACTCCACCGGGAATCATATTAATTTTGCTCCACGGTACTTGATATTTATCATGTAAAATTTTACCAAAAGCTTTGCTCAAAACAATGAAGCGATCGCAGCGATTATAAGTGTTTTGTTCTATTAGCCAATGCTTGATTAAAAGACTGAGGTTTTTGTTAACAACTTCCTGCTGACTCTCAGAAGCCCAAGGGCCATGAAAGTTAAAAGTAACTGGTACTCCCATTGGTAAAATATCTAAAATAGGAAAGCTGTATAATGCAAAGTGCAAATTAATAGCATCTGGTTTGCTAGTTCTTGTTTTCTGAAAATTCGTGCGAATCGACCATAATCTTTGCAAAATAGCACTATCGGGACTCGCCAAGTTAGTCAGCTTAATCGGCGAATTTAGTTCAGTTTCTGGTAAACCGACTCCGCATAATTCAATCCGATCGTGATTTGCTGCTAATTTATGAGTTAGTTCATAAATATACCTTTCTAGTCCTCCGGGACTTTTAGGAAACCAGCCTAATCCAAGGGTGAGAATAGATGCAGATGATGAATTAAAACTTCTTTCTTTATTAGCTTCCATCGCTATTTCTCCTATAAATATATTAAAACAGTAGGGTCACATACCTGTGTGCCCCTACACCGTGTTGTATCCAAACCCGAATCAATATAATTTCGGAATACACATTACTAATAAGATTTTTTTACGGAACACCAATTTATAACCTATTTATATCCCAACGTCAATAATGAACTTAAACCTGTATTTTTATTAACTAAATAACACTTACTACATATCTACTATACCCACGACATAACAAGCTGTATAGTAGATATATCAAGGAAAACTCCACCATCAAACAACTAGTTTCGTATCAAGAATTACAGTAAAAGAGCAATAATAAGTACCTTTGAAATTGTTGCTCAAAATTTTATACAATAATGTTATTTTGATAAAGCTTATATAAATAGTCCATTTTTAATCCTGATAGCTTTTTATTGATATGTAATCAGATGTCTTGCTTCAAAAAAACTGTATGTTATTGAATTTAAAAACAGTTATCTTTTTTGCGGATTTTATAAAAGGTAATTGTATATAAATAATTAAAAGATGAAAAATATATGATAAATAAATTACTGACGAAGTTAGGAAAACTTCGTCACGAACTCAATCAGCAAGTAAAAAAATTATCTAAGACTAGATATTTACAAAAAAGTAAAACTTTAAATTTTTTACTCAGTATGACTGTTGCAGTCATTGTTACTAACATTGGAATTACAACAGACTGGGCAACAACAGAAACACCGACAATTACATACAAAGCATCGTCAACAAGTAATACTATTGACAGTACAAATTTGCGGATAAAAAACAATACTAAAACACCCCCGCTTAACTACAAAACATCCTGGATAGGTAATACTATTGGCAGTGGAAATCTGCGGATACAAAACAATATTGAGGCCATGTATGTTGCTCCTGATGGCACGGTTTATACCAACAGCCATTGGGATGAGGCGGCTATGGAGGCAGGAATATATAAAGATGGTAAAGTAATTGCTGCCCTTGGGGATACTCACGGCTGGAGTCGTGGCGGTGGCAAAGCTGTAACCGCAAATAGTAAATATGTTTACATTGCCATGACTCAAGGTTCGAGGGGCGATACAAAAGAAGATTATCCACCAGAAGGAACAACTTGGTATAGCGTTAGACGCTATGACTTATCAGGAAAACCTGCGCCGTTTCCGAATGGACGTGGTTGGGATAAAAGTATGTTGATTACCAGTACTAAAAGTGAAGTTACTGGATTAGCAACTGTGGAAAGCGAGTTGTATGTAAGTGATTTTACTGCTAACCAGATTCGTGTTTATGATACTGAGACGATGAAGGAACTTCGCAGCTTTACCGTTGCTAATCCGGGAGCAATAACTATCGATCCACAAAAAAATCTGTGGATTATTCAAAGTAAAAATGGTAGTAAACCTGCAAAAATTTTACATTATTCCCAAAGTGGAAAGCAATTGCCCCAACAGATTGCAGATATTGTTGAACCAACTGCGATCGCTATTAATCATCAAGGTAAGCTGTTAGTAGCAGAAAATGGCCCGCGTCAGCAAATGTTGACTTATGACATCAAAGATCAGCCAGTACAGGTGAGTAGTTTTGGTTCTAAAGGCGGTATCTATGCAGGAGTTCCTGGTGAAGTTCGAGATTTGAAACTTTACGGACTTACTGGAGTCGGTACAGATGCTTCAGGTAATATCTATATAAATAGTAATGGTTTCAACAAATCAGGAACAGATTTGCGGAAATTTTCGCCATCGGGAAAACTAATGTGGCGATCGCTGGGATTGATATTCGTCGATAATGCAGATGCCGATCCTAAAACTGATGGTGTAGATTTATTCACCAAACAAGAACACTATCTGATGGATTACAGTAAGGCTGCTGGCAAGCAGTGGAATTACAAAGCCTACACCTTAAATCCTTTTAAATATCCTCAAGATCCACGTCTGCATACATCGCCAGATGGAACCTTTGTTCGCCGCATCCAAGGGAAGCCGTTTTTGTTCCTCACAGATATGTATAACAGCTTTCTGCAAATCTATCGTTTTAATCCAGACACAGATGGTAAAGTTGCCATCCCCGCCGGAATGTTTGTCGGTACCAATGGCGCAGATAAACCATTTATCACCGGAAATTGGCCACCGTCTCAGCCAGAACAAGGGGAATGGATCTGGCGCGATCGCAACGGTAATGGCAAATTTGAAAAGAACGAATACGATCGCAGCAAAGATTATCCTCATCTTGGCGGCTGGTGGGTAGACAGCAAAGGAGATGTTTGGAAAGCTTTGCGAACAGAAGATGGTATTCGACACTATCCTTTACAGGGAATAGATCCTAAAGGCAACCCCATCTACAGCTATGGTTCGATGGAAAAGCAAACTACTCCCAAAATATTTAACGACTTGCGGCGGATCGAATATTTCCCTGAAACAGATAGTATGTTTTTGTCGGGCTTTACGGTAGATCGTCCTGCATTTGGTGACGATGCTGGAGTTGCTGGATCTGAGATTGCCCGTTTTGACAATTGGAGTAAAGGAAATCGTACTCCCAAATGGCGGATTGTAATTCCCTACGACAGCACCGGTAAGCGTGAAGTGTCTACAGCAGCAATCAGTGTAGCGGGTGACTATGTATTTGCCGTGACAGTCAAAACCGCAGAGGTATATGTCTACAGCGCCAAGACGGGAGCGCAAGTACAACAGTTAAAACCAGGCCCAGAAGTTGGCAGCGAAAGTGGCTGGATTGATATACCCTACGGTATTCGCGCTTTTCGGCGTTCCAATGGTGAGCATCTGGTATTTGTGGAAGAAAATTGGAAAGGAAAAGTGATTATGTATCGGCTGGCGGGGTGATATCAAGTCCGGGTAATTAGTTATGATTTCCATAGTCATTGCACCCCACCCCCAACCCCCTCTCCGCAAGCGGGGCTACGGTGTACACACATCTTTGTATAAAACCAAAATCGTTGAAGATCCCCCTAAATCCACGCCACTTGCTCCACTTGGGGAGACCCCATCGCCCTTGGCGTCTCCCCTTGGGAGAAGACCGCAGTGGCTCCCCTTAAAAAGGGGGACTTTGACTCTGGTTCCCCCCTTTTTTAAGGGGGGCTAGGGGGGATCTAAACGCTGTGAGGCAACTCTCAAAGACTTGTGTGTACACCGTAGGCTCTTCGGGAGGGGAGACAAAGCGTAGCTTTGGCGGGGTGGAGTTATTGGGTATAATAAGTAACTAAGCGGACATGATATGAGTATTTACGGTAATTACGACATAACACAGCTTTGACTCTAAGCTTAACCAAACCGCAGATCCCCGACAAATTTTAGAAAGTCGGGGATCTTGGTTTTCACAAATGATTCAGTATTGCTATATGTACAAAAATATGTGATTAAATGTATCGCAGATTTAGTGTCAATTACTTTGTCATTCCCTATTTAGCCTTCACCCGCGCCTGCTTCACCATTGCAATCAAAGTTTGATGAGCATCTTCCGCATCTACTAAAACACGATCGAATTGAATGCGAACTGGTACAGCTTCCCCATTGACTTGGGCTGTTAAATCCATACCCTGTGCATCAATTGACAGCATTTCGGCTGCGATCGTATCTGTTAAGCCACCAAAAGCTTTAGCATAAATAACTACAGCATCAGCATGATCGTCATTCATGTGCTTGCAGATGCGCGAACTAATTTCAGCAGAAAAACCATTAGACATTGTGAAGTTAAAAGTGATGAATATGGCAAGAGCTTAAATTATCGGCTAAGTAGTTTAAATTAGCAGAAAAAGCTAGTCTTACGCCATCGTTATTATAAGTTATATCTGCAAAACAACTGCTGTTGTATATATTTGATAAGTTAAGTTTATTACTCGTACAAAAATTAAATTAAAATAAGCATTATCCAGTATTTTTACCTTTCATTGCGGAAAGCAGACAGCGTAAACTGTAGCAGAAGTATTAGCCAAAACTATTGCAGCTAAGAGACAATGAGCGAAACTAGCCCCAGACGAATTGTAATTGGGGATGTGCATGGACACTATGAAGGTTTAATGACACTGTTGGAGGCGATCGCCCCCACGTCAGAAGATCGAGTCTATTTTCTGGGAGACTTAATCGATCGCGGACCTCACAGTGCACAAGTAGTTGATTTTGTCAAGCAAAATAACTACTCATGTTTGTTGGGAAATCATGAGCAGATGTTACTAAGCATTCTGACCAATGAAAGGACTTCCTCCTCGACCATGCAAGCATGGCTGTTTGGTGGAGGGCAAGCTACCGTGGCCAGTTACCAAGAGGCTCCAATTCCTGATGACCATCTGGATTGGTTAAAAGCTTTGCCTACATACCTTGACTTGGGAGATATTTGGTTAACTCATGCTGGTGTTGACCCTTCCAAGTCGGTGACAGAACAAACTGCCGATGAACTGTGCTGGATACGAGAGGAGTTTCACAGCATTGAAAAACCCTACTTTCCAGATAAACAAATTATCATCGGTCACACCATTACCTTTACCCTGCCTGGTGTTTCTCCTGGTAAACTGGCACAAGGAAAGGGATGGCTAGACATAGATACTGGCGCTTATCATCCCCGGAGTGGCTGGTTAACTGGACTAGATGTCACAAATCAGTTGGTTTATCAAGTTAATATCTTTAAAAACTATATCCGTACCCTGCCTTTAGAAGAGGTTGTAATTAACATTGATCCAGCCAAAATTAAAGTCGATCGCCGCAATAGGAATTAAGGAATATTTGAAATGAGGGGGAGAAATCAATTCAAAATTCAAAATTCAAAATTCAAAATTCAAAATTCAAAATTCAAAATTCAAAATTCAAAATTCAAAATTCAAAATTCAAAATTCAAAATTAAAGAACTTCCGCCCCCTACCCCCTGCCTTCTGCCTCCTCTTTCCCAATTCCCTCAAGACTTCGCTAATGGTCGAATATTTGCTTTATAACTAGCATTATCCAAGCCAGATTTTCCATTACTAGGTTGAGAGTTAATTGCACGTCTGAGGGCATCAATGCGATCGCTGGTTCCGGGGTGTGTACTCAAAAATGTTGGACTAGAACCACCCTTTTTCAGCAGCTTTTGCATAAAAGAAACCATTGCTGACTGGGCATAACCAGTACGTGTCAAAGTTCGTAGTCCTCTTTGATCGGCTTCAAATTCGTTTTTACGACTGCGTGGTAAGTCTCGCGCTAACTGTACACCAATTTGCACTGCGGAATTTCGATCTAAGCCAGCCGCCGTTAATAGACCACTTTCGAGGGCTTTTTGCTGCATCTGCTTGACTACGTGTTTCCCGCCAATGTGACCAATTTCATGGGCGAGTACGCTTGCTAGTTCCGCTTCATTATCTGCGGTTTTCAGCAAACCCGTGTGGACATATACATAGCCGCCCAAGGTCGCAAAGGCGTTAATAGAGTCATCCTCAACTATCTGGAAAGTATAGGGGAGATCGGGGCGATCGCTATTCGCTGCTAAACGCCGACCAACTTGTTCTACATAACGATTCACTTCGGGATTGCGGTAAAGTCGGACTTGACTGCCGACCAATTCCTGATTAATCTGCTTACCAAGATCAACTTCTTGATTAGGAGATATATTAGAAAGCTGAAATGCCTGAACTCCTTGGAGCAGAAGAGGTAAGAAATCTAAAGTTCTTCCAGGCAAGGGTGTACTCAGGCACAGACTCAGGGCGACTACCACTGAAATTAGGGGATAAAACCAGCGACGCCGCCATACACGGTAATTTGCAGTAAAACCTTTCCAATTCAACATAATTCACTCTGAAGATTATTTTGGAAGAACATAAAAAGAGGGGACAAATTATGAGACGGATTTAAAGTATTCTAAGTTGCATTCTTAACTCAAGACCAAAGGAGTTGTCATCCAGATAATCTTGATGCAAATCTACCGAATTGCGGGAGGCTAGAAATTCTCTCTAGAGATAGGCTTAAACACTAGATTTTACTTTCTAGGTGCGTCAGTACTAACTGGTAAAAGTTTGAGGGTTAGCTGTCGTACCTCGGAAATTACGAACTCGTGATAAACTGTCGCATAACCGCAACTCCGAATACTTTGAGTTATTACCAAATAGGGAAAATTACCGTTTACATCGAAAACTTTCTGGCTACAATCCATTACTTCGCTATTACCTCGGAAAACTTTTTATGGCTATTTTAGATTCAAAAGGTCGCTTGTTTGGCAAAATCAATCTCTTAGATTTAGGTGCTGCACTGGTAATTTTGCTAGTTATCTTTGGCATCTTTATTTTTCCTGGCACTTCTGGTTCTGTTGCCCAAGTTGGTGCAAAAACAGTACCCATAGAAGTAGACTTAGTAGTTCGCGGTTTGAATGTACGTGACCCGGAAAAATTAATCGACAATGGTTTAAAAAAAGGCGAAAAAACTAATGTGATTATTCGTAATCAACCATACGGACAGATTGAAATTAAATCTATTCAACAGCTACCTAGAACAATCAATGTATTCCAACCTGATGGCACTGTTAAAGAACTGCCAGATCCAAAGAAAAACAATTATAGTGCAGATTTTCTGTTGACTTTAGATGGCAAAGCTCAAGTTACTGAAAGTGGCCCAGTTTTGGGTAACAGTAAAGTGAAAATTGGGATGCCATTTGAGTTAGAAGGTTTTAACTACAACTTCAATGCAACTGTCATTGATATCAGATTGAAAGACAAATAGTATTGTCACTTTTGTTGATAATATTTTCTCTAGCAATCTTATCGAATATCTGGTGAAAAAGAATGTAGAGACGCGTTAGAGCAGCGGCGCAAAGCCCAGTGCAATTTCGCGTCTCTACGACTTATGTTAATTAAGCAAAGGCAAAAATTTGCGAATTAACCCAATTGTCACTGCTGGCAATTCCAACTGTGGTGTTAATCCAACATCTTCCAACTGTTGAAAAAATCGGATTGCTTGGGGATTCATTTCGGCAAGGCGGCGACCAATTGAGGGCCCTGTAAATTCTGACTTTTGTCCCCAAATAATCGCGGTGGGAGTAGTCAATTGTTGAATGAAAAGGGATAAATCAAAGCATAAATCGCCACGTACAAAGCACAGTGCTGCATACTCAGCATTAGGCTGTTGGGCGGATTGTAGATAAACATCTACAATTTCTTGGTAGACTCGATTGGATTGAGCAAATTGCCGTTGTTCTAAAAAGCCGCGAATGCCGCCACTAGTAGCAATTCCAGTGCTGTAAAGTAAACGATCGACAATGGGAACGCTAACTAACTGGGCAAAAAAACTACGGGAGTAGTCTTCGCCAAAGTCTGAAAGTCCGGCAGGGGTGGTAAGAATTAGAGACTTGAATAAATCAGGACGATCTGCTGCTACTCGAATTGTAAAGGCTGCGGTCAAAGAAGAAGCGATCGCTGTTACGGGCCCAGTACAAGTTTGCTCGAAAAACTCCCGAATCGTGGTCAAATAATCCTCAACTTTATAACTTCGTGCTGGATGTTCAGACCTACCCCAACCGAGCAAATCTGGCGCAATGACCCGATATTCAGCCGCAAAAGCCGGGTAAACTTTCGACCACTCATAAGCAGAAGACCCACCACCAAAGCCGTGCAGGAATACCAAAGTTTCCCGATCGTCTTTGGCTGTCACATCATCCTCCCAAGGCGCTCCAGCAGCAGTATAATATACCATTCTACCTAGTGAGGTATCTATAGAGCGTTGTTCAAATCCTAGTGGTTGAAACATAAGTCTTTTTTGTTGACTGTAGTGATTCGTTGGCACAAGTAAGACACGATAACTGGGAGGCAGGCACACAAAGAGAAGATTCGATAATTTTTCCGCCCCCCCTTTCGTCACCCTAGATGTTTGCCGCACTTAGTGCTGAGTAAATTAACAAGCACTGAAGACTTGCGTATTTAGTAATAGCAACGACCCTTGTAGGCAGTCTTTTAACTCAGCACTCTTCATGTGTCTAGTTCAAACTCCCCACTCATTGTTATTATCAGCGAACCAATCACTCTCAGACTTCTCGCTAGCGTCAGATTAAGTAGATATAAAATTACTGGATTACTTGTAAAGATTTGGTGCTTTTTTTCATAAAAATAAAGTAACGGAACGTTGTAATTACTGTTATATAAGGGTTTTTCATGGTAGCGAGGCTCGCTCCAGCGTGAATCCAGCATAAGTTTTTATGGTAGTCTATCAAAAAACCAATAAATAATTTTGAGCGTCAACACGTCAAAAATAGTTAAAACGCTTATTTTAATAAGCTGTTAATTCTACTTATATATGTAGAAAATACAGCTTTTAATGTATAATTAATCTGATTTTTATCTAAGTAATAGTAAGGCGGGATGTCATGGTAAAGCAGGCTACTCTTCAATCAAATAAACTGCCAACGATTGAAGACGCTAAATTTGCGCTTGACAACTTGAATATACAAAACGAAATTAAAGCTTCAGCTAGGCGGGGTCAGGTTGAGCCAGTTTTTGATGCTGCCAAACTTACTGTACCTACTTGTATTTGTTTAGACCTAGAAGACTTGAAGTGTTTTGAAGCGGTAGAGCGCCAATATGAACGTTGGGGAGTCATTTTTCACAATTCTCTAGCAATACAGCCATCAAATCCAGCATTTCCAACCTATTCAGGGCTAATAGTCTTAATGGGAGCGCCCAAAAGCGGATTTTTAGAAGCTACTTTCTTGCGTCCAGTAAGCTCGGTTAGCGCCTTTGTCACTAGTTCGCAACGGCTAGTGCTTTCCGCCTACGATCGCGATCGGCAACTACTCGCTCAAACTGCACTACCAGGCTCTAATCTTGCCAATTCCGACTCGCCAATTTCCCCCAATACCTTATTATCTATAAATGTGAATGACATTCACAGCGTTACCTTTTGTACTTTTGATGGTCAATTCACCCTTGATAACTTTCGTTTTTGTCTTTAAGTAAGACTTACGTACAAGATGCCCTTGCTCTTAGCGATTGAAAATGGTATCTTATGCGCTGTGCTGTATTAGTCTACTATCTCTCTATAAAATCGGGCATTTTGTGGTTTAAGCCTTCATCCTTCCTTCATCCATAGTAAAACTTATACAATAGGTAATTTCGTAATCAAGTAGGTAAACACTGTGGCACAGGCTTCGTCTTCTTGGCAGCAATTGATCAACCAAATCCCCAACTGGAACTGGTCGCTTCCAAAATTCAAGACAAAGGGAGCCATAAAGCAGCAAACATTTAAACGTTTCTCTGGCCCTGGGGGCTTTCTTGGGTTCCTGACAATTATCATTGCCATGTTGTTGTGGAACTGGAAACTGCTACTGGCTCTCTTAATCGGCATTGGAGTAATGGTATTGGTTTACTCAATGCAGGAGTGGGACTGGCAATTGCGCTGGTCTAAAATACGTAAGTTCTTAAATAGTTCAAATCGTCGGTTAGTTTTAGCAGTCATCAGTGGTGGTATTGCTACTGTCAGCACTTACATGGCAGCGGCAATATGGGTTGACTCTCACAGTCATTGGATTGCTGCTGGTGCGATCGCGCAAGGTGTGGGAACCCTGTTAACTTTAATTTTATTGGTATGGCAAATTGTCAACTTCTCTGAAAATCGAAAAGAAGACCACCTCGATCGCTTGTTGATGAATTTAACAGAAAAAGATCCATTGAAGCGGTTAATTGCTCTAGGTCAACTAAATAAATTCATCAGCCGTAAGCGAGTTGACTCTTCAGTGCAGCAAGATATTGTCCAATGCTTGCAACTCCTACTCAGCCGAGAGGAAGAAGTTGTAGTGCGAGAGGCAGCTTTTAAGAGTTTACAAGCCTGCGATGACCTCCGGTCGGTCGGAGACCATCGCCTACAAGTACCCCCCAAAACAGCAGTACCTTTCGTACCCGTATCAGCAAAAGTCAAACACCACGTTTATTAGTTATTTGTCCTTTGTCCTTTGCAAATGACCAATGACTAATGACTAATGACCAATGACAAATAACTATTTTCGAGACAACCTTCCATTACAAACTTGCACTATCGGATGATTGCAGCGCCGTACCAATTGTTCGTCGTGGGTGGTAACAATCACCGTAGCCCCAAAGGAATTTAACTTCTGGAGAATCTGGATTACTTGCCAGGAATTATCTGGATCGAGATTTCCAGTCGGCTCATCCGCCAACAGTAGGGGTGGTGTACCAACGATCGCGCGGGCAATACTCACTCGCTGTTGCTCTCCCCCAGACAGTTGATCTGGAAAGCAGTCAGCTTTACTCAGCAAACCTACCAGCTTTAAGGTTGGTTCTAAACGTCGTTGAATTTCTTTACGGGTATACCCTTGAGCTTGCAGCACAAAAGTGACATTTTCTGCTACTGTTCGTTGGGTAATCAGTTTGTAGTCTTGAAACACAATACCAATTCGTCGCCGCAATAATGACAAGCGATCGCCCCGCAAATCCGCTACATTACATTCATCAACAATTACTTCTCCCTGTGTAGGCAACTCCTGGCCATACAGTAGTTTCAAGAGCGTTGATTTACCAGAACCACTTGGCCCCGTGATAAACAGAAATTCTCCCTTTTTTACCTCAAGGTTTGCATTTAATAAGGCGTGAGTGCCGTTAGCATAAGTCTTGGTTACAGATTGCAATTGTACCTTTGTAGCAGTATTGCTACCGTGCTGTTGAGTTTCACTGTCCTCTCCATGAACGGAAAAGTCTTTCTTAACTTGAGTTGTTAATACTGGCATTGTTAAACTTTCCTCATACCCACAACCAAACAGTTTGACTGCTTAAATGTGACATTCTCCCCAAAATAAGGATTCCCAGGTTTTGCCTGGGAATTTAAATTTCAACAAAGAAAATTTAAAATTTTTTGAAGACTTTAATAGTAACTAAGTAAGAACACTCACAATTCAGTACTGAAAACTCAGAATTCAGAATTCAGAATTCAGAACTCTTAACTAATTGCACTCAGCACGGGCTAAACGCCCCGCTACCGCTAACAGCACTCAGCACTCTTAACTAATTGCACCCCTGGCTGTCAAACGATAAACAAACGCTTTCACAGCAAACGCCGGCAAAGCCAACATCCGCCGCCAGCGCCAAGGTTCTTGATAAAGGCGATACAACCATTCCAAATTATTATTTCCTAACCAGGCGGGAGCGCGAGTTTTAGTTCCCGACCAAATATCAAAACTGCCACCAACGCCAATCCAAATTGCTTGGGGACACAAATGGCGGTTTTCGGCAATCCATAACTCTTGACGCGGCACTCCCAAACCAACAAAAATCACTTGTGGCTGCAATTGAGCCAGAGTTTGTCGCAATTGTGCTTCTTCTTCTGGAGAATGGTAGCCTGAGTGAGTACCGACTATATTCAAATCTGGAATTTGCTGCTGCCAAAAATCTGCCGCATTTGCAGCCACTCCAGGCGCTCCTCCATAGAAAAATATCTTTGTCCCTATCTTTTGTTGCCCAAGTGCTTGCAAAAGTTTTTCTGCTAATTCAATCCCTGGAAAACGCTGCACTTTTTGCCATAACAGCCATCGTAAATACAGAACTACCCCAGCTCCATCTGGAATCACCATTTCAGCATTTTTAATTACCTGAGCTAATAATTGATTTCGCTCTGCCTGCATAGTCATTTCTGCATTGAGCGTTACGACATGAGTTCCTTTGCCTGTGTACAGGGATTCTAACAACCAGCCTGGATAGTCAGCCATCACATGAACTGGTATTCCCAACACTGAAAATGCTTGATTGCCGTTAGACATAGCCTATTCTTAAGTAATACTCACACCAGATTTTCCATGAATGTTAAGTTTATCAAATTTTTTTATATTAGAACTTAGGCAAAAGAGATTCCCCTTTGCCCTGCAACGAGAGAAAGCATAATTAAACTAAATAGACATAAGAGTGAACAAGAATGTATATACGTAGCAGTACTACGTATATATAAGGGTTTTAGATAACACATAATTAATTTCACTCCTCTGTCTATTAATCTTGGGCGCTTGTACTTGGGCTGAACCAGTCCAACTTTTATTGTTACAGTGTAATATTCACTCAGTATAAAACGCTCAACTCGCAACTCTGGTTCCGGGAATAGAAGCCCCCAGTATACTGCTTGCAGTTAGTGTGGGAGTATGTCACGAAACTCGACTTTATGGTTATAGTGTAACGGGCTGAAGTTGGCTATGAGTAAAATTCGTATCGCTCTGATTGAAGATCATGACCTAACTCGTGTGGGTATTCGTACAGCACTACAGCAAAAGGATGAAATTGAAGTTGTAGGTGAAGCTGCTAATGCTGCTGAGGGTCTAAAAATGTTAAAAATGCTACAACCCGATATTGCCATTGTCGATATTGGTTTACCAGATAAGGATGGCATTGAGTTAACACGGGAGGTAAAATCTACTACTAATGGCCAGCAGCTACTTACAAAAGTCTTAATTTTGACGCTGCGGGATAACAAAGAAGCGGTGTTGGCAGCTTTTGCCGCTGGTGCAGACTCTTACTGTATGAAAGATATCAAATTTGATAATTTGCTGGAAGCAGTACGAGTAACTTACAATGGCAACGCCTGGATCGATCCAGCGATCGCTCGGATTGTATTACAACAAGCGCAACAAAATCCTCAAAAGTTGGAATCGGTTTTGGTCGATTCCAAGACTATTGCTCCTAACCCTGATTCTTTTGAGAATCTGGAAGGAATTCAACCTTACACCCTGACAGAAAGGGAATTGGAAGTGTTACAGTTGATTGTCGAAGGTTGTAGTAATGCAGTCATTGCGGAAAGACTTTACATCACAGTTGGCACTGTTAAAACTCACGTTCGCAATATTTTGAATAAGCTATGTGCCGATGACCGTACCCAAGCAGCAGTCCGCGCCTTGCGTTCTGGGTTAGTTGGATAAATTTAATTTTGGTGTGGATCAATTGAGGATAATCAAGGGAAACTCACAACTTTGAAAAGTTATATTTTCAAAATGAATGGCTTCTCTAATTTTCTCTTATTTATTAGGTGGGATAAACATCATATTATCTCGCCATTCAAATATATGAAAACAAAAGTCAAATATGGCTGAGATTGCGACGGAAAAACTTAAGCTCATGGTGGTAGATGATGAGCCAGATAACCTAGATTTACTCTACCGCACTTTTAGGCGAGATTTTCAAGTATATAAAGCCAATCATGCCTTTGATGCTTTGAAAACCTTGGATCAATTTGGCGAAATGGCGGTGATTATTTCTGACCAAAGAATGCCAGAAATGAATGGGACTGAATTTTTTAGTCGCACCGTAGAACGCTTTCCAGACACGATTCGGATTTTGTTAACTGGTTTTACTGATGTCGAAGATTTGGTCGATGCGATTAACTCCGGTCAGGTATTTAAGTACATTACCAAACCCTGGAATCCGGATCGGCTGAGAAACTTAGTTGAGCAAGCCACTGATACATATCGTCTAGTAAAAAAGCGCACCCAAGAGTTGCGTCGGGCCCTACGGCGAGAATCTTTGTTTAATGCGGTAACAACAGCAATTCGGGAATCTTTAGACTACGATAGTATGCTGCAAAAAATTGTCGCAACTATTGGAGAAACATTTGAAGCTACCAGCTGCTTGCTCAAACCAGTAGAAGGCGATCGCCTTACACAAGACGAGTTTTTCTACCGCGATCCGAAATCTGATGTATTAGATTCCTTCTTCGACTCCAGTGTTTTAATCGAAAAGGTGCTGGAAACCCGTCATTATCAACTCGCTCAAGATATATATGACGGTAATCCTAGTCACCACCTAGTTGTGCCACTTAGCTACCATCAGCATCTATTGGCTGTGCTGACCCTCCACCAATGGGGACGCGATCGCCCTTGGGAAGACGAAGATATCCAACTAATTGCAGGTGTTGCCGAACAAGCAGCCTTAGCCCTCTCTCAAGCAAAACTCTACCAACGCCTCCAAGAAAAGCAACAGCAGATTCACACTGAGTTAGAGGTGGCTCGCCAAATTCAATACAATCTGCTACGCCAAAGTTTACCTGATATTAAAGGTGTGAAGGTACAAGCTTGCTGCTATCCGGCGCGCGAAGTAGGAGGCGATTTTTTTGAAGTTTTTGTCCATCCTAAAGGCGACTTGTGGTTGGCAGTGGGTGACGTTTCTGGTAAGGGCGTCCCAGCAGCTTTATTTATGGCTAGTATTATTTCAGTTTTGCGCCGAGAATTATCTCAAGAGACACCAGCAGAGCCGAATGTGGTCATGCAGAACCTTAACCACGCTCTCAGTGAAGATTTAATTAGCAACAATTATTTTGTCACTCTTGTGTTAGCCTGTTATACCCCTAGTACTAAGGAACTGGTCTACACTAATGCCGGTCATATTTATCCAATATTATGGTCACGCCAAGGTGCTTTAGCCGAAAACCCCAATTACTTGAAAGTTCGCAGCGTTCCTTTGGGGATTTTGCCTAAGTGGCAGGCACAGTCTGGTCGCTTGGTTCTCGCTGCTGGAGACACATTGTTACTAGCCAGCGATGGAATTACAGAAGCAATGGTATCAAATAATCCTGATTCAACAGTAAAAACTGAGGCTGGGGTTGAGTCAGCGAACCGTTCGATGCTGAATCAAGATGGTCTTTGGCAGCTCTTACAACAAGAGCAACAACCACTTTCTCTGAACCATTTACTAGCTCGCATCCAGGCAGATAATCACGTTCAAGAAGACGATCAAACTATACTTTCACTGGAGATTTTGTAAGTCATGAAAAGTGAGCTTCATGTACCAAGCGACTTGAATTTTCTGAATATTGTTGAAAACTGGTTGTTGGGATGTTTGAAAATTCAGCTAGGAGAATCTGTGGATTGGTCGCGCCAATCAAGTCGTTTGAGACTGGCTTTAGTGGAAGCCTACTCGAATGCAGTCCGTCACGCCCACAAGGATCAACCAAATTTACCTATATTACTACGTTTAGAAGTGAAAGACCGGGATTTTGCCCTAGAAATTTGGGACTACGGCGAAGGGTTTGATATGTCTAACTACTACGCTCCAAACCCGATGGAAAAGCAAGAAGGTGGTTATGGTTGGCTGATTATGAATCGTCTCATGGATAAAGTAGATTACAAATTGCAGGTTAATGGTGCCAACTGTCTGAAGTTAGAAGCTACTTTACCCGAATTAGTCCAATAGACATAAAGTTACTATTTTTCAAGTCATGCTATTTATGAGGAAGAATTCAGAATTCAGAATGGGCTAAACGCCCCGCTATCGCTAACAGGACTCAGAATAAAGCCATGAATCCTGTGTGACTGGGTGATAAATATTGGTTTAAAACTTTGCCCTTGCTAGTTATTTGCTATTTAGTTTTCACGACGTAAAGAAAGTAACTCTTTGGGGGAAGCTAAAAGTTTGATTCTAGTATAAGAAATTTGCCGTTGTTGGTTGAGGATAAATAGCCACAAGACATTGACACTACACCACGAAGTTTGTGCTTTGCCTGTTACCTGGACTTGCATATCACCATTTTCTAAAGTCTCGGCTATTCCTGTGTTCGGGTAAGCTTTGATGTTTTGACCTTCTTGTTTTAAGTAGGCTGCGATCGCATCTGTCCCCACAATATCAGATTCAAATGGCGGACGCATTACACCAGCGATCGCAAACAAGGCAGCAGTTGCCTCAAATTCTCCTACATTTAAGGTTTCAAAATAACGCAGTACGCTTGGTTCTGTAATTCCCTCAATCTGGAATTCTTCTTGAAACTGCACTGGCGATATAAATTCAGCAGAGGTCATAAAATTACCTGTATTATGCTATCTGAATATTAATTTCAATACAAAAATAAGTAAAAAAAAAGCTGCTGTTGAGATAGATTGCTACATTTGCTACATATTAATAAATCTTCCTAACGATGGAAGTCTTGAACTGCTACGCAGCTTAAGACAGGCTATATATTGGGTAAGTAAAAAATCTTAATTGAATCTATTAGCTAAATAATATATAATTAAAGCGCATTTATTTGGGCAAAATCCAGATAAAAAAAATGAATCAGTATTCTGTAACGAGCAGCAGTCTGGTGAAAGAAAAAGCCAGCGAGTTGGGCTTTCACAAAGTTGGAATTACTGCTGTAGATCGGATAAATGCCACAGAAGCACAGAGGTTGCAAGCATGGATTGAACTAGGTTATCAGGCTGATATGAAATGGATGGCTAATCCAAAGCGTCAGGATATCCGCTTAGTGATGCCAGAGGTGCGATCGCTAGTGTGTGTAGCGCTGAATTACTACACGCCACATCAACGTCCTGAAAGTGAGGAATACGCCAAAATTTCCCGTTATGGTTGGGGAAGGGATTATCACAAGGTGATGCATGGAAAACTCAAGCAGCTATCTATATGGCTAAAATCACTCGATCCAGGTGTATTAGCTCTTTATTATGCAGATACTGGCCCGGTGCCAGATAAAGTGTTGGCTCAACTTGCCGGAATTGGTTGGATTGCCAAGAATGGTAATGTGATTACACGGGAATATGGCTCTTGGGTATTTTTGGGAGAAGTGTTGACAAATTTAGAATTAGAGAGCGATCGCCCACATACAGAACACTGCGGTAGCTGTACTCGTTGTCTTCAGGCTTGTCCTACAGGTGCAATTACTCAGCCTTTTGTTGTCGATGCTAATCGTTGCATTGCTTATCATACCATTGAAAATCGTGACAAGGAATTGCCAGAGGCGATCGCACCTCATCTGCAAGGCTGGGTTGCTGGTTGCGATATTTGCCAAGATGTTTGTCCTTGGAATCAACGTTTTGCCCAAACAACTGATATTGCAGAGTTTCAGCCAAATCCAGTGAATATTGCTCCCCACCTGCTAGAATTAGCCCAAATCTCAGATGAGGATTGGGATAAACGATTTCCAGCATCTGCCTTGCGGCGGATTAAGCCAGAAATGTTACGACGCAACGCCCTAGCTAATCTTGACGCATCCAGGCAGAAGAATGACCCAGAAAGTAATTATTTTTGATTTTGATGGCACAATTGCTGATACAGTAGATGCCCTTGTAAGTATTGCTAATCGTTTAGCTGGAGACTTTGGTTATAAACAAATAAGCCCAGAACAATTAGCCTTTCTCAAGAACTTAACCTCTAGGGAAATCATTAAGTACTCAGGAGTTTCTCTATTTAAGATACCTTTTCTAGTTAAACAAGTTAAAGGAGAATTAAAAAACAAAATACCAGAATTAAAGCCCATTCTGGGTATTAAGGAAGCATTAACAGAACTCCAAAATCAAGGATATAAACTGGGTATTATCACTTCTAATTCTAAAGAAAATGTTACACAATTCCTCACAATCAATGATTTAAATCACCTATTTGATTTTATTTACTCAGGAATTACAATTTTTGGCAAGACAACTATTATAAATAATGTCTTGAGGCAAAAGCAACTCAAACCTCAAGAAGTTATTTATGTTGGAGATGAAACCAGAGATATAGAAGCATCAAAAAAAGCAAATATCCAAGTGATTGCAGTCACTTGGGGCTTTAACTCACCGGAAGTACTAGCCAAGCAAAATCCAGATTATTTAATTCAGCGACCTAGCGAACTACTAGAAGTGATGAACAGTCGTTAATTAATAAATAGTCAAAAGCGGATTAACAATCGATCGAAACAGTAGAGTGGGCAATGTCTACTAATACCGAGAACCTCAATTTTCATATTGGTGACATTGCCCATCTGACAAAATAGCAAGATATCAAGAAAAATTAATTTTTCCGTTCACCCTTTTCTAAAGCTTGTTTTACTAAATCATCACTGACATTAGCTGCATCCCCAGTCTGAGAATTTCCAACTTCTTTTGCTGACTCCAGAAAATCATCAGGATTGCCAGTTGACTGTGTTTGAGTCTTTGTCTCTTGTGGCTTAGAGGCTTGATATTTAGGTGCAGTAGCTGATTCAGCTGCTGCTGCACCTTGACCTGTGCGATCGACTTCACTCACGCTGAATTTTTGTGCAGCTGCATAATCAGCATCAAAATCCACCGTTGGCGCTTTTTCTTCACCACTAGCTATGCTTTCGGCAGCTAATTGTGCATCCTGGGTGGAAGCTTCATTTAAATTGGGCTTTACTTCTTCATCAGGCATAATTAAAACCTTAGGTAAATTTTTTATTGCTAAGGTGATTATAGCGAAGTAATGTGCTGATTTATTGCTTCCTGCGGGAGACTTTTACCTCTATTAAAAGGTAGATTAAAGCTGCGATTTCCAATTAATTTAACTATTTCTATCGGTAGTAGAATCTGATCCTCAAACTCTGGTACCACTTAGTTTGGCCTACTACATTTCCTTGGAAATAAATTTATGACTGCAAGTTACGATAAAAGTATTTCTCAAGCCCAGAGCAATGAAACTCAAAAATTGGTAGATGTGTTTAACGCCTTAGATACCGATGCTAAATTAGCCTGGTTCTATTTTGTTTATGAAAAAATGGGTGATTCGATCACCCCAGCAGTTCCTGCTGCGGCAGAACCAGAGTTAGCACCACTTCTGCTAGGAGATTATTTTAAATTGTCCGATGAGCAGCAACTAGATATTATGCGGGATATCGTTAACCGCAAAGACACAGAATATTCCCGTGCTTATGGGGCGATAAAAGAAAACAACCAGCTGCTAGTTTGGTATGCTTGGGCGGTAGCTATGGGGGATACGGTGGTGGGAATGCCAGCTAGCTACCAGGCAAGTAAGGCAGTTAACGATCTGCTTTCCGAAATTGAAGGACTAGATTTTGAAGAGCAAATGTCAGTGTTTCGGACAATAGCTGGTGAAGTGGGTTACACGGATGTTAAACCGATCGCAACGCAAGCAGAAACTGGAAAAACGTCAAGTTTGTAATCAGCTTTGGCGATTAGAAGTCGCGGCTACCCAAACTAAAGTCCGCCTCTGCGGACTTTAACAAACTACGAGACAGCTAACTGACTCAAGTCGGCTGGGGTGAGGTTGGAGTGTACTACTTGACCATCACGGAACCAAACGATGCGCTGGGTTTGACGGGCAACTTCTGGTTCATGTGTCACCATGACAACCGTGATTCCACTGGCATTGAGTTCGCCAAAAATATCTAAGACTTCTTGGGTTGTGTGCGAATCAAGTGCGCCTGTGGGTTCATCTGCGAGGAGTACCACGGGACGATTAACGATCGCACGGGCAATCGCTACTCTTTGTTGTTGTCCGCCAGATAGTTGAGTTGGTTTGTTGTTGAGGCGATTTGCTAAACCTACTCGCGTCAGTGCTTCTGTTGCGCGATCGCTTCTTTCTTTCGGACTCACACTAGCATAAACCATTGGTAGCATCACATTTTCTAATGCTGTGAGTTGAGGTAATAAATGGAATTGTTGGAAGACAAAACCCAGCTTTTTATTACGGATGTGTGCCAAAGATTTATCATCCATTTGTGCCACATCAATATTATCTAAGTAATAATGTCCGCCTGTGGGTCGGTCTAGACAGCCGATAATATTCATCGCTGTGGATTTTCCTGAACCAGAAGGCCCCATAATTGAACAATATTCGCCCTCGTGAATAGTTAAATTCACATCGTTAAGTGCTTTGACTTCAGTTTCGCCACTGCCATATATTTTAAAGATATTCTCCAAACGAATAATTGTTGATTTAGGAACGGGATTAGGAACTAGAGAATCGGTAATTGAAATAGTGTTTGCCATAAGGATTTAGTTATTAGGTGGTAGAGACGCAATTATAGCGATCGCTCAATTAAACTATAAGAAGCAGAGAAATTCTTCCAAGCTCTTGCTGTGATAACTCTTTAAGGTGATGTAGTAGAGCAAATAAAAGCTAACTATTATCTAGCATACTGAAGGGGGTGCTTGTAGTGTTGTCATGTTTTAACGTAGCAGATTACTTTATCTGGTTAGCAAATGAAACAGGCTCTTTTATCAGTAATCTAAAGCTGCAAAAGCTTGTGTACTATGCTCAGGCTTGGCATCTTGCAATCAATGACACTCCTCTATTCCCAGAGGATTTTCAAGCCTGGATACATGGCCCTGTGATACCTGCGTTGTACCAGAAGTATAGGCTTTTTGGATGGCAACCAATTTTAGAAGATGCTAACCCAGAATTACCCCAAGAGGTTCAAGAGTTTCTAGATGAGGTTGCACAAAAATACTTTGCTTGTGATGGTTATGAACTAGAGCAAATGACTCATGCCGAGACACCCTGGAATTTGGGTAGAGGAAATCTACCACTTGATGAAGCTTCCAACGAAGTTATTCAGAAACAGTGGATGAAGGAGTATTACGGATCTCGTGTCGAAAAAAAGGATTAAGAAGACTGAGATTGCCAAAGACGGCACATCAGGTATTAGACCAACAAAGCTGAAGCCAACTCAAGGCATGAGCTTTTCGTTTAAATATTATCAGGACAGTAACAGCAAATTTTCTTGTAGCCAAAAAGACATAATCTACTGGCTGACCTTGCTCGATCGGTTAAAAAGATTTTTTACATTGTTTGGCTAGATCCAGATCATTTGCTGTACCCCACAAAAAATTAAGGAATCATCGCCACTTTAATTACTTTACGCGCCTTCATATCAGAAAACACCTGTTCTAAATCTTTTAATGGTCGCTGTTCGCTAATAAGTAACTCAAAGGGAATTTTACGACTAGCTATGAGTGCAAGGGCCGATCGCACATACTCTGGTGTATTATGAAACACGCCTTTGATGGTAAGTTCGCTATAGTGTAGCTGTTCTGTACTGACGGTAATACTGGTATCCCGTGGACATCCACCAAATAAGTTGACTGTTGCACCAGGACGGGCACAAGCGATCGCAGTTTCCCAAACACTTGGGACACCAGTAGCTTCAATTACTACATCTGCACCCCATCCTTGAGTAAGTTCTTTAACTACACTGGGAATCTCTGAAATTTGATGATAATTAAAGGTCTGGGTTGCACCCAATTTCTGACCAATTTCTAGTCTGTGGTTATTACCTCCCCACAGCAAAATCTCAGCTTTCTCACTCAACGCCGCCACAAACATCAGCCCAATTGCTCCATCTCCTAACACGACTACTTTATCTTTGGGCTTAATATTAGAACGCGCTACACCATGTAACACACAAGCTAAAGGTTCCGTCATCGCTGCCAATTCCCACGGCAAGTCATCGGGAATCTGCAACAAATTATGTTTTACTATCGGTGCAGGAATTTTCAAGTATTGCGCAAAAGTCCCATTATTCCATGTTAAATTTGGACATAAAGAATATTCTTGACGTTGACAAAAAAAGCAATTCATGCATGGAGCAGAATTATTCGCAACGATGCGATCGCCTACTTGCCAATTTGTCACCCCTGTACCCACAGCAACAATTCGCCCAGCACCTTCGTGACCAAATAGCGTCGGCGGTATCAGCATTCTGGCATGACCACCACGCCGCCAGACTTTCAAATCTGTACCACAAGTAGTTGCTGCTCCCACTTGGATTACAACTTCGCCAGCTGCCGGAGTGGGGTCAGAAACTTCCTCTAGGCGTAAATCTTCTTGACCATGAAGTAAGGCTGCTAGCAAAACTTTAAACCTATCAATTAGCTTCATCTGATTTTACCAGTTGAAGTTGGTTGATAGGTTTAAACAAATTAGTCTTGATTTATAGTAAGCTTTTATGAATCGAAAATAGCGAAAAACTAGTACAGCGCGGCGTAAATCAAGGTACCATTTGAAAACTTGCAAAAGCCTTGATATACAAAACTTTTGAATGCGTGACTTACGCCTTCCGGTACTAGGTATTCACCGCTGGCTGGGCGACTACTCCGGTGTTCCGGGTTTCCACATTAGGCAGGCGAGTAGTATTTAATAGCGGTACAGTTAACAGCGGTACTTCTTGTCGGCACGACAGGCAAAACCAATATAGTTCACCATGACGAGCATGACGCAGGAGGGAACCACCGCAGCATGGGCAGGTGTTAGCTCTCGTACTCATACCAATGTCCTCCTTAAAAAAATTGTTGTTTTAAACTAAGTCAAAAAAGCAGTTGATTAAAACTGAATGTTAGCTGCATGAATGCGGCCATTCGATTCTATGCGGTCTTTAATAATTTGTCTGTAAACAGCTTCATATCCGTTAACCATCTGGCTAACACTAAAGTTGTTTTCTACGTATTTTCGACAGGTTTGACGATTGAGTTCCAAAGCTGGTGGAATCATTGCCGCCATTTCTGCATAGCTATTGCAGATAAAACCTGTTTTACCGTGGGCAATAACTTCAGGTACGGAGCCGAAATTCATGGCAATTACTGGCGTACCAGTTGCCATTGATTCAGTCATTACTAAACCAAAAGGTTCTTGCCAGCTAATGGGGAAAAGAGTTATGGCAGCATTACCCAGAAGTTCAGTTTTTTGGGCGTGGTTAATTTCACCGAGATATTCAATTTGCTGACTATCTATGTGGGGAGCAATCTCTTGTTCAAAAAACTCAGAGTGTACTGCATCAACCTTCCCTGCCATCTTCAAGCGCCAACCATTTTGTTTAGCAATAGCGATCGCATGGTGCGGGCCTTTATCTGGCGAAAAACGACCTAAAAACGCTAAATATGGAGGTTGTAAGGGTTGGGCTACAAATGGGTAATCTGCTAGCTCAATTCCGTTATAAACCGTGCCAACATAATTGAGATCGATTTGACGCTGCGAATTACTAATGCTGATGTATGGTTGCTTTTGGTAGTAGCTAAATGCGTGGCGGTTATCAGTTGTAAAATTATTGTGCAGGGTGTGGACTGTAGCAGTTACTGTTATCAAACTCGCTAAAGGTAATGCCGAAATCCCTACATGAGAATGGATGATATCGAATTGATCCGCACGCTGGTAAACTTGACTTAGTTCTAGCATTTCGTACACTGCATACTCTTTCACATTTGGATCTAAGCGTAATGCACGTGGATAAACTGCTTCTAAATGAGCCAAAGTTTGAGAATCACCAGAGGCAAATAAAGTTACCTCATGACCGCGACGAACAAGTTCATCAGTCAAGCGACTCACTACCAGTTCTATTCCTCCATAATTAGGAGGTGGAACCCTTTCCCATAAGGGGGCAACTTGAGCAATTTTCATAAGTTTTTCTGGTTCAGTCTATGAAATTGTCCTCAATAATGAGCCAGTTCATTATTTTATGAGTAAAGAGCATTTGTACTTACTCTTTTGACATTTAAATTAACCTAACAGGCTATCAAAAGCGCAATAACGGTTAACCGTACCGCAAATTTTCTACCAACAAATCTAACGGACTATTGGCAAAAGTCAACTCTGACCTACATTTCTAACCGTATAGCTAATCTATTATTTGTTGCATCTGTCTTGGGGATCATAAAGAGGTAGAATGTTTTGTAGCAGAACTTACAAAATTGAATATTTTGTAGCTGACAATACTAAAATATTCAATGGGATCAAGTCATTAAAGCTTCATTTAAAGGTAATTGGGAAAGAGGAAAGAAATTATAAATATTAACTAATTGTACAATAATTACATAATTTGTAATTAGTAATTTACAAAAATTCTGATAATTAACTAATGAAAATCGCTACTTGGAACGTCAACTCAATTCGCACTCGCCTTGAACAGGTTATCGATTGGTTAACCCTAAATCCCGTTGATGTTCTCTGCTTGCAAGAAACCAAAGTTGTGGATGCGGAATTTCCGCGATCGCCTTTTGAGGAGTTAGGCTATAAGCTTTATATGTCAGGACAGAAATCTTATAACGGCGTAGCCTTGATTAGCCGCCAGCCACTTCTAAATGTCAGTAGCGGGTTTAGGGCGATTTTGCCAGATTTACACCACGAATGGGACGAGCAAAAGCGCGTGATTACTGGTGTAATTGATGGTGTGCGGATTGTAAACTTATATGTTCCTAATGGCGCAGCGGTAGGAACGGAGAAATACGAATACAAACTGCGCTGGTTGACAGCGCTACACGAGTATTTGCGATTGCTGGTGTTGTCAGAATCCGCAATTTGTGTGTGCGGCGACTTCAACATTGCCCTAGAAGATAAGGATATTCACGAGCAAGTGAGTACAGAAAATCACATTATGGCAACAGAAACAGAGCGCCAAGCCTTACGGGATATTCTGAAACTGGGATTTGCCGATGTTTTCCGCAAATTCACCACAGAAGGCGGAAATTATAGTTGGTGGGATTATCGCTCTGCTGCTTTCCGTCGCAACTTAGGTTGGCGAATTGACCACCACTATCTCACGCCCATTCTATATGAACGCGCTACAAGTTGTATTATTGATGTCGCACCCAGAAAGTTAACTCAACCTAGCGACCATGTGCCGGTAATTGTGGAATTTTGAATTGGGTATGGATGGGGCATAAGAGGCAGAGGTGCGGAGGGGAAAAACTTACTCCAACTTCTCCCCTGCTCCCCTGCTCCTCTGCCTCTTTCCCCACTCCCCATCAATTTAACGGCTTATATATATCCTCAGAACTGGGATTGAGATAAGGACGCTGTAAATCTATTAGGTGTCGCGCAAAGTGTTGGTCAATAACCCTCATCCTTTCCTCCATAGCATTTTTACCTTTTTGCCAAGCTTCCAATAAAGCATTAGCAACGATTTGGCAACGGTTCATCCCAAAACTTTCTTGTGCCGCAAATTTTTGGGTTGGTTCTTCGGCTAAACCTAACCCTGGAGCTAAAAATTTGGTAAACAAAGGAATTTCGGGCTGGAAATGGGATTGATTTTCGATATAAACAGTCTGAAGGATTGTGCGGATTGCTGGATAGTCGGGGAGTTCAAAGTAAAGTAGCCCCGAATCATAGCGTCCGTATGCAGAGGGGTTGTGGAGAACTTGAAAGCTAAAGGGAATCGAGGCTGCATTTAGTTGCAGTGTCAAGCTTTCCATAAGAGCGATCGCACCAGATGCCGTAAAGTTAAAGTAGATTCGCCCTGCTCCTAAATCGGCGTCTGGGCTGCTTTGCCGTTCCTGTCCAACATTGCTAACTGCTAAGTAACAGCCATTTTGCAGTCGATTTTTGGGCATCCAGATTGCTACCATGTCATCAACTTTGGTAGATTTCTTACTGGATTCTAGATGGCAATCTGGCTCAACATAAAGTGTTAAACCGCCTTTAGTCACAGCCATAGTCCCATCAGGTTCTTTCCGCAACACCTGCCATCGAGGGTCAAAGTAACCTATGCCGTGATTACTGGCGTGCAGTTGTTCGTAAAAGTCCCAGTCAATCTCCAAAATGGAATTATCTGCTAAATTATGCTTTGGCGGTCGATTAGCATTATCAGTATTGACTGCCAAAGTACTTTGTAAGGAGCCATTGTAATAGATTCCATAGAGAAAATTTCGCAGCAGGAGAGTGAGATATTTTTGTTGTAAATCTACGGAATTTTGCTGAAATCTATCGGCTATTTTAGTCGGCAGAGCGAAGGGTTGATAATTGGGATGGTAAATACAAAAATTAGACTCAATCTGGATATTTTGAGCAATATCAAATAGAGAATTTAGCGATTGATTAATAGAGGAATTTAGCATTAATCCATTCAGAAATCAAACTTTAACAAAATAGAATTTAGGAGTCAGAATACAGAATTCAGAATTGTGTGTTCTGATTCAAATTGTTCTGCTACCTATTACTAACAACCACGCAGCCGAGTTTTTTCGTAATAAATCCGAAGTAACTGCTGCTCTTTCACAGGCTGAGGAAATTTATGAATCTTTGCTACAGGATTCAGGATTTCTGACTCTGACATACCAAAAATGGTCAGTACAGCTTGCTCTGGCATTACAAGTAAACTTTTAGCTACTTGCAGCATACACAGTTCAACATTATTAAAGTGTTTCCGGCAGGTAATCATCTCCTGAATTTGATGAATTAGTGCCAGCCCCGCAAACTGGATAACGCGCGAAATAAAGTCGCTACGGTATTCCAAAATCATCGGGAAAGCATTTATATAACCCCTAATTAAGGCAATAATTGAAGGTTGTAAAATCTCTAACGGTGTTAACGCCAAATGTAGAGATTCTTCTAACTCAATGGTGGGGTCTACTACCAGACTATTAAGCCAAATTCCTAAATAGCTTGCCAGTAAAGTTCCTAAATCAAAGGCTGGGTCTCCCCAAGAGCAAGCTTCCCAGTCAATTAGTCGTATAAGACAATTGTCTAATTGCTCCCATTTGGAATGAACCAAAATGTTGTTTAATTTCAGGTCATTGTGAGTTAAGCAGCAAGGATTCCAGCTATATGCCAAATCTGCGATCGCAGATTCCAAACTCTCGTATTGTTGATAAAGAACATAGAATTTTAGTGCATCCGTGGGAACAGTCCCAAAAATCTCTGGGCCAATTGACCCTACCCCTTGAGCTGGATTGTAAAACCCGTAGCGAAACTCTCCTTGGGGAGCAGTTGCCATAAAATCCCGATATTCTCGGCGGTTGTAAGTGGCGCGATGCAGTCCCGCTAAAGTCGTACCGATGGCAGAGGCAATTTCTTGTGGAAAAATCTCATTGTTGTGGTATAGTGTCGCAAGCTCTAGATATTCATTCAAGTAGCTACGGACAAGAATCGAATTTTCTTCGTCAAAATGCACTACCAATGGCGCAATCGCTGAAGTATTACCTAAAACTGGAAACTGTTGTAGCAATTGGTGAAACAGCCACTCCTGAAACAATTCATGAGGCGCGCCGTCATTGTTGTTAACGTTACGTTCTTGTTTAATGAGCAGTTGGCGATTATCTGCTAAAGTCACTAGTAAATTGAAATTGTTCTGACTACTTCCTGGCAACTCAGATTTGTCTGATGGGCCATCTTCTGAGCTACACAGACCCGCGTCTTGCAGATACTGGATAACGTTATGAGAAGACAGTGATAATACCATGTATTATTTCCTACTTCATTAAATTACTTAAACTTATCGTGTCAAATTTCTTGGTCTTAAGAGTTTTTAGTAGATAGGAACTAATGCAAGAAGAGAGATGTGAATAACAATAAAGATTTCTACAATCTACTAATATCTCATATTTGGGAGAAAAGCCTGCCAAAATGGCACCAAGTCCTTTGCAATTCCTTTAAAATTGGCTCCCAGATACCCTGACATCTTTACACTTTATCAGCATAGTTACTTAGATACATCTAGAGTAAGTTTTGTGGTCAAGCCTTTTTTTTGTGGACAAGAAGCATCCCCAGCAAAAAAAAACTGATTGGTAGCAGATGTGTTTGATGTTCAGTAGTCATCCTCAAAGCAGCGAAGAATTTGAGTAATCCTTCGCGATACAAAGCATGACATTCAACACTATTACTTTTATTTATCATCACGAAGCCAAAAAAACCGGAGTTTTTTAGCAATTAGTAATTATTTTTTGATTTAATTTTCAGAATTGATGTCTGGAAAGCTTATTATCACGTTATTTTTGTCACCTATATATTGTAGATGACTACGGGCGATCGCAAACAAAGCCTACATGAGCGCACCTTATGGGGCGTGATGCGTAAAACCCCCGTCATTTATGCGGGGGATATAAGCGAATGTGCCAAATTTATTTTGCTGTCTTACCCCTGTTCTGTCACTTTCCGGCAGGGCAATCGCTAGAAGTCTTATGAGGCAATCAATACAAGCTATACTATTAGAAAAAAATTGGTCTTGTATTTATTATTAGAAAAGAATCGCGCAATCGCTTGCTATACAAAAGCTCTAGAATTAAGAAATGGCAAATGTTTTCGGAGAGTGACAGAACAGGGTTATAGCACTTCCGGCAGCTATGAGGTACATTCTAAAAGCTGAAAGCAATGATAGGAGAGGGGCAAGGAGAAAACTATATTGCATAATAGCCGGAAGCGCTGTATGTAAATAATGTTAACATAAGACGATGGTTAATTGGTCGATGCCATGATTGTTTACGAGTTCAAAGTTAAGGGGAAAGAGAAACAGTATCGTGCTATTGATGAGGCTATTCGCACTAGTCAATTCATTCAAAATAAGTGCTTGCGCTATTGGATAGATAACAAAAATATTGGCAGATATGACCTCAATAAATATTGCGCGGTATTAGCTGCTGAATTTCCCTTTGCTGATGAACTAAACTCAATGGCTAGACAATCTGCGGCTGAACGTTCTTGGGGTGCAATTTCGCGATTTTACGATAACTGCAAGAAGAAAGTTAAGGGCAAGAAAGGCTTTCCCAGGTTTAAGAAAAATTGCCGTTCGGTTGAATATAAATCAACTGGTTGGAAGCTTTCTGTTACTCGTAAAGCCATAACTTTCTCAGACAAGAAAGGTATTGGAACCGTGAGACTAAAGGGAACCTATGACCTTAATTACTATGACATTAAACAGATTAAGCGTGTTCGTTTAGTATGTCGTTCCGATGGATACTATGCTCAATTTGCGATTGAAGTGGATGTCAAGGTAGAAAGTCAGCCTGCCTTACAAGTAGTTGGTATTGACTTGGGGTTAAAGTATTTCATTGCCGACAATAGAGGTAATGTGGAACCTTCACCCCAGTTCTATCGCCAATCCGAAAAACAGTTAAACCGTGCTAATCGTAAAAAGTCTAAGAAGTTCACCAAACAAAGAAAGTTAGACTTGCAGAAACAATCAAATAATTACCACAAAGCTAGAAATAGATATGCCCGGAAGCATTTAAGAGTAAGTAGGCAGCGAAAAGAGTACTGCAAGAGATTAGCATACTCCGTCATCCAATCTAATGATTTGGTAGCCTATGAAGATTTGAATGTGAAAGGGCTTGTGAGAAATCGACATCTAGCTAAATCTATTAGTGATGCTGGTTGGTACACTTTCCGTCAGTGGTTAGAATATTTTGGTCACAAATACGGTAAGGTGACTGTTGCAGTCCCTCCTCATAATACAAGTCAAAACTGTTCTAGCTGTGGCGAGAAAGTGAAAAAATCTCTGTCTACAAGAACTCATGTTTGCCCACATTGCAACTATGTAGCGGATAGGGACATAAACGCTAGCATTAATATTTTGAAATTAGGACTGAGTACCGTAGGGCATACGGGAATTTACGCTACAGGAGATTTGCCCTCTTGGGCGGTTGGCGCAAGCCTGTCGTCTAACGGCGAGTCTGTGAATGTAGAATCCCCGAATTAAAAATTCGGGGAGTGTCAAGTAAGTGTACTTTTGTCAAGCTTGAAACAGGGCATTTTTCAAAGGCAAGAGTAAAAAGTCACAGTAATATAAATGTACTAATATAATTCAAAGTAGGGAAAGTCATGCCATACCAAAAACACAGGAGGGTGGTTATTGCTTAGAGACTAATGCTACCTTAAAGCCACAAATTGATTCACCATCACCGCCAATGCCAGCATACCCAAAATTGTCATTAATCCCGCAGGCATAAACTTGCGTGTTTTTGCTAGTCGAAATGCAAAGAAAACTACTAAAACAGCAGTAACCAACACTGCTAAAATCGCACCCCAGGTTTGTCCTTGGAGTTGAAAGTAAGCGGCAAGTATTAGTAATAAACCGCTAATGCTACCACTTAAGAGTGAGACTCTACTTGTAGCTTGAATGTAACCAATAACGCCACCAACAATCGCTAATATGCCGTAGGCAAAAGCAGCAACTATACCTAAATTCATTGTTAAAACCTATGTAGACTTTGACTTTACTGCCAGGGTCAGCAGACAATTTACCATAGCTATTTAGCTATACCACACAGTTGATTGATAAATAATCTAGCGATACCAATGGCAAGTACTTCCTTATATACAAAGGTTCAATATCTCCAGCGCCAAGCAGCCTCACTTTTACTGTACCAGTCTGTTCTCCAAGGTGAAGTCGGGATGGCGTTTCTGGAACTGTTGGAAGCTATACGTTACACTAACACCGATGCACGAGGTTGTCTCCAAGCCTACGGCAGTTACTTCCACGCTTTAGCTGCTAGAAATCAAAACTGGGAAGACTATTTAATTACTCAACTTCTCTTCTGTGAGAATCCCTTTACAAGGCTGGCGGGAGTGCGAGAATTTGAAGATTTGCCCTCAGCTTTAGTCACAGCAGTTCAGCATGATTTACAAATATTGCAAAGTCTCTATGAATGTAGCAGCGCTTCTTTGAGCGAGTGGGTACAAGACGTTGCTTATATGCCGATTTCACCAGTAGTGTGGTATAAAGAGCAAGAATTAGTAGGAGTAGACACAAAGTTCGCGACATATCTACAAGAGTTAGATAATTGGGGTGATGCTGTAGAAAAGTTAGCAGCTTATTATCGGCAATGTGGCTCTGGTTTATTTGCAGAATATCGCGCTTTACGCTGGCAATCTGGGCAGTTTATCGGTATCCGATATTCTGACCAAATTAAGCTGAGTGCTCTTGTCGGTTACGAGTCTCAAAAAGATGCTTTGCTGAAAAATACAGAGTTTTTATTATCAGGAGAAATGGCACTGCATGTCTTACTTTACGGTAGTCGCGGTTCTGGCAAATCTTCTTTAGTGAAATCTTTGTTGAATGAATATAGCAATCGCAGTCTCCGCTTATTAGAAGTAGCAAAATCTGATTTAAAAGACTTACCAGAAATCGTGGAACATTTACGAGGTGTGTCACAAAAATTTATTATCTTTGTCGATGACCTTTCATTTGAAGAAGATGATGATGCCTTTAAAGCCCTCAAGGTAGTTTTAGAAGGTAATTTAACGGCGCGGCCTCAAAATGTAGTTGTCTATGCTACTTCCAATCGCCGCCACTTGATTCGGGAGTTTTTTGTAGATAGACCGACTCCCAAGGATAACGAGGAAATCCATGCCTGGGATACGATGCAGGAGAAGCTTTCGTTTAGCGATCGCTTTGGTTTAACCTTAACTTTTGAACCAGCCAATCAGAAAACTTATTTAAAAATTGTACAACATCTAGTGGCACAAGCTGAAATTAATATTACCCAAGAAGATTTAGAATTTCAGGCATTACAATGGGCAACTCGTCATAATGGTCGTTCTGGACGTACAGCACGGCAGTTTGTTGATTTTTTAAAAGCAGATTTAACACTTTTTCATGCAAATAAAAACACATCCAACACTTAACAAAATTGTTTCATTAATGATTGCGCTTTTTTGTAACTTACAGAGCAATATTATGCAAGATTAACTAAAATTAGAGATTTCATAACAATTCTGATACCCAAATAGAGAAAAATATCTTGATTTCCCAGATAAACCACTTGGATTAAGTATGTTATGTGTATGTGTTTTTTAAGTACGAATTACGTTAGCGCAGCGTTAGCGAATCTTCTCCCTTGGCGCTAGCCTCTCCCTTTGGGAGAAGGGGAGATGCCAAGGGCGAACGACCGTCATTACGAATTATAAATTACTATGAGAGCTACTTATTCAGATAATTTAACTACGCTAAAAACCAGCAATATGCAATCAGTAACGATCAGCAATCGATTTATACTAGTGATAGTTGCCTTTAGTGTGAGTTTTGGTCTTAGCCTTGTCCCAAGCTGGGATTTCAATAAAGCCTTTCTCACAGGTGTAATTACTGCCGTTACTATCCATACAACAGCATTATTCATAGACAAGCGACGTAGAAATTATGAAATTTTTGTTTTAGGTTCTCTCCGCAAGCGAATTAAAGAGATGGAGGGATTAAAAGCTCGTGTTGTTAGAGAAATAAATCAAATTGAAGAACATCATAATTTACTATATGCTGAATCACAAAAACTCCAAAATCAAGTTATAGAAAGCCGTAGCCAAAGAGATAGTCTACATCGAGAATTAAGAACATTTGCCGGACAAAAGAAGCAATTAGAAACAGAAGTTAGTAACCTGCAAACTGAAATTAATAATTTGCAGAACAATCAAAGTGAATTGAATAATGCTTTTTCTATTCTCACAGCAGAAAAGCGCCGTTTAGAGTCAAATTGTAATGTATCTCGTGCTGAAATCACCCAATTGCAAAGTCAAATTTTTGAGCTACAACACGAGAAACAAGAAAATGAAAGTAATTTAACTCTTTTAGGCAGACTCAAACCCCAATTAGAAGAAAAATTATACGAACTACGAATTGCAATTCAAGAGCTAGAAGTTGAGACAACCCAAAATAATCAATTGCTAGTGGCAACGAAAACCGAAAGAGAAAATATCCAAGCTATTCTTAATTCTTCGCAAACCCAACTAGCAGAATCCAAAGCCGAATTACAGCAACTACAAGGACAAGTTTCATTATTGCAAGAAGAACGAGACTCATTACAAAATCAAGTATGGGAATTACTACAACAAGTAGAAACCTTGAATCCAGAGCCTTTGTCGGAGAATTCCCAAGAAGATGATATTGAATTGTTTCCATTTTCGGAAATAATTGAATCTTCAGATGTAATTGAAAATTCAAAAGTTGAGACATCGGAAAATATCCCTGAAGAATGGACTAATTTCCTCGGAAATCTTCCAGGACATGAGTTACAAGTATTAAAAGCTATAGTTGAACAAGATAATCCCAATAGTGCTATTAAAAAAATTGCCGAAGCAAATATTACTATGCCAAATTTATTAATCGATTCTATAAATGAACAGGCAAATGATACTATTGGTGAATTAATAATTAATTCTGATTCCGAAAGTCCAAAAGTTTATCAGGAGCATATAACAGATGTCAAAAAAATGATTGCGATGTATGAAGGCCTCATGGCTAGACATACTTCGTCAAATTAAATAGTTATTGCCGTCGTAAGATTTAGTAGTAAGATGATATCCCTTACCTACTTCTGCGTGCTTCTGCGTTTAGAATAAAGTGAAGTGTAATACATGGCAAAGCTCAAAATCTCGAAGAAAATATCCACTGCTTTAATCAATTCCCTTGGTGCGGGGGTAGTACCAAGAGTGGGAGTTGAATATATCGCTGTAGGTCGAGAAAAAGAACTCAAAAGCCTATTACAAAATCTCGATGATATTGCAGAAGGTGTCGCAGCATTTCGCTTCATAATTGGTAACTACGGTTCAGGGAAAAGTTTTTTATTACAACTAATTCGTAACCGTGCTATGGAGCAAGGTTTTGTAGTATCTGATGCTGATTTATCGCCAGAACGCCGATTAGCTGGAAGCAACCACGAAGGTGTCGCTACCTATCGAGAATTAATGAGCCACCTAGCTACAAAAACTCGTCCTGATGGTGGTGCTTTAGTCTCAATTTTAGAAGGATGGATTAATAAAATTCAACAAGAAGTGGTTAAAGAAACTGAAATGCGTCCGAATGACGATGGTTTTGATGACCAAGTTGAATCAAAAATTAGAGAAGTAGTTCAGTATATTGAAGATTTAGTTCACGGTTTTGATTTTGGTAGCGTCATTATCGCTTATTGGCGTGGCTACCGAATGGATGATGATAATTTAAAAAATGCAGCAATGCGCTGGTTGCGGGGAGAATTTACTACTAAAGTGGAGGCGAAAGCAGCTTTAGGAGTGCGCGTTATTATTGATGATGATAGTTGGTATGACTATATAAAACTGTTTGCGAAATTTGTAGCTGAAATTGGTTATAAAGGACTGTTAATTATACTTGATGAAGCTGTACATTTATATCAAATATCTACTACAGTCACGCGGGAAAAGAATTATAATCGACTCCTGGCAATGTTTAACGATACGATGCAGTGCAAAGCAGAACATCTTGGCATTGTCGTTGGTGGAACAACCAAGTTTTTAGAAGACCCCAAACGCGGACTTTTTGCAGACCAAGCTTGGCAAAGACGCACAAAAGAAAGTCGTTTTGTTGCACAGGCTAATGTTCAGGAACATTTAGGGCCAGTGATTCGGTTAAATCCGTTGAGTGAAGCAGAAATTTTGACACTTCTGCAACGTTTAGCTGAGATTCATGCACTCAATTTTGGGTATGAACAGACTTTGACAAATCGGGAATTGAAGGAGTTTGTGCAAGAAATTATTAATCGCTTAGGTGCAGAGGCATTACTTACACCAGGGGAAATTGTGCGAGATTTTATGAGTGTGCTGAATATTCTTCACCAAAATCCAGGAATTGCATTTGCTGAATTAATTCATGGTTCTAAATTTAAACCTACTGCTATGGGTAAGGATGCAGATGTGGATGAGGATGGCGCAGCAGAATTTAGTTTGTAGTTTACTCTCTAGTAATTGGTAAGCCTAACCAATCGCTAAGTTCATGAGCTAGCCAATCAAGTTCTGGAGGAGTAGCAGGAAAAAAAGAAAATTCACCACTTAAAATATCATACTTTTTTATTCCTGCCCAGATTGTCAAGCAAGGTTGATTATATGTATCCTTACCGCGTTCTAGACGTAGAATATCTTGTCTTGAACTTGGAGATGGATGAAACCGTTTAATTCCGAACAATTCATAAATCAAGGCAATTTTCTGATGATTAATACAAAGTTTCTTTTTCCCAAATACACCTATTAAAATAAAAATAAATAATAAAATTATCAGGGATAAAAATAATATCAAAGATGCCAAAGATGCCAAGTTAACAATGTTACCATCAATAAAAATTGGCAATACAGGGATAAATAAAATAATTGGTATAAATATAACTAAATTCATAATAGTTATTTGGCTAAGGAAACCTCTAGGTGGGATGAGAATTTCTAGAATGGCTTTTGCTAGTTCCTTAACTTCTTCTTCACTAAAACTACGCCCAGCTTTGAGTTGTACTTCTAGAGATTGGGCTGGGATATAACTTTGTACGAGTGCAAATCCTCTGCTGTTGGGTGAATCTAGCTCAAAGTAGTTAAGGTAGCGGGGAATGGCTGGGTGGGAGAGTGCTTTGAGAGTTTCAGCTTCCCGCTCAAATAATTTGAGGTCGTTCCATTCAAACTCATTACCAAAAGACAGTATTTTGACTATTACTAATTCTAGAGTTTGTAAGTCACGAGCTAGCAGCGATCGCCGTCCGGCTTTTTTGCCTAGTTCCTGCTGGACTTGATACCGTTCCAACAGGATTTCTTGGTGAGAATCTGGCGATTCTTGACTTGTCATTTGCTCGTGACTCCAAAGCTTTGTTGCTTTTATAGCTTTCCTATTTATTACTGCCCCACTGTAAGATTACTTAAGTCAGCAACAAGTATTTAGGTTGGGTGAAGGCTTTGCGTAACCTAACATCTTGATATATGTTGGGTTGCGCTCCGCTCCACCCAACCTACGTCTAATGAACTATTTTAAGCTTTCGAGACGCGATAAATCGCCATATCTACAAGTGTTTTAATCAATCGATGGTATTCTGCGATCGCAAATCGTTTAAGTGTCACAGCATTCATAAGACATCTTTCCAATACTATTTGTACACTAGCAGAGATTAAACTGACTGCGTTGTTTACTGCCGCAGGCGTTGCAATGACTCAAATTGCTGCCAACAAAGGTACAATGCACGCGGTACGTGAAAACATCCTTTCCATTTGCCGCCTTTAAGGTTCAACAATACTTCCCCACGGCGATTGAGATACCCAAACCACTCACCGTATTCTGAATCAGCAAAGTGTGACCAGGCGTAATCGTGCATCTTTTCATACCATTCCCAACACACCTCACGCCCTGTCAGGCGATAGCCCATCGCTAATGCAACCAATGATTCTAGGTGAACCCACCACAGCTTTTGATCCCATTCCAATTGTTGTGGGGGATGACCGGCTGCATCCATAAAGTAATACAATCCGCCGTACTCGCTATCCCAAGCAAAATTCAGAATATTTAACACCACATCAACGGCTTGGTTAATAGTTTTGGTGTCGTTTTGGCGACGCGCGATATCCATGATGAACCACATCGCTTCGATACCGTGACCTGGATTAATCAGCCGTCCCTCAAAAGAATCTATGTGGGAACCGTCAGGGGCAACGTTTTCGTACATTAGTCCCCGTTCTTGGTCGAGAAAATCAGTCATTACTTCGCGGACTGTCTCAGCTAGGACATTCTCTAGTGTTTCCTTTGGTAACAGCCACTCCATTTCTAGAGTCAGGTTGGCTAAAATCATCGGTACAGCCAATGATTTCATCGGGCGTGTGCCGGGATAGGTTTTATTATATTTGCCCTTGGGGTTATCTTTGCGGCGTAATACGTTGTTATAAGCTTGTATAGCTACATCCTTTGCCCATTCTTCGCCGCCAGCGAGTGCATATTGACTAAATGCCATCGCCGCAAAGCAATCAGAAAAGATGTTGTAAGGGTGAACCAATGGTTTCCCTTCACGGGTGAGGGCAAAGTACCAGTTACCATCGCTATCTCTACCATGTTGGGCGAGAAAATTAGCGCCGTTGCTGGCAATTTTTAGCCAATTTTCGCGCTTTTCTAGCTGGTTGTAAAGCATCGAAAAAGTCCATACTTGGCGGTTTTGTAGCCAGATGAATTTGTCTGTATCATAAATTTTGCCTTCGCGATCGAGGCAGGTGAAATAGCCGCCTTGCTGCCAATCGAGAGAATATTTTTCCCAAAAGGGGAGTACGTCGTTGAGGAGGGCGTTTTTGTAAAGTTCAGCGTAGGCGTAGCCCGTCGGAGGCATCCCTTGAAAGTCCTTCTCCATAAATTTGCTCCCCTTTTATACCAAAACCAACAGCTTAACAGTTATCATATTTTGACTCGAACATGGAGCGTTCGCGTCTGTCTTTTACAAGATTTAGTCAGCAGCAGGTATACTTCTATCTTGTATCTTGCACCATTCTCAATAACTGTAGGGTAGTTTTTTAGATATGAGGTTGTTATGAGTCAGATTGAACGAGTTGCGATCGTTGGAGGAAACCACGGTAATGAGTTAACAGGAGTACATTTAGTCAAAAAGTTTCAGCAATATCCTAATTTAATCAACAGAGCCAGTTTTGAAACTCTGGCATTACTTGGTAATCTCAAAGCTATTGAAGAAGGCAAACGATATATTGAAAAAGATTTAAATCGTTGTTTCACTAATCAAGGCTTACAAAATCCCCAACTCTCAAGTTATGAAGATACGCGGGCAAAAGCAATTCAACAGATATTGCAACCGCAAAATCAGCCCTTTGTAGATGTAATTGTTGATTTGCATAGCACAACTGCCAATATGGGGTTAAGTCTAATTTTTTGTGATATGCATCCTTTATTACTTCGATTAGGTGCTTATTTAAGTTCTATCAATCCTTTGGTGAAAGTCTGTATTAATCAGGAATCCAAAGAAAATGGTTTTCTCCGTTCTTTGTGTGAATTGGGTTTTGTTATAGAAGTTGGGGCTGTGGCTCAAAATGTTTTAAACGCCGAATTATTTCAGGAAACAGAACAGCTTATTTATGCAGTTTTAGATTATTTTGAAGGGTGCAATCAAGGGAATATTCCGCAGACAAGCAACCACCTTACACTTTATAAATACATTGGAACTGTCGATTATCCTAGAAGCGATGCCTACGGTGGGCTGCGCCAACGCGGGGAAATTCAAGCTATGATTCACCCCCAGCTTCAGTTTAGAGATTATGAACCTTTGCATCCAGGCGATCCAATGTTTCTGACTTTTGAAGGAAAAGATATTTTCTATGAAGGAGAGTCTACTGTTTATCCTATTTTTATTAATGAAGCGGCTTACTACGAGAAAGGAATTGCGATGTATTTAAGTCAAAAGCAGGAAGAAATAGTTTAATTTGTTCATTACCTTCGCCTCACTTTTATCTCTATAGTCGATTTATTTAGCTACAAAAATTAAGCAGATAAATATTTTTGGCAATTAATATCAATTTTCTGTCTGCAATAACCAAAAGCCGCTATAAGTCATACCAGAATCATCGGGTTGAACTAACAAAAAATGCAATCCTCGGCAATGCTTTTTGCGTTGTTCAAATGCTTGGGCTGCTGTGGTAACTTCTGGATCTTCAAATGTGGCAACAATCCATCTATCCACCAAGCTAGCTTCTAATATTAAGCCATCCGGTGCGCCAGAAATGTAGTTCAAGCTGACGGCACGGGCTTGCTGCAACCACCGTGCTAGGCGCATTGATTGCCGTCCCCCATAAATTACTACACCAGGAACAGGAACTGTTGATGCTAAACCCAAATTGATTGGTTTGAGATGTTCTGGAATGTGCAAAATGGGAATGGGGCGATCGCTAAATCTCGTTTCTACATCACTAGCAGCTAGAGTCGCAAAACGCCATTGTTCTCCCCAGAGGTTTTCTGGTAATGGTGCTGGGGGCGGTTTATCTAGGGTTGAGGGATATTGCTTTTCTTGTAACCACTGCTTCAATGCCAAGGTGCAGCGAGTAGGTTCGACATTAATACCTAAATTGCGTCCAGCCGCCTCAATTAAACTGAGAGACTGAGGACGAAACACTTGAATCACATCTGGCAATTTTTCACCAGATGCTAACTCAAGTTGAGTCGCAACCCAATTAGAATTTGCTGCTGACTGGAGACAGGTAGCTTCATACTTAAAGCTGCGAGTTGCGTCACAAATCAACAACTCCCATAAAACTTGTCCAGACGCATCTTGTGAGGGACGACGATAAAAATCAACCTGCCAAATTTTCATTTATTTGAAACCAAAAGCGTCAATCGCCTTTTCTATTCAGATTACTCCCTTTGGGCCATGAGATTACTTATAGCAGTTTTCAATTGCCTGGATTACACACAATTCGTAGGGGCGCAAGGCGTTCCTTGATGTAAACTTAAGGCGAAAACTATATCAGACAGGCGTTTTGCAAATCCCTCACGCCCTCATCCCCTAACTCCTTCTCCCAAAGGAGAAGGGGAATTGAATGTCTAGCTCCCCTCTCACGGATGGGAGAGGGGCTGGGGGTGAGGGCAAAACTTGTCACCAAGAGGGTTTCACGTTAAGCTGACACCTATGTAAGGACTTGCGTCCTTACGTTCGCTTAAAAAGCCTGAATCCATTCTTTGACTGAATATTCAGTCCAGATGCCATTTTTCCAGTAGGGGTCATTTTCAATCAACTCGCGCACAGTGGCTTCGTCTTCGGCTTCGTAAATCCCAAAAACTTTTGTGACATCCTTGGTGGGGCCGAGAGTAATCAGCACACCGGATTCTTTCTGTTTTGCTAACCCGTCTAAATGAGCTTGACGGTGGGGGGCACGTTTTTCGAGAACGTCTTCGCAGTAAGTTCCCCAGAGTACATATTTAGGCATAGCTAAGACTATTTTGGATTTTGGATTTTGGATTTTGGATTTTGGATTTTGGATTTTAGATTTTGCAGCCAGTGCATCGGGGAGTAAGAAATGATTAATTTCTCACTCCTAGCAAATGACAAATGACAAATGACTAACTTCTCAAGTTCACGCCGAATTTTTCCACCAAAGCTTCGCGGACTTTATTGTGTACTGGTTCAACTTCAGCCTCAGTCAAAGTGCGATCGCTAGCCCGATAAATTAACCGGAATGCTAAACTTCTTTGTCCTTCGGGGACATTTTCGCCACGATATTGATCAAATAATTCCACTGATTCGAGCAAATCTTTACCCGCTTTGGTAATTACTTTTTCAATTTCGGAAACTGAGATTTTCACGGGTGCGAAAAAGGCGATATCGCGATCGCTAGCCGGATAGGTAGAATAAGGCCGGAATGTGGGGACGAGGACTTCATCTTGTTCTAGGGAATCTAAAAGCACATCTAGATCCAACTGGAAAACGTAGACGGAATCTGGTAAACCTTTTTCGCGTCGCAATTGGGGATGGAGTTGCCCAAAAATCCCCAGTCTGTTACCCCGAATCCACAGAGAAGCGGTGCGTCCTGGATGTAAGCGATCGTCGCGGCGATCGGGTTGAAATTCGATTTGCAAGCTAAGTTGCCGAAATACACTTTCTAAAATGCCTTTGGCTTCAAACCAGGTGATGGGTTCTTCGCGTCCACTTTTTGACCATTTGCCAAGGGTGCGATCGCCTCCCATAATTCCTGCTAGGGTTTCTGTTTCTTGCAAACCGTCTTCTTCTTGCCAGAAAATTTGCCCGATTTCAAAGCCGTTAAGGGCACCATTACCCTGCTCTAAATTGTATTGAAAGGCATCAATTAACCCAGATATCAAATCGGTTCGCAGCGCTGAATATTCGACAAATAATGGGTTGGACAGTACTATGTTTCTGTCTTCTCCTGGTTTGACTAAAGAATAGTGGATTAATTCTGTCAATCCTTCAGCCCGCAGAAAAGCTCGTAATTTGCGAATTAGTTCTTGATCTAAAGGCAGATAACCAGCTTCCGCTTTTTCTGGCAAGGTATCGCAGAATTTGTTGTAGCCATAGAGACGGGCGATTTCTTCAATTAAATCAATTTCTCGCTCTAAGTCGCGGTAACGATAAGGTGGGACGGAAACTGACCACGTAGGTTGATGGCTGCTATCTTCTCCTGAAGGAGTTAATTTACATCCCAATGCAGTCAGGATGCGCTCAACATCTTGTTCTTGGAGTTCGCCTGTATCCTCTTCTAAATCGATAGGCCCCAATATCTGATTAACTCGGTCTAAACGCAGGGCAATGGAACGACTCCAGGTAGACGGATCGGGGCGGGTGTCGGCAATTTCTTGCTGGACAATAATTCCACTCGCTAATTCGCTAATTAAGGATAAGGCGCGGCGATTAGCTATTTCCAACTCAGCCCGATTAACTCCCCGTTCGTATCTGCCAGAAGCCTCACTTCTTAACCCTACACTCCGCGAAGAACGGCGAATTGCCACGGAATCAAATAAAGCTGCTTCTAAAACTAGGCTTTGAGTTCCTTCATGAACTTCCGTTTCTTCCCCACCCATGACTCCCGCTAGTGCAACGGGTTTGTCGTTAGCGGTGATTAACAAATTTTGGGATGCTAGGGTGCGAGTTTGTCCATCCAGGGTTTTGAGGGATTCTCCATTATTGACGAAGCGAACGCCGATGCTTAAATTTTCACCACCTGCAACAGATTTTAGGCGATCGCCATCAAAGGCGTGCAGTGGTTGTCCCCATTCCAACAAAACGTAGTTAGTAATATCCACGACATTACTGATGGGACGGACCCCACCCGCCCGCAAACGCTGTTGCAACCATTCGGGAGATGGAGCAATTTTCACCTGTTCAATTACCGTACCGATGTATGCAGGACAAGCTTGGGTATCGGCAATTTTTAAAGCTAAATTCCCAGAATTTTTGGGAATAGAGACTTCACTAGGCTCAGGAATACTTAACTTTCCACCAGTTAAAGCTGCTACTTCTCTTGCTACGCCTACCATACTTAGAGCATCAGCGCGATTGGCAGTTGCAGTCAGGTCTAAAATTACATCATCTAAACCCAACAACGGCCTGACATCACTACCTAATGGTAAATTTTCCTGGGTAAAAATATGAATTCCGTCTACATCGGTGGGCAAACCGAGTTCCCTTAAAGAACAAATCATGCCCTGAGATGGGACACCACGTAGTTTTGCAGGTTTAATTTTTAAATCAATTTTGGGTAAGTAAGTACCCGTAGTTGCCACTGGGACATAGATATCTGCCTTCACATTGGCAGCGCCACAGACAATATTTAAAGTTTCACCTGTACCGATATCCACTTGGCAAACACTCAATTTATCGGCGTTGGGATGGGGTTGACGCTCAAGCACTTTGCCGATAACCACGCCATTTGCCCAAGTGCGGCGGTCTTCAATCTCTTCAACTTCAAACCCTGCCATTGTCAGGGTTTCGGCTAATTCTTCTGGACTAAGTTTTATCTCTACTAGTTCGCGCAGCCAATTTAGAGAAATACGCATGGAGTGTGCTTGTTTTAGGAATCGTCTTTTGCTCTTATTTTAGAGTGCCTGCTAGCGATCGATGGCTACTCGCCCTGCAAGGCGTACCCTTTCACTTGAACAATCCTACTACGTTAGACTGGCAATGTAAAAATTAAGTAAATACTGAGAATGTATCTACGCAGGGAAGTAAGACATTATTTTATTTGGTTGATTTTGACCTTAAACTACATACGCCCAGATTTTTCACAAGTGAGAAATCCGGGTATTTTGTTTTAGACAAAAGCGTGTCAAAGGTTAGTCATCTACGGTTTACTAACAACAATTTTAGCAATGTAGTCTTTGAGCGCGATCGCCTTTTTGCTATTTGGGTACGGGGAAACCCCTATCAATGTCACCGAATATTTATCTAAAAATTGAATTGGTAAAGCATCACGACCTGGGACAAGGGTTAGCGTTAACGTTGAAACTTGCTTACCATTTTTTATGATGTCTAATCCAATAATAACTTGCCCTTGCCAAATACAAGTTACATCAGAAGGGCACCGAGAATCCTGGATAACTTTTGAAAATTTTATTTCAATATTTTCAGTGGGGAGGTAAGCTGTCCTTCCATATCTAAGATAAGATGTAGTATTTAAAGTAGTTCCAACTCTAGCCATCAATTGTTGATGATTACCTTGAGCAATTGATTGAACTTCTATGTTTGAAGGCTTGATATTTGATAAGAGTCCATAGCTAGGAAGACAACTTGCTCCACCAAGAAATGTTAAGATAACTGCTGCGCTTACTACACTTTTCATTTTTTATACTCCATAGTCAAGAATTTTATTATTAGTTGAGATAGAAAGCAGACTTATAAATAGTTTTCTTTTCTGCTAGAGTGAAGCTTTAAAACACAAAATGCAATTAGCTAACTTTTGTGCGTAGGTGCAGCCCGTCGTAGACATCGCTTCTTGCATAACCATTACGATTGAGAGCTGTTTAGTTTCTCACGCTTGAACTAAAATACCATAAAACCAGCAATCTAAATACACAAGCTTTTTTCTGATTTCAAGAACTTCAACACAACAGCGCTTTTCAAAGAACTCGTTGCTTAATTTATCTTGAGGATTAACTCTAGTTTTACTTTCTAGCATTACTACTCTATAGTTGAGCAATTATTACATTATGTAAAGGGACATTATTTTTTCTCTGTTCTCAACAAGCCCAGTTTTTTGCGATGAGCAATGACCACGATTTTTTTCGTTGGTTCTTAACATTGGTTGCGATCAAGAGTAATTTAGATGCGTTTGCTCTGGCGATCGCAGAACTTGAATCTTTAAAACTCGATAAAACCTCACAAATAATATTTTATCACTCAATAGACTACAAAAATTACACTTCCTTCTTTTTTGTAGTGTAATTATATTGCATTGTGTTGTTGAACTCCAAAGAGATAAATTTGCCCTGTTTGATCTGAAAAAGTCACTGTAAAAACTGCCTCTAAAGCATTCACTATAAGGATTATCGGACAATCTGCTGAAATCTGCCTCAACAATATCGAAAGAATAGACAATCCAATCTAAAGAATAGGCAATCCAATCGAAATTTTGTTCATTTTAAATGTAAATCTGATTTTATATACTTTTACTAAATGTGGTGATTGCTGTTTTTATTAGTAATTTTTATTGAAAATAAAAGTAAAAAAATGCTTTCATTCATGTCGTTGATCTTCCTCTTGATAGAGGCATTTCAGTTTGAGTAATAGGAATTTAATTCTAATGGCAACTTCTGGCAATAGCAATCAAACAACTGGGTCACAAAGTACTAGTAACAATTTAACTGGTAATGGCAATTTTTCTTTCAGTGATGGCAAATGGCAGTCTACCGATGGCAGCAGTTTAGATGGTAGCGATGGCTTCGGCGGTAGTGCCTCCGGTAGCGATGGCTTTAGTGGTGCTGCTAGTGGTAGTAATATTTTCGCTTCCTTCATCGGTGGTGGCAACTCATCCACAACCAGTGAAGATGGAAAGTACAAATATAATTACGAGCGACCACTTGACGAGCGGGGTTTAACTGATACTAATAATCCGTTCAATCAACTCATCGGAGTCCTTGGCGGTGATATTAGTGCATTAGGTGGTGGTAGCGACAACCCCTTTGCTGGTGGCGCATCTGCTGGTGGCGCATCTGATGGTAATGCATCTGGTGGCAGCGGCAACCCCTTTGCTGGTGGTGCATCTAGTGGTAACGCATCTGGTGGTAGCGGCAACCTTCCTGGTAACTTACCATTTGGCAACACTCCCCCCTCCAAGGAAAGTGGTAGCAACCTACCTGAAACTGGCAACGGTCAACCTGTACCTTATAAGAGCGACAACTGGATATCTGATATTCAAAAATTAGATGGTGCAAATGCTATCGGTAACAGTGGCCAAGGTAACGGTAACTGGCTATATGGTAGTAACAACACAACCGACGGTAATGGTAACTGGGGCTTTGGTAACGAGAACACAACCAACGGTAACGGTAACTGGAACTACGGTGATGGCAGCAAAACCGAAGGTAATGGCAACTGGGGCTTTGGTAACGAGAACACAACCAACGGTAACGGTAACTGGAACTTAGGCAATAACAACGACATCCTTGGTAATGCCAATACATTATTTAGTAATAAAAACGACATTCTTGGTAGTGGCAACACTGCCAATGTAACTAACAGCAATCTCCTGGGAAACCGGATTGAAGCCAGTGGTGATGACAAAACACTCATTGGTAATGAAGGTTGGAATTTCTCTATTAGTGGCGAACTGATATCACTAGGTAGTACTAAGCCTAGCCAAAATATAGGAACTGATGTCAGCAGTTTACTCAGCAGTTCTGACCTTGTAACATCCGCCATGTCAAATCCAGGCTACAACAACCCAAATTATGATTTCTCTACCATAGCCTAAAAGTTTGTAGCAAATAGGAGCCAGTTTTTGCATCGGTAAGCCTGTCTATTGTGCTAATAGCCCTTTTTACCAACTTGAGTTGATTATATTTTGAATACAATACTTCTGGGTTAAGCTTTGCAGTTGACATTGCTCTCATTGATCTGTGCAATAATCAACCTTCTAGTACTTGAAGAATTTCAATCTATTAGAACTTACACAAACTCTACGATTCTTGGCGGTTCGATAAATTAAGCTTTTTAGCACTTTTCGGGTAAGTTCTATCTGTAATTAACCCAGAAGTATTACTCTTTAAAATGTAGTGGGTAAGGTGGTTAATTTAAGTCAAATGCATAAAGACTATTTTCAATAATTCGGCACGAGTAAACGGTTTTGTAAGATATCCAGATGCCCCGACTAATTTTGCTTTTACTTTGTCTACAATCCCTTTATTGCCAGTAACAAAGATAATAGGAGTATTTTGAAATAGGGAATTATTTCGTATAATCCGGCACAACTCATAGCCATCAATTCCTAGCATATTTAAATCCAACAAAATTAAATCCGGTTTGTGCCTTATAATTGACAAAACGGCTTTCACTGGATCGTTAATAGTCACTACAGAAAAATTTTCATTTTCTAAGAAATAACTGATTTCTTTAAGAATTGTAGGGCTATCATCTACAGAAACGATTTTGTGGACTTTTTTTACTGTTACAGTAGCAGCCGTTACTCTTTGGGAAGCAGAATTTATGTTAATTGATATTGTTGGTTCCTGAAAGTTTTCTTTTGAAGGAGTAGAAATCTGTGGTAATCGCTGAACAGGAACTATTTTCTCTTCAGGAATATTTGGGTAAGAATTGACAATGCTACTTAGTTCTTGTTTGGTGTCAACTAACCCTGAAATCAATTTTGAGAAAAGCGATTGCTCCTCAAAAATCTTTGGTAATTTATCAAATGGTGGATCGGGTTCATGAAGGATAATCGCACCCTTAAGGATGTAAGGGTATAAATTGCGAGCTAGTTGAATTTCATCTTGATTCAAAATTACAGCCAGATGACACAGGCTAAAACCCTTCATCCAGTTGATTAAATCTGGCTGTAGATTTGGTAAATCTTGCTCGTCAAACTTACTGTTAATCAACAGATATGGCCGTTGATATTGAGAAGAAATTTTTGGTATAAAAGCCTGCCAATTCTGTAATCTTACTTGGCAATACTCTAGAATTTTTTCTACACCTAGCCTACAAATTTTTGGCATTCTCTCAATTGGTTCTGTTAATTCATAAGTACCTTCTTTGATGAGCAAAAATGATTCAATGACCTCTTTAACTAATTCTTGAACCAGCACTGCTGCTTGTGTAGAATGTAGATGTTGTTGACTAACAAGCCAGGATATAGCCTGATACTCAGGAGGGTGGCTTCTCGAATTACTGTCATCTTTGATTAACTGACTATGTGAGTCAGGTTCAAACATCAGGCGTACTTGAACGCGAACCTCATTAGTAAGGAGTGGAATTTGCTGGCTGAGGCGTCGCAAATGGCGTTCTAGTCGATCGAAAGGTTCCACGGAATGGGTAGCGTAAGTTATTTTGCCCTGTTCTAAGTAAATCGACCAAGAAACTGAGTTACTCAATACTTGTAAACAAGTACTGTCGGAACAATTAGATAATTGTCTTAACAAACTTAGAGGACGTAGTTTGGTGAATGTACCTGAGTTATTCATATTTTTCAAGTTTTTTGCGGAATCAACAACCGAACATTTGTAGATTGAAAATATGAGCTATAAAGTATTATCTTCTTTGTAATATTTTTCTAACCACAAATTATTTATTTGAAAATATGTACATATATTAAAAAATGTAAGGCTTCTAAGTCCTTTGTTACATTTGGCACATTTTACTTAATCTATCTCAAAAAACAAGTAGGTGTGAATAAAGGTAAGTATCTATCATAGCTAGATTATCAGTAGATGTTGGTTATTTCTGGATTTTACTAACTACTGACAACTCTTGAGTGAAGACCTTAATAATGATGTTTATTTATGCCCACTCACTTCAAGAGGCAAATTTGATTCCAAGTTCGCGTAGTTACACTGGTATACTTCTAGAATGAACGAGCTTAATTATGCTTAATTATTTTTCCTTAAAGAAACGATTCTTCTACATAAAATCTTTAAAAAGTTATATAGGAAAGTTTACGTATTTATTGTACTGTAGGTTTAGTGGATATAACTTTTTGGTAGATACATTACAACAGATAATGCTGGGTTTTGATAAACTACTTTTTGCTAAACTAAGCTGTACTCAAGTTCATCTTAAATATATAGAGAACTTCATGAAAATAATTTGTTTAATAAAGATTAGAGCATCTACCAATAGATACTATATTCTGTAGTCGCCTCGGCGATTGAAACTATATACTCTGAGCAAAGGAAAATAAAGCTTTGGACTTTAACATAACACAAAAAGTTATGCATGATACATTAAGACTTGATGAAGTAGTAGAATTTGCTGAGAACCCAGAACCACGTTGTCCTTGTGTACTTTTATTAGACACATCTGGGTCGATGCAAGGAGAGGCGATTGAGGCTTTAAATCAAGGTTTACTAAGCTTAAAGGATGAACTAGTCAAAAATTCTTTAGCCGCCAGACGGGTGGAAGTGGCGATCGTCACTTTTGATAGTAATATCAATGTATTACAAGACTTTGTGACTGCCGATCAATTCAATCCGCCGATTTTGACAGCACAGGGACTGACAACAATGGGTGCGGGAATTCATAAAGCTTTGGACATAATTCAAGAGCGTAAATCTCAGTATCGTGCCAACGGGATTGCTTACTATCGTCCTTGGGTATTTATGATTACCGATGGAGAACCCCAAGGCGAGTTAGAGCAAGTGGTAGAGCAAGCATCCCAGCGCCTACAGGGAGACGAGGCGAACAAGCGAGTAGCATTCTTTACAGTTGGCGTAGAAAATGCGAATATGACGCGTTTAAATCAAATAACTGTACGTACTCCCTTAAAGCTTAAAGGATTAAATTTTATCGAGATGTTTGTCTGGTTGTCAACTAGTATGTCGGCTGTTTCTCATTCACAAGTAGACGAACAGGTAGCACTACCGCCGATTGGTTGGGGGACTGTTTAATTAAAAATTGCAGCTTGATGTTTACACAGCTAGCTGCTTGAAAAAAAAAATTTATGAACATATCAAAACAGATTGCTCAATGGCGGATTGTGGCTGCTTCTGTATGTGGTACAAGTCACTTAAAAAACAATCAATTATGTCAGGATGCTCATCACTGGCAGATATTGTCAGATAATGTTTTAGTGGCAGCCGCAGCAGATGGTGCGGGTTCTGCTAGCCTTGGGAAAGTGGGAGCGATGGTTGCTGTGGAGACAGCAATCGAAAACATTTCTACCAAGGGGCTGGCCCGAAAAAGTTTGACTGATGATACATTAGTGCGATCGCTCTTAAATGATGCCATATTAGCTGCCAAAAAAGCTGTGGAGGATGAGGCGGCTACTTGTGACAAACAGCCTCAGGATTTAGCAACTACCTTAATTATGATGGTTGCCACACCAGAAGTTGTAGCTGTAGTTCAGATAGGCGATGGTTTGGCAGTGGCTAAAGATAGTATGGGCAACCTGCTGGCACTGACGATGCCTGATAGTGGTGAATACATCAACGAAACCACTTTTTTAACTTCGCCTAATGCCTTAGATACAGCACAAATGAGATTATGGCGCACCGATATAGTAAACGTTGGTATCATCACCGACGGATTACAAATGCTGGCTTTGAATATGGTTGTTGGCGAACCTCACAAACCATTCTTTTTTCCGCTGTTTGAATTTGTCGCCAATACCGAGGATAAGACAGAAGCGAAGGAGCAATTGGTAAAATTTTTACGCTCAGAGCGGATTACGCAACGCACTGATGATGATTTGACACTCATTATAGCTGCATTCAACGACTCATGAGCAATAAATCTACAGGTTTCACATCTTACAATAACTTCCGTTAGCGGTAATTTCATTATGCAGGTACTACGTTGTTCCCCCAGAAAAGAAATCCTCAGTCTCAATGTCAGTTTGGGACGTGGCGGTGAAGCTTGTGTTTATGCAGTGCCATCCGATAACGACTTGGTGGCGAAGATTTACCACAAGCCAACCACTGCCCATGCAGAGAAACTCCAGGCGATGCTTGCCAACCCGCCAGAAAACCCTACGGCGAGTTTAGGGCATATCTCTATCGCTTGGCCAGAGGATTTATTACGGGCGGCAGATGGCAAAAATAGCATCTTGGGCTTTTTGATGCCACGTATTCAGGGGATGCGTCCAATCATCGACTTTTACAACCCCAGAACCCGTCGGCAACACTGCCCCCTATTCAACTATCAGTACCTGCTCCGCACGGCTCGTAACTTGGCGGCAGCTTTTGCGGCTTTGCACGCTAGTGGATATTGCATTGGTGATGTGAACGAGTCTAATATCCTCGTCAGCGATACAGCACTGGTGACTTTGATAGACACAGACTCTTTCCAAGTAACCGACCCAAACAGCAATGTTGTTTATCGCTGCCCAGTAGGTAAGCCAGAGTTTACTCCACCAGAACTACAGAATAAAACTTTTGCCCAGCACGATCGCGAAATCTCTCACGATTTATTTGGGTTAGGGGTGCTAGTATTTCAACTCTTAATGGAAGGCACCCACCCATTTTCGGGGATTTTTCAAGGTGCGATTGAGCCACCACCTTACGAAGCACGCATTGCGTCGGGTCATTTCACTTACAGCGAAAAGCGTTACGTACCTTACCTGCCGACACCTATTGCACCCCCTTGGGAAATTCTCCATCCCAGCTTACAAGAATTATTTGTCCGTTGTTTTGAAGAAGGTCATAACAACCCACAACTACGCCCCAGTGCCCAGACTTGGCTCTCAGCCATCGCTGAAGCCGAAGAGTCCCTAATTACCTGTACGACAAATCCCCAGCATCGCTACAACAACCACATGCGTAGCTGTCCGTGGTGCGAACGTACAGTGCGATTAGGTGGACGCGACCCCTTCCCATCACATCGGGCTATAGAAGCTAGAGAACATCTCCAACCGCGAGTCAAAGCGAGAAAACGCTACAATCAGACACCGCATTTTCCCCAGCGCGCCATGTCACCGCAGGTAGCTAATTACTGGCAGCCAATGACTCCCAGCGGTTCATATTATAAACCTTCCAAAAAGTCAAAGTTGTACCCGATTATTTGTTGTTTGCTGGGTTTTGGTTTATTGGGATATGCAGACGTAATGATTAAATTTACTCAGCCGTTGGTTTCCCAAAATGCTTACACCCAACAAACAATCAAGTCTTCCCAGCCAAATAATAAACTCAGCTTCGCTGATTCTTATCAGCAAGGTTATATTGCTTATAAAGAGCGAGACTATGACAAAGCAATTGTCAATTTTAGCCAAGCAATTGAACAAGAACCGACACATGCTAGAGCAATTGTAAATCGTGGCAATGCCCGCTATAACCTGAAAGACTATGAAGGCGCAGTTACAGATTATAGCCAAGCTCTGAAAATCAATCCCAATCAAACCAAAGCTCTGGTAAATCGGGGCAATGCCCGCTATATGCTTGCTGAATATAGCAACGATCCCGATCGAGAATATAATCTAGCGATCGCAGACTATAATCGAGCCATTGGTCTGGATAATAATGAAATTGAAGCTTATGTCAGACGGGGGATTGTCCGCGCCCAAATGGCTAAATACAGCGGTGAATCTCAACAAGCTTACAAAAAAGCGATCGCAGATTTTACTCAGGCAATAAAACTTAATGTCTCCAAAGCCGAAGCTTACTTCCAGCGAGGTGTTGTTTATTATCAAATTGCTCAATATAGCAGCAATTATCAGCAAGAATATAATCAAGCGATCTCTGACTTTAACCAAGCATTAACCCTCAGCCCTAAACTAGCAAAAGCATATCTCAAACGAGGTATGGTTCGCTATGAACTGGCGCAATATGGTGGTAGCGAATCTAACAAAAATCAGACAAAAGCTGTCGAAGATATACAGGCATCTGCCAAAATATTTCTTGAGCAAGATGACATGGATAATTATCAACAAGCACTCAGTAATATGTGTGTAGTCATCGAAAACAAATGTGACCCTTTATTCCAAGGCTCAAGTAACATGGAAAAAACTAACTAGAAACAAGTAAGTTTTGTTACTAGCATATTGTTGGTTTTGATTGCAAAAATCAAGCCTGACTAGGGTTAGCTGGTGCTAACCCTAGTTATTTTATAGGTAACATTTTTATTTTATTGAGTAATTTATTTCTGTATTTATAGATATTCATAGAGCTTTTATATAGAAAAGATTTTAATTTATCTTACCTTTATAATTTCATCGGAAATTACAGTTAGATTATTGACGGAGAAACAGAAATCAGAAATACATTTCTCTCCCTTTAAGTGCATCCTCTTCATCTCGAAAAAGTCAAATAATCATATCCCTACAAATCTCCGAGGTAATTGCATGAAAGCGGTGATTTTGGCTGGAGGTCTTGGTACACGCCTCAGTGAAGAAACCAGTGTTAGACCCAAGCCGATGGTTGAGATTGGTGGTAAGCCAATTCTCTGGCACATAATGAAAACATACTCTGCCCACGGCATTAATGATTTCATTATTTGTTGCGGTTACAAAGGTTACATCATTAAAGAGTATTTTGCTAATTACTTTTTACACATGTCAGATGTTACCTTTGATATGCGCTTTAACCAGATGAATGTGCATTCTGGTTATGCAGAACCCTGGCGCGTCACCTTAGTAAATACGGGTGATAATACAATGACGGGCGGACGCTTAAAGCGAATCAGCGAACATCTTGGTAATGAAACTTTTTGCTTTACTTATGGCGATGGTGTCAGTAATATTAATATCACCGAGCTAGTTAAGTTTCACAAAGAACAAAATAGCTTAGGAACACTTACAGCCGTTCAACCAGCCGGACGTTTTGGTGCTATTTCTTTAGGATATGAGCAAACCAAAATCACCAGCTTTCGGGAAAAACCTGAAGGTGATGGAGCTTGGATTAATGGCGGTTATTTTGTGTTAGAACCAGAAGTAATCAACTTAATTGCTGATGACTCTACAGTGTGGGAACAAGAGCCATTAGAAAAGCTAGCTGATATGGAACAGCTATCAGCTTTCAGACATGATGGGTTTTGGCAACCAATGGATACTTTGCGCGATAAAAACTATCTCGAAGGGCTGTGGAAGAACAATCAGGCTCCTTGGAAGGTATGGTAGCTGCTAGGCGGAAGTCAAAAGTCAAAAGTCAAAAGAACTTTATTTTGGGCTTTGATTTTGATATTTTATAATATGGCATATTGGCTTCCGTCTTAATGTACTAGATTGTAACTCCAAAAAACACTTATTTACTCTGGCTCTTAGCTACAATAATACTAATGTATGATTTTGCGATTATAGGTGGGGGAATAGTTGGACTCTCGACAGCGTTGGCTTTAGGAAAACGCTATCCCAATGCCCGGATTTTAGTACTAGAAAAAGAGAGTCAATGGGCATTTCACCAAACTGGCAATAATAGTGGGGTAATTCATTCTGGTATTTACTACAAGCCAGGGAGTTTCAAAGCTAAATTTTGTCGTGATGGTTCTCGTTCAATGGTAGAATTCTGCCAAGAGCATGGAATTGACCATGAAGTTTGTGGTAAGGTAATTGTTGCAACTGAAGAACAAGAGCTACCACGCTTAGAAAATCTCTACCAACGCGGCTTAGACAATGGCATAAAAGTCCAGAGAATTAGCCCCGAAGAAGTCAAGGAAATTGAACCTCACGTAAGATGTGTAGGTGGAATTCGGGTATCCTCAACTGGTATTGTTAATTACAAGCAAGTTTGTTTAAAATATGCCCAGCTAATTCAACAGCAGGGTGGAGATTTGCACCTGAATACAAAAGTCCTGAAAATCTCTCCAAGTGGTAAAAATCAGGTATTGGAAACAAACAAAGGTAGCTTTGCAACCCGCTTTGTAATTAATTGTACTGGATTGCATAGCGATCGCACCGCCAAACTAGGTCAAGTTGAACCCCAAGCCAAAATTGTGCCATTCCGGGGAGAATACTACGAACTCACCCCAGAAAAACGCTATCTAGTCAAGACACTAATTTACCCAGTTCCCAATCCAGATTTCCCCTTCCTGGGTGTCCACTTTACCCGGATGATTGATGGTAGCGTCCATGCAGGGCCAAACGCAGTTCTATCCCTCAAACGCGAAGGTTACAAAAAAACCGACTTTGACTTACGGGATTTCCTAGAAGTCATCACCTATCCCGGTTTCTGGAAGTTAGCAGCTAAACACGCTGATGAAGGCATTCAAGAAATCATTCGTTCTTTTAGCAAAGCAGCCTTCACCAGAAGTTTACAAAAACTAATTCCTGAAGTGCAAGCAGAAGACTTAGTTCCCACCCATGCAGGAGTTCGCGCTCAAGCCTTAATGAACGATGGCAAGCTTGTAGACGACTTTTTGATTGTTTCCGGTCAAAACTCCATTCATGTTTGCAATGCTCCTTCTCCTGCTGCTACATCTTCTCTAGAAATCGGCAAAGCACTTGTGGCAGAAATTCCCCAACTTTCGCATCTAGAGAGTGTAGTCACTGCATAGATATCATAGTTTTTATTTCCGGGACTGCTGAATTAAGGGATGAATCTTGTATAGTGGGCATCTTTCTTTGCCTGCCTCGAAATACAAGAGACGGGTAAGATACCCATCCCACAAGAAAAAAGTGTAGTGCATCAATTAAGAACCGCCATAGACTGCTGCTACTCAATGGGTTAGTCGGCAACTATGTAATAACTTTATATATAGCGCTTCTGGGTTGAGTTCAATGACCTCCAACCTCAAGAAAAGGGGTAAGATTCAAAGCCTCTCTCCTAAGAGGAGAGAGGTCGAGTTATTGCATACAAACGAAAAATATAGCGGTTCCCTCTTAGATGCAACACCCTATAGGGCGGATATCTGTGCGTCCTTACTAAACGAAAAATTTAACTCATCAATACAAAGGCATAAACCACAATGAAAATATTAGTAACTGGAACAGAAGGCTATCTAGGGTCGTTATTACCGCCTCTGTTAATCGAACGAGGACATGAAGTTATTGGTCTAGATACCGGCTTCTATAAAGTTGGTTGGCTATACAACCCTAGTGGAGTCACACCCAAAACCCTCAACAAAGATATCCGCAACATCACCCCTGATGATTTGGAAGGTATTGAAGCCATAGTTCACATGGCGGAACTCTCCAACGACCCAGCCGGACAATTAGCACCTAATATTACCTACGAAATTAATCATGTAGGTTCAGTTCGTCTAGCTAGTCTGGCTAAGGCTATGGGTGTGCGTCGCTTCGTATATATGTCTTCGTGCAGTGTCTACGGTGTTGCAACCGCAGGTGATGTCACAGAAGAATCCCCAGTTAATCCCCAAACAGCCTACGCAGAATGTAAAACTCTCGTAGAAAGAGATGTCAGACCACTCGCTGACGATGACTTCTCTCCCACCTTTATGCGGAATGCGACAGCCTTTGGTGCTTCTCCCAGAATGCGCTTTGATATTGTTTTAAACAACTTAGCAGGGTTGGCATGGACTAGCAAAGAAATCAAAATGATTAGTGATGGCACACCTTGGCGGCCATTAGTCCATGCATTGGATATTTGCAAAGCAATAGTTTGCACCTTAGAAGCACCACGAGACATTGTACATAACCAAATCTTCAACGTGGGAGATACAGCAAATAACTATCGCGTTAAAGAAATCGCAGAAATTATTGCTGATGTTTTCCCAGATTGTAAATTGTCCTTTGGTGACAACGGCGCAGATAACCGCAGCTATCGCGTATCCTTCGATAAAATCAACACAATCCTACCCGGATTTAAATGTGATTGGAATGCCCGACTTGGTGCCCAGCAGCTATTTGATTTATTCAGTCAAATACACATGGCTGAAGATACTTTCTTGTTTAGAGGATTTACTCGCTTGAAACAGCTAGAGTATCTAATTCGGACAGAGCAAATCGACAAAGATTTCTTCTGGAATAAAAAATAGTTAAAGTTGCCTAGCCGCAACGGAAAAAGAATCTAAGCTTCCGAATCAATACTATTTGATTCGGGCTTATTCCATTCATCAAATTATTTGCAATTAGCGAGTTAAATTTTATGGCGCTCATCTTAGCCTTAGGAAACGAGTTAGCCATCTGAAAACTAAACAGATTGCCGCTGGACTGCATCGCTACATTTTGAGAAAAAGCCAAAGAAACAAAGCAGAAGCTATTAAATTTCTCTTGAAGGCTAAAGCAGAAGATGAATAAATTGCTGACTATCGCAATTCCTACATTCAATCGTGCCCAGATTTTAGATAAACAACTTACTTGGTTAGCCAAATCTATTAAAGGATTTGAGTCTGACTGTGAAATCTTTATTTCTGATAATTGTTCTACAGATAATACCCAAGAAGTCATTAAAAAGTGGCAAATAATTCTTAGTAATGTCACATTTACATCAAACAGAAATAGTGAAAATATCGGGGTTATGGGTAACATTGCTTGTTGCTTAAAAGCCCCAAGTAGTAAATATATTTGGACAATTGGTGATGACGATACGATTCAAGAGAAAACCCTAGATTATGTGTTAAAAATACTAAAAAAACATTCAGATTTAGCACTAATGTTTTTAAACTTTTCGGGTCGTCAAAAACAAACAGGTCAACTTGTTGTCGAACGCTGGTTGAATAGTGATAACGATGAATTAAGAGTTGATGGTAAAACTGTATTTCAAAGTTACCTGAATGAAAATTTTGGTGGTGTACTGTTTATATCAGCAGCAATTTATCGCACAAATATAGTGCAACGCGCTTTACAAAAATGGCCGTCTGCTACTAATAATTGGGCCTCTCAAGCATATTGGACTGCATTTTGCGCTGCTCATGGAAGTGTCATCGTTACTAAAGACACTTATTTAGAATGTACTATGGGCGCTAGTCTTTTGGATCTCGACCCGACATGGAATTTTAAAATGCGATATGCGTATATACCTGAAGTTTATATAAAACTACTCAAGGTAGGATATCATCATAAATTTTGTCAGGAAATGATTTGGCAGAATTTCCATCAAAAAACTGACTTGAAAATCTTATTAGGTGCTTTAAAACGTTGGCCTTTATTGACAATCAAGATATTTATTCCTTATCTACGTTTGTTAAGCGTATCAGCTTGGACAATTCTTTTTCCACCCAAACAGCTAGAGACTAACTTGTAACCATTCATATATCAATTTATTAACTACTATTTTTTACCATGCAAAAATTACTGACCATTGCTATACCGACTTATAATCGTGCTGAATTACTGGATAAACAGTTAGCATGGCTAGCTCAAGCTATCAAAGGTTTTGAAGATGATTGTGAAATTTTAGTTTCTGATAATTGTTCAACAGACAATACTCAGGATGTGATTAAAAAATGGCAAATAATACTTAGCAGTATCTCATTTAAATCAAATAAAAATTCTCAGAATTTAGGCGTTGTCAAAAATATTATGTATTGCCTAAATTCTACTACAACAAAATATGTTTGGACGATTGGTGATGATGACCCAATTCAAGATAGAGCTATTGCTTATGTGATTAGCAAACTTAAGCGATATGAAGATTTATCATTATTGTTTCTCAACTTTTCTGGTCGGAATCAAATTACTGGTGAACCAGTTCATCCACCAACAATTGTTGGTAATCGCTGGTTTGATATAGATAGTGAAGATGGTGATGGTGATGGTAAAGCTATATTTGAGCATTGTTTCTCAAAAAGTATCGGTGCAGTCATTTTTCTGACTGCTACAATCTACCGCACTGATTTAGTGAAACGCGCTCTACAAAATTGGCAAGATGCTGAGAATAACTGGATATCTTTAGCATATTTAGCCGGGTATTGTGCTTCTAATGGTCGTGTAGTTGTCACAAAAGAGACTTATTTGGAATGTGTTGTGGGTGTGAGTTATTGGCAGAAAGAACCAAAATCGGCACTGTTAATGCAATACAAACACATACCTGAAGTAATTTTGAAATTAGAGCAGAGTGGATATTCTAAGCAGTTTTGTCGGCGGATGCTTTTGCAAAACGGTAAAGAAGTCAACTTGAAAGTTTTCTTAGGTGCTTTAAGAAGATGGCCTATGTCTGCCATTCAGACAGTAGTCCCATTTTTGGCTTTAGTCGGTTTATGTGCTTTTGACGTGATGATTTCTAAAGAATTTAGTTTAGCAGAATCAAGTGAAATACCTGCTCAAGAAATACGGAGCTATAAGCCATAAGCTACTAAATTACTGATAAATTTACATTGAAATTAGAAAGAGTTTACCCATGTTTAATCTAATTAAACGCAAATTATCTACAATATCTGCTGACTTTGAATATTATGTAGCTCGTTGGAAGCATAGCAGAAATCTGCCAGCATTGGAAGGGAGCGATCGCAAGATCCTTAATGCTCTTAAAAAAGATGGCGTTTGCGTCACAACCCTAGCAGATTTAGGATTAACTTCTAGCTCCGAACTACTCAAAGCTGCTTACCAGCAATTGTCTCAGATGGAAAATCCCAACAACGACCATCTAGACGAAAAGTTGCCACAAATTTACACAGTTACAGGTTTACCAGAGTTTTATACCTGGGCAATGGAGAAAAGACTTCTCAATCTCATCGAAAATTATATTGGTCTTCCTATTGCTTTTCACGGTGTACATTTACGTAAAGATTTCCCTAGCAAACATCAGTTTGGCACACTACTATGGCATAGCGATGCCGAAGACCGCCGCATTATCAAAATCTTTATTTACTTGAATGATGTAGAAGAAAAAACTGGGCCTTTTGAATACATTCCCCGTTCTTTAACTTCCTTGTTTAGTTGGAATTATATTCGGCTTTTCTACAAACTGTGGAAGTCAGGTTATATGGGCATTGACGATGAAGAAGTAAAACCGGTCATCCCCAAATCAGCTTGGAAATCCTGCCCAGGCCCAGCAGGTACAGTCATTCTTGTAGATACGAAAAATGCTTTGCATCACGGCACAGTCCGCACAGAAGAACGCTCAACACTATTCTTTTGTTACACCGCCAACCCTCCTGAAAGACCAGAACTCTGTACCCAATACTGGGATGATACTTATCCCAGAGCAGAGTTAAGGCAGCAAGTCGAAAATAGCCGATAGCGTATTAAAGGTAGTCATGCAATGCTGATCAAGATTAAACGCAAAATATCTTCACTGGGATCTGAGTTAGTTTATAGATTAGCACTTTTGAAACACGCTGCTCATTTGCCTGCATTAGAAGCAAGCGATCGCAAAATTCTTGATGACCTTAAATATGATGGTATTCATATTACCACACTTGCTGAATTGGGATTCGATTCAACAGCAGAATTGCTCAAGGCAGCTTATGGTTATTCCTCCCAAATGGAATCTGGCAATCATGACGATTCACATGAAAAATTTCCCCAAGTTTACACAGTTACATATTTACCTGAATTTGCTACTTGGGGAAGCGAAAAAAGGCTCCTGAACATTATTGAAAACTACATTGGTCTGCCAATCATTTTTCATGGTGTACATCTCCGCAAGGATTTTCCTAATAAAAGTCAGTTTGGTACACAACTATGGCATAAAGATGCAGAAGACCGCCGCATGATCAAAATCATTATTTACTTAAATGATGTTGAAGAAAAGCACGGGCCATTTGAATATATCCCAGCCTCTTTAACCTCTTTATTTAGATTAAACTATTACCGTACTTACTACAAGCTTTGGCAATCTGGTCATTTAGGTATCACAGATGAAGAACTAAATGAAATTATCCCGAAAGAGGCTTGGAAATCTTGTACAGGATCAGCAGGAACAGTCATTATGGTAGATCCCAAAAAAGCCATACATCACGGTACATCACGCACAGAAGATAGGCTAACTCTATTCTCCTGCTACACTTCTACTTCTCCTGATCGTCCAGAAGTTTGTACTCAATATCGAGACAATACTTTTCCCCAACCAAAGTTAACTGAACCAGTCAGTAATAGCGCCATATAGTTCAGTTAAAGCAAGCTGCTTGTTAATAGAAAAATCTGCTCAAGACTATTCTTGATCAGATTTATAACAAGTTAAGTTTTAAAATTTGCCAAGTTTCATTGTCGTCAATATTCCTATCGAGGTTATTCATTCATGATCTTCACTCAAACTGCACTAAAAGACGCATTCATCATTGATTTAGAAGAAAAGCCAGATCACCGTGGTTTTTTCGCTCGGTCTTTCTGCGCTCAAGAATTTGAAGTACACGGATTAAAGCCAACAGTTGCCCAATGTAATCTCTCTTTTAATTACAAAAAAGGCACTATCCGGGGAATGCACTATCAAGTTCTGCCAGCAGCAGAAACAAAATTAATTCGCTGTACTAAAGGCGCAATCTACGACGTAATTATTGATATGCGTCCTGAATCTCCTAGCTTTTTATCACACATTGGTGTAGAGCTAACCCCAGAAAATCGCCGCGCTTTGTATGTTCCAGAAATGTTTGCTCATGGCTATCAAGCGCTCACCGATGAGACTGAAGTTGTATATCAAGTGGGTGAATTTTACACCCCAGGATATGAAAGAGGTTTACGCTATGACGACCCATTCTTTAACATTGATTGGCCTCTAGATGTGACTGAAATCTCCGAGAAAGATTTAAATTGGCCCTTGTTGAGAATGATGACTGTTGGCGTATAGACTATTTCTCTGTGCCAAGTGTTTTCCACACAACACACTGGCTTCTCTGTATGAGGTAAGGTACTTCCAAAAAATATACCGCAGGGAGCAGGGGAGAGAATATGCAAGAGCAAATCAATAAGAAAAGTTTGCTCAAGCCTACAAAAATGCTGTGGAGCAAATTATCAAAAATCATAGCTGGAAAAACAGACTGCTGTTATAGCATCTAGCAAGCAACCAGTTAGTAGCTATCATTAATGATAATTTCCATGAAAATGTACTTAATGTTTAGCTGTAAAAAATTATTAAGTGCAAAATTATCGAGAATTTGTAACACAACAAACAGTTCTAAAAAGGAGTTTAGTTCATGATTATTATCGATCGCGCCTTACAAGCCCGTGCAGCAGCAGGAAATCCTATCAAGGTGGGAATGATCGGTGCTGGTTTTATGGGTAGAGGAATTGCCAACCAAATTGTCAATTCAGTGCCAGGAATGGAGTTAGTTGCTATCTCTAATCGCCAGATTAGTGCAGCTAAACAAGCTTATTCGGAAGCAGGAATTGAAGATATTCAAGTTGTTGCAACTGTCAGCGAATTAGAAGATGCGATCGCTAACGGTAAGTATGCAGTCACAGAAGACGCTAAGTTACTGTGTCGGGCTGAAGGCATCGATGCATTAATCGAAGTCACGGGTGCAGTGGAATTTGGCGCTGGGATCGTTATGGAAGCGATCGCCCACCGCAAACATGTGATCATGATGAATGCCGAACTTGATGGCACCATTGGCCCCATCCTGAAAGTGTATGCCGACAAAGCAGGTGTGATTCTCAGCGCTTGTGATGGCGACCAGCCAGGGGTACAAATGAACCTTTATCGCTTTGTAAAAAGCATTGGTTTAACTCCCTTATTGTGCGGTAACATTAAAGGACTCCAAGACCCCTATCGCAATCCCACCACCCAGGAAGGATTTGCTAAACGTTGGGGTCAAAAGCCCCACATGGTGGCTAGCTTCGCCGACGGAAGCAAAATTTCCTTCGAGCAAGCGATCGTTGCCAATGCCACAGGCATGAAAGTCGCCAAACGGGGAATGTTGGGATATGACTTCAGCGGTCATGTCGATGAAATGACTCAGTTATATGATGTTGAACAACTCAAAGAACTGGGCGGCATTGTCGATTATGTAGTTGGAGCAAAACCAGGGCCAGGCGTATATGTATTTGCCACTCACGACGACCCCAAGCAACGCCACTATCTCAACTTATATAAATTAGGCGAAGGCCCACTTTACAGCTTCTATACTCCTTATCACCTCTGTCATTTTGAAGTTCCCTTGTCCGTAGCGCGTGCTGTTTTATTTGGTGATGCTGTTATGTCTCCACTAGCAGGCCCGCTAGTAGATGTTATCACCACCGCCAAAATCGACCTGAAAGCAGGAGAAACCTTAGATGGCATCGGCTACTACATGACCTACGGACAATGTGAAAATTCCGATATCGTCCAACAGCAAAATCTTCTACCAATGGGTTTAGCTGAAGGGTGCCGCCTCAAACGAGATATTTCTAAAGATCAAGTCCTCACTTATGAGGATGTAGAATTACCTGAAGGCAGACTCTGCGACCAACTACGAACTGAGCAAAACACCTATTTCGCTCCAGAAAAAATCTTAGTAGCAGTTGGATAATATCGGTTCTCAAAACATTTGCCACAAATGAATTAGCTGTAGGGGTGTACAGCTGTACGCCCCTAATACGTTTCGGATGAGATCCCCCCGCCTGCGGCGACCCCCTTAAAAAGGGGGTAAAAAGAAGAAAAAGCCCCCCTTTATAAGGGGGGTTGGGGGGATCTCCGAGTCTGCTACTAACATATTTGTCGCCAAAATTTCATCAAGAGGATAGGAAGCTATACTGCGGGACACTAAAGTTGTTGATAGTAACTTGCTGGGGAGCGTTTCAACAAACTCGATCGAAACTTTAGGTCAAATTTCATGAAAATTGCTCTCGTCCATGATTATTTAACCCAGCGAGGTGGGGCAGAGCGTGTGTTTGAACTGCTTTGTAAGCGCTATCCCGAAGCAGATATTTTCACATCTTTGTACGATCCACAAAAAACTATCGATCTAGGCGATCGCATAGTCAACACAACTTTCTTGCAAAAGATTCCTGGCGCAGCAAAATATTTTAGGTCGATGGCTCCTCTATATTTTCCTGCCTTTCGTGCCTTGGATCTGCAAGACTACGATTTAATTATTAGTAGTAGCACCAGCTTTGCCAAAGCAGTGCGAAAAAATCCCAATGCCCACCACATTTGTTTTTGCCATAACGTTACCCGTTTCTTATGGGATACAGCAACTTATTTAAGAGAGTACGGGGACTATAGATATTTTGCTCCTTTAATCGAACAAGTATTTCAAGTCATGAGAAAGGTAGACCTGAAATATGCACAGGAACCTGACCTTTACATTGCTAATTCTAGTGTTGTTGCCCGCCGGATTGAAAAGATTTATGGCAAAAAGGCAATGATGGTGAACTATCCAATTGATACTAGTAAATTTGTTTTTTCAGATATAAAAGATGAATATTATCTAGCCTCCGCCCGGATGATCAGTTATAAGCGACTTGATATAATAGTCGAAGCTTTTAATTGGTTGGGGTGGCGGCTATTAATATCTGGTGACGGGCCAGAACTAGCACGGTTAAAATCCAAAGCATTACAAAATATTGTGTTCTTGGGACACGTAAGTGATAGAACCCGCAAAGACTTGTTTTCCAAAGCCAAGTCTATTATTGTCGCAGCCTTAGAAGATTACGGATTAGTTCCAGTAGAGGCTAATGCAAGCGGTACACCAGTCATCGCTTATGGAGCGGGTGGAGTATTAGATACTCAAATTCCCGGTGAAACAGGAGTCTTTTTCAAAAGACAAACACCCGAATCTTTACAAGTTGCCTTACTAGAAGCCAACGGCATTTCTTGGGATTACGATCGCATCCGTAATCATGCAGTAGCAAATTTTTCAGAGAATGCATTTTTTGGCAAGGTTGAGCAAATTATTAATCAAGCTTGTGGCGTGCAGCAATTATTCATTTGATTTCTGAATTTTCCATTATCAGATTACCTATTTATTTGCTCTCTCCTCATTAGCAGTTCGTAAAAAAATAGGTATTCTTCGGAGAATCTCTTAGCGTAAGTCTTGAAGACAAGGATATAAAAGTGGTTCAAACTAGTCTAAATCCTCATCTAGCTCCAGCTTCTGAAAGTGAACCAAGTTACGGACAAATGTTTGCCGTATTTGTGCGAAGATTTCCTTGGTTCTTAGCAGTATTAATTAGTTCTATTGCTATTGCCAGCATAGTAACTGTAAAAACAAAGCCTACTTATAAAAGTTCTATGCAATTGCTAGTAGAACCTAACTATCAAGGTAAAACGGAAGGTGGTGCGGCGGTAGACAACCAGTTTACTGACTCTAACGTGGTCATAGATACTGCCACTCAGCTTAACTTGATGCAAGGTTCGGGACTCATCCAAAAAGCAGTTGATAAACTTCAGTCTAATTATCCAGATATAACTTCATCTGAAATTAAAGCTTCTTTGGTCTTAACTCAAATTAGGAGCAAAGAAGATAATGTCGCTACTAAAATATTCCAAGTTGAATATACCGCTGGAGATCCTGAAAAGACCCAAAAAGTTCTGGATGCAATTCGACAAGTTTATCTGGAATATAACAAACAACAACAGAGTTCGCGTTTACAAAAAGGTCTGCAAATCATTAGGGAACAGTTAAGTAAAGCCAGTGAAGAAGTAAACGCATCTGAGACAAATTTACAAAGATTTCGTAGAAATCAGAACTTAATCGATCCAGAGTCACAGGCCAAAGCGATTGAAACAGCTTTGAACAATCTTTCCCAAGAAAGACAGACAACTCGCGCTCAGTATGGGGAAGCTTTAGCACGCCAAAAATCTTTAGAAGAACAACTTAACCGTTCTCCCCAAAATGCTCTAGTTGCTTCTCGTTTGAGTCAGTCTACTCGCTATCAAGGCTTACTAAACGAAATCCAAAAAAGCGAATTGGCTCTAGCACAAGAACGCTTACGGTTTACAGATCAAACTCCGAGTGTCCAAAAGCTGAAAGAACAGCTTCAGGGTCAGAAGGAATTATTGCAACAAGAAGTAGGAAGAACTTTAGGCGAAAAGTCTGCTAGTGCATTCACTTCTGGAGACTCTCTTCTCGAAAAAGGACAGCTGGGCCAAATCGATCTCAGCCTTGCTGGTCAGTTAGTAGAAACGCAGACAACTATAGTTGCTTTAACTGCTCGCGATCAAACTTTGGCTCAGAAAGAAAACGAGCTACGTTTGGAAATCAAACGCTTCCCGCCTCTTTTGGCTTATTACAATCGGATGCTACCGCAGTTGCAATTTAGTCGTGAAAGATTAGAGCAGCTTTTAAGAGCAGAACAACAATTACGACAAGAACTTTCTAAGGGTGGATTTAATTGGGAAGTGGTAGAAGATCCTCAAAAAGGCGCAAAATTAGGCCCCAATCTCCAGCAGAATTTGCTGTTAGGTGCTGTGGTTGGCTTAATGTTAGGAGGAATTGCTGCCTTTATTCGCGAATCGGCTGATGATGCAGTTCACACCACTGCTGAATTAGAGAAGCAAATGGCTATGCCGTTGTTGGGAACAACTCCCAAGTTACCGCCAGCTAAACCAAGAGAATCAATGATCAAGTTGCCTTTTGGCAAGCCAGAAGTTCTCGCTCCTTGGACGATTCAGGTATTGCAATCTCCACCGCGTTGGGAATCGCTGGATCTGATTTACAAAAACATCGAACTTTTAAATACTGTTACTAATTTAAAATCTTTGATGATTACCTCAGCTTTAGCCGATGAAGGTAAATCAGCTTTGGCGTTGGGTTTGGCAATGAGTGCTGCTCGTCTACATAAAAGGGTACTGCTGATTGATGCCAATTTACGCGATCCCAGTTTGCACCATCAACTGAATCTTCCCAATGAGCAGGGGCTTTCAACTTTATTGGCGAGTGATACAACTCTACCCAATCAAATTAGTCTTCAATACTCAGGTTCCGCCTACATCGATATTTTGACCGCCGGCCCCAAACCTACCGATCCAGCTAATCTGTTGAGTTCCCCTCGGATGATGCAATTAATGGCAGCATTTGAGGAAAACTATGATTTGGTTTTGATAGATGCGCCCCCAGTTCTCGGTTTGGTGGATGCCATGCTTACCGCATCATCTTGTCGTAGTGTGATTATGGTGGCAAGCATTGGTATTGTGACGCGAAGTCAGCTTAATCAAGCGACAGCTATGCTGAGTAAGTTAAATCTGATTGGGGTTGTAGCTAATGGGGCATCAAATAGTAGTAATTACGTACCTAATATCAAACAACAGCAATTGGCTCTACGTCAGGCTGTAGAAAAGTAGCTAGTACTGGTAGATAATAAATCCCCGATTTCTCTAGGAAGTCGGGGATTTTGCGTTTTGCATTTTTTCTCGTTTATAGCCTCTGGTTGGAAATGCTGTTCATTGGGCTGCTGCCACGAGTAAAAGTCAAATTTTTAACGAACCCAGAGGAAACAGAGAGAAGAGAAGAAAATGCTTAACCCAAGCGTATGCCGTGAGTAAAAGAGGCGGAGCCTCAAGGACGGGCATTCCCAGTCTGAGACTGGGAACGAGGCAAACGAGGCAATCTGCTAAAGGCTGGTTTTAGACTGGCTTTTAGCTTAAATTGATAGCAATGATTTATGAATTGCCTCTGCGTTTTGATGAACCAAATCTAATTTTGTTGCGATCGGGAAGAATTCAGTATATTTATGCTATCTTCATGAGTTTTCAGAGAAATCACTGACTCTTTAAAGAATAAATAAAGAAGTTATTTGAGCGATCGCTATTTCTACAGAGTCTTATATTCTAGAGATTAAAGCACCTTCATAAAGGCTAGAATACAAGAGCAGACTGGTTTTTCAAATCTATCGAGACAATGAACACCTCAGCGTAATTAAACGTTGACATAGATTCATGGGTAATTTCCCTCTACACTTCTCTACTGTCAGTAGTTTCCGGAAAATCAAGATTTGCCCATGAATGTTAATAGTAGCGGTGATTGCTACCTATGTAATTAGTATCTGTTTAATTTGTAAATCTCTACATCAGCAAAATTCTACGTAATACGTGCTTGGCTGTGTGGCAAATACTATAGCATATTTTTGCCCTCAATTATCTCCAACTTTTTGGACTTACAACAAGATTCGGATTTGGGTCTTTGGCATTGATAGCCTTTGATAACGCCTCAGTAATTCATTCCTGTATAAACCCAAAGACATTATGACAACTTCAATAATTCCAACTCTAGAGAATTTATATGATGTAACCCAGTCACACCAAGATAATCGTGGGTACTGCACACTCCTGTGGCGGCGCGGTAAGCTGTTGGTGAAGCCGCTTGGAGGAGTGAAACAACCATATCTGGCTTCATTAGATAATAAGCGATCGCTAGTAGAATGCTTACAACATTCTCCAGTAAGTTTAGTGAGTATAGATCCAAAATTGGGTGAAACTTTGCTCAAATTTTGGGCAGATGCGTGTGAAGCAGCTCAAAAACCAATATTCCTAAGCCTACCCGTTGGCAAAAAACTTCCTAACCAACCCTTCAGACAATTGCAGCGAGTAATTGATTGGATTGCTGCTTTCGTATTGCTGCTATTAGTAAGTCCAGTCATGTTGGGATTGATTGGATTAATGCAGGTTTACTCGCCAGGGTCACTTTTTTGTCATGAATGGCGTGTTGGGGAACGAGGTAAACTCTTTCAAACAATGAGTTTTTGCACCGACAATAACACACTGCTAGGGCGTTGGATGGGTAAATATAATCTCGATAATCTGCCACAGTTATTTAACGTGTTACGGGGTGACATGAGTTTAACCGGATCTCGTTGTTGGACTTTGGAAGATGCAGTACAGCTAAATAAATTACCAGAAATTACAGCTTCCTGGGAAGTAGAGGCACAGTCTCACCTTTTACATCTGGATAGCCAAACTCTGTAATTTATCGGTGCGGTAATTGATGATTTTATTTATCGCACCGAGGCTCAAAAAAATTATTTATGTAGTATCTGGTTCTAGATAATTAGTTTTTCAAACGCGATAAATTACATCTCTACATCAGGGTTTTGTTGCTCATTCTGAACTCTGTATCGATCTATAGAGGTCTATCTACCTTGCCAAACTATTATGATAAAATCCATGAATTTCCAGCTTCCTCAACCACTCAGCAATCTGCTCAAAGCTAGTAGCTTTTGGCAGGACAACTATTTGATATTGCGAGAATTTAAACACTTTCGTAAAATTGCAATTTTAGCTCTGACTTTCTCTATTTTGGCGGCAACCTTTGAAGGTGTAAGTATTGGTTTCTTACTTTCCTTCTTGCAAAGCTTAACTAGCCCCAATGCTCAACCCGTCCAAACAGGAATAGAATGGTTCGATCTTTGGATTTTGGGAGCCAAGACATCAGCAATTAATCGTTTGTATCGCGTATCTTTGCTGATTTTATTGAGTACTTGGTTACGTGCAACTTTCAATTATTTTTCTCAAGTCTATACTGAATTATCTCAACTACATCTTGCCGATCGCTTACGCAAGCAAATTTTTGAACAGCTACAATCATTATCACTAAGTTACTTTAGCAAAACTCGTTCTGGCGAACTAATTAACACAATTACTACCGAGATTGAAAGAATCAGACAAGGTTTTAGTGGCGGAGCTTTTTTAGTAACTAGAGGACTAACAACCTTTGTCTACTTAATATCAATGTTTTTGATATCATGGCAATTGACGATAATCTCAGCATTACTATTTACACTTTTAGGTGTAGGGTTGTCCAATCTGAATGCCAGAGTCAGAGAATCGAGTTTTGGGATGACAACTGCTAATGCCAATTTTACATCAACAGCCATAGAATTTATTAATGGCATTCGCACTGTTCATTCTTGTGGTACTCAAGAATTTGAGCGTCAGCGTTACTATAAAGCTAGCGATAAGGTAATAAGTAGTACAACAAAAGTTGTATTTACCTGGACACTTGTGAAGCCAATTGCCGAAGCGGTAGCGACTACGGTATTGATCGGAATGATTATTTTGGCATTCACTAGTCTTGTCACTAATGGAACGCTACAAGTTGCTTCTTTGCTAACCTTTTTCTTTGTACTATTCCGCTTTATCCCATTTGTTCAAGATATTAATGGCACGAGAGCATATCTTAGTACTTTACATGGTTCAGCAGACAATATTAAAAATCTGTTGAAAAGTGATGAAAAATATTACTTTCAAAATGGCAGAGTTGAGTTTAAAGGATTAAACAGGTCAATAGATTTAGTATCTGTGGATTTTGGCTATGATGATGAAAATCTAGTACTGCATAATATTACCCTGACGATTGAAAAGGGAAAGATGACAGCCTTGGTTGGAGCATCTGGCGCTGGTAAAACAACCCTTGCTGATTTGATTCCGCGATTTTATAATGCTACAGATGGATATCTTTACATTGATGAAATGGATATCCGGCAGTTTGAAATTAACTCTCTCCGTCGCAAAATAGCTGTCGTAAGTCAGGATACCTTCATCTTCAATACTAATGTTTGGCAGAATATTTCTTACGGGACTCCAGAGGCGACGAATGAGGAAATTCAAGAAGCCGCTAAACTAGCGAACGCACTAGAATTTATTTTAGAAATGCCCGAAGGTTTTGATACCCAATTAGGAGATCGGGGTGTTAGATTATCTGGAGGACAAAGACAGCGAATTGCTATTGCACGAGCTTTACTGCGGAACCCAGAAATTTTGATTTTGGATGAAGCAACTAGCGCCTTAGATTCGCTATCTGAGCGCCTAATTCAAGATTCATTAGAAAAGCTATCTGTGGGTAAAACAGTAATTGCGATCGCTCACCGTCTTTCTACTATTTCTAAAGCAGATAAAGTTGTAGTTTTAGAACAGGGACGGATAGTAGAGCAAGGTAAGTATCAAGAACTATTGGAACTAAAAGGCAAGCTTTGGAAATATCATCAAATGCAGTATGAGTTAAGGCAGCCAGATTAGCAACAATATCCAACTAGCAAAGTACTCACAACATATTTATCGGCTGTAAATCTCTACAGCCGTAAACTACTAAATATGTATCGCTAATTTTGCCAAACTAATAAGATTTTAAACACTTATTATTCCTATGAATAAGTTATTAAAATTAGTCCTATATACTTAAAATTCATAGAAAATATGTCCCAGGAAATCTTTGACAAAGACCTAATTTATCAATGCTCAAGTTTTGGTGTCGGTGGGAGCGGAGGCGTTGAAACTTATTTAGCTTCTCTGTTTAAACATCGACCACCTAATGTTAGCGATCGCGTGATAAAATCACTTAAAAATATCAATCAAAGCCAGTTCAAACTACTGCACATCCACAGTCCAGATTTGCTATTGCAGCTTACAGGCGAATGTCCTGCTATCTTCAGCGTTCATAATCACTCATTCTACTGCCCTAGCGGCACAAAGTATTTAGCAGAGCAACGGACAATCTGCGATCGCAACTTCTCTTACTTAGGATGTACCTGGGGTAAATTAGCAGATAAATGTGGTAGCCGTAGACCTTTAAGAACTCTTAGAGAACTTCAAACCACTCATCAGTTTTTAGATGTCTTGAAAAGGCTAAAAATTACTTTCATTGCCAATAGCGAATATGTGCGGCAAGAGTTAATTCAAAACGGTGTATCTCCTGAACAAGTTATAACGCTACACTGTGGAATCTCTATACCAGAAACAGCAAGTTCCCCCCTAAGTTTAGAAGTACATCAAAATCATCGAATTTTGTTTGCTGGACGAATTGTTTCTGATAAAGGTCTGGAATGGTTACTGAAAACCTTAATACATACAGACCCGAAAATTCAACTTGATATTGCAGGTGAAGGTTGGGAACGACCACGATTAGAAAAGTTAGCAAGCACACTCGGATTGAATAAGCGAATCACTTGGCATGGTTGGTGCGATTCGGATCAATTAGATAAACTTTATCAACAGTGTTTTGCAGTTATCTTTCCCAGTGTTTGGCCTGAACCTGCCGGTCTTGTAACTCTGGAAGCATACTCTCGTTGTCGACCTGTAATTGGTAGTGCAGTCGGAGGAATTCCAGAACATTTACGAGATGGAGAAACGGGTATTCTTGTTCCAAGCAATAATATCCAAAAGCTGGCTGACGCTATTAATGAATTGTATAGAGATTATCAAAAAAGCCGATACATGGGTGAGCAAGGTCATACTTTATTGATGAAAGAATTTACAATGGCTGCTCATGTAAATAATCTCCGAACAATTTATGCAAAAACAATAGCTGAATTTCCTTCACCAGCCAACAAACTATATAGTATCTCTCCAGCTAAATAAGCTGAATTTGCTAAAAACATCAAATAGTGCATTTTGTATTTATAAAATATAAAGCGAGAAAAATATGTCATTACATCAAGAATGTCAAGAACCTTTAGTCAGTATTGTTATCCCCACCTATAATCGACCAGACTATCTCAAGCAAGCGATCGCAAGTGCAATAAAACAAACTTATCAAAATATTGAAATTATTATTTCTGATAATTGTAGTTCCGAAAATCCCCAAGCAATTGTTGCATCTTTTGGTGATTCACGCATTAAATTTTGGCAGCATCCGCAAAATGTGGGGATGTTAGCTAATCAGCAGTATGGCTTTAAGATGGCGCGAGGTAAATATGTTGCTAGTCTCCATGATGATGATATTTGGAATGAAGACTTTTTAGCAAAGCTTGTACCACCACTAGAAGCTAATTCTGATTTGATTCTCGCTTTTTGTGACCAATATATTATAGATGCTAATGGCATAATTAATCACGCTGGTACTGAAGAAAATACATGCGCTTACAAGCGAGATAAACTAGCAAAAGGAATTTATAAATCTTTTTCCAAAATTGGGTTAGTAGATAAAAGTATACCTACTGCTGCATCTTGTGTGATTCGCAATAACTTGGTGGATTGGTATAGTATTCCCTCAGAAGTTGCTGGGATGTGGGATTTATATCTAACCTATCTATTCTGTATATCTGGTTATGGCGCTTACTATTGTCCTGAAAAATTGACGCGATATCGCGCCCATGAGCAAACTGATACTATGCTCAGTGGTAGTCGAGATGTACAAGCAAAAATTCGTAAAGCGAAAAGCGAAATGTTTTGCTATCAAGTATTTATGGAAGACCCTCGGTTACAGGAATTTAGAACTCATTTTCAGCAGAAATGGTTAGAAGCTAATACTACTTTGGGAATTGGTTTGCTACGAAGCGAACAGATAGCCGCCGCACGTCCTTATTTTTGGCAAGCTCTAAATCAACAAAAATTTAATGTGCGAACTATGGCAGCACTTAGTCTTAGTTTTACTCCGCAATTTTTAGCAAGTAAGTTAATAGGAATATCGAAATAATATCTCAATATCTCTGAGTTGAGGAATTTATTTGTTAAAGAGACCTCTTGAATAAGTCGTAGGACTTACGCACACTCTACGAATTCTCGGCGCTCTTGGCGTCTTGGCGGTTCGATAAATTAAGCTTTTTAGCAATTTTTGCGTAAGTCCTAAGTCGAATAGACCCCCCTTAATCCCCCTTATAAAGGGGGGAAAGTTGAAATCTTGCCCCCTCCCCAATACATACGGGGAGGGTTGGGGAGGGGTGATTCAAGGATTTTATCCTTAAGGAAGTAGTGTATGAAACTTTGTATTGTTACTCATAAGATCAAAAAAGGTGATGGTCAGGGGCGGGTAAACTATGAGGTTGCTAAGGAAGCAATCCATCGTGGTCATCACTTGACATTATTAGCTAGTGAAGTCGCACCAAAACTAGAAGAAAATAGCCAAGTTAATTGGATTAAAATTCCAGTCAAAAGCTATCCTACAGAATTTTTACGTAATTTCATCTTTGCCCAAAAAAGTGCAGATTGGTTGCGTAAACATCGCTCTGAGATTGATTTAGTTAAAGTCAATGGAGCAATTAATCTGGCTGCGGCTGATGTAAATGCTGTACATTTTGTCCACAGTTCATGGTTGCGATCGCCTGTTCATATTTCTCGCAACCGCCGCGATTTATATGGTTTCTACCAGTGGCTATTTACAGCTTTTAATGCCCGTTGGGAAAAACAAGCTTTCCAAAAAGCGCAGGTTGTTGTGGCTGTATCCGAAAAGGTAGCCCAAGAATTAGTCAACATTGGTGTACCGCGTTCTCGGATTCGGGTAATTGTCAATGGCGTTGACTTAGAAGAGTTTACTCCTGGTGAAAGCAATCGCCAAAAATTAGGTTTACCGGAGAATGTCAACCTAGCCCTGTTTGCTGGAGATATCCGCACACCCAGAAAGAATTTAGATACAGTCCTACACGCCTTGGTAAAAGTACCCGATTTACATTTGGCGGTGGTAGGTCATATCGAAGGTAGTCCTTTCCCACAACTAGCAGCATCCTTGGGATTAAGCGATCGCGTGCATTTTGTTGGATTTCGCCGTGATATCCCCGAAATTATGCGGTCAGTAGATTTATTTATTTTTCCTTCCCGATATGAAGCTTGTAGCCTCGTATTGTTAGAAGCACTTTCTTCAGGACTACCAGTAATTACTGCCACAGCTACCGGGGGTGCAGAGTTGGTGACACCAGAATGTGGCATCGTTTTAACCGACTCAAATGATATCGAAGCTTTAGCTGTGGCGATGATGTCCTTGGTAAGTGTAGATATGCTCATGCAGCAAATGAGTCAAGCTGCTCGTTCTGTGGCAGAACAACACAGCTGGACTACTATGGCACAAACTTATGTGGATTTATTCGAGGAGTTAAGCAAGAATGCGGAACACCGTTCTGATACCGACTTATCGCCGTCCACAAGACCTCTCACGCTGCCTTTTGGCGCTACAGGAGCAAACTAAACCAGTCGATCAGGTGATAGTAGTTGTCCGCGATACGGATGCAGAAACTTGGCAATTTCTGGCGCAATACACAGCGCACAACTTGCCACTGCATACTGTGAAAGTGACACAACCGGGGGTAGTAGCAGCTCTCAACGCCGGATTGGCAGCAGTGGAGGGCGATATTGTTTCCATTACTGATGATGATGCCGCACCCCACCCCGATTGGTTAGAGCGGATTGCGGCTTACTTTACCTCTGATAGTCGCCTCGGCGGACTGGGAGGGCGTGATTGGATATACCACGGCAGCAAATTAGAAGACGAATCCCGCCCAGTAGTGGGACAGTTGCAATGGTTTGGGCGAGTCATTGGCAACCATCACCTGGGAGTGGGAGAACCCCGCGAAGTCGATATTCTCAAGGGCGTGAACATGAGTTTTCGTACCCAAGCGATTGGAAAACTACGCTTTGACGAGCGGATGCGTGGTACTGGAGCGCAAGTACACTTTGAAATGGCATTCACCCTGGCATTAAAGCGGGCTGGTTGGAAGATAATTTACGATCCTAGCGTTGCTGTAGATCATTATCCAGCACAACGTTTTGACGAAGATCAGCGAAATAACTTTAATGAAATTGCCTTTATTAATTTAGTCCATAATGAAACCTTAGTTTTATTAGAGCATTTGCCATTTATCCGCCGGATTGCATTTTTGTTCTGGGCAGTATTCGTGGGTACGTGCGATAGTTTGGGCTTAGTACAATGGCTGAGATTTTTACCTAGCCAAGGGCAGTTGGCAGGGAAAAAGTTATTAGCATCTTGGCGTGGACGTTGGCAGGGATATAAAGAATTCAAAATTCAGAATTCACAATTCAGAATGAGGCAGAGCCTCGAATGACTTCATTCCCAGGCTCTAACCTGGGAACGAGTTGAACTTATTTATATGTACATCTAAAATTGAATGAATTCTAGACAGATACTTTTCAATAGTTTTTTACAAGAAAACTATTCTCCCGAAGAGCGATCGCTACAGGGTTGGATGGCGATCGCAGGCTTTATATTACTAACTGTAGTTTGCTATTTTGGTGGTGTTACTGCCGCATTGCGCCTAATTTACCCGGCGACAGCTTTAGTAGTAGCCTTATTTTTATACTTGCGGCATCCCATTCTCTACATTGGCTTTACCTGGTGGATTTGGTTTCTCACACCCTTAGCTACTCGCTTAGTTGACTATCGGGTGGGCTGGGATGCTAGCCGTCAAATGCTCATAGCACCCTACTTAGTGGTGTTTATTACTATAGCAACATTTTTGCGACACTTTCCCCGCGCCTCTCGCCAAGGGGGTTTGCCGTTTGTTTTAGCTTTTATCGGAGTTTTCTATGGCTTTCTCATCGGTCTAATTTACAACGCACCTATCCCTGTAGCACGCGGATTGATGGATTGGCTCAGTCCGATTATTTTTGCTTTTCACTTATTTATCAACTGGCGAGATTATCCCACCTATCGCCAGAACATTCAACGAACATTTCTCTGGTCTGTGTTGATTTTAGGAACTTATGGCGTATATCAATTTGTGGTAGCTCCTGAGTGGGATAGGTACTGGCTCATACAATCAAAATTATTCATGAGTTCTGGAAATCCTGTACCTTTCGGGATGCGCGTCTGGAGTACATTACACTCAGTCGGCCCCTTTGGTTCTGTTATGCAGGCTGGGTTATTGTTATTATTCACCGGTTCAGGAAGCTTAATTTTTCCGGCTTCAGCTGTTGGTTACTTATCTTTTCTATTAACACAAGCACGTACTAATTGGGGAGGCTGGTTATTTGGAATAATTATGATTATGGGTTCAGTCAAAGCCAAAATTCAAATGCGCTTAATTACCATAATTGTGGTCATGGCTATTTGTGTTGTGCCATTGACAACTATCGAACCAATTGCTGGAGTAGTAGCAGCACGTTTTGAAACTTTTTCTAATATTCAAGAAGATGGCAGCTTTAAAGATAGATCGGGAACTTACGACAGAAATCTTGGTTTAGCCCTTTCTAATGGTCTAGGTAACGGCTTAGGAAATATTTGGAAGGTCAACGAAAAAACTGGTCAAATTGAAGTAGTGGTAATTGATAGTGGCATTTTAGATATGTTTTTCACCCTTGGTTGGTTTGGAGGCATATTTTATATGGGTGGATTAATCTTTTTGATTATTAGTGTTAGCAGCTATGGTGAAGGTCGTTTCGATAGTTTCGTCAGTGCTGCCCGCGCCATTGGGATCAGTTCTGCTTCACAGTTAGTTATCGGTAGCGGGATGTTGAGCGTGTCAGGGATGATTCTTTGGGGATTCTTAGCTATGGCTATGGCAGGACATAAGTACTATAGCAATCCTCAGATGTTCTCCAATATTCCTAACTTCTCTAAGAAATCGAGAATCTCATAAATCTTTTGACATCCTCACCGCCGTGAACGCACTCTTAAGAAGGAGTAATGAGTAATTAGTAATAAGTAATGAGTAAATACCCATTTTTCATCCACTCATTACTCATTACTCCTTACTGATTACTTTAAAGCCGTGCTGGAAACACGGGGTTTTAAACCCATTTTTCTTATAACTTAAATAGGACTGATATAGATTATGAAAGTAATTATTGTCATGCCACTGGCCGAGCAACGAGGCGGTGGTGAAATGATGCTTTGGGATTTGGTGCAGCAGGGACGTAATGCTGGTGTTGAGTGGCTGGTGATATTTTTAGAAGACGGCCCGATGGTTGAACAAGTAAAGTCTCTCGGTATTGATGCGCGAGTTGTAGAAAGTGGACGTTTACGCCAAATCCACCGTTTTATTGGCGCTGTTTTGCGGATAGCTGCGATCGCCCGCCGCGAACGTGCAGATATAATTGTTAATTGGATGTGGATCACGCATATATCTGGAGGTTTGGCGGCAATGCTGGCGGGCTTACCTGCTATGTGGTATCAACTAGAAGTACCTAGTGATAAAACTTGGTTGGTGCGAATCGCTACTTTAATCCCAGCGCGGGCAATTATTACTCTTTCGCAAGATGGCAAGCAAGCACAGGCAGAGATTTGGCCCCACAGACCAACACCTTTGGTTTATCCTGGTGTCGCATTAGACCGATTTGAGCCTAATACTTTACCAACTCCAGAAGAAGCACGGCGAAAACTAGGCTTACCTTCACACGGGCCGTTGATTGGAATTGTGGGACGATTGCAACGATGGAAGGGAATGCACGTATTGGTGCAAGCGATGCCCAAAATTTTACAGAAGTATCCCGATGCCCATTGTGTGGTAGTTGGCGGTAAGCACGATTTGGAACCGGATTATCAGGACTTCTTAAAAGCCGAAATCACCGCTTTGGGCTTGAAAGACCAAGTAATTATGGCTGGACTACAGCGTAATATCCCGGAATGGGTGCAGGCAATGGATGTATTTGTTCATGCATCGGATAAAGAACCCTTTGGGATTGTGATTATTGAGGCGATGGCGCTGGGTAAACCTGTAATTGCTGGCAGTGCAGGCGGGCCGACGGAGATTATTACCGATGGCATGAATGGACTATTAACACCTTACGGCGATGCGGATAAATTAGCGATCGCAATTCTCCGCTATCTTGACGAGCAAGAATTTGCCCAGAGTGCGGGAGTTGCTGCTAGACAACGCGCTCTCGATTTTTCAACGCAGAATTATGCCCAAAATTTTATTAGTGCAATTCGCTCTGTAATGCCTAGCCCTCTATCACAAAAGTTTTGATAGGTTTGTAGTAAGCACTTTAGTGCTTAAAAATTCAGGATTAAAGTCCTTACTACAAACACATTTACGCCTCATAATTAATACTCTCTATGCATCTGCGCAATATAAAAAATATTTATGCAAAAGGAATTAAATAAATGTTGATTGATAGCCGCAAATTACCAATAGATGAAATTATCAATACTGAAGTTTGTATAGTTGGTGCTGGCCCAGCAGGAATTACACTCGCACGAGAATTAATTGGGCAAGACTTTCGAGTGTGCTTGCTAGAAAGTGGTGATTTGAAATTTAATCAAGAAACTGCATCTCTTGGTGAAGGCGAAACGGTTGGAGATCCTTTTCCACCACTGCAAGATATGCGTCATCGTCAATTTGGTGGAATGGCTAATGTCTGGAATATTGAAATTAATAAAAATCAACTTGGTCTGAGGCACGTACCATTAGACGCAATAGATTTTGAAAAACGAGATTGGGTTCCATATAGTGGCTGGCCTTTTAGTAAATCTCACCTGAATCCATTTTATGAGCGCGCTCAAGCAGTCTGTAAACTCGGTTCTTTTGCTTATGAGGCAGAGGCTTGGGAAAATGCTCAATCTCCTCGGACACATTTCACAAGTGACCGAGTTACTACTAATATGTTTCAGTTTGGCCCGCGTGATATTTTCACTAATGAATATCGCCATCAAATCAATCAATCTCCTAATATAACTACATTCCTCAACGCCAATGTGGTAGAAATTGAGGCAGATGACACAGCCCAAACAGTGAAACGCGTGCAAGTTGCTTGTTTATCGGGTAAGAAATTTTGGGTTGTTGCAAAAGTATTTATTTTAGCCGCAGGTGGGATTGAAAACGCGCGTTTGTTATTACTATCAAACAGAATTCAAAAGAATGGATTAGGCAATCAACATGATTTAGTGGGTAGATTCTTCATGGATCATCCTTTTATTCGTTGTGGTATGCTTTTTCCCCAAAATCGCAAAATCTTTAATTCGATGGCTTTGTATGACTTACGCCGCGTGAATAATGTCACAGTCATGGGGAAATTTGCTCTCACGGAACAAGTGATGCGCCGCGATAAATTACTAAATATGACCGCGTTGTTATATCCCAGACATGAAAGGTATAGATCGGCTGCAAAGGCTTCTGCAAAAATTTTGTTCTCTTCAGTTCGACAAAGACAGTTACCTAAAAAGATTTTTCAGCATTTGCAAAATGTCATTACGAATATTGATGATTTAGTAGCTGATTGGTATAAATATAATCTCAAAAAAGAATATTTATTCCCTGATTTGAGTCATGGAGGATGGTCTGATCGTGAAGGTAATGAACAGAAATATACAAAGTTTGAAGTTCTCAGCCAAACTGAACAAACCCCAAATCCAAATAATCGGGTAACACTCAGTAATCAACTAGACAAACTGGGTTGTCCGCAAGCAAAATTAATTAATCATTGGAGCGAAATAGATATTTGCAGTGTGAAGCGATCGCAGCTAGTATTTGCAGAAGAGTTTGCTAATGCCGGACTGGGTGAGTTGCAAATTGAATTGGATGGAGATCGTCCAGTCGCTTCACTAAGTACTCATCACAATATGGGAACAACACGTATGCATCACGACTCCAAACAAGGAGTAGTTGATGCAAATTGTCAAGTTCATGGCATCTCTAATTTATTTATAGCAGGTAGCTCTGTTTTCCCTACAGGAGGCTATGCTAATCCTACGCTCACCATTGTTGCTTTAGCAATTCGATTGGCAGACCATCTGAAAGCACAATTGTCTCACTAAGTACAACTTTGCGTAAAATCGCCACAGTTTTAAACGTAGCGATCGCCTGAGCGCAAATCACCACATTACAGTACCTGCACCGATGCCAAGCCTTTTTCTACTGCCTTCAGCCAGCAAAAAGTGACTTTTCACTGGTCTATTGCTGGATTTAAAGATAAAAATTGATTTTTCTTTCACCAAAAGTCTTTCAACCCCAGTTGAAAGACTTTTGGTAGGATACTTGCTGTCCAGGTTTGTTTCGCTCATTTCGTACATTGCGTTCATTTTGAATAAGAGTTATTATGAGGTGAATGATAATTGCAATCCATATTTTCGTATAGATAAATGGAGTGCAATTCGATATTAGACAGAGAGAGGCTGATATCTATGACACTCAGTACATACCAATCTAGCAGGACTGCTGTACCAACGGAAGAAGATGCTACGCTAGCTAAAAAAAGTAGTCAAACTTTGGCATCTTATGTACGGGATAATCATGCATACCGTAATATCAAAGTTGTGGAAGATAACGCTACAAGTGAAACGGTTACTATACCAGCAGCGGCTTTTCATCTACTTGTTGACATCCTGACACAAATGGCTAAAGGTAATGCTGTTACTCTTATACCCGTACACGCAGAACTCACGACGCAAGAAGCAGCTGATATTTTAAATGTTTCTCGTCCTTATTTGGTAGGGTTATTGGAATCTGGAGAGATGCCATACCGTAAAGTAGGAACACGACGACGCGTGCGTTATCAGGATCTACTCAATTACAAAAATCAAATTGATACTTTACGAATGCAAGCTCTTGATGAGCTTACTGCTCAAGCTCAAGAACTAGATATGGGGTACGAATAAGAATCCTGATGCATAATAGTTTCGCATGATTAGCCAGATGCTCTGCTAAAGGCAACTCTAGGAATAAAAGTACATCTAACAATTAAGTTAAACTAAGTCAGGAAACCTTCTAGTACCCAATTGACTTAGTTTTAACTTTAATACGATTGAAACTATAAGTTAAGATCAAAAGTTTACTTAGTATAAAGGACATTTATAAAGAAAATTTTTTACCACTGTTAAGGGTAATAATTTCAAACTAATAGAGCAATTATAGTGTCTAATTTTACAGCTATTTATGATGCATGTGTCTTATATCCAGCACCATTGAGAGATTTTCTTATGCGACTTGCAGTCACCGACCTATTTAGGGCACGGTGGACGGACGCAATTCACTCAGAATGGATTAGAAACGTTTTAAAGAATCGTCCTGATCTCACGCTTGAGAAGCTTACCAGAACTAAAAATCTGATGAATAGCCATGTCCGAGATTGTCTCGTTACAGGTTATGAAACACTGATCGCAGGTTTACAACTTCCAGATCCAAATGATCGCCATGTCCTCGCCGCAGCAATTCGTTGTAATGCAAGTATTATAGTCACTTTTAACCTTAAAGATTTTCCTGATCAAGCTCTTTCACTATATGGTATAGAGTCCCAGCATCCAGATGATTTCATTCTGCATTTGATTGACCTTAACCCAACAGAAATTTGCAAAGTAGTAAAGAGGCACAGAAGTAGTCTTAAGAATCCCCCTCAAACATCTGAAGAGTACTTAGAATCGCTTTTAAGGCAGGGACTACCACAATCAGTTACTGCTCTACAAGATTTTTGCTATGACATTTAATAGAAATCTGCTGAGATTATGAGAAATAAAGTATTTTAAAATACTATTGTTATCTTACTCTTTCAAAAGAGCGTAATTAGCCCCAGACGGTCAAAATTCGTGTGAAGCACTGGCTAGTTCAACCTCTCGTCAAATGGCTATCGCCACATCCAGGTAGGAGCATCTATGAAAGAGCAATAAGTCTAGTATTTGAGCTTTTCTTCGTGCCATTCAGTGCGAAAACTTACTTGCCTGTTACCGAATGTTGCACCAGCCAGAAATGTAAGCCCATCATTAAGAGCGCCAATGGCAGCATCAACATTGGGATGATTTCTAAATTTGTCCAACTTGCAACCCAACCGGCTCCAGTGGGTATAATCGCAGCCCCCAAACTGGCGGCACTAGTGGCAATGCTAACAGCCGCAGGAACATGGGGGTCAGGCAATCGTTGAGGGATTAACCAAATGGTTGCAGGAAAGATGGCTGCCAACCCGAAGCCAATTAACGGCAAGCTAATCAATTGATCTGGCAGTTGCCACCAAGCAAGTAATCCAATCATTACAAGACTGAGCGACATACTGATTGTGCGGACTGCCCCAAGCCATTGCAAGAAATAACCTAAGATGAAACGTCCCAATGTTAATCCCACCCAGTAGGCACTAACGCTGTAACCAGCAATCAGCGTGGGAGTGTGACGAGCGACAGACTGCACAGTGTATGCCCAGTTGCCGATACAGGCTTCAGTGCCAACATAAACCAGCAAAAGTAGCCCAGTTAGTAGTACTATCGGAGTTTGCAGCGCTCTGCCCAGATTTTCTAAGGCAGTTGTCTTTGATGGCAATACCCGTACTGTCATTGGTGTGTAGTTGAAGATGATAACGCCCAGCACGCTCACAATTAATAGACTGACAATCCCGGCTAATACCCCATAAACTTGTCGCCAGTTCATCCCAACTGCTAATAAAGTAGTAGCGATCGCGGGGCCTGAGAGTGCGCCGATACCATAGAAAGCATGGAGCAAACCAATCAAACTGGCACTGCGAGAATCTTGCACAATGTAGGTGTTAATGCCTGCATCAATCAACCCAATGCCCAATCCCAACACCGATCCAGCTGCAACCATGAGAAACCAGGAGGGTGAGGTAGCATAGATTGTCAGTGCCATCGTCAGCGCACCCGCAGCAATCAACAGCATTCGCGCTAACCCCAGCCGACTACTCACCAGACTGCTGGTGAATGCTGCCAGAATGTAGCCGCTAATTTGACTGAGAAACAGCAGGGTGACGGTTGCTGGAGTCAGGTTATAGGTAGACAGAATCGAGGGTAGAAGAACTCCTAATCCTGCTTCAGCGATGCCAATGGCAATAAAGGCATAAAAGGCGATCGCCAAACCTATCCACAGAGGCGGTAAGGTGCGTTGATAGTCTGTCATTGGCTGGAATGTCCCTGGACTGCTAAGTTTAAGGGAGCCATTGTAATCCCTTCTTCTGTAATTTCTGCTCGATATGCTGCATTTCCTGGATAGTTTCTCCAGTCACGATCGCATAAATTTCGGTGTATATTTTTCCGTATTTGACCCTCTCTAAAGCCGACAGCACGATTAGGTCTTTGCGATCTAGTTCTGGTTTTAAGGTGACTAAAATTGAATCTAATGTTCCTTCCATGCGGTAGCTACTAGAATATTTAGCAACTTCCTTTCCCAGTCCCAGTAGGGTGTGACGCTGCAAGCACAACGGAGTCGATCCATTAACTCGGAAATTGGCATCGATTGCATAAAATTCTCCGTCCCGATCTTCCAGTACATCGAACCCAATGACGCCAAAATAACCCTGTTTGTAAGCATACTGACCAATGGCGGCAATCATCTCAAAGAACTTGCTCATGTCAGTGTTGCGGTAGTCAATCAGTCCTCCTAAATAGTTACCTTCTGGAGTGACGAGTTGGCTGGTAGTGCCGATGAGGGTTATCTCTCCGGTTTTGTTGACATAGAACTGTACGCAGTAATTTTGCACCTCATTTTTAACGAACTCCGAGACAATAATCCTATCGAGCAACTTAATATTGAGGTATTTCCTGATTTCCTCAAAGCAGTAGTTCAGATCGCTGAGGCTTTTGATGATATAAGTGCCTTCCCCTGAGAGTCCGTGGGACGTTTTAATTAAGTAGGGAAATTGTGGTAAATGAATGTCTTCTAGATTACAGGTGTGCAAATTGTAACTCTCGTATTTTGGACATTGCACACCCAGTTCGGCTAGGGTTACTTTGCTGAGTAAACGGTAATGAGTGTCTGAATCAATAGCGTGTTTTTTAGGTTTTAGACGATCAAAGGGAAATAGAGTGATGAGTTTGTCAAAGCGTTCGCTGTGGCTGAGATCGTCCAGATAAGTCAAGCGATCCATTATCAACCTATTGGAGTAGCTGAAGCCAAAATGCTCTTGCCAGTATGCAAGCAGCGACTTTGGCGGTGGATTAAGCGCAATTCCTGGAATGCGATCGCCTAATACAGCTAAAATTTTCCAAGGTTCCTTTTGGCAAATCTTGTCAAAGGAGGTTTTGGTGGCTTCACTACTGCCATCTTGAATAAAATATTTTTCCAGGTTGGGATAAGCAGCCCAACTGGCAGTTGCAGGGTAATTTAGGATAAACCCATAAGATGCATCTGTAATATCTTCAGCAAACAGATCGGAAAGAGAACTCCCTTGAAAGTATTGAAAGTTATATTGTGAGTTCATTTAGCCCTCCCAGAAACCGCATCCTCAAACAATTGGACAGATACATCTTCTGTCTGCACTCCTGCCAGCAGAACCCGATCTCGATCGGAGACAATTTCTTTAGTAATTGCAGCTAAGGCTTCAATAAATTTCGGCAAAATGAATCTATCTTTTGGTTGACTTTGTTTGTAAACACGTTCTAATTGTTTTGTTTTACTAGATTTTATACCTTGAAGATTGCCATATTCTTTTTGCATAGCATAAATAAAGCTAATATTTAACGATTTGCTTTTTAGTTATATATCTTACTCTCTTGAATTTTAATTAACTCTATCAAACGAAATAAGTAAATTAGTTTAGTTATTGTCCTAAAATAACATTAGTCCTAAATTATTGTTCATCTGATGAAGTAACAAGCATGAAGATGTATATGTGTAAATATCGCTGTGGTTAAGATATTTAACCACGAACTACGCAAGCTACTCCCAAAATGTCCAATTACAGACTAGCAAATGTTGCTCCCTCCTACTAAATATTGGTCATATTATGTCTTTTCGGATTACATCTGGGCTATAAATATGAGCTATATAAAAGTTTAACTGTTCTAAATTGTTGTGTTGGTATAAGTTATAATCACCATTTATCGTTTGTAAGACAGCAGCATATTTTTTTTCTTTTTCATAAAAAAATACTTCGTAATCTGCTTGTTTTATCTTATTAACTTGTGTCCAAGAATTATCAATAGGTGGAAAACTCGATTGGCTCAAAACAGGTAATTTAACCTGCTTTTGGAAATTATCAGTGAACCATCTCCAAACAGTATGAATTGTCAATACCTGTCTAGAATCAGCAGCATCAACTAGCTCATAATTGGTTTTAGCTTTTGGATACCACAATGATACATACATTCCATCTTGTACCAGAGCATCAATTAGAGGCTTAAAATCTAAATCACTTGTGAGCAAAGTTGCTTCATCCATATTTTTACGAAAAGAATGCGTGAGCATATCTACAGCAATCATAATGTCAACCTGCTTTTGCTCTTGTCCTCTTCGCTTATCTCGGTATCGAGCAGTACCCTCATATACATGAAATCTATCTAGTGATTTTAAGTGATTGAATAACTTAATTTTAGGCTTAATACGATTTTGGTAGTCTGCTTCATTTTCTCCTTGCTTTTGAGCAGGTAGACAATCATAATAGAACACCTTATGATAGTTCCATACTAACTGAAGGTAGTTTATTTCAAGTTGTTTTTTATCAAAAAGATTCTCTGAAAATAATTCTAGTAGTGAATCCAAACAACCGCCATCAATAAATAAATATTTAACATTCTGGGATACAGGGCTATTGTATAGAGGCATATTAGCGTCGAATATTTGCGGAATGAATTGAGATTTTTTGTCAAGATTAAAGGTAGGTATTTGCGTTTTTGCGTGAGATAAAATTCATCCCATCAATTAGCAACGCCAACATATTTAGGATAAATTTGATTTCCAGTTCAAGTCTAAGAATTAAATTATAAAACTGTCTCGCAGATGAAAGTCAGCTTCTTCACCTCTGTGAGTTAAAGCCCAGTAACTCACATTACCATCTATATTTTTGATAACAGTAGTAATGCCAATTTCAATAGCTTGTTCTGCCGAGACGATTTTATCCAAATCGACATCTAACGCAAGTGCTAAACTGTCGGCTTGATTATGAACACTAAACGGTAGCTTTTCAAAAGCTGTTTCCTCTTGCATCCCTTGACGATACCCTTCAAAGCGATAGACATTCCAGTGTCCGGCGGGGGAGAGGTTAAATTCCCAATACCGTGCAGAATCTTTGATGCCAAGAAAGAACTCAAAACAAGTGTCTTTCCACAATTCGTACTTGCGTGATGGTGCATTTGATGGTGGAGTAATTGCAATTTCTTTTAAATCATCTCCAAGGTTGTAGCAGATGGTAAGTTGATTAGCATTTCGAGAGATATTGCCTGTAATTTTCAAATGAGGAAAAGACTCGGTAGAAGGGAAGGGTTGCAGGGAAAATGTCTGGTTGTTCATTTCATATCTTGGATAATTTTGCAAATCTGCGTTTCTTGAGATTCAATACTTTCAGTCAACTTAAACTGGACGATCGCTCTTGCCAAGTTATGTTCTGAGTGCTTAACTTTGAAGTAGACATTCCCTGCTAAATAATCAGCAAAAAATCTCAGTCCTAGTTCAAAAGTAATTAGACGGATGGCATCATATATGTATGCATAATCATTCTCGGTCAGAAATGCCTTAGCCACAGCGAGATAACCCTGGAGGATTTCCTGACACAGATCGGTATCGAAATAAATACTTTCCCAATTTTCGGTTTCTTCGCCAGCAGGATTGCAACCCGATCGCAGACAATCACCAATATCGTAATGTACCAGACCGGGTTTTACGGTGTCTAGGTCGATGACGCTGACGGCTTGCTGGGTAACAATGTCAAACATCACGTTGTTGATTTTTGGATCGCCGTGCATCAGACGCAGGGGTAACTTGCCTTCAGTTTTGGCATTTTCTAGAATATGTGCAAAGGCTTGGCGATCGCTAACAAACTGTAAACAATAATTAACTTCCGAAGATTGAGGCGCACTAGTTTTCGCCAAAACTTCCTCGTAATGCTGGAGATAAAACGGTGTAATATGGAAGCCTTCGAGGGTGTCAGCAAGTTTTTCTGCTGGCAAATCGCTGATCAAATTGTGGAACATCCCCAAGGCATAACCGATTTCTTTGGCGTGTGAGCGATCGCGCATACTATCAAAAGACTGGGAGCCTTGAATAAAGCTGATTGCCCGCCAAAATGATCCGTCTGCATCCTTCCAGTGGTCTTGAGCGTTTTTGGTCAAAAGTACGCGTGGCACTTCCCAGCGACGATTAAGGGGGGTATCTTGCAACCTTTTTTGAACGTGTTCAGTTAAGGTACGCATATTCTGCATAATCAGTTGCGGCTGACGAAACACCTGTGTGTTAATGCGTTGCAGGACAAAATATTGTTCCTTTGAGGAATCTAGAGTTGCTAAAAAGGTGTCATTTATATTACCACTGCCAAATGCTTTAACGCCTCTAACCTTCCCCTGTTGGGCGAATTGGTTAGCGATCGCCACCAGATTTTCTGCACCCTGTGTATTAAATTCTTCTATCATTTGTTTTACCTGTACTACTCCTCACGTACATTGCATGAAAGCAATAGGGGATATCGTAGCGCAAGTGTCAAGATAATTCGTAATTGTATTGCACTTTAAATACATTCCCAGCCTGGAGGCTGGGAACAAGACAACACAATCTTTTGGACTTTTCTTAGTGCCATTCGGTTAAAAGAGAAGGGAAAATTCCATACCTTTAGCCATTCAACAGTTAAGAAATCTCATCGCTATCAACCCACTCGTCATAAGATGAGTCATAACCAACGTAGTGAAGAAAGTATTGTTGTCCTTGGATTTGCTGAATCGTTGCGGAATACCAAGCCTCTTGATCCTCATCCCAACATTTTACCTTTTGACCTACTGCATATCCATTTTCATCAGTAGAGCGAAGATCGCGAGTCCGAATGTCATCTTCGCCTACCCACTCGTCATAAGATGAACCGTAACCAAGGTAATGAACAAAGAACTGGTCATCTTGGATTTTCTCAATAGTTCCCTGATACCAATCCTCGTCATCATTATCCCAGACTTCTACTGTTTTGCTGACTTCATACTGAGTCTTATCTGATTTATCTGATTTAACAGCAGATGAGACATCTTGAATCGGCTTTTGCTCCTCTTGTTTGATTTCTTCTTTGACTAGAGTGTATGCTTGCACAATCAAACTCCGAACGACAGTTTGAATTCCTGTATGCTCGTAGTAATTGGTAGTTTGATCTAGGAATGCTGCAACTAAATCTAAATTATCATCAGCAATCTGAATAAAATTACCCAAATTACTAGAAATTGATTGCGGGGTTACGCCTGTCTTGGATACTAAATTATTCATCCAGTCTTGCACGGAGTTGAAACCCTGATTGATAAAACCAACTTTATCAGAAGGATTACTGCCTGGAAGAAAGTTATTAACGGCTAAGAAAACCGGATTTTGAGTTATTGCACTAGAATCAGTACCACTAATAACTCCGTGAATTTTGCTGAGAAAATCAGGACCTAAAGGGAGAATTCCATCCAGACAAACTAAAGCTACCATCCGCATTAAAGATGCATTTTGATAGTTGTTAGTCAGGGAATTAGCAAACTCTTGGGGATTAGGTTGAGGAATGCCGTTTAGTTTGCAAAAGGCAATGATTTCGACGGCTATTTTCAATACTAAATCAATAGATTGAGTGACATCAGCTTTGGGAGTAATTTTGCCTAAAAAGGAGAGAAAGCCGATTTTTTCACTCACTTTATTTGCTAAAGCCGCCGCTGCCATCGCTGTGTCTGCCTTATCAATTGTTTGATAAAGTTTGATTGCAAACTGGTAGCCTTTTTGAGGATCTTCGTATAAAGTGACAGCGCGATTGCGGATTTTTTGAATTACCTTAGCATCGGTTTCTCCAGTAATGGCGCGGATATTATTGTCAAACCCCGTTAAATTGCTCCATTCACCTGGTGCTACATAATCAAGAGCCTTTAAAACTTTGACAGTAATATTGTCAGTCGGTAACTCGTCAACCAACTGAATAATTGATTTATCCATCAGCCGATCCTCAAAACTCCAGATATTGTTACAACACGGTTCAGAGCAGCCCATATCTAGCGCTGGGCAATTACTAAACCGTATTTATAGAGTTCCCCAACCTGACCAAAAAATAACGATGTTAGTAACAGACGCTACTGTAGCCAAATAATACGGTTGAACAATTTCAGCATCTCAGGTGCTTGCTATTGCGTAACAAAGAAAAATAACGGTTTAACAATTTCATTCATGACTTTTAGAGATACTTAATTTCTAGTCTAATCAACAAATAAAACGATTAAACAATTTCTGGAAAGCTTTATGTGACAACAGTTTGATGGACTATTCAAAATTTTAAACATCCTCTAATTGTATTGCTGGTATGGTAGTGTTCACAAAAATAACTCAGTGGAGATCGCCCTCTATTTCACTTTACCTATAGCTGGTAGCATGGAGCGACCGCCTAACCTCTCAAAGCCAATTCACTTATCCTGGCCTGACAATCACTGGAAGTATAAACGCAGCCCAGTAGTAAGGATGCTGATACTTCTCACCTTTCAGCATCTCTAGTTGCGTCTGGCGCAGTGCCTCACTTCGTCCTTGATTGCCTAACAATCTTTTGTAGTAAGCAACTATCAACCATCAATTCTTTAGTAGCATCATCTGCTACCTTCCATAGGCTGATGACTTGACTTTCAGAACCAGTAATTACTAAAGCGCGATGCAAACCATAAATGCCCTCACCCGTACAAATGTTTACTAAACCAGTATCAAAGGCAGATAGTACGACCAGTTAAACGAAAAAGTTGGAAAATTTTTCAAAGCTATGTTCCGCCAACTTTCTTTTAGCAGTATCCAAAATACTGGTAATACGAAATTTATAATTCCAAAAGTGTAATAATCATGCAGCGTCAGTGATTGCGTCTTTGTAAAAGTTCATTTACATATTTCTAAGCAACAAGTAGTAATTTCAAAACTTCACTAACACTTTTCTCCATTACCTTGTGAAATTTAAGCATTGCTGCCACTGCCCAATCTTGCAATTCTTTGAGTTCTTGTTCAGTATCTGTAATTGCACCAGTGCGATATAGGGCAATACGAGAAGTATTTCGTTTATCCATACGTTCCCATGTCAAGCTTTCTTCCAATGATGTTTCTATTTTGTCTCGGCGAAGATAGAGTGCATCAAATATATTTTTGTTTTGTTGTAGTGTACCTTTATCAATATAAAGTTCAACCCTAAATTTCTTATCGGGAGTAAAAGTAAAGGTTAAATTAGCAACTGGAGACCCTTTCATAGGTACTCCTGCAACCGTAGCTAAGTACCGACCATCTTGAGAAAGCTCTTTTACAGGAAAGTCAGACGATTTACTTAATTCTGCTAAGAGGGTGCTAAAAAAATTAATGTAAGCTTTTTCTTGCTCTTCAATTCCGGTAAAAATAACGCTTTCTTCATTCATATTAATTGTGGCTACACGCCATCCTACATTTAACCACTGTTGAGATTGTGGATGACTAACAGAGTCATTAGCCCACCAGGAACGATGGCGACGTGCAGATGCTGGTAACTGATCACCTATAATTTCTTCAATTTCTTGAAATGTTAGTTGTAATTTGTTTTGTGCAAATGTTTGATTTTGTAGTAACAGCGCTAGTGGAGCATACCGACTTCTATTTAAACTTATAGTTTCATCAGCAGGTAAAATTTCCGAAATAGTAGAGGTTTTATTAGCATTCAAAGCTTCAGATTCATGATCATTTTTCTGTATTACTTCATTTGCCCCTATTTTGAAATAATCAATCACAGCAGATTGATGCCTGGATAACCAGTCTTTACAGAATCTGAGTTGTTCCCTTTGCTGAGAAGAAATTTCTCCACGAAAGTGCGCTAAATCATTTCTCGTTCCTCTTACTGCATTCAGTAATTTACGAATTGCTGTTGGTGCTAGACTAAAAATAGAACTATATTTATTCCAACGGCTGGTATGTAAAAACAGGTCTGTATACTCAGAAAGAGTCAATTTATCAAATGGTTTCTCCTGTTTCTTCTGCGGAAAATATTGATTACAAACATTTTCTATTAAGTCATTATTAATTTTATTATTTTCGGTGCTATTTTTTAAATAATTAGTAACTGCTTGTTTAAATTTATTTTTTAATTCCTTGTTGGAAGGAGTAATTTTTTCTATTGATTGATTTAATCTAGTCTGGTCAATGCCAGATTCATTTGTAAAATCCGCTAAAATATAATCCTTAATAGTATTCTCAATATCTTCAACAAGCATAATATCTTCAGCATATTTACAAAAATATTCAGTTGTGTCATAACTAGTGACAATACCTGCAATATGCCTTTCACTGTCTACAATAAGCACGGCATAGGTGTCAGCGCTAAGTATTTCAAAAGATAATTGTAAAAAACTTGACGGCCAACTGTGGTGACTTACACCATATGTCTCTATATCTTCCCACCCTGTTGCTCCACCAATGGTTGTCAGTAATCCGATCATCACGATGCTGATAAATGGATGAAACACACCCTGTTTCCCTCTTGGGTCTTGCAAATCCTTAAAATTATCTGCCAATCGCTGATGGACTTGTTCTCAATCTGTTGCAGATGCAAGTTGTGAATCTTGTCTATTTTTGCCTTTAATTTCAGATGATGTCCCAAATCCTACAACCATTGGAAATACCTACACGACTGGATTTCCCTAGCATATTATCATGTCATTTTCTTGCGTTTACCCTGCTATTCGGATGATTGTACTAACGGGACTTAGACAAAAATTAAGCCCAAATAAAGCCCAAACTGGCTTTATAGGCAGCAAATACATCACGATTGAAGGTCATTAACAATTTTGTCCATTTGAATTACGTAAAATCCTTTTTTGTGGTTAAGACATTAATAAGAGCAAGACAATATAGCGCTCAATCCTGAGTTGATGTTTGTGGTTACTTCTGCTACTGGATAATGGTTGCAACTTCGCTTTTTGTGGTTTGGGCTGTTTCGGCTTTCTTACCCTTTAATTGGGAGTTATAAAAAGTATGAGTAAGGGCTAACCCATAACCCATTTCAATACTTTAGGGTCTTTGTTGTAGCGATAGATAAAGCCGTTATTAGTAGTGATAAACTCTCCTTTGCTTGCCTTACTTCTAATAGTGCTAAGGGAATAGGATGTTAGTGCATTCATTTCCTTATGGGAAAGCCCTTCGCCTGTACTGTTCTCTAATTTGGTTTGGAATTTATCTTTAAAAAAACTATCTATTTTGAGTGGAGTATTTCCGGTAGTTTTAGTAATGCTTGTATTTTGATTTCGATAATCTTGCACGGTCACAAGTTGCCAACTAGAATCTTGTGAAAGTTCTAAAACCCATTGATGATAATCAAATAGACTTTCCCTATGCCCAACACTAATAAACGTTGTTTTCGTCTCTTGCAACTGTTGATATAGACTTCCTTCATTCTTCAAATCCAAAGCACTAGTTGCTTCATCTAATATAGTAAAGCTGGGACGAGTAACTAGCAGTCGTGCAAAGGCAAGGCGTTGTTGTTCCCCCACTGATAATATGTTTTCCCAAGGAACTTCTGTATCGAAGCCATCAACTCGACTTAGTAAGTTTTGCAGATTAACTTGTTGCAAAAAATTTTTGAGTTCTGCATCGCTTATTTGACGATTTGTATTAGGATAAAGCAACTGTTCACGCAAAGTCCCCAAGATTATATAAGGGCGTTGAGGTAAAAATAAAACTTCTTCTAATGGAGGCCGCACCAGACGACCAGTCCCCGCATTCCACAAACCGGCGATCGCTCTCAAGAGAGAACTTTTACCTCGACCACTGGGCCCAATAATCAGTAAACCTTCTCCTGGTTGAACAGATAGTGATAAATCTTCAACAATTACCTGCTCATAGTTGGGCGTTTGTAAAGTAACATTCTCAAAAGCGAGATGATTTTCTTCTATAGTTTTAATAGTATTAACATTTTCCGGTTGTTTAGTTACTGATTCTAAAGCATCTGAAAACTCAGATAAACGCTCAACATAACTAGAAAATCGCCCGGAAGTTCCAAATTCATTAATTAATTCTGCCAAAGCCATAGCAAAAAGATTACAGGATAAAGCAGCTTGGCTAAGTTCTCCAAAATCTATTTCACCTTTAATGTTTAAAGGACCAAATACTATAAATGGTAATATTTGAATTACAGCTTGATATCCTCTATTAAAAATCTCTTTATTTTTTTCCCAATCAATCTTGCGTTTAGCATTTTTTATTAAATTACTAAATCGGCGGGTAATAATATTTAATTCTTGGTTTTCTCCTTGAAAAAAAGCTACTGATTCAGCATGATTGCGGACATGAGTTAGGCAATAGGTGTAATCAGCTTTCGATTCAAGTTCTTCTTGACTAATCTTATTTAATTCTTGAGTCAAGTAAACGGCAATCAAATTGCCTACGATCGTATAAGCAACTAAAATCATTGCAACTTGAGGAGAGATTGACCAAAGAATTATTAAAAATACCGTCATTTCCAGTACTTTCTCTAATAAAGTAGCTGAAAAACTGAGAGCATTACTAGCAATGGGTTCGATTTCTTGAGATAAACGTTGATCTGGATTATCAATATCAGATTTAAAGTTTATTTTGTAATAGGCTCGATTACTTAAATATTTTGATAATATATGGTTATTTAGCCATTGGTACCAATCGAGAGCAATTTTTTTTCTAACAGATTTAGTAAAACCTACAAAGAGCGTTGCTAATACGAGAACTACACCATAAAGTAATAAGGCATCAAAAAACTTAGGAAGATCCTTCTCTTTAATCATGAGATCTAGTAAATAGCGCTGAATGAAGCTATTAAATACATTTACTCCTACAAGTGTAATTATTAATGAGATTAGGAGAATGAGCATTCCCCATACGCGAATCACATCTGAAAACGCTCTTTCTCCTGCTTTTGTTGGGTACCAGTAAGGCCCTGTGACCGCTTTGACATTTTTCCAAAATTTAGTAAAAGCTGAATAAGTATTGTTTAAAGATTGGTTTTGAACTACTTGAGTTGCCATATTATAGAAATAAACTGAAGATTTTACCTAATAAGTAAGATGAAAGTAGTGTTAGACTCGCCTCAACTATTATCAATAAGTATTTCATAAATTGGTAAAGAAAGCTTGGAGTAATTTATTGTCTACTTCCGGCCAGCGAATATCGGTATTTACAAGTCCATTGAGGGTATTTTGGCAATCGAATTTTAAGCTAGATGTTGCATTGGACTCTGAAGATGTATTGTCTCCAGCCAGCGATACAACTGAATACAAAGCGTTATCAGTAGAAATTTGGGTACTGCGAAGTAGTTCAGCTTGCCAATCTTCATAGGAAAGCTGTTGCAGTGGGTAGCCCAAAGAGCGGATGCAGTTAATAAATTGACTCCAAGGAGCAGAATCGGAATTAATTAGATGAAAGGCTTTACCCAAAGATTCTGGCTGCTGCGACAGGTGGATTAAAGCTTTGGTGAGATAGTCTACAGGTGTAATTTCTACCATGCTGTTCATCTCTGGCGCACTTTTTAGTTGAATGCAGCTTTTGATGAATCTGTAAAACATATCATTTGAATTCCAAACGCCGGTTTGACTGTGCCATGTTATTCTACCAAGCCTGTAGATACTGCAAGGCAAACCGCGATCGCGTGCCATCATTACCATCTTTTCTGCAACCCATTTACTTTGGGCATAGCCTCCAGGAAGTCCTTGACAGGATTCCAGAGGATCATTTTCTTGAACAACCTCTAATTTGAAATACTCATCTGAGGCGAAAACGCTAACAGTAGAAATGAAATGCACAGGCTTGATTTTGATTTGACTAGCTAATTTCAAGACTTCCTCAGTTCCCCGAATATTTGCTGCTTTTAACAAAGCGTATGGATAAACATGATTCACCAAAGCGCCATTATGGTAAATCAAGTCAATTTTCCTAGCCATGAGGTGAAACTGCTCATCTGAAAGACCAAGAAGCGGTTGAGATAAATCTCCTAATACTGGAATAATCCGCGAGTTAAAAGATGCCTCCCAAAGTAAATAAGATTTCAAGGTTTCTTGGAGCCGTTGTTTACCTGCGGTAAAATTGGCAGCACGCACCAGACAATAGATATCTGCTTGAGTTTGTTGTAATAATTCAGCCAGCAAAAAAGCACCGACAAAGCCTGTTGCACCTGTTAGGAAAATAGCCGAAGGTTCACTTACAGGTTGATAAACTAGGTTACTAGGGTTAATTGTCTGGTCTAGGACAACTTCAGCTTGTAAGTCTACGGTAGTAATTTTATTTGCAGTCACAGTAGAGTCTGCCCCAGAGGTAAACTCAATAGTCTGAGCAAGTTCAGCGACAGTTGGGGCAGTAAATAAGTGGCGCAACGGTAAGTTAATCTGGAAAGTCTCATTTACCTGGGACATCACCCGAATTGTGGAGAGTGAATGACCTCCTAACTCAAAGAAATTATCCAGAACACCCACCTGCTTTAGATGCAGTACATTAGCCCAAATATCTGCCAATACCTTCTCTACAGAGGTACGTGGTGCCACAAAACTCACTGCCTGGGTATTATGGGAATCAGGAATAGGTAAGGCTTTGCGGTCTACCTTGCCATTGGGAGTTAAAGGTAAAAACTCTAACCTGACAAAAGCAGAGGGCACCATGTATTGTGGTAATTTTTCTTTCAAGAAAATACGTAACTCATTGATGGTTGGTGTTTGCTCCAACTGCGGCACAAAATAAGCTATTAAGCGTTTCTCTCCTGGAATATCTTCTCTCGCCACTACCGCATTTTCTCTAACTCCTGGATGCTGACTCAGTATTGCCTCAATTTCCCCTAACTCAATTCGGAAACCTCGGATTTTTATCTGATTGTCGATGCGCCCCAGGTATTCTATGTTTCCATCTGGTAGATAACGCGCTAAGTCACCAGTTTTGTATAATTTACTGCCTCCTACCTTCTCCCAAGGGGAGATGCTAAAAGCGATCTGCCTCACTTCGGCTACGCTCAGTGACCACCTGCCTTCTGCCTTCTCAAAAGGGTTGGGGATGAATTTCTCTTGTGTTAATTCTGGTCGGTTGAGATAACCGCGTGCTAATCCTGCACCACCGATGTGTAACTCTCCTGGTACACCAATAGGTACTGGTTGTAAATACTTATCTAAAATGTAAATATGGGTGTTGTCAATTGGGCGACCAATGCTTGGTGATATCTGCTCTTGATCCTTAGCAACTACCAGCCCAGAAGTTGTAACAACAGTATTCTCTGTTGGCCCATAATTATTCACTACTTGGAAGGGAACTGACGCTGGTGGATACTGATTAAGCTTATCCCCTCCAGTCAGGATGTAACGCAAAGCTAAACTTTCCGTAGTCCATTCTAAAGACAATAACTCCTGTGTTACTGGTGTTGGCACAAAACTGATAGTAATCTTCTGTGATATCAACCAATCTCGTAGATTTACTGGCGAAGCAAGAATGTCAGATTTGACTAAGTAGATACTTGCTCCTGCTGTTAGGTAAGGCCATAATTCCCATGCCGCCGCGTCAAATCCTGTTCCTGCCAGTTGGGTGGCTTTGTCTAAGGTCGTGATTTTAAAAGTACGCTGATGCCACAACACTAAATTTAACAATCCCTGATGGGCAATCAGTACTCCCTTTGGTGTTCCTGTAGAACCAGAGGTATAAATCACATAAGCCAAGTTAGTTGCTTGTACTTTAGTAATTAGATTATCCTGATTCAACTGAGAAATAAAATGCCAATCAGTATCTAAACAAACAACCTGTGCCTGATGCTTTTGGAATTTCTCAACTAATTGCTGTTGGGTTAGCAGCACGGAAGCTTGAGCATTTTCAAGCATAAAGCTCAGACGGTCTTGGGGATACGCTGGGTCAAGTGGCACGTAAGCCGCACCTGCCTTGAGAATACCAAGTAATCCCACCACCATTTCTAAGGAGCGTTCCACACATATCGCTACAAGCGTGTCGGGTCTCACACCCAAAGACTGCAAGTAATGAGCCAACTGGTTAGCACGACAATTCAACTCGTGGTACGTCAATTGTTGATTCTCAAACACCACTGCCACTGCATCGGGTGTACGCTCCACCTGCTCCTCAAATAACTGATGGATACATTTATCTATTGGATAATCTACTTGAGTATCATTCCACTTAACTAATAACTGTTGCTGCTCAAAAGCTGTTAACATTGGCAATTGCGAAATCCGCTCGCTGGGATTCGCGACAATTCCCTCAAGTAGAGTCACAAAATGACCAGTCATCCGCTCAATGGTGCAGCTATCAAACAAATTAGTGTTGTATTCCCATACTCCCACTAGTCCAGTGAGAGTGTTTTCCATTGATAAGGTAAGATCAAACTTTGCCGTGGAACTTTCTATTGGTAAGGAACTAACAGTTAACCCAGTCAACTCTATTTCAGATATGGGAGTATTCTGAAGAACAAACATTACCTGAAACAGTGGTGTATGACTCATATCTCGTTCTGGCTGCAATGCTTCCACCAACATTTCAAATGGCAAATCTTGATGAGCATAAGCTGACAGTGCCATTTCTCTCAAGCGCGGGAGTAATTCGTTAAAGCTGGGATTTTCAGATAAATCAGTCCGCATCACTAAAGTATTGACAAAAAAGCCAATTAACCCTTCTAGCTCGGTGCGATCGCGGTTAGCAATTGGTGTCCCCACCAAAATATCTTCTTGTCCTGTGTAGCGGTAAAGTAGGGTATTATATGCCGCTAACAAAGTCATAAACAAAGTCACCCCTTGCTCTTGACTCAGTTTTGTCAGTTGTTGAGTTAACTCAGCAGACAGGGCAAACTCCAGATTTGCGCCATTGAAAGTCTGCACAGCAGGTCTGGGTCGGTCTGTAGGTAATGGTAAGAATGTAGGTGCTGAAGCCAATTGTTCTTGCCAGTAACTCAATTGGCTGTTCAGTACCGAGCCTTGCAACCATTGCTTTTGCCAAATAGCGAAATCTGCATACTGGATTGGTAGTGGTAACAAGGGTGACGGTTGATCTTGAGAATAAGCATTGTACAGCGCTTGTAACTCGTGGACAAACACACCTATTGACCAGCCATCACTGACAATGTGGTGCATACACACTAATAACCAGTGTTCTGTCTCTGACAGCACCAGTAATGTCGCTCTGAATAGGGTTTCCTCAGCCAAGTTAAAAGGTTGAATTGCTTGTTGTTGAACTAGCTGCACAGCAACTAGTTCAATTTCGGTTGTCGATAAATGCTGTAAGTCAACTACTGAAAATGTCCAATTTGGTTGTGTTTGAATGATTTGAGCAGCTTGTCCATCAATGGTAACAAAGTTAGTGCGTAATGCTTCGTGGCGATGAATAATTTCAATTAAGCTTTGTTCTAAGGCTGTAACTTCAAGAGTTCCCACTAAACGCAACCCGATGGGGATGTTGTATGAGGCACTGTTCGGCTCCAACTGGTCTAAAAACCACAAACGCTGTTGAGCATAAGACAGTGGTATCTCTGCATTTTCTGCTCTTGACAATATGGGTGGTGCTGAAAGTTCTAAGTCTTGTTGCTGTAACCTTTGGATGTTTAACGCTAATTGGGCAATTGTTGGTGCAGCAAATAAGCTTCGCAAGGGGATTTCTACTTGGAAGTTAGTGCGGATGCGGGAAATGAGTTGCGTTGCTAGTAGTGAGTGTCCTCCTAGTTCAAAAAAGTTATCATGTCTGCCTACAAGCTCTACTTTCAGGACTTGTGTCCAAATCAGTGACAGAATTTCTTCGATGGGGCTGCGTGGGGCGACATATTTTTCTGATAATTCACTACTTGTCTCTGGTGCTGGTAGGGCGCGACGGTCTATTTTACCGTTGGGAGTAAGGGGTAGGGACTCCAGTATGACGAAGGCGCTTGGTATCATGTATTCTGATAGCTTTTCTTTCAGGAAGCTACGCAGAACGCTGATTTTGGGTGTCATCTGTGACTGCGGTACGATATAGGCTACTAGGCGCTTATCACCAGGATTATCTTCGCGGGCAATGACGCAACATACTTGCACATCTTCATGTTGGCTCAGTACTACTTCAATTTCTCCTAATTCGATGCGGAATCCCCGGATTTTTACTTGGTTATCGATGCGTACTAGGTATTCGATATTACCATCTGGCAGATAACGGGCTAAGTCCCCAGTTTTGTAGAGACGTTCTCCCCCCTTGCTCCTCTGCTCCCCGGCTCCTCTCCTTCCACCGAAGGGGTTTGGGATGAATTTTTCTTGTGTTAACTCTCTTGCGTTGAAGTAGCCTTGTGCTAATCCTACACCGCCGATATATAACTCTCCTGGTACGCCTACAGGTACTGGTTGTAAGTTTTGGTCGAATATGTAGATTTGTGTATTGGAAATTGGGCGACCGATAGGGATAGTTGTGGCTGTGGTTGGTAAGTCCTTTACTAAATACCAAGAAGAAAAGGTGGTATTTTCTGTTGGCCCATAGACATGAAGCAATTGCTGTGGAGCGCCTTTTTCGAGTACTTCTTGCACCCATCTGGGGTCAACCGCTTCACCACCAAATAGTAGATATCTTAAAGAACTAAACGCTTGCGGTACAAAATTGGCTAACTGATTGAATAAAGCTGTGGTTAAGAATAAGACACTAACCTCGTGGAAGCGCATATTTGCAGCAAATTCTTTCGGGGTGAGCAATACAGATTTATTGATGATGACTAGCTTGGCTCCGTGAAGCAATGCTCCCCAAATTTCAAAGGTTGCAGCATCAAAGGCAATATTTGCCGCTTGAGCAACGCGATCGCTAGGAGATAATTGTACATAATTAGTGTTGAAGACTAGTCGATTTACAGCCTGATGGGTTACTGCTACTCCCTTGGGTGTTCCTGTAGAACCAGAGGTGTAAATCACATAACATAGGTTTTCAGGACTGACTGTACTATTGAGATTATCTTGATTTGCGAGGGATATGCTCTGCCAGTTGCTGTCTAAGGAGACGAGACGCACCTGATGTTGCACAAGAGATTCTACTAATTTTTCTTGAGTCAACAGCAATGAAACTTGAGCGTTTTCTAGCATAAAATTTAGACGCTCTTGGGGATACTCTGGGTCGAGAGGTACATAAACTCCACCCGCTTTGAGAATCCCAAGTATTCCTACAAGCATTTCTAAAGAACGCTCCACACAAATACCCACCAGAGTATCTGGTTTTACGCCCAAAGACTGCAAGTAATGGGCTAACTGGTTAGCACGACAATTTAACTCGTGGTATGTCAGTTGTTGATTCTCAAACGCCACCGCCACTGCATCCGGTGTACGCTCAACCTGCTCTTCAAACAATTGATGGATACATTTATCCTGGGGATAATCTACCCATGTATCATTCCACTCAACCAATAACTGCCGTTGCTCAGATTCTGTTAATATTGGCAATTTGGAAATCTGCTCTTGAGGATTCGCCACAATTGCCTCAAGCATTGTCACAAAATGACCTGTCATTCGCTCAATAGTGCTGCTATTAAACAAGTCAGTGTTATACTCCCACCATCCCACTAGTCCAGTAGCGGTATTCTCCATTATTAAGGTCAAATCAAACTTTGCCGTAGAACTTTCTATTGGCAATGAACTGACAGTTAACCCAGTTAACTCTATTTCAGACATGGGAGTATTCTGGAGGACAAACATCACCTGGAACAGTGGTGTATGGCTCATGTCTCGTTCTGGCTGCAATGCTTCCACCAGCATTTCAAAGGGCAAATCTTGATGAGCATAAGCTGACAGTGCCATTTCCCGAACATGAGTGAGTAGTTCGTTAAAGGTGCGATCGCCCAAAACTTCAGTCCGCATCACCAAAGTGTTGACAAAAAAGCCAATTAGACCTTCTAGCTCGGTGCGATCGCGGTTAGCAATTGGCGAACCCACCAAAATATCTGTTTGTCCCGTGTAGCGGTAAAGCAGCGTATTGTATGCCGCCAACAGAGTCATAAATAAAGTTACACCTTGCTCTTGGCTGAATTTTGTCAGCTTACTAGTTAGTTCGCCAGTCAGGGCAAACTCTTGATATGCCCCGTTGTATGTCTGCACAGCAGGTCTTGGTCTGTCTGTGGGTAAGGATAATAAAACTGGTGCGTCTTTTAGTTGCTGTTCCCAGTAACTCAATTGGTTTTGCAGTACTTCCCCTTGCAACCAGTTTCGCTGCCACAGTGCAAAATCTGCATACTGAATTGGTAATGGTGTTAATGGGGACGACTCACCTTGAGAATAAGCATTGTACAATGCTGCTAACTCCTGAACAAACACACCTATTGACCAGCCATCAGAGACAACGTGGTGCATACATACACTTAACCGCTGTTCAGTAGGAGATAGCACCAGTAATGTCGCTCTGATTAAGGCATCATTAGCTAAATCAAAAGGCTCAATTGCTTGTTGTTGAACTAATTTCTGTGCAGTAATTTCTTTTTCTGTTATGGGCAAATGCTGTAAGTCAACAATTGAGATTATTCTCTGTTCCCTATTTTCCGAACCTGATTCCCTAATAAATTGAGTTGCTTGTCCGTTAACAGTCACAAAGTTAGTGCGTAATGCTTCGTGGCGATGAATAATTTCAATTAAGCTTTGTTCTAAGGCTACAACATTGACACTTCCGACTAAGCGCAAACCCATAGGTATGTTGTAGAAGGAACTGTTCGGCTCAAACTGGTCTAAAAACCACAATCGCTGTTGAGCGTAAGACAGACTCAGTTGACTATCTTCTGCCCGTTTTAAGATAGGTGGTGCAGTTAGTTCTAAGTTCTGTTGCTGTAACTGCTCAATCAAATCTGCCAATTCTGTTACTGTAGCTCTGGCAAAAAATTCACGTAATGGTAATTCGACTTTGAAAATGTTGCGAATACGTGAAACTAATTGCGTTGCTAACAGCGAGTGTCCTCCCAGTTCAAAGAAATTATCATAAATTCCCACTTGCTCTACTTTCAGAACTTGCGCCCAAGTTTGGGCTAACAGTTCTTCATTTGGTGTACGTGGGGCAATATATTTGTCCCAGTTGCTATATAAATCTGGTACTCTCAATGCGCGGCGGTCTACTTTGCCATTTGGAGTTAACGGTAGTGACTCCAAGATGACAAACGCATTCGGGATCGCGTACTCTGGCAGCTTTGCTTTCACAAATTGCCGCAGTTCGCCAATTGTTGGTATTGAGTCTTGATGCGCTACTACGTATGCAACTAAACGCTTATCTCCTGGGGAATCTTCGCGGAGGATGACGCAACAGGATTGCACTTGACTATGTTGACTCAGGACTGCTTCAATTTCACCTAATTCAATTCGGAAGCCCCGAAGTTTGACTTGATTATCAATGCGTCCTAAGTATTCGATGTTGCCATCTGGTAGATAACGTACTTTATCCCCAGTTTTATATAATTTTGACTTTCGACTCTTAAGTTTTGATTTATCAAACGGATTGGGGATGAATTTTTCTTGCGTTAATTCGCTGCGGTTGAGGTAGCCTCGCGCTAATCCTACACCGCCAATGTGTAGTTCTCCTGGCACACCAATCGGTACTGGTTGTAAATGAGAATCTAAGATATAGATTTGTGTGTTGGCTATAGGTCGCCCAATAGGTACTGTCCTGAGATTGCTATCTAGTTGGCATTGCCAGTAGGTAACATCTATTGCCGCTTCTGTTGGCCCGTAGAGATTGTGCAATTCACACTTCAAGCGCTCGAAAAAGCGTTCCTGGAGTTCTTTGGGCAGAGCTTCGCCACTACAGATAACTCGTTTCAAACTATGGCAATTTTTTACACTTTGTTCCTCCAGAAAAGCCTGGAGCATGGAAGGTACAAAATGCAGTGTCGTTACCTGCTGTTGTTCGATGAGGTTGACCAAGTAAACACTATCTTTATGTCCGCCTGGTTTAGCTAAAACTAAACGCGCTCCCGTGAATAATGGCCAGAAGAACTCCCAAACGGAAACGTCGAAGCTAAAAGGAGTTTTCTGCAAAACACAATCTAGGGCTGTTAATTGATAAGCTTGTTGCATCCACAGCAAACGATTACAAATTCCCAGGTGGGCGTTCATTGCTCCTTTGGGCTTTCCTGTTGAACCGCTCGTGTAAATTACATAAGCTAAGTTGGTTGCTTTTACCGAGGCGATACCTACGGTAAGCTGCGCTAACGCATCATCCTGACTGAACCCAGAAATAGAATGCCAGTGAGTATCTAAGCATACAACCTGCGCTTGATGTTGAGGCAACTTTTCCAGTAGTCGCTGTTGGGTCAGCAGCACTGGAACAGCCGCATCTTCTAACATGAAGCTTAAACGTTCAATAGGATACTCAGGGTCAAGCGGCACGTAAGCCCCTCCTGCTTTGAGAATGCCCAATAATCCCACCACCATCTCTAAGGAACGTTCTACACAAATACCAACCAGCACATCGGGTTTTACTCCCAAAGTTTGTAAATAGTTTGCCAATTGGTTAGCGCGATAATTCAATTCGTGATAGGTAAGTCGTTCATTTTCAAACACCACCGCTACAGCATTCGGTGTACGCTCTACCTGCTCCTCAAATAACTGATGGATACATTTATCAAAGGGATAGTCTACTGCTGTATCATTCCAGTCAACTAATAATTGCTGTTTCTCTGTGGCTGCGAGCAAGGGCAATTGTGAAATCCGCTCATTAGGATTAGCCACAATACCTTCTACCAGGCTTACAAAATGACCCATCATCCGTTCGATAGTGCTGCTATCAAACAAGTCAGTATTGTATTCCCACCACCCTACTAGTCCATCAGCAGTGTTCTCCATGACTAAAGTCATGTCAAACTTGGCAGTAGAACTTTCTACTGGCAATAGACTCACACTTAACCCAGTCAACTCAAATTCAGACACGGGGGCGTTCTGGAGAACGAACATTACTTGAAACAGTGGTGTATGACTCATGTCTCGTTCTGGCTGCAATGCTTCCACCAACATTTCAAAGGGCAAATCTTGATGAGTGTATGCAGACAGTGCCGTTTCCCGGATGCGCGGCAGTAATTCGTTAAAGGTGCGATCGCCTGATATCTCAGTCCGCATCACTAAGGTATTGACAAAAAAGCCAATTAGACCTTCTAGCTCAGTGCGATCGCGGTTAGCAATTGGTGTCCCCACCAAAATATCTGTTTGTCCCGTATAGCGGTAAAGTAATATATTGTATGCCGCTAACAAAGTCATAAACAAAGTCACCCCTTGCTCCTGACTCAGTTTTGTTAGTTGTTGAGTGAGTTCAACAGACAAGGCAAACTCCATATTTGCGCCATTAAAAGTCTGCACAGCAGGTCTAGGTCTGTCTGTGGGTAGTGGCAAAAATGTAGATGCATTTGCCAATTGTTCTTCCCAGTAACTCAATTGGCTGTTCAGTACCGAGCCTTGCAACCATTGTCTTTGCCAAATAGCAAAATCTGCATACTGAATCGGCAGTGGTAATAAGGGTGAGGGTTGACCTTGAAAATAGGCATTGTACAGCGCTATTAATTCTTCGACAAACACACCCATTGACCAGCCATCAGAGACAACGTGGTGCATACACACTAGTAACCAGTGTTCCGTCTCCGACAATAGTACTAATGTCGCTCTAATTAATGCTTCCTCAGCCAAGTCAAAAGGTTGAATCCCCTGTTGTTGCACTAATTTCTGTGCAGCAGTTTTTTGTTCTGTTATCGATAAATGCTGCAAGTCAACAACTGGAACTGTCCAATTTGGTTGTGTTTGAATGATTTGAGCAGCTTGTCCATCAACTGTAATGAAATTAGTGCGTAATGCTTCGTGGCGATGAATAATTTCTAGTAAGCTTTGTTGTAGCGCGGCAACATTAAGAATTCCGGCTAAACGCAACCCGAAGTGGATGTTGTATAAAGCACTGTTCGGCTCCAACTGGTCTAAAAACCACAACCGTTGTTGCGCGAATGACAGTGGTATTTCTGCATTCTCTGCCCTTGGAAATATGGGTGGTGTTGATAGTTCTATATTTTGTTGCTGTAATTGCTGAATCGATGATGCTAATTCAGCAACAGTTGGTGTGGCAAATAAGCTCCGCAATGGTAGTTCTACTTTCAAGCTGGTACGCACACGGGAAATGAGTTGCGTTGCTAGTAGAGAATGTCCCCCTAGTTCAAAGAAATTATCATGTCTGCCTACAAGCTCTACTTTCAGGACTTGTTGCCAAATCAGCGCCAGTATTTCTTCAATTGGGGTGCGTGGAGCTACATATTTCTCTAATAATTCACTACTTGGCTCTGGTGCAGGTAGGGCGCGACGGTCTACTTTGCCATTGGGGGTTAGGGGTAAAGACTCCAAGATGACTATTGCCGAAGGAACCATGTATTCTGGTAGCTTCGACTTGAGGAATTGCCGCAGAACGCTTACTGTGGGTGTACTTCGACTTCGCTCAGTACAAGTCTGCTCTGGTTGGGGAACGATGTAAGCAACTAGACGTTTATCGCCAGGAGTATCTTCGCGGGCGATCGCACAAGATGCTTGTATATGCTTATATTGGCTCAGTACTGCTTCTATTTCTCCCAATTCAATGCGAAATCCCCGTATTTTTACTTGTCTATCGATACGTCCCAAGTATTCGATATTGCCATCTGGCAGATAACGTGCTAAATCCCCTGTTTTGTAGAGACGTTCTCCCCCCCTGCTCCTCTGCTCCTCTGCTCCCCTGCTTCTACCGAAGGGGTTGGGGATAAATTTTTCTTCTGTTAACTCTGGTCGATTCAAGTAGCCTCGCGCTAAGGAAACACCACCGATGTGCAGTTCCCCTGGTGTACCCAAAGGTACAGGCTGTAAATACTTATCCAGGATGTAGATTTGCGTGTTGGCAATGGGACGGCCAATCGGAGGAAGTAGCGACCAAGTGTCCACCGAATTAGTCAGAGTAAAAGTGACGATCACATGGCTCTCCGATGGCCCATAATGATTGTGCAGAGTACAGTCACTTAGCTGACTTAGCCATTTAGAAATGGCGGGAGTAATCTGTAACTGTTCCCCAGCAGTAATGATTTCCCTCAAATTACTAGTCACTAATTCACTACTAACAGCTACCTCCGCTAGTTGCTGTAAAGCAACAAAAGGAACAAACAGTCTTTCAATAGCTTGTTCTTGGAGTAAACCTAATAAAGCCAAGGGTTCCCGGCGTAATTCCTCTCCAATCAACAACAATGTGCCACCAGAACACCAAGTAGAAAACATTTCTTGAAAGGAGACATCAAAGCTGACAGGAGCAAATTGTAGGGTTTTTACTCCACTAGGAGAAATTGGCGAATTTTGCAGTTGCCATAATATAAGATTGCAAAGAGCAAGCTGATTCATGGCTACACCCTTTGGTTGACCCGTAGAACCAGAGGTGTAAATTACGTAACCCAAGTTATTTTCTTGCACGCCAGGGATGAGATTATCCTGATTTAACTGGGAAATAAGTTGCCAGTCGGTGTCTAAGTAGATGACACGCGCCTGATGCTCAGGTAATTTCTCAACCAATTGTTGTTGGGTAAGTAGCACTGACACAGCCGCATCTTCTAACATGAAGCGCAAACGGTCTTGGGGATACGCTGAGTCAAGTGGTACATAAGCGCCACCTGCTTTGAGAATTCCTAGTATTCCTATTAACATTTCTAGGGAGCGTTCTACACATATCCCCACTAGCACATCTGGTTTTACACCCAAGGACTGCAAATAATGCGCCAACTGGTTAGCACGACAATTTAACTCATGATATGTCAGTTGTTGATTTTCAAAGACCACCGCCACAGCATTGGGTGTAAGTTCTACCTGCGCCTCAAATAACTTATAAATACATTTATCTTGCGGGTAATCTACCTGGGTATCATTCCAGTCAACTAATAGCTGTTGCTGCTCAGATTTTGTTAGTATTGGCAACTGGGAAATTTGTTGCTGAGGATTAGTAGCGATCGCCTCAAGCATTGTTCTAAAATGGCCAAGCATCCGGCTAATCGTTCCATCTTCAAATCGACTAGCATCATACATCACCCTCAGCGACAATTGCTCACCAGGGGAAACTAAAACCGTCAGTGGATAATTTGTTTGTTCAATCCACCTAAAATTTGAGAGGGAAAAATCTTTATTGCCTTGTAGAACATCAGCATCAACAGGATAATTCTCAAAAACAACAATACTCTCAAACAAAGATGTACCCCTGGGAACATCACTCAGCCCCTGAATCTCTACCAATGAGCTATAAGAAAATTGCTCAGACTCAATCTGTTGTGCCTGTAAATCTTTTAACAAACCCAGCAATTCAGTCTGCTCGGAGATTTGTACCCGCACTGGCAGAGTATTGATAAATAACCCCACTATCGACTCTACACCAGCAAGTTCAGGCGGGCGACCAGACACAGTTGCACCAAAAACCACATCTGTTTCTTGGCTATAGCGAGACAGTAACAATCCCCAAGTCGCCTGCACCAAATTACTCATCGTCAATTGATGCTGTCTGACAAAAGACACCACTGCTGCTGTCGCTGGCACAGTTAATTCAATTTGTTGTTCACCATAGCCAGAATGCTGCTCTCGCATTGACAATGGTTTATCCACTGTCAAAGGAGTTGGTGTATTAAAACCTCGGAGTTTTTGTCGCCAAAATTCTGCTGCTAAATCTCGATTTTGTTGCTGTAACCAAGCAATATAGTTGCGGTAGCCCAAAGTTGGAGTATGAGATAATCTTTCACCGTGAGAAATAGCTTGATAAAACTCCAACAGGTCTTTGAAAACCAAAGGTGACGACCAGCCATCAAGTAATAAATGATGATGACACCAAATAAACTGATAAGTATTCCCATCCAACTGGATTAGATGTAGGCGCATCAATGGCGCTTGCGATATTTGGAACCCCTGTTGTCGCTCAGAATCTAGAAAAATTTCTAATTGCTGTTGTTGCTCTTGCGTAGATAAATCTCGCCAGTTGTATGTTTCGACCGTCACATTCACCTGTCGATACACCACTTGAACTGGCTGGTTTAAAGACTCCCACAGGAACGCTGTGCGGAAGATAGTATGCCGAGCTACCACTTGCTGCCAAGCTTTCTCGAAGGTTTTTACATCTAGGTTTCCCGTCAAAATGCAAGTTATCTGCTCAAAATATACACCTGAATCTGGGGCATACAAACTTTCAAACAGCATCCCCTCTTGCATGGGAGATAAGGGATAAATATCTTCAATATTTTGCCGATTAGTTTTGCTAAGTTCTAATTTCATAGATTTTGTAATATTTGATCCAGTTCTAGTTGGTTAAGGTTGATTAATGAGAAATCTGTAGGCGTATAACCTGCATTTTCCGGTGATAAACAATGAGTAATTAGTTCTTGTAAGGTTGCTACAAATTCTTGGGCAAGATTCTCAATCGTTTCGTGCTGATGGATATTGCTGCTATATGTCCAATCTATTTGCAGTTGTTCGTTAGCAATGATGGCATTAATGTCTAGCAAATAATGGCGCTGACCTTGTAAACTCTGGCTATTTCCGCTAGGCTCATCAGTCAGTTGCATCAGAGAGGATGTATTCACAACTTGAGCAAATTGTCCCAAATAATTGAAGCTAATTTCTGCTTGGGCAATTTTCTCTAGTTGGGCGCTAATTTCTGCATCAAGATTCAGATAACGCAATAAGCCATAGCCAATGCCTTTGTTAGGAATTGCACGTAATTGTTCCTTAACGGATTTTAAAGTAGTACCCAGATCGTCTTTGATTCCCAGTTCTACAACTACTGGGAAAATCGTTGTAAACCAACCAACAGTGCGTGATAAATCTACACCATCAATGATCTCTTCCCGCCCATGACCTTCTAAGTTGAATAATACTGACTCAGAGTTAGTCCATCTGCTCAATACCAGCGCAAGGGCAGTTAACAAGACATCGTTAATTTGTGTTTTGTAAGCTTTTGGGACATCTTGTAGGAGTGCTTGGGTTTCTGCATCGGCTAATGTCACTGAGATTGTCTTAGCCGATGCAGTAGTATTTACTCCTTGTGCATAGTCTACTGGGAGGAAATCAACTGCATCGTAAGATGCACTCAACCAATAATCTAGTTCTGATTTCAAAACTTCTGATTGAGCATATTCTGTCAGCTGTTGCGCCCAATTTTTGAAGGATGTAGTTTTGGCAGGTAGTTGAATAACTTCGCCTTGACTGAGTTGCTGATAAGCTGTCTGCAAATCTTCTAACAATATCCGCCAGGAAACACCGTCTACTACTAGGTGGTGAATTATTATTAATAATCGCGCTTTTTTGTCAATACCCAGCCAGAAAAATGCTACTTGTACGAGATTTTCTGACAGATTTAAACTCGCTTGTAATTCGTTGGCTGTGGTTTCAATGGTAGTTTTTATCTCAGTTTCTGAAACTGCCGATAGGTCAAAACGAGGGATAGTAATGCTATCTGTTGGGTCAGCATTAATTTGCTGCCATGTTATGTCTGTTTGGGTGAATCTTAGCCTTAAAGCATCGTGATGTTTTAGTAGTTGCTGCCATACTTGCTCTAATCTTTCTAGGTTGAGATTGGATAGTACTGTAAGGAGAAATGATTGGTTGAAGTGGTGTTTTTCTGGTAATTTCTGCTCAAAAAACCAATTTTGAATTGGTGTTAGGGGTAATTTCCCTGTGACTAATCCTTGTTCAATTGAGAGTGCTTTTGTTGTGCCTGCGACTGTGGCTAATTGAGCGATCGTTTGATTAGCAAATAGTTGTTTAACTGTTAGTTCTATTCCAGCTAGTTTTGCTCTAGTAATAATTTGAATGCTGAGGATGGAATCTCCACCTAGTTCAAAGAAGTTATCGTGTATGCCTATTTGCTCTACTCTTAATACTTGCGCCCAAATTTCGGTTAATTTTTCTTCAATGGGGGTGCGCGGTTGCACTATATCGATTTCTATTCCTGTGCGTGCTTCTGGTTCTGGTAGGGCGCGACGGTCTATTTTGCCGTTGGGTGTTAGGGGTAAAGATTCTAAGGTGACGAAGGCACTTGGTACCATGTATTCTGGCAGTTTTCCTTTGAGAAAGCTACGCAGTTCGCTAACTGTGGGTGTTATCTGTGGCTGGGGTACTATGTAAGCGACTAGGCGTTTACTTGGACTTACCCCGGCTGCGCTCGGTACGAGTCGCTCAGTACAAGTATTTCCGGGAATGTCTTCGCGGGCTATGACACATGATGCTTGCACATGGGGATGTTGTTTCAGTGCTGCTTCGATTTCTCCCAACTCAATGCGGAAACCCCGGATTTTTACTTGATTATCGATGCGACCCAGGTATTCGATATTACGATTTGGTAGATAACGCGCTAAATCCCCCGTTTTATATAATTTACTGCCTTCTGCCTTCTCAAAGGGGTTGGGAATGAATTTTTCTTGTGTTAATTCTGGGCGGTTGAGGTATCCTCTTGCTAATCCTGCACCACCAATGTGCAGTTCTCCTGGTACACCCACAGGTACTGGTTGTAAGTTTTGGTCGAGTATGTAGATTTGCGTGTTGGAAATTGGACGACCAATAGGGACAATTTGTGGATGAATTTCACGCTGACAATTCCAGAAAGTTGCATCAATACAAGCCTCTGTTGGGCCGTAGAGATTATGTAAATTTACATCTAGCTTACTTAACAAGCCTTCTTGCAGAGTAACGGGTAAGACTTCACCACCACAGAACACGTGCTTAAGGGAGTGACAAGTTTCAATTCCTCCCTGTTCTAAAAGCATTTGCAGTAAAGATGGAACAAGTTGAATAGTAGTTACCTGCTGCTGGGCAATTAATTTTAAGAGATAAGCACTGTCAGTATGACCTCCTGGTTCAGCTATTAACAACTGTCCACCTGCTAACAATGGAGCGTAGAATTCCCAAACTGAGGCATCAAAGCCAAAGGGAGTTTTTTGCAGTACTTTGTCTTTTTCAGTCAAGGGGAATGTTGCTTGCATCCAGAACATGTGGTTGCAAAGGTTACTGTGAGATAGTATTACCCCCTTGGGTTGACCAGTAGAGCCAGAAGTATAAATAACATAAGCTATGTTACTAGCTTGCACCTCAGCAATTGGATTCTCCTGGCTAAACTTAGCGATCGCAATCCAGTCTTGATCTAAGTGAACTACACGCGCCTGATGTTGAGGAAGAGACTCAACTAGATGCTGTTGGGTAAGTAGCACGGAAACTTGAGCGTCTGCAAGCATGAACGAGAGACGGTCTTGGGGATACTCAGGGTCAAGTGGCACGTAAGCGCCACCCGCCTTGAGAATACCAAGTAATCCCACCACCATTTCTAAGGAGCGTTCTACACATATCCCAACCAGCATATCCGCTCCTACACCCAAAGACTGCAAGTAATGGGCTAATTGGTTAGCATGACAATTCAACTCGTGGTATGTCAGTTGTTGATTCTCAAACACCACTGCGACTCCATCGGGTGTACGCTTAACCTGCTCCTCAAACAACTGATGTACACATTTATCTTGGGGATAATCTACTTGAGTATCATTCCACTCAACTAATAACTGCTGTTGCTCAGATGCTGTGAGTATTGGTAATTGAGAAATGCGATCGCTGGGATTCGCCACAATTGCTTCAACTAAAGTCACAAAATGACCAGTCATCCGCTCAATGGTGCTGCTATCAAACAAGTCAGTATTGTATTCCCACACCCCCACTAATCCAGTACTTGTACTGAGCGTAGTCGTTCGCGCAGCGTCTCGTAGAGAAGTAGTAGTGTTTTCCATTAATAAAGTTAAATCAAACTTTGCTGTGGAAGTTTCTATTGGCAATTCACTGGCAGTTAACCCAGTCAACTCTATTTCAGATATGGAAGCATTCTGAAGAACAAACATCACCTGGAACAGTGGCGTATGACTCATGTCTCGTTCTGGCTGTAATGCTTCCACCAACATTTCAAAGGGCAAATCTTGATGAGCATAAGCTGACAGTGCCATTTCCCGAACATGAGTGAGTAGTTCGTTAAAGGTGCGATCGCCCAAAACTTCAGTCCGCATTACTAAAGTATTGACAAAAAAGCCAATTAACCCTTCTATTTCGGTGCGATCGCGGTTAGCAATTGGTGTCCCCACCAAAATATTTGTTTGTCCCGTGTAGCGGGAAAGCAGGGTATTATATGCCGACAACAACGTCATAAACAAAGTTACCCCTTGCTGTTGACTCAGTTGTTCCAACTTTTGGGTCAACTCAATAGAGAGTGTAAACTCCAGATGTGCGCCATTGAAAGTCTGCACAGCAGGTCTGGGTCTATCTGTGGGTAATGGCAAGAATGTGGGTGCATTTGCCAACTGTTTTTCCCAGTAACTCAATTGCTTGTTCAGTACTTCCTCTTGCAACCATTGTCTTTGCCATAAGGCGAAATCTGCGTACTGAATTGGTAGTGATAACAGGGGTGACGATTGACCCTGAGAATAGGCATTGTACAGTGCTTGTAACTCCTGGACAAACACACCTATTGACCAGCCATCAGAGACAATGTGGTGCATACACACTAATAACCACTGTTCTGTTGCAGACAGCATTACTAATGTTGCTCTGATTAATGCATCATGAGCTAAGTCGAAAGGTTGAATTGCTTGTTGTTGCACTAATTTCTGTGCAGCAATTTCTTGTTCTCTCCAGGGTAAATGCTGCAAGTCAACAACTGTAACCGTCCGATTTGTTGGTGTTTGAATTATTTGTGAAGGCTTTCCATCAACAGTAACCAAGTTGGTACGTAAGGCTTCATGGCGATCGATAATTTCTTGTAAGCTTTGTTCTAAAGCAACAACATTAAGAGTTCCCACTAAACGCAGCCCGAAGGGAATGTTGTATGAAGCACTGTCCGGCTCAAACTGGTCTAAAAACCACAAACGCTGTTGAGCGAACGATAGTGGTAATTCGGTATTCCCTATCCTGGGTAATATGGGCGGTGCAACAAGTTCTAAATCTTGTTTCTGTAACTGCTGAATCGATGGTGCTAACTCGGCAATTGTGGGTGCAGCAAATAACGAACGTAATGGTAGTTCTACTTTCAAGCTGGTACGCACACGGGAGATGAGTTGCGTTGCTAGTAGTGAGTGTCCTCCTAGCTCAAAGAAGTTATCATGTCTACCTACAAGCTCTACTTTTAGGACTTGTTGCCAAATCAGTGCCAGTACTTCTTCAATCGGGGTGCGAGGCGCGACATATTTCTCTAATAATTCGCTACTCGGCTCTGGTGCAGGTAGCGCGCGACGGTCTATTTTGCCGTTGGGGGTAAGGGGTAGGGACTCCAAGATGACTATTGCGCTTGGTACCATGTAGTCTGGTAACTTTTTCTTGAGGTCGCTACGTAGTTCGCTAATTGTGAGTGTTACTTGTGGCTGGGCTACGATGTAGGCAACTAGGCGCTTGTCACTCCTGATATCTTCACGGGCTACAACACATGATGCTTGTACATTGGGATGTTGGCTTAGTACTGCTTCAATTTCTCCCAACTCAATGCGGAATCCCCGGATTTTCACTTGATTATCGATGCGCCCCAGGTATTCTATTTTGCCATCTGGTAAATAACGAGCCAAGTCTCCTGTTTTGTACAACCGTTCTCTCTCCCTGCTCCCTGCTCCCTGCCCCTGGTCACTGAGCGTAGCCGAAGTGCTGCCTCCACTGAAGGGGTTGGGGATAAATTTTTCTTGTGTTAACTCTGGACGGTTGAAGTAGCCTCTTGCTAATCCTGCACCACCGATATGTAACTCTCCTGGTACACCCACAGGTACTGGTTGTAAGTTTTGGTCAAGTATGTAGATTTGCGTGTTATCAATTGGACGGCCAATAGAAATCAAGCTCTCATTGGATTCGAGTTGAGATACCGATGACCAAATAGTAGCTTCTGTTGGCCCATAAAGGTTCCACAAAGAGGCGCTTTTGGCAAGTAATTGATTAACTAGATCCCAAGGTAAAGCTTCGCCGCCGCAAAGTATTTTTAGATCGCTAAATTGGTAGTTGGAGTCTAAAAGCAATCTCCAAGTAGCTGGAGTTGCTTGCATAATTGTTGCCTTAGACTTAACTAGCAAGTCAAATAACTCTCTTCCATCAAGGGTCACGTCACGACTGGCTATGACCAAACACGCACCTACAGTTATGGGCAGAAAAATTTCTAAAGCAGCAATATCAAAGGCAATAGTAGTGATTGCAAGCAGTGTATCTTGTTTTGTGATTCCTGGACGCTGCTGCATGGCAGATAGAAAATTGCTCACAGATTTATGTGAAATCTGCACGCCTTTGGGCTGACCAGTAGAACCAGAAGTATAAATCACATAAGCTAAGTTACTAGCTTGGACATCAGCGATACCTACGGTAAGCTGCGCTAACGCATTTTCTTGGTTCAACTGAGAAATCAACTGCCAGTCAGTATCCAAGTTTACAAGCTGCGCCTGACACTCAGGTAATTTCTCAACTAAATGGTGTTGACTCAGCAGCACTGAGACTTGAGCATCTTCCAAGATAAAGCGCAAACGCTCTTGAGGATATTCTGGGTCAAGTGGTACGTAAGTCCCACCTGCCTTGAGAATGCCCAATAGTCCTACGACCATCTCTAAAGAGCGCTCCACACAAATGCCCACCAGCACATCTGGTTTGACACCCAAAGACCGCAAATAATGCGCCAATTGGTTGGCACGACAATTCAACTCGTGATACGTCAATTGTTGATTTTCAAATACTACCGCCACAGCATCTGGGGTACTCAAAGACTGTTCTTCAAACAACTGATGAATACATTTATCTTGGGGATAATCTACTTGAGTATCATTCCACTCCACTAATAACTGTTGCTGCTCAGATGCTGTGAGCATTGGCAATTGGGAAATCCGCTCGCTGGGATTTGCCACAATTGCCTCAAGCAGTGTCAGAAAATGACCACTTATGCGCTCAATGGTGCTGCTATCAAACAAGTCAGTGTTATACTCCCACCACCCAAAGAGTCCATTGGGAGTGTTTTCCATTGTTAAAGTTAAATCAAACTTTGCCGTAGTAATTCCTATTGGCAATCCACTGACACTTAACCCAGTCAACTCTATTTCAGACATGGGAGCGTTCAGGAGAACGAACATCACTTGGAACAATGGTGTATGGCTGAGATCCCGTTCTGGCTGCAATGCTTCCACCAACATTTCAAAGGGCAAATCTTGATGAGCGTATGCGGATAATGCCATTTCTCTCAGGCGCGGGAGTAATTCGTTAAAACTGGGGTTCCCTGCTAAATCAGTCCGCATCACCAAAGTATTGACAAAAAAGCCAATTAGACCTTCTAGCTCGGTGCGATCGCGGTTAGCAATTGGTGTCCCCACCAAAATATCTTCTTGTCCTGTGTAGCGGTAAAGCAGGGTATTATAAGCCGCTAACAAAGTCATAAACAAAGTTACCCCTTGCTGTTGACTGAGCTGCAACAACTTTTGAGTTAACTCAACAGACAGAGTAAATACATGATATGAGCCATTGAAAGTCTGCACAGCAGGTCTGGGTCTATCTGTCGGTAGTGGCAAGAATGTGGGTGCATTTGCCAATTGTTGTTGCCAGTAACTCAAGTGGTTTTGTAGTACTTCCCCTTGCAACCATTGTCTTTGCCAAATAGAGAAATCTGCATACTGAATTGGTAGTGGCAACAGGGGTGACGGTTGACCCTGAGAATAAGCATTGTATAGTGTTTGTAACTCCTGGACAAACACACCGATTGACCAGCCATCACTAACAACATGGTGCATACACACTAATAACCACTGTTCTGTAGGAGACAGCATCACTAATGTCGCTCTCATTAGTGGATCGTGAGCTAAGTCAAAAGGCTCAATTGCTCGTTGTTCCAGTAATTTCTGTGCAGCCGTTTTTTGTTCTGTTACTTCTGCTGAGGCAGAGGCTGCGCTCAGTGCAAGTGTGGGTAAATGCTGCAAGTCAATTACTGTTACTGTCCAATTCGTTTGAGTTTGAATTATTTGTGTTGGCTTTCCATCAACAGTAACAAAGTTGGTGCGTAAGGCTTCGTGGCGATCGATAATTTCTTTTAAACTTTGTTCTAAGGCTGCAAGATTAAGAGTTCCTACTAGACGCAAACCAATGACGATACTATATAAAGCACTGTTCGACTCTAACTGATCTAAAAACCACAAACGCTGTTGAGCATAAGACAGTGGTATTTCTGCATTCTCTACCCGCCTTAAGATGGGTGGTGCTGACAGTTCTATATCTTGCTGCTGTAACTGCTGAATCGATGGTGCTAACTCGGCAATTGTTGGTGCAGCAAATAAGCTTCGCAATGGTATTTCTACTTTCAATCTGCTACGTACACGAGAGATGAATTGCGTTGCTAGTAGGGAGTGTCCTCCTAGTTCAAAGAAGTCGTCATGTCTGCCTACAAGCTCTACTCTCAGGATTTGTTGCCAAATTGATGCCAGGATTTCTTCAATGGGGGTGCGCGGAGCTACATATTTCTCTAATAATTCACTACTTGGCTTTGGTGCTGGTAGGGCGCGACGATCTATTTTGCCGTTGGGGGTTAGGGGTAAAGATTCTAAGATAACGAAGGCACTTGGTACCATGTATTCTGGTAGCTTTTCTTTGAGGAAGCTACGCAAATCGCTAATTCTAGGTGTCACCTGTGGCTGCGGTACGATATAGGCTACTAGGCGCTTATCACCCCTGATATCTTCACGGGCTATGACACATGATGCTTGTACATGGGGATGTTGGCTCAGTGCTGCTTCGATTTCTCCCAACTCAATGCGGAATCCCCGGATTTTTACTTGGTTATCGATACGCCCCAGGTATTCGATATTACCATCTGGTAGATAACGCGCTAAATCCCCTGTTTTATATAAAAGTGCTGAGTGCTGAGTGCTGTTAGCGGTAGCGGGGCGTTTAGCCCGTGCTGAGTGCTGAATTGCCCCCCTGCCCCCCTGCTCCCCTGCTCCCTGCCCCTGGTCACTGAGCGTAGCCGTTGGCGCAGCCTCTCGGAGAGAAGTGCTGCCTCCATTGAAGGGATTAGGAATGAATTTTTCTTGTGTTAACTCTGGTCGGTTCAAGTAGCCTCTTGCTAATCCTGCACCACCTATGTGCAGTTCTCCTAACACACCTACAGGTACTGGTTGTAAGTTTTGATCGAGTATGTATATCTGGGTATTAGAAATTGGACGACCGATGGAAATTTTTTGGTCTTGAGTAGTGCATTTAGCGATCGCTGCACAAACACTCGCTTCTGTCGGCCCATAGGCGTTGAAAAAGTGTCTTCCTGTAGACCATTGTCGCATCAGTTCAATAGGACAAGCTTCTCCAGCGATAATGATTGTTTGTAATGTTGGCAGTTCTTCTTGTGGCAGGACTGCCAGTGCTGATGGTGGTAGGGTGACATGGGTAATGCGATCGTTCTTTAATCGGTCAATTAAAGACATACCCGGCATGAGAGAGTCTTTTGTTCCTAAGTAAAGTGTTGCCCCCGATCCAAAAGCCATCAATATTTCTGATATGCAAGCATCAAAACTGAAGGAGGCAAACTGGAGAACTCGACTATCACAATCCAAGCCAAAAGTTTGAATTTGAGCTTGAGCTAGATTGCACAATCCACTATGCTCAACCATTACCCCTTTGGGTTTGCCTGTGGAGCCGGATGTGTAAATTACATTCGCTAGATGAGTAGGCGTTACTACCTTAATAAGGTTATTCTGTTTGTTTTGCAGAATTTCTGACCAGACTTCATCTAAACAAATCAGTTTTGCTTGATACGCAGATAGTCGATCGCAAAGTCGCTGTTGACTCAGTAATATTGAAACTTGAGCGTCTTCAAGCATGAAGGTTAATCGCTCTTGGGGATATTCTGGGTCAAGTGGTACGTAAGCCCCACCTGCCTTGAGAATACCAAGTAATCCTATTACCATCTCTAAAGAACGCTCTACACATATTCCCACCAGCACATCTGGTTTTACACCTAAAGAACGTAAATAATGCGCTAACCCATTTGCACGACAATTTAACTCGTGGTACGTCAATTGTTGATTCTCAAACACCACTGCTACTGCATTTGGTGTACGCTCTACCTGCTCTTCAAACAACTGATGGATACATTTATCCTGGGGATAATCTACTTGAGTATCATTCCACTCAATTAATAACTGCTGTTCCTCAGATTGTGTCAACAAAGGTATTTGGTCAATTCGTTGCTGGGGATTTGCCACAATTGCTTCGAGCAAAGTTACAAAATGCCCCATCATCCGCTCAATGGTGCTGTCATCAAATAAGTCTGTGTTGTAATTCCATGTACCTTTGAGCGAGCCTGGCTCCTCAAGAATGGTTAAGCTTAAATCAAAGGCAGCTCCTTTAGACTCTGGAATTATTGATTCCAAAATCAAACCATCGATATCTATATCTATATTTTGGTGGGAGTGATGCCAGACTAAAGCTACCTGATAGAGCGGCGAAAAACTGGGGTTGCAGACAGGTTGCAGTCGCTCCACCAGCAGGGAAAAGGGATAATCTTGATGGTCTAGGGCATCTAACACACAAGAGCGCGATCGCCTCAGCAACTCTTGAAAAGTCGGTTTTCCTGAAAGGTCTCCTCGCAAGACAACAGGATTAGTAAAGTAACCCACAATATTTTCAAACTCTGAACGGCTCCGATTCACCATTGGAGAGCCAATTAAAATATCTTCTCGATCGGTATAACGTAGTAATAGTATTTGTAATGCTGTTAATAAAAGTATATAAAGAGAAGCACCTTCTCTGTTTGCCAATTCTGCGAGCTTTTGCCGCAGTTCTTCTTCAACAGTAAAAAAGCGGGAAGCACCATTAAAGGTTTGGCTTTGAGGCCTTGGTCGGTCTGTTGGCAAATTTAGCAGTGGCAACTCCCCAGATAGTTGTTGCTGCCAGTAAGTCCGCAAACTTTCTCCCTGCGAACTAGCGAGCATTTGCTCTGACCACTTGATGTAATCTTGATACTGATAGTTTTGTGCTGATAGTTGGGCTGCTTCACCTTTTGCGTAGGCGTAGCCCGTCGTAGACATCGCTTTATAAAAGGCTCTCAGTTCATCGGTCATGATTTCTAAAGACCGGAAATCCCCTACTATCTGATGTAGCGTGACTAAAAAAATATGTTCTTTGGTTGCTAATTTATCAGTTTTAATATGGTTAATTAATAAGTCAAAGCGCAATATCGGGCCCTGTTCTAAGTTAAAGGGGCGATCGCTTCTTTCTGAAAGCCATTTATTTACATCATCTTGGCCAAGATCGAAAGTTTCTTGGATGCTAAAATCAACTTGCTGGTTTTCATGAACTGTTTGCACAGATTCCCCATCAATGGTCGCAAAGGTAGTCCTCAAACCTGGATGCCTTTCAAATAGGGCTTGTGCTGCTTGCTTCAGGGCTGGAATATCCAAATTTGTGACTAATTTTGCTGCATAAGTGGCGTTATAAGCGCTATTGCTAGGTGCTAATTGATATAAAGACCAGAGTGCCTGTTGACCGTGGGAGAGGGGATAAGTTGCAGCCTGATTACTACTCTGGGATAAAATTCGGATAATTTCTGGTTTATATTGTTCAATTTCCCCCAATAACTCAGAGGTTAGTGACTTTTTAGGCGATCGGTAGCGCAGTTTTCCTCTATCAATCCAGAGTTCAACATTATTTGCTGAAAGGTATTCTAAAAGCTCTGTTAAATTCATAGTTTACTATCCTTTAATGAATGCTTTTTTTACAGAAAACAAAGTAATAATTTTTCTCTAACCCTGTTACTTTTAATAGCCTCACTAAGCGTGGTTGTTTACAAATTAGATAATAATTGTTTTCGAGCAAATATTCGTGTTAGTACAACATAAATGACTGAACTCATCTTTGAACTTTTTATCTGTATCTCTATTACTACGCAATTGTCTATGATTAAACTTTAATTAATGGTATTTAATTAATCGCATTCTTCTGTTTCATTGGGTTAACTCTTTTTGCTGATTTAAATTTTTTAAGTACCTGGTATCTTATCTAACTGCATTAGCCCGCCCTACTTAAAGTAGATTTTTTAAGAATTACAATTATTTAGTTATATTTTTCGGAAAGTACAGCTATATATCAAAGATTTTTACTCAACTATTTCAACTATTTTTTGGGTTTCCACTTTTTGAACATCACTAATTGTTTCTATGCTAAATAGACTTTTTAGCTCCTCTGTAATGGATAAATCTTGAATTACTGAAGAACTATTACGAATTGCTTTTTGCTCCGTTCTGCATAAATGTCCTTGAAAATCGCTTCAATTTTATATTGGGCTACAATATTTATTGACAATTGTTATTAGACTAGCAGGGATTTCTACGCTCCAAAGGGTTTCACCAGGCTGTGATAGTAGCTGCAACTGTGGCATAACTACCCTCCTGATGTGATTAAGATTATGCCAGAAATACCATCTAACCCAGCCAGTTTTTACGGTTTCATCTATTGAACTTACCTCAAATTCTTACAGTATTAGTTAAGGAATCAAGTGAATATTGACGGCAATCCCTGATATTTAGTAGTACAGAAACTTACTTACCTGATGAGCTTTAGAAGTGAAGTAAAAGTTTACCTTTAAATAACCAGAGGTAAGCTTATTTAAAGGTAAACTTTTACTTTAATCTATAAATCATCTCAGATTTGCCAATAAAATGCAATACCACTTAAGAAAATTAAGCAGACAGTTAAGACAGTTAAGACAGTTAAACAAATAATAAAGATATTTAAAATAGTTAGTGAATATTGAACAAAAATTCAGAAGTCAGAATCACTCTTCGTGAGGGATTCTGACCCACCGCTGATTGAAGACCACCAAATATACGATTTCGTGGGGGTCTAAACCCGTTTATTCATCCGCCACTCGTACAGAATTCATACCTGTTTTCTGGCTCCTAGATTCTGTTTTGATAATTATTCTTTGGAAGTCTCCTGAAGCCAAACTTTCGCCCGACAAACACGTTTCCTTTGTGAGAGAGAGCTAGACTAGCCCTTTCAAGGTGCGACCAAACGAAAATCATCACTTGCCTGCCAGAGCAGACTTTGATGTTGCCGGATAATAAAGTAGCCTTGGTAAGCAGCAACACCGAATAAAAACTTGAGTGTACAAAAATTTCGGTCTGCTTTTCCATTCATCATCTTCTTCAACGGTTGGTAGTACCTCATTAAATAAAGAACGCTCTTGAGCATGACCGTCAACACATAGAAATACATCTACTACCAGCATCAAACTTGGGTCAAGTACGACCAAGGATTGTCCTGGTAATGGGGCGCTACTGATTTCACGTAATGCGATCGCGGCGACCGAACATTGCCGCGATGCCTGCGGCGGGCTACACCTACGCATTACCATCAATAATTTTTATTCGATAACCTGGTAGCAAATCAGGCATTGTGGCATTGAGGTGTCGAATGGTAGCTTCCATTTGACCTGCAACCTCGTTCTCTACAACTCAGAAATAGGGCAATCACTTACAGATTTAGAACTACTACTGATCATCACCGCAGCATACAGAGACGGAAGGTATTTTGATTGCCTAAGAGATATTGAAGCACATCCATACTTGTTAAATGCCGCTTCTTCTTTAAGAGGCGATCTTTGTCGCATTGGATTAGCTGCATATATGCAAACGCGGCAAATTCATCAAGCTTTTGAAATGGTAGAAAAGTGTTTAGCAATTGAGGGCCTTTTGCCAGACCTGTTACTTAAAAAAGCTTCACTTTTGGGTTTACAGGCAAGGTATGAAGATGCCGCTAAGATTTTGTTATCTCGATTACCTTGAGATGACAGTTCTAGCACTTGCTTGGAAAATAAAGCCTTAAGTTCATCTAAGTGATGGAGTAGCGATCGTGCAGCTTTGAATTCTGTTTCAGCCCCATTGTTGAGTAAATTAACAATTTGCTTTGCCTATTGGATATCGTCGAGAATTGTGCAATTTTGGCTATCTAAAAGTGCTGTTGCATTGCTAACATCGCCTCTGAGGATATCCGTTAAACTTGCTTGCAGTTCTTTTGCCTTTTGTTCTCCCAGCAGATCCAAAAGACGTAGACGAACAGGTAAGTCTGCAATTTGTTTTAATAACTCTGGCATCTGCTTTTGTACTGCACTAAACCACCTCGACCTTAAGAAGTTGTGGGAATACTTAGCGTACTACCTTTACCTGCCACGCATCAAAAATCAACAAGTGCTATTAGAAGCGATCGCAGAAGGAGTTGCAGCATTACTGTGGAATGAAAACTTTGCTTATGCCACAGGCTGGGATGAATCCAAAGGACGTTATCTTGGTTTGAAAGCAGCTGAACACATTACCGTAACCCTTAGCAGTCAAAATCTGATAGTTAAGCCAGAAGTATAGCAATCCGGAATCATTCATGAGAAAATACTGAGAGAACTTAAAAGTAACGTTTGGAACTAAGGTGCAGGCGTGGTGATGTGGATGCAATTA
>NZ_JBALDU010000079.1:0-49083 GCF_036917235.1 Nostoc sp.
CTAAGTCGAGTCAAGCCAATAAAATACATTTTCACCAACTTAATACATGCGTACTATTCATTAGCGATCGCATTGTGCCAGTTGCGTAAGTCCTGTTAGTGTTTAAATACGAAATCGATTTCATGAATCGAGTCATAATTGATTGAGGTAATCGTTGCGGATATTTAGAAAAATAGAAAATTCTTAATGGAATAAAAATTATAATTCGATTTATACGTATCTCCCATTGCTCTCGAAAGGAGAGTGTTTTAGCATAATCCTTAAACAACTGTTGGATTCGCGTTTCACTTGTTCCATTTGTAGAATCATCAAAAGTTTTCGTTCCTGGATAATATCTATAATTTCCCCAAGTTTCATTAAAATATTTAACATGAGCTACTTTAACTGCTTTAAGTAAGAAATCTATATCCATTGCATAATGCTCTTCAACTTTGTAGACTCCAATCTGTTGATGCAAGGATTTGTGGTAGAAATAAGCAGATGGATTCACAGGAAAAGCAGCATCAATAATTCCGTCATCATTAATTTGCTTTTTCATCAGTAAATCAACTGACCGTAGCCGTCTAGGTTTATTAATATGAATTAGCTTGTCTTGATGATCCCACGTATTACAATTACCAACAATCAAGCTAGGTTCTGGTAGAGTTTTAAATAGTTCTGAGATGCGGCTCAAAAGGTTTGGCTCATAGAAATCATCAACATTTAAAATGCCTATAATCGCTCCCTGTGCTATAGCAATTCCTTTATTCATTGCATCTGATTGTCCCTGGTCTTTTTCAGAAATCCAGTGAATGTGGGGATATTGATTGGCATAATGTTTGATAATATCTATTGTTTTGTCGCTGGAACCGCCATCAACAATGATATGCTCGACTTCTGCAAAAGTTTGATTAATGACATTTTGAAAACAGGATTCTATAAATTTCTCACCGTTATAAACTGGTGTAATTATACTAATCATTAGTTATCACCTCGTATAAAGAGACTAGGGGACTGGGGATTTGGAAAGAGTTTTCCTAATTACTTTTATGAACATAATTTAGGATTCCCATTTTCCTCTAGATAATTAAAAAACCCGATCTCTTTCAGAAAACGGGTTTTGTATATGATTTATAAGGTGTAATTAGCTGGTAAATACTTCAGCAGGTAAGCGACTAAAAGAAAGACGCTCATTTTGCACATCAACAAAGATGGTGTTACCGTCGTTGAATTCGCCGCGCAAGATGGATTTAGCAATTTGAGTTTCTAACTCTCGCTGAATCGCCCGTTTCAGTGGACGCGCTCCATAAACTGGGTCATATCCTACTTCTGCTAAAAAGTCAAGTGCAGCATCCGATAGTTTGAGAGATATTTTGCGATCGCTCAATCTTTGACGTAATCTTTCCACTTGCAGTAGCACAATATGCCGCAATTCCTTCTTATCTAAACCGTGGAAGATGATGATTTCGTCAATCCGGTTCAGGAACTCTGGACGGAAGCTATTTCGCATTGCTTCCATGACTCGACGGCGCATTTCATCGTAGTGGCTGTTATCCCCAGCGATATCAAGAATGTACTGGGAACCGATGTTGCTGGTCATGATGATAATAGCGTTCTTGAAGTCCACCTTATGACCTTGGGCATCAGTGACGCGACCATCATCAAGAATTTGCAAGAAAATATTGAAGACATCGGGGTGTGCTTTCTCGATTTCGTCGAAGAGAATCACTGAGTAAGGACGGCGACGAATCGCTTCTGTAAGTTGTCCGCCTTCTTCGTAACCTACGTATCCTGGAGGCGCACCAATTAAGCGAGAGACGGCGTGTTTCTCCATATACTCAGACATATCGATTCGCACCAACGCATCTTCGCTATCGAACATATACGCCGCCAGTGCTTTCGCCAATTCAGTTTTACCTACACCTGTCGGTCCAAGGAAAATAAAGCTAGCGATGGGCCGATTAGGATCGGCTAATCCAGCCCGCGATCGCTGAATTGCATCGGCTACTGCTGTGACTGCTTCTTCTTGTCCAACTACCCGACGATGTAGTTCATCTTCTAAATGCAACAGTTTTTCTTTCTCCGATTCCACCAACTTGCTGATCGGAATTCCTGTCCATTTAGAAATAATTTCGGCAATATCAGCTTCTGTGACTTCTTCTCGTAATAGTGATTTACCACTTCTTTGAGTGCTTGCTAATTCAGCTTCTACTGCTTCTAATTGACGATGCAAGCTGGTTAAATTACCGTATTTCAACTCCGCAGCGCGGTTAAGGTCGTAGTCGCGTTCTGCTTGCTGAATCTCTAAGTTAACCCGTTCAATCTCTTTTTTCACAGACTGAATTTTGTCAATGATATCTTTTTCAGACTGCCATTGAGTATTTAGGGTTTTTTGTTCTTCTTTGAGATCGGCAATTTCTTTTTCTAGTCTTCCTAAACGTTCGCGAGAAGCGGCATCGCTTTCCTTTTGCAGCGATAGCTTCTCCATTTCCAATTGCAAAATCTTACGGTCAATTTCGTCGAGTTCTTCTGGTTTGGAGGTAATCTCCATTTTTAATCTCGCGGCGGCTTCATCTACCAAGTCAATTGCCTTATCTGGTAAGAAGCGATCGCTAATATATCGACTCGACAATACGGCTGCGGCAACTAAAGCACTATCAGAAATCTTCACCCCGTGGTGGTTTTCATAACGTTCTCTCAATCCGCGTAGAATCGAAATACTATCTTCTACACTAGGTTGATCGACATAAACCTGTTGGAAACGTCTTTCTAGTGCGGCATCTTTTTCGATGTATTTGCGGTATTCATCCAGGGTTGTTGCCCCAATACAACGCAATTCGCCCCGCGCCAACATCGGTTTTAATAAGTTACCCGCATCCATCGCGCCTTGGGTTGCACCAGCGCCGACAACGGTGTGAATTTCATCAATAAATAAAACAATATTGCCGCCAGATTCGGTAACTTCCTTTAATACTGCTTTCAGGCGTTCTTCAAATTCACCCCGGAATTTGGCCCCCGCAATCAAAGCACCCATATCTAAAGCGATTAGCTTGCGGTCTTTGAGGGATTGGGGTACATCACCTGCAATAATGCGCTGTGCTAATCCTTCGGCGATCGCAGTTTTACCAACACCTGGTTCACCAATTAGCACAGGATTATTCTTGGTGCGGCGAGAAAGAATTTGGACAGTCCGACGAATCTCATCATCTCGCCCAATTACTGGATCGAGTTGACCTTTACGCGCGGCTTCGGTGAGGTCACGCCCGTATTTTTCCAGTGCTTCGTATTTGCCTTCTGGATTTTGATCGGTCACTTTTTGGCTCCCACGAACTTGTTTAATAGTATTTTTGAGTTTGCCTTCGTCTAAACCAAACTCTTGGAATAAAGCTTTGCCAAAGCGGTCATCTTTGGCGTAAGCCAGCAATAAGTGTTCAATTGAAATATATTCGTCTTGAAACTCTTTGCGATATCCGTCTGCTCGATCTAGAAGTGTATCTAAGCTCCGTCCTAAGTATACTGAGGTACTATTACCAGATACTTTCGGCTGACGTTGAAAAAATTGTTCAGTGCGATCGCGCAGTTTTTGGAGGTTAACACCCGCTTTTGTGAGAATCCCAGTTGCTAGACCATCTTGTTCTAGCAGCGCTTTCATCAGGTGTTCGCTTTCAATTTGCTGTTGTTGATATTGTTTAACAATATCCGGGGTATGGGCGATCGCTTCCCAGGCTTTTTCTGTAAATTGGTTAGGATTAGTAGGTTGCATAGGCTTTTTCAGGAACATAAAGGTGTAGTGGCTTGTCGCAGGCTACCACCAGAACACCAAGTAAAGACAATTTCTATTCTTAATAGATATTGTAAGAACAGGATAGCGATCGCCTAGATCGGTGTTCACGTCTTGTAAAAGTCGTATTTTCCCGTAGTTCCGATTTTCCCATATGCGATTCTTTTGCATTGCACAACAAGCAGAACAACTTAGGGAATGAAAATTCGACGTGTCCCCATGTAATTTTCAATGTGTTTTGAACAATTTAAAGTAGGCCATTAACACAGAGATCCCGGTAATCAGGGTCATTCAAAACTCAATCGGTATCTCTAATCGTGATAACAGGAAACGAAGTCGGCGTATTTTCTTCCTGCAATACTTGCTCTAGGAATCCTTGTATAGGGTAATGCGCGTACCTGCGATCGTTAGTCCTCGTTCTGTGCGGGCGATGGTTGCTTGTTCATTAGATGCTGAAGTCATACCGCTTACTTCTCAAAAGCTTCTCCCATCCTAACCTTAGTCATTTATCGAATTGATGTGATGACAAAATTCTTTTAACTTACCCCCGCTATTCTCCTCCTGCCTCCACACAGAGTTACCATAATTCCAGGTCGCATAGTGGATGCTAAAAATGATTGACCCCTACAACTTTGAAGATGATGTGCGAATCGTTGGCTAGAAACTAAAATCCATAAGGGTTTGGAGGATTAGCCGCAAGGAACAGAACCTTCTCCCAAAGGGAGAGGCTGCGCCAAGACAACTGAATGACCATGTAGGTGAGAGTTATTATCCTAGAACCCTCAAATCCTACCCCGTAGGTGCAACGGTGAAAGCATCACCCCCAGGTTTGAGACTAGCCATCAACGCCTGAAGCGGGGTGAAAAGGTGTTATTACTGACAGCCTAAGTTAGTAAGCATCGAGCAAAGTACCCATGAGTAAAGCCCCGGCTTGAAGATGCGCTTGAATCGTCGTTACAAAGAACCAGCGAAATAAGGCTAAATGCGCTGGAGCCAAAAGGCACAGGATATGGAGTTGGCAAGTGTGATCGTTGACCAATAAGCACCTCCCATAAACCCGGCGAATAGCATCACTCTAAAGGTACATAGTATGGTCATTCGGAACGAGATAACCTCTCGTCTGTTCTCAGGTGGTCGAATCCCTGAGTAGGTGCTAACCGTATGCAGCGAGTAGGAAAGATTAAGTCAAAAGCGAACGTCTGGGGTAATGCCCAGAATATGCAGACAGACTTACGGTGATTTGGATGATAAAGTCCCAATTAGTGAGTATATATGTCTAATACACAGTCTCAACAACTGATGGTGGAATGGCACAAAATTAACTGGTGCAAGCTAGAGCGTAATGTGTATAAGCTCCAAAAGAGAATTTATCAAGCCTCTGCCCGTGGTGATGTAAAAGCATATCGCAGACTCCAAAAGACGCTGATGAAGTCTTGGTCAGCAAGAGCTTTATCGGTTCGTAGAATCACCCAGGATAACCAGGGGAAAAAGACGGCGGGTGTAGACGGCGTTAAATCGCTGACTCCAAAGCAACGTGCAGAACTCATTGGAAATTTAAACCTGGGTACAAAGGTCAGCCCAACCAGACGGGTATGGATTCCTAAGCCTGGAACGGAAGAGAAGCGACCTTTGGGCATACCTACAATGAAAGACCGAGCCTTGCAAGCGCTAGTCAAACTGGCACTAGAGCCAGAATGGGAAGCGCGATTTGAGCCTAACTCATACGGGTTCAGAGCCGGACGCTCATGCCATGATGCGGTTGAGGCAATATTCAACGCAATTAGGTTTAAGCCTAAATACGTGCTAGACGCGGATATTGCCAAATGTTTTGACCGCATCAACCAGGAAGCACTGCTAATAAAATTAAATACATCTCCCACCATCCTCCGACAAGTTCGTACTTGGTTAAAAGCGGGAGTGATGGATGGTAAGCAGTTGTTTCCAACATCTGATAGCGAAGCGGGCGCACGTACCCGTGCGACGGGTACGCCGCAAGGTGGGGTCATTTCTCCACTATTAGCGAATATTGCCCTTCACGGGATGGAAGAACGGATAAAGCAATACGCAGAAACGCTAAAAGGGGGTAAGCAGGAGAACCGTAGTGCCCTCAGCTTAATCCGGTACGCCGATGATTTCGTGATTCTCCACGAAAATATAACCGTTGTCCAAAGATGTAGGGAGATAATCTCGGACTGGTTAAAAAGCATGGGACTGGAACTAAAACCCAGCAAAACTAGGATGGCACATACCCTCACCGTTCTTGAGGAAGAAAGACCAGGATTTGATTTTCTTGGTTTTAATATACGCCAATTTCCTGTCGGAAAATACCAATCAGGAAAAAATACCTATGGATATAACCTGGGATTTAAGACCCTCATCACTCCAAGCAAAAAAAAGCAGAAGGTACATTACGACCATATCGCTAGTGTTATTGAAGCTCATAAGGCAGCACCGCAAGCGGCGCTAATCAGCCATCTAAACCCAATAATTAGGGGATGGGCTAACTATTACGCGACTGTGGTAAGTAAGATAGCTTACTCAGATATTGACTACCTCATGTACCAAAAGTTAAACGCTTGGGCAAAACGCCGCCACCCTAAAAAGAACGGGGAATGGGTGTCAAAAAGGTATTGGCAATCCATAGGCGGTAATAACTGGGTATTCGCAACCAGGAAGGAAGGTTTAACCCCACTTCGGTTACTAAACCATGCCGACACTACAATAGTGCGCCATGTGAAAGTTAAAGGCGAATCGTCACCATACGACGGAAATCTGGTTTATTGGAGTTCAAGAATGGGTAAAAACCCCGAAATCCCAACCAGAGTAGCATTACTCCTGAAAAGGCAAAAAGGGAAATGTACTCACTGCGGTTTGTTCTTCCGTGAAAACGATGTGATGGAAGTTGACCACACCATCCCAAAATCAAAAGGTGGAAAGGATGAGTATAAAAATCTTCAACTACTTCACCGACATTGCCACGACACAAAGACTGCTAATGATGGTAGTCCCGGCATAAAATCCGGCTGTAATAGTGCCGAGCCTAAGCCCACTAGAAAACTTGTAAAAGTCTTGGATAAATGGGTAATGAGGTATGCGTGACAAGCACCAAATCATTGAGGAGCCGTGTGAGTTGGAAACTCTCATGCACGGTTTTGAAGACCAACGGGGTTGGTGACAACCTCGTTGAGTTTAATGACTTTGATTTTGAGGATGAAGATTTCTTGAAAATAAAACCCATCAGCCAAATGAGCGAAGGGGAAAAGCTACAGCGATTTAAGCGGTTCTTCGACAGCAGCAGCCGTGCTATGTTGCAAGACTGTCTATTTCGCATCGTCGATTACGAAGATGGTACAGGCACGTTAGAAATTCTTTGCCCTAATGAAGTTGTAAGACAACGCCTTTCCAAGAAAAAGCGCAAAATTACCAACAACATCAATACCTGCTGGAGTCATATCAGATGGTTTTCGCTATGTGTCCAGCAAGATAGTGAGTTGCATTGCCAGAAGTTTACCCGTAATGGCGATTTGGTGACATCTTAATTAGGTATTGGCGACTGGGGATAAAGAAAGTGTTTTCCCAATACCTAATGACAAATGACAAATGACTAATAACAAATGACTAAAAAACAAAAATTTCCTTACCTAGTTGGTTCTAAGTGGACAGCACAGCAAAAAGTCGATGGTTGGCGGCACTTCCAAGTTGTCAATCGAAAAAATCAGGCTAAGTGGGTTTATGCCGAAATGGTTGCTGCTTGCGATCAGAAAGTCCGTTTTTGGATAAATGCCAAATTATTACAAGATAACTCCCAGTGGCAAGCTGGCTGGCAAACATTACACGAAATCCACGGACTTGAAACTGAGGTGTCCTGATTTGCCTCCTTCCCAGTATCTGGCTGAGAATGCCCATTAGGCTGCCGCCTGTGAACAAGGCGGCAGCCGAAAGATTTTAATAATCTTAGACAATATCTCGTAATTTAATAAATTTTTACAAAATCACATTAACTTACTCTCAGGCAGCAATTAAATGGTTGTGACTAGCGACTGAAAACTGGCAATTTATCTGCGATACCTTCTCTACGAGAGGCTTCTCTTCGAGAGGTTTCTCCAACGCCAACGCTAACGCCAACGGTGAGCTACGCTAAGGCAAATTCCAGTAGTATTTCCAGCATCAGGCTGCATATACCTCTGTTTCCCCTTGACTCTGCGCCTCAACACCTTGAAAGCACGTTGTCCGACTATCAGCTAATTCTATGAAAAGCATTCAAAAAAGCTGAAATCTGCTTTTTTTATTTTGTAACTATTTTTATAAAAATAATTAATAAAAAGTTTTTATTATCTATTTTTATAGCTTTTAAGGTCTTTAGGGTTCATAAAAACCTAAATAAATTTAATTAAGCTTTAATTCATCGTCTGAGACTGTTTTACAGATTAGGAGCTACTTTCTTTTCTAGGTAATTTGCCCAATAATGAGATCAACAAACCTCACGCATCGCCATCTCAGGAAAGGTGAAGGCAAATGTTTGAGCCACAAGTTTGACAAGAAGCTATAAGAGGGAAACAACAGTGAAACTAGCAGTCTACGGAAAAGGTGGTATCGGTAAATCCACAACTAGCTGTAATATATCCGTCGCCCTAGCTAAACGTGGCAAAAAAGTGCTGCAAATTGGTTGCGACCCAAAACATGACAGCACCTTCACCCTGACTGGGTTTTTGATTCCGACAATTATCGACACCCTCCAAGAAAAAGACTATCACTACGAAGATGTCTGGCCAGAAGATGTAATTTATAAAGGCTACGGCGGTGTGGATTGCGTAGAAGCTGGTGGGCCACCTGCGGGTGCTGGATGCGGTGGATACGTAGTCGGTGAAACCGTAAAATTACTTAAGGAACTCAACGCCTTTGATGAATACGATATAATTCTCTTTGACGTTTTGGGTGACGTAGTTTGCGGTGGTTTTGCAGCACCACTCAACTATGCAGATTACTGCCTGATTGTTACAGACAACGGCTTTGATGCTTTATTTGCTGCCAATCGGATCGCTGCTTCAGTCCGCGAAAAAGCAAGAACTCACCCACTGCGTTTAGCCGGATTAATTGGCAATCGCACCTCCAAGCGTGACTTGATTGAAAAATATATAGAAGCAGTGCCCATGCCAGTTCTAGAAGTTTTACCTTTAATTGAAGATATCCGTGTTTCCCGTGTGAAAGGTAAGACTTTGTTTGAAATGGCAGAGCAAGATCCTTCCCTAGACTACGTTTGCGACTACTATCTCAACATCGCCGACCAAATTCTAGCGCGTCCCGAAGGTGTTGTACCTAATGACACACCAGATCGGGAGTTGTTCTCTTTGTTGTCCGATTTTTATCTAAATCCGGGTAAACCCCAGGTTCCTAATTCAGAAGAGGAACTAGACTTGATGATTGTATAAATCACCAAGTTCTCAGGATGGGGGACAATAACATGGCATTCTTTCACAGCTTTACAGATTCAATAAAGCAAAAGTGGTTGCAATTTTTCCAGAATAATCGAGACTGGATTACCCTTCACATGGAAGTGGAATCGGTGTACACCCCTGATGGCGGGAAGCGACCACCTTCCTACCTCATCCTGGGAGTTCTTAACGCCCTAGAGCCAAAACTAGCGCAGTTAATGCTGCCCTTTGCCAAACTCAATCCTGACGCCGATACCCTAATTGAGGTGCTGGATTTGCATTTTGACCCAGATTTAGCTCTTGGTAATCGCTTCGTCGTCAACCCAGATGTAGAAAAATACGTAGAAGAAGCAGCATCTGTCATTGATGAAAAGCCTGAAGATGAAACATTGACACATTCTCATACAAATGGCTTTGCAGCGGTGGCGGTAGTTCAAGAGTTCGCAATGGTGGATTCTGAGGATGAAAGCCTGGGAATCAGCGAGTTGGAAGAAACGGAAAATGGCTTTGGCGATATTTCCTTAACTAACGGACACAACTCAAAAGATGAGTCTCTCCAAAGCCCTAGTTTAGAAGCAGATGAGTTTGGGGAAATTGCCTTCGATACAACAGATGTAACGGAAGTAAAGCTGGATGAAGACGAAGATGAGGGGCTTGAAGATAGTCCACTAGATGAGAATGCGTTTAAAGACGTGTTATCAGATGTCTGGGGTGATGAAACAGCTTTACAAAAGGCTGAAGAAAGTAACGATTTTTTAGGGGAAGAACTGCCAGCAGGCGTTTTTGATGAATCAGAAATTGCCCGCCTCTTCCCCAACGCTTAATTATTGCCGTTCTTCGCAATTTTAAGTTTTAGATTTGGGACTTAGGCTTACCTCGGCTCCGCTCAAGGCGAGTCGCTCAGTCGAACGGTTTTGGATGAGGAATTAGGGAAATTGTCGTTAGACAGAGGATACTTTTGTTGTCCCAGCCTTCAATCCAAAATTATCAATCTAAAATCTGAAATTGGTTGAACTGCCATTAAATATCAAGGGGAGAAAAAACCAAAATGACTATCGCTCAACAACCAGAAGCTTTAAGCTTTGAATGTGAAACCGGGAATTACCATACCTTTTGCCCAATTAGCTGCGTGGCGTGGTTATACCAAAAAATTGAAGATAGCTTCTTTTTGGTGATTGGGACAAAAACTTGTGGCTACTTCCTGCAAAACGCGATGGGGGTAATGATTTTTGCTGAACCCCGCTATGCAATGGCAGAGTTGGAAGAGGGCGATATTTCCGCACAGCTGAGTGATTATGAAGAGTTAAAGCGGTTGTGCTTGCAGATTAAACGCGATCGCAATCCTAGTGTAATTGTCTGGATTGGTACTTGCACCACCGAAATTATCAAAACAGATTTAGAAGGTTTAGCGCCAAAGCTAGAATCTGAAATCGGGATTCCCATCGTAGTAGCGCGGGCAAATGGTCTAGATTACGCCTTCACCCAAGGGGAAGACACTGTATTAGCAGCAATGGCTAACCGTTGCCCTGATAAGGCTCCAGTGGCGGAAACAGAGAAGAGCGAACGGAATGCGATCGCTAAATTGCTAAACTTCGGTAAGAAGAAAGAAGATGTTGCCCAAGATGAATCTGAGTACGTAGATCATCCACCATTAGTTCTCTTTGGCTCCCTTCCCGACCCCGTGGTGACTCAGTTAACCTTGGAACTGAAGAAACAAGGCATCAAAGTTTCCGGGTGGCTACCCGCGAAGCGCTTCACTGAACTGCCAGTATTAGAAGAAGGGTATTATGTCGCTGGTGTCAATCCCTTCCTCAGTCGCACAGCTACCACCTTAATGCGCCGCCGCAAATGTAAACTCATTGGCGCACCCTTCCCCATTGGCCCCGATGGCACCCGCGCTTGGATTGAGAAAATCTGCTCGGTGTTTGGTATTACTCCCAAGGGTTTGGATGAACGGGAAGCCCAAATTTGGGCAAGCGTGGAAGATTACGTGAAACTGATTCGCGGTAAGTCTGTATTCTTCATGGGTGATAACTTGCTGGAGATTTCCCAAGCAAGGTTCTTAATTCGTTGTGGGATGACTGTTCACGAAATCGGCATTCCCTACATGGATAAGCGCTATCAAGCTGCTGAGTTAGCATTGCTGGAGAAAACTTGCCAAGAAATGAATTCACCCCTGCCAAGGATTGTGGAGAAGCCGGATAATTACAATCAACTTCAACGGATTTATGCGTTGAAACCAGATTTGGTAATTACTGGTATGGCTCACGCGAATCCGTTGGAAGCACGGGGTATTAATACTAAGTGGTCTGTGGAGTTCACTTTTGCTCAAATTCACGGCTTTACGAATGCGCGTGACATGTTAGAACTGGTGACTCGTCCGTTGCGTCGCAATAATAATTTGAAAGATTTGGGTTGGGATAAGTTGGTGAGAGAAGAAGCGAAGATTTAGATTTGGGTTTGGATTGAGCAACAGCATATAATTAAGGCGAACCCAAAAAGTTCGCCTTTTTTGTCTCACAAAGGCGCAAAGGAAGATCGCCTAAAAATAGTTCCAATCAGGTGGATATCGCTAAATCATAACTTAGAGAAAATTTAACCATTAGAGTTAATTATGCTTAAGCTCAATCCACAAAAGCTACCATTTCTAGAGTCTATTGGTTGGCAGCTAAAAAATGTATATCAAATGAGTGAGAAAGAAATTGTTCAATTGTATCAACGCAATTGGCATCATCAAACTACCTTCAACAATTTAAAACAAGAAGAAAAGGATTTTGTTCATTATTTAGCAAAAAAATATAACTCCTGGATATTACCGGATTTTGAAATGTTTCATCTCGATCATCATAATAATATACTTAAAATTATTAATGCTTTCAATCCAGAAGTTTTCAAAAAAGCTTCTGCATACTTTGGCGGTGGTACACTCTTAACATTAGAGTATGATGAATACAGGCTTAGTAAAGATATTGATTTCCTCTTCCCTTATGAAACGGAAAATTATAGGTATTTAAGAAATTTGATTTACGATGAAGGAATTGTGGCATTATTTCAAAGTACAACAGATATCGAATTAGGTGACAGTACAATAAATCAATATGGTATTCGTTTCCTTGTTGTAGTCAATGAAACAACTATTAAAGTAGAAATTGTAGCCAATGGGATTTTTACTTTAGACCCTCCTGTTTATCCAGAATGGACAAAAATTCCTTGTCTGAGTATAAGCGATAGATTTACATCAAAACTAATGGCTAATGCTGACCGATGGAACGATTCAAGTACACAATCTAGAGATTTGATTGACTTAGCAATATTGCGTGTAAATAACGAAATCCCCGCACGTGCAATTGCTAAAGCTGAAGAAAGCTACGAAGTAAAAAAGCCATTATTTAAAGCCATCACTAACTTTACTGAAAAAGAAAGATATAGAGATAAATGTTTTCATGAATTAAATATACATGAAGAAAATTTTTCCATAATAATGGATGGAATAAATTTGCTTCTTATTGACTTTGAATCTATGAATTAAAGTAATTTACAATGCAATCATGACTACAAAACGAGCGAAATTTTATTATTTTAGATTTGGGTTTGGATTGAGCAACAGCGTAAGACTATGTAAGTAGGGGCGGACTTTCTTTCGAGTTCGTCCTTTTTTTTATGAATTAATCATAATTTTCAGAATTAATTACGTAATAGCACTCATCTTTTTTAAGATTATAAAGTTATATAATGAACCAACACATCTATAACTTATAGCGTAATAGCACTTCTGAAATTGATATGCAGACACAAGCTGGAAGGAAATTAGATCAATTTGCATTTTTACATGACCACACTTTTGAAGAGAAACTAGACAAATTAGCGCAAAAGGCAGAAGAAGAAGATTGGCAATATGAAGATATTAATTGCTCAACAGTTAATAATATAATTGGAACATTTGAAACAAACTATCCAATATTAAGAAATTACTTAAATTACACGTTTAAACGTGTTGATGAAGAAAATAAAGTAATTTACGATACTGGTAATGAGAGAAATGCTAAATATGCCTGTTTTAACACAGGATTAATTTCAAGAAATTTAAGCAAGCCCATATTTGGCTTATTTGAAGTTAACGAAAATTATAAGAACAATGAACGCTTGAAAAAATGGCATTTATTCGGATTTTTTGACCGTAGCCAAGGAGAGTTTACTAGAAAATTCGCTGTATTACCTAAGTTAGCAAGATATGTTGATTTCAGTAAGCCAGAAAATTTTTCCAATTATGTATATAATCCTGATTTGGAATTAGATGTACCTGATGAAAATCAAATAAAGCAGCATATGATTAAAGATAATATATCTCGATTTCCACAAGAATTTCAGGAATTACGAGAAAATTACAGATTAGGTATATTAAATGATGCAATTAGAAGGGCTAAAGAATTAGCGGAACAAAGCAATAGGATAGCACTACCTCAATGCCGTCCTAAGCAAAGACAATTGCAAATACTGTTACCACTATTTCTTGAGCCAGATAATGAAGATGAAGCTAGTGTTGCGCTCCCGATCCAAACGCAAGGAAATCTATATGTGGTCAAGACGGTACTGCCTTTAAGTTGGGCTTATAGTAATGCAAGACTTCTATCTAGATTTAGAAAAGATTGGCTAAAACCGATAAAAGCTGAATCTATAGAAAATGAAGAAGATATTGATTTTGAAGATTAGAGTATAACAATTACTATTATTCAATGAGTTGTAGTTTGTGTAATAACGAGCGCGCTTTTTAACCAGAAGATGCAGAGCGATCGCAGATACAATCGTTAAAAGCGGCTTGAAACCTACCCTTAATTAATAAATTGCAGATGAGAGAGCGATCGCTATTTTTAATAAATTCAACTAACTAACGGCAGAATCTGTATATTTACGCACAGAGGGTAACTGAAAACCTAAAACAATATCCTCTTTTGGGACACCTAATTCAATCAATTCATTAGCAATTCCTACCTCTGTCCCATCTTGTTGAATCCAGATTTTCTCGTTAATAATATCTAAATGCAGAACAGGCCCATATATGCGGTCTTGATCGCGCCAACCTACATAAACTAATTGATAACGATCGTGTTCTGTATCAAAAATTGTCTGTGCTTGAATACGATTATCCCAAACTATACTGGCGTGTTGTTGAAGCAAATTCTTAATATATTGTCGATATTCGTCTAGCTTTGCCATTCTGCGAGCGCCTCCTGTTCAATATTATAAATTAGTAAACAGAGTTGATTAGTTTTAATTACAGATTGGATAAATGGAAGGATAAAAAACTCATTGTAAACAGTACTAGGAACTGCTAAATATAAAGTACGATTGGCTTATTGTTTTTGTAAAGCAATTCGGTAAATGATAAATTGTCCTAATGCAGCATAAAGTTCTGTAATTTTTGACGGACTTAGAAAACTTTTAATTTCAACAGCTATTTTTTGTCCTTGTTTTTCGGCTGCAATAACTTTTTCTGCTCCTAAATCAACATATAATTCAAGGGTTCCTGCCTGTAGAGCATAAGGATCGTGAGTGATTAACCAGCCATCTTTCTCAAGTGCTGTTTTGACAACTGTATGGGTAGAGTCGATGGGAGCTATTATGCTCCGCACCTCTCTGTTAGATCCGGACGTGTAACTTTCGTTACATCCGGCTCCCGATATTCTTAGCTTAAGCTTTTGCTCATGTGTATATAATCATGGCAGGACTCATGTATTGCTTGGAGGTTTTTGGCTTTCCAGTTATCATGATTCCCATCAATGTGGTGTAAATGAACCCGCTCGTTGCTTGTCAATTTCAGTCCACAATAACTACATGAATGGCTTTGCTTTTGTAAAGCTTTGGAGGTTGCGCCGTCGTATAATTTACTATTGCGTTGGCTCCAGTAAGGTAAGTCACCGTCATAAGGGGATTTATTTCCTTTTACCATGACGTATCCTGACTGGGAACATGGAACCCTTGGGAATGCCTTTTTGACAAGTTTAGTACTTGATTCGCGGGTATTCTTCGTTTCCTTGTTGAATACCGTATGGGTTCGGTGATTAAGGAACCAGAGTGATAATCTTGACCCTTGCATATCACAGAACCTGTGGTAATTTCTCCATCCTCTAACTATTGGTGCTAGCTTTTCAGCTTTCACTTTAGAGCCATAATTTGAGCAGTTGACGATGTTCTTAACTTTCTCGCGGAATTTTTTGAAGTTTTCCACTGAGGGAGTGCATCTAAATTTTCCGTTGGCTTGCACTTTGAAGTGCCATCCTAGAAAGTCGAAACCATCGGTCGCAGCAGTAATCTTGGTCTTCTTTTCACTTACTTTCATCCCGCGTGCTGCTAAAAATTCGTTGATTCTTCCGAGTATCTCGTTTGCATCGTCCTGAGGTCTTAACACTATAACCATATCGTCGGCGTACCGAACGGAAGGGTATTTAATGTCTTTTTCTGAGGTCTTTTCAGTAATTCTGTAAGTAGAAATCCTGTGATATCTATGGATATCTTCGACCCCGTTTAGGGCAATATTTGCTAACAAAGGACTTACGACCCCGCCCTGTGGTGTTCCTTGCTCTGGGAATTCGGGTTTTATTCCGGCTTTTAGGCATCTAAAAATCCCGATTCTTATCCCGTTAGGGGCTATCAAGTTATCCATGATGGTGGAGTGTGAGATCCTATCGAAACACTTTTCGATATCAAGTTCTATAACTCTCTTATCTATTCCGTTGGCTTGGGAATTTAGATTGTCGAATAGGAATTGTTGGGCATCATGTGCCGAACGTCCTGTTCTGAATCCGTAACTCCGGGCGTGGAAAGTGGACTCGTGTGCTGGTTCTAGTGCATATTTTGCAAGGCATTGCCATGCGCGGTCTGCAATAGTGGGAATTTTCAGCATTCTGGTAGTACCATCTTTTTTAGGAATGGGTATCTCTCTAAGACCTTGATGTTTCCAATTTCCTGATTCGTTCTTAAGGTGCGCTTCTAACTCGAAACGTTCCTTGAACTTAAGGGATTTTTTACCATCAATGCCTGCCGTTTTCTTCCCCGCATTTAGCTGAGATACTTGTCGAATAGCCAGAAATCTAGCTGCTTTGGACTTCAGAATAAGCTTTTGTAATGACCGCGCTTTCCGCTTGTCTCCTGTACAAATTGCTTTATACACTCGTTTTTGAAGGCGAAATAATTCTTTCTGGAATTGCTTCCAGGGTAAAGTCTTCCAAGATTCACTAGTATTGCTACTGTGCCTAATCATGCTCTTCTCCATTAAGTGTACTCTGAATACCTTGCAGCAATTACGCCGCATCCTACCCGACTTGAAAGAGTTCCGCGTCTCATCTCGCCTACATGGAATCGACATTTCCATGACTCTCAAATCGTTTTTCTTCGTTCCCTCAGATGATTGGTTGTTCCGTTAGGTGTAGCCACTTCAACCATCAGAAACCCTGGATTCTTGCAGGCAGCTACAGCACTTCCGGCAGCTATGAGGTACGTCCTAAAAGCTGAAAGCGATGATAGGAGAGGGGCGAGAATAAAACTATATTGCATAATAGCCGGAAGCGCTGTATTGCCTTCATATGCTGCGGGTTTTTAATCTCTGATGAAGTCAGGCTTGTTGGCTTATGCCCTGCTTAAAGAATAGGTTGCTTTTTTAGGCTCTATTTCACCTTAGGAACTCCCTATTAGCGCCAGTGTCAGCCCATAACGGCTAGTCTGGTTGCGCCCTGTTCCCAGCTTCACTCTCCAAGAATTGAGCTTGGTCGGTGTGGGCAGTTAAGGAGTCACGCTAGAATCTCGCGGAGAGGACTTTCACCTCCATCATTCTGAGAGTTCAGTCCTTAATGACAGTAATCTGCTGTCAAACTGGATTAGTTATGTACGGACTAAAACCGTGATTCACTAATCAACGAATCGCACAAAAGCATCTTTAGCAGGCACAGGTTTAATTCCAATTTATGGCGGTGCTTGATTTAAGAATTTCCATTTTGTTAATACATTGAGAACTTAGCCAAACTTTTTTTTAACTAAATTTAATATAGTTCTGTTTCTTCTCGCCTGTCTACTTACTCCAGATGCAGAGAAGAAGAGGATTGAATGAACCGCAGATGAGAGAGCGATCGCACCATCCCCCAATAACTTAGATAAAATCACTATGGTGCTAGTTAACCCTCCCTAAATCTAATGAAAAGCGATCGCCCTTCTTCCCAACTCTCCCTTCAACGTCCTGAACTACTTGCGCCAGCAGGTAATTGGGAGTGTGCTAAAGCTGCTGTGGAAAATGGGGCAGATGCGATTTACTTCGGTTTGGATCGGTTTAACGCCAGAATGCGGGCACAAAATTTTACTGAGGCGGACTTACCCCAATTGATGACATTTTTGCACCGTCGCGGTGTAAAGGGTTATGTCACTATCAACACACTAATATTTCCCAAAGAACTAGCAGAAGCACAGCAATATCTCCGCACAATTATTGCAGCTGGTGTGGATGCCGCGATCGTTCAAGATATTGGGATATGCCGTCTCATCCGTCACCTTTCCCCCGATTTTCCCATCCATGCTTCCACGCAAATGACAATTACAAGTGCGGCTGGGGTGGAATTTGCTAAGTCTCTTGGCTGTCAATTGGTGGTACTGGCGCGTGAATGTTCTCTCAAAGAAATCAATAAAATTCAGCAGCAGATTGCCCAACAGCAAACTTCGCTGCCCTTAGAAGTTTTTGTTCACGGTGCTTTGTGCGTGGCGTATTCCGGTCAGTGTTTGACTAGTGAGGCTTTAGGCGGACGTTCTGCTAACCGAGGTGAATGTGCCCAAGCTTGCCGGATGCCCTACGATTTAATCGCCGATGGGGAAATTGTAAATTTAAAAGAACGCAAATATTTACTCAGTCCTCAAGACCTAGCAGGGTTAGATGTTTTGCCCGATTTGGTGAAATCTGGAGTAACTTGTCTCAAGATTGAAGGTCGTTTGAAGGCTCCAGAGTATGTTGCTAATGTCACCCGTGTTTATCGACAAGCTTTGGATAGTGTAATGACTGAATTGGAAAGACCTAACCCCCTAACCCCTTTCCCTACAAGGGAAAGGGGAATAAAGGCTCCCCTCTCCGTTTCGGAGAGGGGTTGGGGGAGAGGTCAATCAGACCAAGAACACTACAACCTAGAAATGGCATTTTCTCGCGGACTCTACACGGGCTGGTTTAGCGGGATTAATAATCAGGAACTAGTTCACGCCCGCTTTGGTAAAAAACGTGGGGTTTATTTAGGTGAAGTCACCCGCATTCACAACGAACAGGTAACAATCAAACTGGAAGCACCTGTAAAACCAGGGGATGGAATTGTATTTGACTGCGGTCATCCAGAAGCGAAGGAAGAAGGCGGCCGGGTTTATGCTGTGGTGTCCAAGGGTAAGGAAACTATGCTGACCTTTGGGCGAAATGACTTGAACCTGCGCCGAGTACATATAGGCGATCGCATTTGGAAAACCAGCGATCCAGAACTCGATAAGCAAGTGCGTCAGAGTTTTGCAGGTGAGAATCCTCAATTTCAACGTCCGATTGACTTGAAGGTTTATGGAGAAGTTGGTCAGGCGTTGATTGCGATCGCCCGCGATCGACTCGGTAATATTGTACAGGTAGAGTCCGCAATTTCACTAGTTGAAGCCCATACCAAACCACTAGATACAGACCGTTTACAAGAACAATTTGGTCGTTTGGGTAACACCCCTTTCTGTTTGAGACAGCTAACCAACCACCTCAGCGGTGCTATTATGCTACCCGTAAGTGAATTAAACCGGATGCGACGGGAAATCGTAGCACAGTTGGAAGAATTGCGAAGTCATCCCAAACGCTGGCAATTACATTCTGATGTCTCTTTCCAAGACTTACTCCCTTCTTCATCTTCCTCATCCCCCTTATCTCCTTCACTCATCGTCTTAGTACGAAACCTTAAGCAACTCCAAGCCGCCCTCAAAGCCGGAGTTGAAACACTGTATTGTGAATTTGAAGACCCCCGCGCCTACCGAGAAGCGGTGCAAATGGTACGCCAACAACAGCAAGAAAACAAAGCAGACAATTCTTCACTCCTAACTCCTTTTTGTACAGACGCGATTAATCGTGTCTTCCAACTCCCCACAATCTGGGTTGCACCACCCCGAATTACCAAACCTGGGGAAAATTGGATTTTGCAGCAGGTACGCGCCTGTGAAGCAGATGGCTATCTGATACGGAACTATGACCAATTGCAATTCTTTGCTCAAGACCGTTGTATTGGAGATTTCTCGCTCAACATTGCTAATCCCTTAACAGCAGACTACTTTCAGCAACGCTTTGGTTTTGAACGGCTGACGGCATCTTATGACCTGAATATTAAGCAACTACAAGACCTGCTCACCAGTTGTCCACCCCAGTGGTTTGAGGTGACAATCCATCAACATATACCGATGTTTCACATGGAACACTGCGTATTCTGTGCTTTTCTATCGACAGGTACAGATCATACTAACTGTGGGCGACCTTGTGAAAAGCAGGAAGTAAAATTAAAAGACCGTGTAGGCAGCGAACACATCCTCAAGGCTGATGTAGGTTGCCGTAATACTGTATTTAACGGCACTGCCCAGACTGGAGCCGAGTATGTACAGCGTCTCATAGAACTTGGATTAAGTCACTTTCGCATCGAATTTGTGAATGAAACTCCAGACCAAGTGACTAAAATAATACATCGCTATCGTCAATTATTACAGGGTGAAATTACAGGTTCCCAACTCTGGCGTGAGTTGAAATTGCAAAATCAATTGGGTGTAACTCGTGGCCCTATGGGAGTGTCTGCACTTAGGTAATAACGGTTACACTTACCACGACTGGGAAGCTTGTCTAACCACCTCTAGAAACCTCTGTACGGTTGGAGATGTCTCGTTTTTTCGCCAAATCATTGCAATGCTAACTTTTGGGGTAGGTTCTTCTACAGTTTTATAAACTACCCCAATCCGTTGCAGGTTTTGCAAAGATGCTGGGACGATCGCAACACCCATCTCGGCTGCTACTAGGCTGACAATCGTTTGCATTTGGATAGCTTCTTGAGCAACCTTGGGGCTAAAGCCTGCTTGCTGACAGACACTAATGATTAAATCATAAAGTCCCGGCGCTAATATCCTGGGAAATAAAATAAACAGTTCATTGGCAAGGGATGTCAAACACAGATCGGATTGACTCGCTAGGAAATGTGCTTCAGGTAGTGCCACCATCAGCGACTCTTGAAAAATTGTTTCGCAACTAAATCTATTTTCTTCAACAGGTGGACGCAGGAATCCTACATCCATTCGACCTTCTCGTAACCACTCTAACTGTTGATCTGTAGTCAGTTCATGCAACTCGATGCTCACACCAGGAACGTAACTACGAAAAGTTCGCAAAATAATAGGCAAAATATTATACGCCGCAGAACTGACAAAGCCGACCACCAACTGTCCAATTTCGCCGCGACTAGTTTGCTGCCCAACTTGGATTGCCTGTTGTAATTGCCTCATAATTTGCTGAACTTCACCCAAAAACACTTGCCCAGCTTCTGTTAACTGCACATTTCGTTTCGTGCGGTGAAACAGTTCAAAACCCAATTCTCCCTCTAGCTGCCGAATTTGTTGACTTAGGGGAGGTTGGGCAATGTGCAATCGTTCCGCCGCCCGTCCAAAGTGCAGTTCTTCTGCCAAGGTGACAAAGTAGCGTAAGTGTCGTAGTTCCATCTGTTCTTCTAACTCATATCTTTAAAATATTAGTTAAGGTGAAAATATATATTGGACATAATTAAAAATCTTTTTTATTGTGATGATCGAGCGGTCATCAATCGGCAAATCAACACACTGTAATTTAACTACCTATGAATAATCTTTCAATAGCTAAAAATTATTGGGACGCTACTCTTTACGAAGATAAACACGCCTTTGTCTGGCAGTATGGCGAGGACTTACTAAAATTCCTCAACCCTCAGCCAGGAGAATCCATTTTGGATCTTGGTTGTGGTACTGGACAACTCACAGAAAAAATTGCTCAAGCTGGCGCTGAAGTCGTGGGAGTTGATTATGCATCCGCGATGATCGAAAAGGCAAGAGAAAACTATCCCCATATCCGCTTTGATGTTGCTGATGCTAGGAAATTCCAAGTAGACAAGCCATTGGATGCTGTGTTTTCCAACGCTGTATTACATTGGGTGAAAGAAGCAGAGAGCGCGATCGCTTCCATCCATCAATCCCTAAAACCAGGAGGGCGTTTTGTCGCAGAATTTGGTGGTAAGGGAAATGTGCAAGCGATCGCTACAGCTTTGGAAAGCGCCTTAGAAGCAATTAATATCCCTGCACAAGCCCTAAATCCTTGGTATTTCCCTAGTATTGGCGAGTACGCCAGCCTACTAGAACAGCAAGGCTTTGATGTCATCTATGCCATGCTTTTTGCTCGTCCAACTCCTTTAGCAGAAGGAGAAACAGGTATGGGCAACTGGATTCGGATGTTCGCTAGCTCTTTTTTAGCAGGACTGTCTAGTGAGCAACAAATACAAGTAATTCGCGTCGTGGAGGAATATCTCAAGCCGACGCTGTATCAAAAAGGAACTTGGACAGCAGACTATCGAAGAATTCGCATCGTTGCCATTAAAGTTTAATGTGTGCGAATTTTTACTAATTCCTTAATTACGAATTACAAATTAGTTATGTATATACCTAAATTGTGCGATCGCCCTACAGCCCTTTGGGCATCCTACGGCAGGCGTTGGCGCAGCCATCGCCAAACATCATTTTCATTACTACTAAGCATCGCCCTCACCACTTTATTAGTCCCGCCCTCACAAGCGCAAACGCCCCCAATACCGTCACCTTCTAGTGCGCCTTTAGAACTAGAGTTATTGACCAAGCCAAAAGACTATATAATCACAGCTAACACCATTCATCCAGAAGGATTAACCGTTCCGAGTTTATGGTGGGCACAACAAAACTCTGAGAAAAAGCTATTAGATAATTGGATAGCATATCCAGCTTCTGACAAAGAACCTGCACGAGTAGACTTGATCGTGAATCAGCAAATTTGGAGTTTACTAGAGTATATAGAACGCTACGACTTCGTAAATCGCTTGGGTAGCACAGCACGGAACTTTGGTTACAACGTCCGGGTATTTAATTATCAAAAAGAACCCTTGGCAACCTACACTTGCAACTTTAGTACAAGTCCAGCTTTATGCAGTATCCAAACCACTATTAAGAACAAGATAGGGTTACAGCGTTCTTTATAGGTACTGGGGATGCAGGGGAGCAGTTAAAGTAAGTTTTTCTACCTCTGCCCCTCTGCCTAATGCCCAATTCCCAATTCCCAATTAAACCTTAATTTTGGCAAATAAAGACTCGTATTGTTTTATTGCTGATGGGGGTAAGGGAAGCAAAAATTCACTTTTATCGAAAACTTTGCGTAGGCGTAGCCCGTCGTAGACATCGCTCTCTAACAAACTCCATAATGGTTCTTGGATATCAGAAGCGGCAATATTTGTAGAAATTGGCGAATTACTTTTAGTCAGCACCGAAATTTGTTTAGCTGTGCTTGGTTGCCAACAAAAATCAATCCATTGATCTGATAAAGTATCCTTAGTAATCCCTGCAGGACGTACCCATAAGTCCGCCCAGATTGCTGTTCCTGACTGGGGGATAACTGCGGCAAGTTGCGGATAACGTCCCAGAACAGGCAATACATCGCTTGACCAACCAACCGCTAGCCAAGTGTCTTCCATAATTAGAGGTTCCAAATAGTTATTGGAACTGTAAAACTTCACCTGTTGGTTTAATATCTGTAATTCCTTTTCCAAATCTGGTACTTGGTCAAGATTGTCTGTATTATAAGATTTTCCTAGCTTTTTTAAGACCAAACCAATAACTTCTCGTGGTTGATTGAGTAGGGAAATACGCTGCTGCATTCCATCTCGCCACAAATCACTCCAATCTTTGGGTGTCCATCCCAATTTTTGGAACTTGTCACGGTTATAAACAATTACCGTGCTACCCCACCTGTAAGGCGCACCCCAAACCTTCCCTTGAGTATCCAAAATACCTTGTTCGTTGCGCGTTACCAGTTGTTTCCACCTTTCATCTAAAGAAGACCACTGTTTTAATTGGTTTCCCTGCACTTCTTGGAGTGGTTGAATCAATTTCTGTTCAATAGCTGCTTGTAGCCAGTAATCTCCCAATGTCACTAGGTCTGTGTCAGCGGCTTTTTGACCTTGCCTAAAGGGTATAAAACGACTCCATCCCTGCTCATCGCTGGTCTTTGGTTTCTGCTGCCAATTTTGTAATTGCTGAAATAAATCCTGTATCCGCTCGACTGGGGCAAACTTTAACTGCACCTGTTGCTGCAAACCTTTATGGAACTGATTCACCACCTGACCAGGTATAGAACCTTTTAATAACTGTACTTTTAGTTGCGCTTGCTTGTTTCCACCACAGCCAAAAAGCAGTTGTGAAAGTGCCAGCGTGCTTGTACTTAGCAAAAAAGACCGTCGATCCATTGATTTGGGATTTGAGATTTTTGATTATACCTAATATTAAGCAGAGATTCACCAGTGGCTGACTAGCTAAAAAAGGTGGAGTTGGAGATTTATCAGTATTTTTTCTTGACAATACGGATGATTTTGAAGATTTGGCTCAAATTAGCGAGCTTTTTGTCAAATTAGTACCTAATGATTAATTTTTCTCCATAAATTTACTTGATGGTACTTGTAGTGAAACCTTGCTTGTATTGAGAAGTAATGATTTAAATGTCACACTTCCAGCAAAAATTATCAATACTTAAATAATCCATAAGTATCGTTAAGGTTGAGAGTAAATTGAATAACATAGAGAAAATGTACGGATAAAGGTATTAAATGGAGCTATTACAGCAGCAGATCCTGACTTTAAGCCAAAAGCTGGATGACCTGTGCCAAGTAATTGAGCAGCTTGATAGTAAAGTCACTCAAACTTTCTCAGAGTGTTCTTTAGCGAATACACAAGCAAAGGATAATTATCAACAAAATGGCGCGGCTGGAGGCTACCAGTTTAAAGGACGTAATAATATAAATCCAGAAATGGAACACAAGGATGTGTTGACAGATGGCATTTATCTAGATATGCATCGTCAAGCTGGAGATAATATAACACCAGAAATTCAAATACAACGACTGACAGCGCAATTAACAGCAGCCTACAATCGCATTGCTGCTTTAGAAGAACAATTACTTAGAGAGAGAATTCATTAAATTTAACCTGAAGTTCAACGAATAAAAAAATAGATTGAGGTAGGTAAGACAAGCCTTTAGGTTCAATATGAGTGATGGTTTTATGAGCATATACTTAGATACAAGTAAGTAATCCAGCCATCAAATTGATAAAAAAGTTAAACACACTATTACATATCTTTACGTAATAGTGTGATATATCTACCCATAGGTTTTTAGTTAATACCTCACTATGAAACAAAAAAAACAACCCTAAGACTGGTGTCTTTAGGGTGTTGTCTGGTTTAAAAACCAAGATTTTCTTATTAATCTGTATTTTTCTCATTAGTGTTTTTGGCATCTTGTTATCAAATTGGTTGATGACAAGCCAGACAGCTTTCGCAAAAATTGACCTTTTGCAACCTGCTCCTACTCAACCATTAGGCTATTACGACTATTTCGGCAAACTGCTGAGTCCTCAAGAAGCATCACAACTAGTTGTAAATAAAGGATTTGACCCTAAAAATTCCATTTCCTATCAGCGGGTAGGGGCAGTTAAAATTACTAAAGAATTAATTGCAAAAGGCGAAGATATATTCTTCAACCGCAAAATTGGTGACACATTTGGCTTGCAAGGGGTATTTGGTTTTGGATTTGGCCTTGCTACAATTTTGCCAGAAATACAGACAGCAATAGTTAAGTTGCAAGGTCAGCCGACAACGAACTTACAAATTATTCTTAAGAAGAATATCACACTAGGTAGTCGAACTTTTCCCCAAGGAAGTGTCATTAATACAGGCTTAAAAGTGGAAAAGGGAGGGACTTTTCCCATTGGGCTAGGAATCACACCTAAGATTGATATTAGCTGTGCTATATGCCATATATCTCTTTCAAATAAGGGTGAACGTCTTTTAGGAGTACCTAATGGCGAAATTGCCACGCCACTGCTGATTGCTTTAGCACCAAATACAGCCGCAGGGTTTGCGCGGTTAAACTTCAACCCCCTAGATCCACAATATAAAGGTAATGGGAAAATTATTCTAGACAGCAAAGGTAATAAAGTAGAATTACCCGATCCTGAAAAGTTTGAAAAAGCTTTTGATGATGCAGTGTTAGACGTACCTTTTGGTCATTTCGAGAGTTCACCGGATGGTATTAGAAACACTACTCAAATCCCCAATATCTTTACCTTTAAGGATCATCCCTATGGAACTGATGGACAGTTTGCTGTCGGCCCGTTTGCGGGATTGAGTACTATCAACAATGGTGTTCACTCTTCGGAAATCAATCTGTCGGCAGATGCTCAACTAAGTGCAAAAACCCTTGGTATTGATCCAGAGGTTTATATTGGTACATTTCTGCAAAACGCTGCCACTCCCAGCCTACGTTTACCAGAAGGAGTGATAGTAAAACCCTCTGAATGGCTACGGAAGATCGCACCGAATCCTACACAAGCACAATTAGAAGACCAAATTCCTGCTCCTGGGACAGGAACTTACCCAAACCTGCGCCCTAGTTTGTTTACTTACAACGGTTTAGTTTTCAGCCCAAATACTCAAAAGCCCGGTGATATTGCGAGTGGTCCTTTCTTATTTGCTGCCAATGCTATGTCTGCTTTTCAAAATAGCTTAGTGCCACCTGCCAACAAAACTTCAGAAAACTGGCAAGCGTTGAACAGCAATTCTGTTAAGCGTGGCGCAAAAGTATTTGAGAAAGCCAATTGTGCTACTTGCCATATTCCACCTTTCTTCACCGACAACAAAATTCATCCAATTGATGAAATTCGTACTAACCCCGCTCGTGCCCAATCTCGCTTAGGGCTGAGTAATTTGTTAGTACCACCCAAGCTATACACCTTTAACACTCCTGTTCCCATACCTGCTAGTGCTGAAGTGCTGGATGTACCAACGCAGGGGATCTCTGATACTCCCACAACTCTACCCAAAGGAATATTGCCAAAAGGCGGTTACAAAACTACTTCCTTGCGTGGTCTTTATTTAAGCGCACCATATTTGCACGATGGTGGTGCAGCTGTACGGGCAGGAAGCCTGAAAGTGAACTCAAATGGTAGTTTCACGGTTGTTAACAAGAATGGTTTAGGGCTATCTGGGACTCTTAGCCAAGGTATACCTGCCGATCCTGCTAGCAGCTTGCGTGCCTTGGTCGATCGCGATCTTCGTAGTTTGGTTGTAAAAGCCAATAAAGCTAACCCTAGTTTAGTGCGTAGTAACCTTGATGGCACAGGACATCACTTCTACGTAGATAGACAATCTGGGTTTAATTCCAAACAGCAAGCAGACCTGATTAATTTCTTGCTGGCACTTGATGACAATCCTGGAAGTTTTTAATCAAGCTACGGTTGATATCATATTTTAATACCAAGTCGTCTATTGATACATCATGAAGGCGACTTGGTATTTTAAATAAGAATCAAGATAGCAGGCATAAAGCAATCTAGATCGGAGATGCACTGTAAACCTTATAGATAGATTCCTCTATAAGACTTCTTCTGGAAAGCTAGTGCTTGCTTTCAATTTGTCCACCAGCCAAAACCAAGAGCAACCAATGAGCCACTTACTGTGTAGGGTTCGGGAACAGGACGTGGAGTGACAACACTAAAGCTGCCATAATCTACGTTGCTTGAAAGCTCTGAATAACCTTCATTGAAATTACTGTAAAATACGTTAACGTTGCCATTTCCGTCTTCCCCGCTTCCAGAAACCAGGTAAGAAAAACCGTTCTGAGTTAGCAGCGGCGTAGTTGTATTTAAAAAATTATCATTGGTTCCGTATGTAGCGGGTGAAAGCAGTCCGATAATTGTCTCAGTAATTCCTTGGGCTGTCCTTGTCCCAGTTATTCCTGTGATTGTGTAATTGTTTTTTATAGGATCTAGATCGGTGGTTGTAAGGGTGCCGCTAGCGGAAATCGCTATACCATTTGCTTCATAACTGGGAAAAGAGTACTGAAAATCAAATAGCTGTACAGCTTGGGCGGGAGAAGATGTACTAACAGCAGTGAGACACATAAGAGTACTGGCAGTAGCAATACCAAAATTTTTGACTAATTCCATCAGATAATTCTCCTGAAAAACTAGAAAGTAAACAAAGTTGCATATAGCACTCTCCAACTCGGAGAGGGACGACTTTAATCTTTAGTTCAAGGTAATACTTAGGCGTTCAAGTTGGGCTTCAATGGCTGCCAAAAGTTCGTGTTGCTGCCAATTTTGGCTAAGATGGGCGGCTATGCAAGCGGCTCCAGCGCCCATACCTTCTTTCACAAAGCCCTGCTCATAAGCTCTCAGTTGAGGATAACGAGAATTAGCAAAGCTCAGATGAGTTGCTAATAGGGGAGGGGTTCCTCCACTGTGAGTTAAGCTGCTTTTTCCTAAGCTGAGGGCTAAGTCAACTGTAGCGCCAGTAGGATCTTCTGCCACCCAGCGGGTTGTGCCTACAACTACTGCTTCTGGTTGCCATGATAAGGCGTAAGCTTGAGCGATCGCACTCATCAACGCATAAACCGCCAGCATTTGCGTCCCTCCAGCCAGCATTACACCACAATTACGGCTAGCAGCGATCGCCATCCCAGCTACCACCACTTGCATCGGATCGCCCACGGCGGCTACAAGTTGTAGGGGATCTACAGAATTTTGGATTTTAGATACTTCTCTACGAGAGGCTGCGCCAACGACTTCGCTCAGTACAAGTTTTGGATTTTGGATTTGAGATTGGAAGTTTATCTCCCCCTGCCTCCCCTGCCCCCCCTGTCCCCTGCTCCCCCTCATCTTCTCCAGTCCAGCTTGCACTAGTGCCCACTTTTGCGCGTGGTTACAAACAGGGTGGCTACTGTTAACTTTTCCGGCAGCATCTATACCTAAACCAGTTAAGATTGCCAGGGCAGTTGTAGTACCTCCGACGACGCACTCACCGAGAATCAAATACCCCTGTTGGATATTGGCAGCTAGGCGTTCTCCCCAAAGTAGCCCTTGTTCAAACAAGTGATGTACCGTTGTAATTTCCATAGCAGCACCTCCACTTAAACACTTAGCAGGAGCGCCACCCAAATCAATTACTGGCACAGCAGGAGCTTGGGGTAAACCAGCATTAAATAAATGAATTGGTATCTTTAGCGACTCAAATACAGCGCGAGATATCAGCACAGGTGAAGCCCCAGCCGCCAATGGTGGTAGGGGATATTGGGCTTTATGTTCTGGACCGTAATACAAAAACTCAGCATCGGCACAAGCTGTATATTTCCGATCTTCTGGAGTGCGACCAGCTGCTGAAATCTCTGGAATTAAACCAGTTTCAGTAAATCCTAAAACACAAGCAAATATGGGTAGACAACCACGATACCTTCGCAGCCATTGTTCACCCTGTTCTTTTTGAGTATAAATACTAATTTGGGAATTGGGCATGGGACATTGGTTATTAGTTAGGACTGATCGTTTAACCAATGACAAATGACAAATGACAAATAACTATCCTTCATAATCCATGAGAACTTGTACCCAGTGTGGTGGGCGGGGGATCGGGTTGCCCAGACGGTCAAAAAGCAACCATGCTGCCAGGTGTACCACAAAAAGGTAGATAAAGTTGTTGAGTATAATTAAAGCGATCGCTCCCACTTGAATCAAAAATACACTGGGACTCGCCAACAAACTCAAGTTAAAAAATACCCACTCAATGAACTCAGTCACCTGGGTAATCACATAAATCCATAGGTCTTCACCCGACAAAACAGACAGCAACCACAGCCGAAAAAAGACTCCTAAAGTACCCAATAGCGTACCCAAGGTAATAGAAACAATCCAGGGAAGACGACGACGACACCATGTAGCGCCCAAAAGAACGCCCATGAACCCGTAGGGCATGACAAACAGCAAACTGCGGGCTGGCCCCATCAATACCGTCAGCAGTAATCCAGAGGTGAGTGCTGCCATCCATGCCGCACGTTTGCCCCAACGCAGATAGACTAGAGCGATCGGCACTGGAAAAAATATCCGCAAAACTGGGCCCAAAGGAAAGTAAAAATTAATAAACCAAATTAAGCTAGCAGTACTGGCTAAAAATGCCGTTTCCACCATCCTCAAGGGCGCATCAGCTTTGATTTGAGGAGGCATTAACTGCTGTTCTTTATCTAACCAATGATTTTGAGGAGTTGGAGATTCAGAGGATGGATCTTCCTCCGGTTCATCTGGGAGAGAATCTAAAATACTCATATCTGACAAGTTTTTAAACGATCATTCTTTCTAAGGCTGACAAATCGGGAATACAAATAGTGTCTTGATCCCGTTTAATCAAGCCTTTTTTTTCTAGCCTTGTCAATACTCGTGTCACCGTTTCCCGCGCCAGTCCGCTCAAACTACTCAATTCCCGATGAGGTAAATTGGGTATTTCGGTTCCAGTTTGCCCTTTTTTTCCCTGTCCTTCTGCCAAAAATAACAACGTATCTGCTACCCTTGACTGGCTATCAGATTCCCGCAACCGCAATCGGCGATTTACTTGCCGCAAACGTCGTGCCATGAGTTGCGCCAATCGAACTCCCGCCAAGGGTTCTATCTGAAGTAATTTGACAAAATCCTGAGCAGGCATACTACCAATTACCGTTGGGGCCAAGGTAATTACATCTGTGGATCGAGGTGCTTCATCTAGCGCCGCCATTTCACCAAACAATTCACCTTTGCCAATAATATTCAGCGTTACCTCTTTTCCTTCCAGATTGTAGGTGCGGATTTTTACCCATCCGTCCATAATAAAATACACAGAACCACCCCAGTCATTTTCCAGTAGAATCACCTGATTGGCTGGGTGAGTGCGGGTAACAAGATGGGTGAGGGCTGATTCCACAGCAGTTTCTGGCAACCCTTGAAAAAAGGGAGCGGAGGCGATCATCCAGGAATTAGCCTGTGCTTGCAAGCTATATCGATCTTCCATTACGACATCTTTAATTCAAGCTGCTATGTACACACAAAAAACTAGAGCGCCATTTGTAGCCTAAGCTATCATTGCACAGCTCCCTTTCAAAGAAAAAACTAAACTATGCTACACAAGAAAGCGACAATAAGTTTTTCTAAATAATCTTTACCTATAAGTTTAAACGGGGTAAAAGTTTTGCAAAAAGTAGTTTATAGCCTGCGGTTGGATTGCTTAGGGGCTAGCTGTACTGCAAACTTGATTAGTTATGAATATAGGCAAACAACATTAATGATACTAAAGGGAGTAAATTATTGCTCAGGTATTTTAGCGATTTTCAAAAATAGGCGACCAATGACCTGCAAAATTAAGCTTTTCGAGCAAAGGCTGTCTGAAAAGGACAAGGGGATGGGGGGACAAAGAGAAACTTTTTTCCTTTTTTTCTTGGATGATTGAAGATTGCCACGACTCCCAGTAATCCATAACATAATGACAGTCACAAGTCCAAGCAGCGGCTCTTGCCACTCAAAACTTCTTGTATGGTGACACTGCGCGTAGCAAGATCCCCATAGGGGTACGGTGATTGTAAAGTAATTGTTCACATGAGTTGACATAGATTTATATATAAGGTAAAAAAGTGACTTTTAGTACAGATGAAATTCAAAAGCTGATCGCAGACATTGACAACTTACTTGCCAGCGGTGGCAAGCGCCTGTCAAGATTTCTCTCTGGTCAGGCACAAGAGCCTAAAGAAGTTTTAGAGCGAATTCGCGACTTCTTGGTGAGGTTACAAGAAAAAGAAACATTAGAGAGCGGCATCCCAAATCAGTCTTCTGAAGATCCGCCAACGCCTTTGTTAACAAAATTTATCGATCGCGGTAATAACCAGTATCCACTACCGCCGCTCGAACCCAGTCAGGAACAGAGTACTGTTGGCGCAGGACAATTAAATAATGAATTTTCGAGATTGATTCAGCCGTTGCGATCGGAATTAGAATTGCTTTTGCAAGAGCGAGCCACTCTCATACAAGAAATTCGGCAACTAGAGCAAAAGCGATTGCAAAACTACTCCTTAGCGCAGCAGTTGACAAACCAGGAACAAATGATTACCGAGTTTTTACAGGTACTCATGAGTCGCCTTGTGCCAACCTTAACACCACTGATTGGACAGACCAGAGAAAATTCCGCCAGTTCTTCAGGAGGAATTAATTACGCAAGCTCTGCAACTCAATCTTTATTAGAATCCTCTGACGATGTGGAGCGCTTAACCCAGCTAGCTAGGGAGTTGGATCAACGCTTATTATCACTAGATGGGACGGTGAATGTAGTTTTTGAAGCACTACAGCGCAACATTAATACTTATTACGAATCCTTGTCCCAAGCACTGGCAAGAATGCATAGCAAGGGGATGCAAGGCGAACAGCTGATGGCCAGCTTTGTCAACAATTTGACCCAGCATTTGCAACAAGAATCCTCTAGTTCGCAGTCATCTTTGCTGGGAGGAGAATCTGAGACACTACCATCATTGACTGAACCAGCCGAGATTCCTGCTGGAGTTGCACCCCAATCCTTGGAGCTTATCCAACCAGAAACTTCATCTCCACTCGCAATTGAGCAACAGGAAACTACCCTCACAGAGGATCTAGATGCAGTGCTGTTGCAGCTTGGTGTAGACTCATCTGAATATTCTCAAACTCCGACCGAATTACCTGAAGATATTTCTGCGGAAATTGGTGATGAAGTAGACCAACTTTACGCCAGTTTGTTTGATGCTGGCGATCTTAATAATCCCAGCCTTGATGTTCCCATCAATGACTTATCCGCTTCTACAGCCTCTGCATCTCCGTTGAACATTGCACAGGCTCCACCTGTCTCTCCAATTGTGGATTCTGCGGTTGTAACACCAGATACGGGTCTTTCAATCCAAGAGACTTTAGGCGAAACCACAGATTCATCAGAGCCACAGGAAGAACTATTTTTTGAAGAAGATACTGACCTAGATTCACCTCTTAGCTTTTCTACTCCACAAATAGACAGTTTGCCACAAATCAGCACTCAGCCAGCTAGCGTTGATACAATTAATACCCTAACTGACTTATTAACTGATGCCGATAGTGAACTACAATTGCTGGAAGTCTCATCTTCTGTAGATAATGCCACAACTACAGCAACTGACCTATTGCCTAATGACGATAGTGAACTGCAACTGCTGGAAGTCTCATCTTTTGTGGATGATGCCACTACCACAGCACCAGTGACTCCAGAAGTAGCAGAAATTGCGTTGGTAGAGCCTACTGTTCCCGAAGCGTTTGTCTACGACACGCTGCGCGATCGCAGCGAAGATATCGCGATATCGGAAGTATTAATTAACAGCGATCGCTCCGAACTGTTTTCAGATAACTACATTGCTGCTTCACCCCAAGAAAACTTACTTTCTATTGAGTCAAACCAGTCTCCAGCCGTACCAGATATTTCTTTAGATGAAGAACAGTTGCAGCAATTAGATCGGGATTTGGCTAATTTCGATCGGCAGCTAAATTCTGAGTCGCAGCCAGATAACAACTTGGGTGTTTTCTCGGAACTACTTGATAGCATTCAAGACACAATTCCCACAACTGCCCTTCAAAATCTCCAAAGAGCAGAGAATACATCAACTGCTGCTTTCTCTAGTTTGGCAGTTTCCCAGGTAGAAACTGAAAAAAAAAAGGAAGTCACAATTCCTGTTCCAGAAAGTTCTCTACCTCCAATTGCCAACTCCATAAATAATCCAGAAGTTTCGCCCAATATTCTAGAATCAGTCTGGTATTTAGGAATTGATTTAGGTACAACAGGAATTTCCGCCGCATTATTAAATCGCTCGACTTTTGTTGTACATCCTATCTACTGGTCAGCAGAAAATCCGCCGGGAATAAGTTCCTTTCAGCAATCGTTTCGTTTACCAACAGAGGTTTATCTGCCTACAGCTTCTGTACCCCACGGTGAAAACGAAACTATCGAAGCACATGAGCAGACAGCACCTGCGGCTGTTGCCCAAGATAAAGTGCCCGATCGCTCGGCTACCACTTCTGCAACACCAAGATCGACAACAGATCCGACGAAAAATAATCTCTACTCGGCGCAGTTGAAGCCCTATCTACAAGTAGCCATTCCCTACAAGAGTGAACGACAGAAATGGGAACCTGTTTTGCAATTAAATGAATTTTCGGCAGGGCCTTTGATTTGGGTTGTGCGATCGCTCTCTAAGTTACTATTAACTCTCAAATCCGAAAAAACTTCTACCACCCCTAGTTTAGTGGCTGCCGCTGTTGGGATTGGCGAACAAGATTTTCCCCAGATTATCAATAATATTGCTGGTGTAATTTGTACCTGCCCATCTAGCTGGTCGGAACAATATCGCTTTAACGTGCGGGAAGCTTTACTCACTAGCAAACTTATTCAACATCCGCAGCAAGTATTTTTTGTCGAAGAAGCGATCGCTAGTCTACTCCCAGAACTCGATGCAGTTAATGGTGAGCAAGTAAAATTAAGCGATGCTCAAGGTACTCATCCAGCAAAAACTAGCGAACATCCCATTGTTGGCAACACCCTTGTGATTAACATTGGGACAACTGCCACAGAAATGTTGCTGGTAAATCTACCAGAAAGCTTGCAACAATTGACATACAGTGATTTCATGCTCCACAGTTTTGCTTATGCTGGCAAGGGTATTGAACAAGATATAATTTGTCAGCTGCTATTGCCACCGAAATCTCGGCAATCACGCCTAGAAACACCAAGCGATAGCAAAACTTCCACGAGTAATCTTTGGCAATGGCAACCGTCAATTCCCGGTTTAGACCAAATGCGTTGGCAGACTTTAGGGTTGGAAGAATTAGAACTACCTAGAGTCGGAGAACCAGATATCACCGCTCGAATTCGTCTCCAGCAGCGTCTAGAAAGTTCTCTACTGGGACAGGCGGTATTAGATGCGGCATTAGCCCTAAAGCTGATTTTGCAACACCAAGACTCTTTTACCCTAGAATTAGCCGATCAGCGGTGGGTTTTGCAGCGACGAGACTTAGAAAGCCAAGTATTTATTCCCTTTGTGCGCCGTCTGAACCGAGAACTCAACAAGTTATTGGTAGCTCGTGGTATCCCCACAGAAGCCATTAATCAAGCGATCCTGACTGGTGGAGTGGCTTGTATCGGGACAGTGAACCGCTGGTTACGGCAAAAACTTCCCAGTACTAAGATTATTCAAGATTTATATCTCGGCGAAAACGGCGCTCCCAATTGCAGTCGGGTTGCTTATGGTTTGGCGATGCTGCCTCTGCATCCCCAGATTTTAGATATACCCAGACAACAATACACTGATTATTTCTTGTTTACAGAATTGTTGCGACTGCTACCAGACCGTCCCTTATCTTTCGGTGAAGTTATCCAGTTATTTGAGGGTCGTGGGATCAATACTCGCATTTGTCAGCAACGGCTGCTGGCTTTTTTGGAAGGTGAACTGCCTTCCGGTTTGATACCTTCAGTCACAGAATCAACCTGGCTTACCCAGAGTTCGCAAGAAAATCCTGACTATCTAGCGATCGCCACAGCACCACTTTTTGAAAAACAAGGAAGTCTCACTTATCGTCCCAATTCTCAACAATTGTTGTCTTTGCGTCGCTATCTAGATGCAATCAAGGCTAGTAATCAGCAATCACTAGAAGAACCATATACGGTGAATTTCGCCTTAGAGGTCGATCGTTGAGACTAGCAAATCGCGCTAGAAATAAGAATACTACTCAAAACTCCAAATGCTCATAACGTAAGCATTTGGAATTTTGCAAAGTACTACTAGTACTTCAGGATAATAATTTTCGGTTCTGTACGATAGTAGTATCTTTGTTATTAGATGGATAAAATACCGTAATTTTACAATCTATCACTTGAATTGAAAGATTCTGTAAATTTTTGGTTTTTGGTTTTTACATCGGCTAAAATTTGTGTATATTAACACTCAGTAGTAACGACAAGAGTAGTAAAAATCGCCCAACAATCATGTCTATGTCTACACTACTAATGTAAAAATTCCTGTTATAAAACTAAGTTAGCCCTTGTGAATAATCTTTATCTTTATTCAGTTAATTGTTTGCAACAGCCTTCACACCCTTCAACTTTAAGCGTGAGAAAACGATTAATTGACATTGTTGGAGCAATTGTGGGGCTGATTATTACATTTATGATAGCAATTCCCGTAGCAATTGCTACCTTTATTCATGAGCCAAGTCCAATATTTTATTCCCAAATTCGCTGTGGTTTAAACGGAAAAACTTTCCGCATCTGGAAATTCCGCTCCATGATAGTCGATGCTGATAAACTCAAGCATTTGGTTGAGAACCAAGCCAAAGGTCACATCTTTAAATCTGTTGACGATCCTCGCATTACTCCTGTTGGTAAATTTTTGAGGCGTACTAGCTTGGATGAATTCCCTCAATTTTGGAATGTTCTGATTGGGGACATGAGTTTAGTTGGTACTCGTCCACCTACTCCTGATGAAGTCAGTAATTACGATCCACACCACTGGGATAGATTGCGAGTCAAACCAGGCATTACCGGAGAATGGCAAGCTAATGGGCGTTCCAGTATTACAGACTTTGAAACCATTGTGAAAATGGATATGGATTATCAACGCAAGTGGTCTGTAACTTATGACCTGAGTCTGATTATTAAAACTATCTGGGTGGTATTTAAAAAGACTGGTGCTTATTGAATTGGGTATGGGGCATGGGAGAAAATATTTTTATCCCTTGACGCCGCTACCTGTTTCTGTAGGTACAATGTAACGTTGTAAAAACAAAAATAGTAATAAGACTGGGGCGATCGCAATCACTGAGCCAGCAGCTACCAACCGCCAGTCAAGAGAAAATGTACCTGCTAGCTTGGCAACTCCCAAAGGAAGAGTGTATAAATTTTCGTCTTGGATGACAATTAAAGGCCACAAGAAGTCACTCCAAGCACCAATGAATACGAAAATAGCTAAAGTTACCAGTGCTGGGCGAACTGCTGGTAACATAATATGCCACCATAATCCTAACTCTGAGCTGCCATCCATCCGGGCGGCTTCTTCTATTTCTTTGGGAACGCTCATAAAAGCTTGGCGCAACAGAAAAATGCCAAAGGCAGAAGCTAAACTCGGAAAAATCATTCCTAGATAAGTATTTCTCAAACCCAACTGGACTGTCAAAATATAGAGGGGAATCATCACAATTTGGAAAGGAATCATAATCGTAGAGACGATCGCTACAAAAATCCAGTCTCGCCCGACAAATGACAATCTGGCCAAAGGATAGGCAGCTAAAGCACAAAAGAGCAGATTTAAGCCCACAGTCAGCACTGACACCAAAGTACTGTTATACAGGTATTGTCCAAAAGGTAGAGAGTTCCACACACTAAAGAAGTTATTTAGTGTCGGTGACGCAGGCAATAACTGTGGCGGCGACTGAAAAATATTTTCCGTGGGCGATTTCAAGGCTGTACTAATTAGCCATAGTAAAGGAAAGAGCATCAACAGTGCGATCGCTCCCAAAACTGCATACATTAGTAGAATCTGCGATCGTGATTTTTTTGAATTCAGCATTTGATTAATAAATTCCGAGTTTTGTAAATATTAATTTTTGACTAAGAGATTTTTTTAATCCATTATTTAATAGGTCAACCTGAATTAATAAATGTTTCAATACTCTTGGTAAGTAGCTGCCTTTCTTCATAGCTAAAACTTCTATAGCATTCATTTAGAGGTAGATTATTACCTGATGCTAATTTTAGATTAAAGCGATAAACTTTACCATCTTCACCATCACCTTCTTCTATTTGTAAACCTACAATTTGACTTAGCGGATATTCAATTACTTGAGTACTCAACCATTTGTAAGTAGTCATTTTTATCCTATTAGCTTCTCGATCAAAAGTGTAATTGCTAAATGGAACAACTGCTAGTATTAAAAAAGTAACTATACCAAATAAAATTGCCATGCCAAAAGCTGTGAACAACACTTCTGTTGTGAAATCTGGAATAAAAAACACAGAAAAGATTAACAGTATTGCTATTGTCAAAGGAAATATCGCAAAAAATAAACTCAAAGTTCTCAAAAATACAAACCTAATTTGAAATATAAGTTTTGTAGAAGTTTGTTCAAAAATTTCTATATCTGGGCGAACAAAAGGCAAAGAAAATATAATCAATATCAAGCTGAACGCAATCAGAGAAAAAATCCAACCAGCAAATTGAGAAAATACATTTTGTTCCATAAAAAATAATTGATTATTTTTTAAGTAGCTCAACCTAAAAAAACGTAAGACGTAGATGTAAATAAGTGTAGGGTGTGTTATACTACGGCATAACACACCTCAATTGATCTAGGGTGGATAGCAAAATGATTACGAATTTCCTTTTTTAATTCAACAGGAATGCAAACACTCACGCTAGTTGCTGTTTATTTTGAAAAACATTTAATATATATCTAGCTCTAGTTTTAATAATATTTAATTGGTCAACCTGTGCCAATAATCTGTCTAAGGTTTCAGTTTCGTCATCTGACAAATCATTGTCAGAATTTTTAACTAATAATTCCTGTAACTGTATCTGAGCTTTGGGAGATAAATAACTTTCTGCCAAAGCTTGCAACTCATCTAGATTTAAACCAATCAATAATTCCGAATCTACATATAAGTTAGTTAGCTGTTGATAAGTTTCTAAATCTAACAGTACTCCAACTTTTTTTCCCTCTGCGTTAGTGACATACTGAACTGAGTCAGACATGGCTTTACTTGAGAATTTGCTTAATTTTATTCTAATCTATCATTAAAAATCTGGGAAATTAACCTAATTCTGTTATGGAATTTATTCACATATTAATATAATTAAGTCTCTTCATTTTCTGAACTCCCTAATTCTTCCAGAATATCAAAGAAGTCGTTGATTAGTTTTGCGTCATATTCTTTTATATCACTCCATGTTTGACTGTTGTGAATTATATCTTGTGCTTCGAGAAGACAAATACCCAAAGCATTTTTTAAAATTCCAATTGATTCGGCTTTTGAATAATTACTCAATCTTAAAAACTTAATAACAGATTCTTTATCGGCGGATTCAGTCAACATTTTGTTCAATTTTTCAGTTATTTCATTATCTTTATTCATAGTTTGTCCCCAATTTATAAAAGGCATTATGTTGCACAAATTAAATATTTCTCAGATTCTTGAGCCATTAGTCTCATAAAAACTATCTAAGCTAATCGGCATTCAAGTTGCATAATCAGGGCGGGCAAGATGCCTACCCCACAAGATATTGAGAAAATTTTAATATGCAAATTAGATGGGTTTTAGCTTACCGCAGTTATACAATTATTTATTCATTAAACCAAGATTACTGACTTATTTTAAAAGTCGGTAATCTTGGTGTTTCAATTTTTACTAATTAGATTTAATTGGTAGAAAGTCCGATTTTGTACACACAGCTTCCAAGCACCCTCTTATAGTTTGAAGCAAATTCACAGTAGTTAATCTTCAACCGCGACATAAGGTTGTGGTTCCCGCGAACGTTGGGCAATTTGTTCTCGTCGGTACTTTGCAAGTTCGCTGTAAAGCCTCTTGCGAGAGAGATTTACACTTCCAACAGGTTCATGCTCTAGCAGTGTATGCCAAGGAGAAAATAGCGAACCCTCATCTAAACGTTTGCGTTCTTCAAAATCAAATTTCTGACTGGGAATGCGGACAGTTGCAACTTTAATAAACGGTGAATCTGCTTCTTGCCATTCTTGAACGTGGTCTTCAATCGGCGTTTTTTCATCATCTACATAAAACTGAATTAAGAAGTCAAAAGAAACTTCTCTACCTTCTTCCGTTAAATATTTGACCAGCGTTTCTCGGAGGTAATTTTCTGATTCTGGAAGTGTTTCGGGTGGTTGTTCAGGCTGTTGAGATTTTACAGATAATTTTACAAGGCGACTACCAAACTTAAACGGAGCCATACTCCAATATTGAATCAAAAGTGGATTTCCTACCTTGTGGCTGCCAATTTTTTGCAAGATAGCAAAGGCGTAACCAAGTTCTTCCAGCCTTTCTGGGGTAAGTTGTCCACTACCTGCTCTGGAAAGATCGGCGTAATCACGAACGTCTTTGGTCAAGAAAATAGGATAATTGTTGAGTATAAAATCTTGAGTTTTTTCTTCATCATCCAAGGCTTTTTGCCCGTCCACATTCATCACCTTAATGGCAATACCGCGAACATCAGGCTGGCTATCGGAGTTGAATTTACCACGCTTTTGAGGCGAACCACCGCTAGAGAACCGAATCCACGCAGGATAGGTTTGGGGCGTTTTGAATAAACCTACTCTCAGGTCTTCAGGAAGATTGGCTTCAATAATAAACTCTCCCCAAAGGAGTCCATGACTTTTGCTATGAATTTGGCGCAGGTCTGGGCCTGTTTTTTGTTGAGCTTGGAGACTACTTGCGATAATCTCGTCGATTATTGCTTCTTGCTCAGTGGTAGATGACGTTGGATTAGTCATAAAACATTTGATAATGTGTCTTTCTTATCCTGAATCCTTCAACCTTTCCGAGTCAATCCGGTTTCTGTAGAAACAGCTTGTAGTGGTTTATCCCAAGGTTCAATAGGTATTTGCGACAAATAGGCAAAATCAAAGACGATTCCGATGGTCGCCTTTGTCTGCCACTGCGGTAAACTGAGCAAGCGATCGTAATATCCGGCGCCATAACCCAGGCGATATCCTTGATAGTCGCAAGCTACACTAGGGACGAGAATCAAATCTACTTCACCCGGATTTAAGATTGGAGCGTCAGGGTGAGGTTCAGTAATGCCGTAAGCGCCGCTTTGGATAGAATCGTTAGGTGTCCAAATATGCCAATGTATGGATTTATCAACGCAGCGAGGAAATCCCCAACGGTATTTGGTGTTTGCAAATAGTGGACTGAGGTCAGGTTCTTGGCGAAAGCTGAAATAAGCAAGTATTGTTTTTGCTTGAGTAAACAAAGTAGAGTTTTGTAAATGAGAGCAAATGCGATCGCTTTTTTCTCTCCATTCTGCAATGGACATTGATTGACGTGTTTTGAGTAGAGTGCGGCGCAGTTCTACTTTATTTAGTTGATAATTAACTTTGTCCATAAAAATAGTCAAAAAAATAAGCTGGGCATCACCCAGCTTGTATCACTCTACATTCAGCAGTACATACGTTATGCAGCGTGTTGACGATACCACTCAATGGTATTTTTTAGCCCTTTTTCAAAGCTTACCTGAGCCGTGAAATTAAAGGCTTGCTTTGCCCGTTCAGTATCTAAACAGCGGCGGGGTTGACCATTAGGCTTGTCAGTTTGCCAAACAATCTCACCCTTAAACTCCATCAATTTGCAGATTAGAGTTACTAAATCAAGAATGGAGATTTCATAACCGGTTCCCAAGTTAACTGGTTCCGATTCGTTATAGAATTGAGTCCCCATAACAATCCCCCGCGCTGCATCTTCTGAATACAGAAACTCACGGGTGGGACTGCCATCACCCCAAACTGCAAGTTGCTTTTCTGCATTAATTTGGGCTTCGTGAACTTTGCGAACTAATGCTGGAATGACGTGAGAACTTCCGGGGTCAAAGTTATCTTCTGGGCCATATAAATTTACTGGCAGTAGGTAAATCCCATTAAAACCGTACTGCTGACGGTAAGATTGCAATTGAACTAAAAGTGCTTTTTTTGCAATTCCGTAAGGGGCATTAGTTTCCTCTGGGTAGCCATTCCAAAGATCGTCTTCTTTGAATGGTACTGGAGTGAATTTAGGATATGCACAGATTGTCCCAACACAAACGAATTTTTCTACTCCAGCTTGGTAAGCAGCATGAATTAGCTGGGTTCCCATGATCAAGTTATCGTAGAATAGCTCTGCGGGTTTTTCGCGGTTCAAACCGATGCCACCGACATGAGCTGCTAGATGTATGATTATGTCTTGCTGGTCAACTGCAAGTTGGCTATTTTCCCAAACACGCAAATCTTGATCGCGCGATCGCGGTATTGTAATTTTCTCGCGATCGGCTCCTGCTTTACACAGTTGATCTATCACCTGACGGCCTAGAAACCCCGACCCACCAGTGACTAGAATGCGTTTGTTTTTTAGTTCTAAGGCGGTCATATTTTATCCTCTGTGATGCGAATCAGAAGTGCAAAGCGCCCAGTGTTTGACGAATTGTCGCAATGTCATCTGGAAATTGCGAACCTTTTCCATTCGGTGAAGTATGACCCAATGCTTGTAAGTCTGCTTCTACCATTAGGGAAACTAGTTCTTCAAAGGTTACTGATGGTGTCCAGCCCAAGTTCTGCCGTGCTTTGGTAGAATCGCCAATCAACAGCTCTACCTCAGATGGACGGAGGTAACGCTCATCAAACTCTACATAATCTTGCCAATTAAGATTCACATAAGTAAATGCCAGTTCTAAAAACTCTCGTACCGAGTGGGTTTCACCAGTAGAAATTACGTAATCGTCTGGCTGGTCTTTCTGTAACATCAACCACATTGCTTTGACGTAATCCTTTGCATAGCCCCAATCTCGCTTGGCATCTAGATTACCCATGTAAATCTTTTTCTGCTTGCCAGCAACAATACTAGCCACGGCTCTAGTAATTTTGCGGGTTACAAAGGTTTCACCCCGCCGTGGTGACTCGTGGTTAAAAAGTATACCGTTACAAGCAAATAAATTATAAGATTCACGATAATTTACAGTTTGCCAGTGAGCGTAAACTTTCGCACAGGCATAGGGGCTGCGGGGATAAAAGGGTGTTGTCTCAGTTTGAGGTATTGCTTGTACTAAACCGTACATTTCTGAAGAACCCGCCTGGTAAAATCGCACCTGAATTCCGGTACGATGCTGGTAGTCTCGAATTGCTTCCAACAGACGCAATGTCCCCATTCCTACTGCATCTACTGTGTATTCTGGTGAATCAAAGCTGACTCTGACGTGGGATTGAGCGCCGAGGTTGTAAATTTCTACTGGCTTTACTTCTTCTAAAATACGCCGTAACGTTGTACCATCCGTCAAGTCGCCGTAGTGAAGAAACAACCGTACTCCCTCTTTGTGGGGGTCTTCGTAAATGTGGTCGATACGGTCTGTGTTGAAGGTAGAAGTCCGGCGAATGATGCCATGAACTTCATAACCTTGTTCCAACAAAAACTCACTTAGATATGAACCATCTTGTCCAGTAATACCAGTAATTAACGCTCGCTTCTGTTGCGTCATACTCAATTATCCCTTATTGTCTTTGATTAAAAATTTACAGCCAATCTGATACAACCTAGCAATTAATTGCTGAATTGCCTAATGGGAAACCTACGAGTTCTTGTGGTTATGAGACTTTTTCCGTAAATAAATATACTTAACAAAAAGTAATTTAGCACGTAAGTCCAACATTGGATAGCTCAAGATTATTTTTATGTATAGCAGTGGTCAGATAGCTGAGGACATTGGCAAATCGTAAGAGAGCAGCTGTCACAGCTATCCATAGCAGACTTGTTCTAACCAGAATGGCAGCGGCTATATGTTGTTTTTTGTCAAAACTTCATATATCTCTAGTTTTATGAAGACTTAATAAAATAGCAATTTTAAATTAGACTTCTGACAAAAGTGCCAAATATCCACACTTACAGAAGTCTGAATATAAGTAGAAAAGCACAAATTATAGAAACAAAAATGAGCAATCCTTTAGTTTGAGGGGAGAATTGTACTTAGGGGCATTAACTGCCCCACAGAATCCACCCTAAGTAGTTACTCAGTATGCACCGTTATTTTTGGGTAGAATTACCACATCAACAGTTTTCAAGATGATCCATAAATCAAGCCAGAAATTTCTAAATTTGACATAATGCAGGTCTATTTGGACTCTCCGAGGATAGGGAATGTCATTACGCCCAGATACCTGCCACAAACCAGTAATTCCTGGACGGATTGTTAAAATCTCATCAATGTGACAACCGTATTTTGGCAGTTCTTCTGCTACCAAGGGTCGGGGACCGACTACACTCATGTCCCCTCTTAAAACGTTCCAGAACTGGGGAAATTCGTCTAAGCTAGTAATCCGCAAAAATCGACCAATTTTGGTAATCCGGGGGTCTTGTTTCAGCTTAAAACTGCTCTCAAATTCTTGCCGCAATTCGGGCGATGTTTCCATCATTTGCATGAGGATTTCGTCCGCATTGCTTACCATTGTTCGGAATTTAATACAACTAAACGCTTTGTAATTTTTCCCTACCCGTTCCTGGACATAAAAAATTGGTCCTTCTGAACTAAAGGCAATCAGCAAGGTCAAAATTAAGTAGACGGGGAAGAACAAAATTAATACCGACAGCGAAAACACTATATCGAACAGTCGTTTGGCTAACTCTCCGTTTAAACCCTGAAAAGATAAACCTTTGGGCTTAACTTTTGGCGTCTTTGTTTTTTGACCGCGTTTTAAGAAACGCGTAGACGCTCTAGTGTCTTGCCTTACGCCTCGCTTGCCGGAGAGGAGTGAGCTCTGGGCAGTCATCATACTCCTTAATAATCCACACCACACATAGTCCCAATATTAAAGCCAAAATGAGATGCTTCTGGGGGAAATTGCCAAAAGCCTAAAAAAATAAGACGTTAATCAACACCATCATTCCGAAAACGGTCTTTTTCGTTGCACTTGTTTACAAAATTTAGATAACGATCTGCAAAGATTTGCGGTGAAAACTGCGCGGCGTGCGATCGCATATACTCGGAATTAAACGAACCCTCATACATTTCAAACTTTTCTACTGCCTCCACCAAAGCCGCCTCGGTTTGCGTCTTGAAAAATATACCTGTCCCTGTATCCGCATCAGAGCGGATATCTCGCACTGTTTCTAAAGCACCCCCTGCACCATAAGCAATTACTGGCGTGCCGCAGGCTTGTGCTTCTACTAGGGCAATACCAAAATCTTCACAAGCTGCATACACAAACGCCTTAGCCTTAGACATATATTTTTTTACCACATTATCGGGTTGCCAACCGAGTATTTGGATATTTGAGTTTGCCATCTCGCGAATCTTATTCATTTCATCTCCTGTACCAATGACTACTAATGGTCGTTTTAGTTGATTAAAAGCCTTGACAATCAACGATATTTGCTTGTAACTCACTAACCGAGAAACTGTCAGATAAAAGTCCTCTTTTTCAGACAGAAACGGAAATTCCGCAATATTCACTGGTGGGTAAATGACTGTTGCTTCTCGCCGATAGCAACGCCAAATCCGCCGAGCTGTATGCTGCGAGTTGGCAATGAAGTAATCAACACGATTGGCACTCAATACATCCCACTGGCGCAAGCGATGTAATAAATATCGCGTCACCCATCCAGGTAAACCACTACCCAGTTTGCTGTGGCGCAGATAATCAAAGGTCAAATCCCAGGCATAGCGCATAGGGCTGTGACAGTAGCAAATATGCATCTGTTCGGGAGTGGTAAGGATTCCTTTGGCAACAGCGTGAGATGAAGACAGAATTACATCATAATGCCGCAAATCAAGTTGTTCAATTGCCAAGGGCCACAAGGGTAAGTATTTTTGTATACCGTTGCGGGCATAGGGAAAGTTCTGGAGAAACGTCTTGCCAATTTGACGCTTATATAAATAACTTTCTCTATTGCTGGATTCAAAATCTATGAGGGCATACAAATCAGCATCAATGTGATTCAAAATTTCTCGTACAACGAGTTCTGAACCACCGGTGGCTTTGGGTGTTAGCCACTCATGAACCAGAGCATATTTCAAGGGCACAGCTAACTTGAATAAGTGGAAAATACAAAGGCTAACTTGATGACGTTAACTGAAAAGTTTCCCCTTGTGATTAATTAATGGGAAGCGCCCCAGATTAGCACATAAGACGGAATCTTTCCCTCAGAGGTTCCAGATGGATGCGGCAACCTGATAATCTCAGATTGGGATTAGGGATTGGGGATTGGGCATGAGGTATGTATGAGGCATTGGGTATGGGTTATTCTCCTTGTCTCCCTAGTCTCTAGTCCCTAGTCCCCAATCCCTTGATAAAAACTGATATAGAAAGGGTGAATTTATGCGAATTCTGATTATGGGTGGTACTCGATTCATTGGTGTCTATTTGACTCAACTACTAGTGGAAAAAGGACACGAGGTAGTGCTGTTCAATCGTGGGAATCGGCCAGCACCTTCTTTAGAGGGAGTAGGACAAATTATAGGCGATCGCACAGATGCTACTCAATTAAAAGCAAAGTTATCACAAGAAAATTTTGATGTCATTTTTGACAATAACGGGCGCGAACTTACTGATACTCAACCACTAGCAGAAATTTTTCAAGACCGAGTGCAACATTTTGTGTATATGAGTTCTGCGGGGGTTTATCTCAAATCTGACCAATTACCCCATATAGAAGGCGATGCTGTAGATCCCAAAAGTCGCCATAAGGGTAAACATGAAACAGAAGCTTACCTGACTCAATTGGGATTACCCTTTACTTCTATTCGTCCTACTTATATTTACGGGCCTCGTAATTATAATGAGTTGGAAGGCTGGTTTTTTGACAGAATTGTGCGCGATCGCCCCATTCCTATCCCTGGAAATGGCTTGCATATCACGCAGCTAGGTCATGTAAAAGACTTGGCACTAGCAATGACTCAGGTTTTGGGCAATAAACAAGCCGTAGGGCAGATTTATAATATCTCTGGCGATCGCTTTGTCACTTTTGATGGTTTAGCCCGTGCTAGCGCTGTAGCGGCTGGCAAATCACCCGATGCTGTCAAAATCGTCCACTACGACCCGAAAAAGTTTGATTTCGGCAAACGCAAAGCTTTTCCCATGCGAGTGCAGCATTTCTTTGCTTCGGTGAACAAAGCGCAAACAGAATTAAACTGGCATCCTGAATATGATTTGATTTCTGGATTGCAAGACTCTCTGGAAAATGACTATTTGGCTAATGCAAAAGACAAAGCTGATGTTGATTTTTCTGTAGATGAGGAGATTTTACAAGCGTTGTGAGTGCAGCGAATAGAATTCGCGGTTACACAGGCAAAGTCCGCCTCCGCGGACTAAGGTCAAATTAAGGGTTTGAAACCCACGGAAGTGGGTTTTGTTTCGTGTAGACGCGATTTCTAACCGCCCGTTTCGCTTCAGTTGACTGATGCGATCGCATTTTCATAACTCATCAGGGTTAACACCTAACTCTCGCAGTTGTGCTGCTAATCTGTTAGCACGTTGGCTTTCTCGTTCTAGCGGCGTGGGAAGCCAATTCCCGGATGCATCATACCAACGTAGCCACAATCGCTCAATTCCTTGGTAAGAACCTTGCCAAAGTCCTAAGCCGAGTTCCAAACCCGGCATCCACACTCGTGGGGTACTCAAGTCCAATTCGCTGTAACTATCTGCAACTAATTGGAATACTTGGAGTTTGTCAGTGTAGCGATCAAACACAATGTAGTAAGGAACTCGCAAAATCCGCTCATAAACTTCCCATTTGGTCGGTCGTTGGTTAATCTCCCGCAGAGTTTGTCCTAAGTCTTCTTTTTCAGTGCCAGGAGAAAGCAATTCTACCACTACAAAAGGAGCAACTCCTTCTTGCCAGATAACATAACTGAGACGCAAGTTTTGCTGTTCGTAGAGACGCGAAACTCCCACAGCAGCAAACCAGTCTGGGCGTTTGTACCACAGTGTATGCCGTAGGTGATAGTAAAGGTTTAAGTCACTGGCAACAAATACTTCCTCTGCTGGATAGTTAGGTGGACAGAAGGTTTCGCGCAGAAGTTGGGGCTGAAAAAGGTAAAATTCGTCAGGCAAACCAGAGTCCTCCGGGTATTCACTGGGAAGATCGTACATGGTTGGTAGGACTTCTTTGGGAGAGAGAGGCGGGTCTGTTTGGTACATAAAGAGAATCTTGACCGACTAATTTTAAGTTAACGGATCGCAGTAAAGATTAAGTCAAAATCAAAAATATTTTCTTCTACCTGGGGAAGACGTAATTTATCGCGTCTTTAGTCTTTACTGAAACAGGAATGAAAATTTTCTTTATTAGTCAGGCAAACGTTTTTTAGAATTGCCTGAACGCTACTGAAACTAGTTTCTGTAAATACTATTGTTGGTTGATAAAATGAGCCAAGTTTTACAATATCCACTCCAGAATGTATTAGAAGCCCGTGCCCGCTTGGGTGAAGGCCCCATCTGGGATTCTACCCAAAACCTACTGTACTGGATCGATATTTACAACCATCGCGTACATCAGTTCAATCCTGCTACGGGGAAAGACTTGTTTTTTAATGTGGGAGATGTCGTAGGTGCGATCGCAACAGCAGGGAAAGATAGATTAATTATGGCACTACGTCATCACTTGGCATTCCTGAACACCCAGACAGGTGAAGTTACTCCCATTTTGGAAATTGAAAGAAATCTGCCAGACAACCGTTTTAATGATGGCAAATGTGACCCCCAAGGCCGCTTTTGGATCGGCTCAATGTGTTCTTTAGAAAAACCCCAGGCTAGCCTCTATCGCTATAATTGTGATGGTTCATTGCATATTATAGAAACGGGATTGACTATCTCTAATGGTTTGGGGTGGAGTCCCGATCAAAAAACTTTTTATTTGAGTGATTCTCCTCAACAAAAAATATATGCTTACGACTTTAATTCAGTAACAGGTAACATTACTAATCGCCGGATTTTTGTTGATTTAACTCATGAATCTTTCTATCCAGATGGGTTGACGATAGATAGTCAAGGAAATATTTGGTCAGCCATGTGGGATGGATGGTGTGTGATTCGTTTCAACTCTAAGGGTGAAGAGACATTGCGGATCAATTTACCTGTGCAGTTGCCAACCAGTTGCACTTTTGGTGGCGAAGATTTGCAAACACTTTATATCACTACAGCTTCAGTTGGACTCAGCCAAGAGGAGATAGGAAAAAGTTTCTACTCAGGTGATTTATTTGCTCTCCAAACTGATGTTACCGGCTTACCTAGCTATGATTTTGAGAAATAAAGTAGTCGCTATGTCAAAGTGAGGCGCTAAATTGCCTCCCATATTTGTTCAACTCGACTCTTTATTTGTTTGCGAATTCTAAAAATTCCGAGTTTTAAACTTTTGATCTTGAAGTTCCGAGTTCAAAGGTGCAACTTCCGAGTTCAAAGGTGCAACTTCCGAGTTCAAAGGTGCAACTTCTGAGGTCAGAGGTGCAACTTCCGAGTTCAAAGGTGCAACTTCCGAGTTCAGAGGTGCAACTTCCGAGTTCAGAGGTGCAACTTCCGAGTTCAAAGGCTCAACTTTCGAGTTCAGAGGTGCAACTTCCGAGTTCAAAGGCTCAACTTCCGAGTTGAAAGAGACTTCTAAATAAAAAAATATCAGTCCCGTGGAGCTTTTTTGGTTTCACTTTGTACTTAAAGGTATATTTTCCCTAGTTGGAATTTGTGGTATGGGGTAAATTGCTCCAGATATTAACGTCAAGGCTATAGAGTGCTAATAATTAGGGTAAGGATTGGATAAACTGAAAGGAAATGTTTGTAGTCAAAGGCTTTGGCAGTGGTTTTCCTTGTGCTTGGTAATCTTCATTAGACCTCTTGCATAAATCAAAAAGAAGAAAGAACCCCACCCCGCCAAAGCTACGCTTTGTCTCCCCTCCCGAAGCAGGGCTGATTCATTCCCTAAAACAGGTAAAATTGCAAGTGTTGAGGGGAGGAAAATTATGGGTAGTTCTCTGATTGAACAACTGCGGCTTG
>NZ_JBALDU010000080.1:0-77113 GCF_036917235.1 Nostoc sp.
TCTCAGTTGCACTCAATTTAATAAATCCTCAACATTTAAGAAACTGGTTTGCTAGTTGCTGCTACTGTACCTCATAACAGCCGTAAATGCTGTAAGCATGGTAGCCACATCAATCCACGTTCCCAAGGTGGATCGAATGCTGCTGATAATATCCTTTGGGAAGTAGGTGTTGACAATCTCCGCCGAGGTGCCAAAGTAATGACCGTTGGCGAACAGTTCTATATTCGGGTTTATAATGCGGTAGATTCTATTGTCAGCAATTCTGGGACGATCGCGAAACTTGGGATTACTGCAACCGTAACAGCTATTCTCACTCAGGTTGTAGTCACGGCGATTTCCTACTCTTTGGATCTTTATCGGGGCGACATTACTGTTGAAGAGTATAAAAATCTAATTTTTGAAGCAGCAAAGGCAGCAGGTATTGCGACACCAATTGTTTTTTTGGTCTTGGTGGCTGTGTTAGCTTTATTTCCAGAATTTACAGTTATTTTGTCAGCACCAGTCGTTGTTGCAGGCTTCAATGCTTTATTTAGTATTAGTATTGCTACACCCATCATTCAATCGCTAGTTCGTCATATCGAAGCTGGAGGTTTTGGCATAGAAACTACATCGGCAGAGTAATAATAAATTTTGTCCCCTCACCAGGTGTTGACAAGCATTTGACTTGTCCGTTGTGTTTGTCAACAATAATTTGGTAGCTGATCGCTAATCCCAGCCCGGTTCCTTTGCCCACAGCCTTGGTTGTGAAAGATTGCTCAAAAATTCGAGATTGCACCTCAGTAAGCATACCAGGGCCATTATCTTGGATGCAAATTGTGACGGTTTGTTGTTGGGGATTAACCGATGTGGTAATAGTGATGATGTTCGGGTAAGCAGCAATATCTCGATCGCAATTGTTTTGATGAAGTTCATCAAATGCATCAATGGCATTGGCGATGATATTCATGAACACCTGGTTCAGTTGTCCGGGATAGCAACTGATTGGAGGTAACTCACCGTATTGTGTGACAACCTGGATTTTAGTGCGATCGCCATTACCTTTGAGTCGATGTTTCAACAGCATTAAGGTGCTATCGATTCCTTCGTGAATCTGAAACTCCACCTGAGATGAAATATCTGCGCGAGTAAAAGTTCTCAAAGAGAGACTGATATCTTTAAGACGGGTAATTCCCTGGTGCATTGATGCCATTAGTTTTGGCAAATCCTCCGTCAGATACTCCAAGTCAATTTCTTCAACAAGCTCTTGAATTTCCGAGTCTGACTGCGTTAGCTTCTGCTGTTGCAGGCTCACCAGGCGAAGTAGATTATTTACATATTCCTCAATATAAGATAAATTTCCGCCAACGAAACCAACCGGATTATTAATCTCATGACCAATACCTGCAACCAACTGTCCTAATGTGGACATTTTCTCACTCTGGATCATTTGTAGTTGGGTTTGCTGTAACTGTTGTAGAGATTGAGTTAATTCTGCGGTGCGTTCTTGCACGCGTTCTTCTAATGTGCGGGTGAGATGGGAAATTTTGAGGTGTAACTTTAAACGGGCAATGACTTCTTCCTGTTGGAAGGGTTTGGTAATGTAGTCAACTGCACCTATTTCCAATCCCGCCACCTTGTCTGTAGAATCGGATAGGGCAGTCATGAAAATTACTGGAATATTGTGAGTGATAGGATTGGTTTTCAGTCTGCGACAAGTTTCAAATCCATCAATACCTGCCATCATTACATCCAAAAGAATCAGATCGGGATGAGCATAAGCTGTTTGTTCGATCGCTGACTCTCCATCTGTTGCCATGAGGGCTTTCCAGCCACACCTCTGAATCGCTTCAGATAGCACCTTGAGATTGTTTGGATTGTCATCCACTAACAAAATATGTATGGGTTTCGAGATAGGAACAGCGATCATGGATGTAACTCCGTTGTGACAAATGATTTGAGTAACTTACGGATTTTTCCGGTTTGGAAATTGGCAGTCAGTTTGCTTAACTCTGCTGCAAAGGGAGCTAGTTGACTGTTTTCCTCAATTAGTTCTCTTAACATTCCCTCAATCGCCGAGATATCTCCCATCATTGCCAGATGATAGAGTTGTTGCAAAACATCTTGGGATGGTAGAACCCATTTACTACCAGTAATCTGCTCACCTTTGGGAGGCGAAGATTCGGCATACATCCATTCCACTCCCAAGAGCGATCGCAGTCTATTGAGTAGTTCGTCAATCTGAAGAGGTTTGGGTAGGAATGCTGTTGCCCCTGCCTCTAAACTCCGCTGACGATTTTCCTCAAAAACGCTGGCACTAGAGACAATAATGGGAATAGAACAGGTTTCGGGATTCGCTTGTAGGTGAACCATTAGCTCAAAACCATCCATATTCGGCATGGCTAAATCGAGTAGAATCACATCTGGATTGTGTTCAATTGCCATCTGTAGCCCATGTTTGCCATCGGTCGCTTCTAGGGTTTGACAGCCAATTTCTTGCAGCAGACTGGTTAACATAGAACAATGGTTGCGATCGTCATCGACAATTAGAATCTGAGGCGCACTACCCTGAATCCCGGTAATTTTCTGAGAAGTTGGGGTGTAATCCGTCTTAGACATCGCTCCTCCACGCCAGTCATGTAGGGGTAGCCCGTCGTAGACATCGAGTGGTACTGATACTGTCAAATCCAGCCAAAACAGACTTCCTTCACCTAAGTGGCTCTGCACCTGAATTTGGCTTCCCATCAATGCCGCAATTCTTTGGCTAATCGCCAATCCCAAGCCAGTACCTTCAGATCGTTGTCCTGCTTCACCCACTTGCTCAAAGGGCAAAAAGATTTTCTCAAGTTGGTCTGGTGACATCCCAATACCCGTATCTTCAATTTGAAAACGAATTTTGGCGATTGCAGATTGGGAAGATTCTTGCTCAGTCTCCAATAACTCTACTTTGAAAATTACGCTACCGCTATCAGTAAATTTGATCGCGTTGCCCAGCAAGTTAATTAATACTTGACGCAGCCGTTTTTCATCGACTTCAATAGCAAGTGGTAGGCGATCGCTAATTAAGATATTAAATTTAATCCCTTTCTGTTCAGCCCGGATACCGCAAATCTCAGTCACACCATGTAAGAAACTGGGCAGATGCACACTAGTGACAACCAAATCCAATTTCCTCGCTTCTATCTTTGAGAGATCGAGAATGTCATTGATCAGCATCAAAAGATGTGAGCCGCATTGGTAGATAATGCTAACCCCTTCTAGGTTTTTAGCTGTCATGTTTGGCGATCCTTCTAGTACCTGGGCAAAACCAAGGATGCCATTGAGAGGTGTACGTAGTTCGTGGCTCATGTTGGCGAGAAACTCACTCTTGGCCTGATTAGCAGCATCGGCAGCTTGCTTTGCCTCCACTAATTCATGAGTGCGTTCTTCGACTTTTGTCTCTAGAGTTTTGGAATAATCCAATAGTTGACTGTTGGCAATTTCCAGTTGGCGATTTGTTTCTTCTAACTGCCGCTGTTTATAGGCATTAGTTGTTGCAATCACACTACCGATAAACGCGGCCAAGGCAGGTGTTACCGGAATTAAAACACCATGCAAAAACATCCCATAGCCACCCCATATACAGGCTCCACTGATACTTACAGTTGCCCAAAGGATTTTGCCACCGGGAATCCGCAGCTTGCTACTGGGTAACAACCAACTACCCGCAGAACCAATAACAGACCACAAAACAATCCACAACGACAGAAAAATGCCAGAAACACCGTGCAGACTGGCTTTTCCTGTTTTTGCTCCTCGTACTAGTTGATGAGCAATATTGGCATGAACAACCACACCTGGAGTCGGTTTTTGAGCAGAGATCCAGGAAGAGAAGGGTGTGCTGAAGAAATCATTGGTACTGGAGGCGATTGACCCAATAAATACCATGCGATCGCGCATCAAATCTGCTGGGATTTTCCCTGCTAACACATCGCGCATCGCAACTGTCCGAAATGCGGCATCTGTTCCATGCCAATTGAGCAGAATTTGATAGCCTCCTAAATCGGCATCGGTATAACCTGCTTCTTGATTTTGCAGTGGTAAGTAAATTTCCTTACCCAACTGAAACTTTTGTTTTTGGGGGTCAATGCTTTCTAAGCTAATTTTTTCAGCTTCGAGGTACTTTAGGGCTACAAGGGTTGCTAGCCCGGCTTTAATGGTGTTTTTCTCTTTGGCATCTTCAGCTGTCAGCAGGGCGCGACGTACAAAGCGATCGCCATCCAAGACTAAATCTGCTAATCCTACCCGATCCTGTTTTTTCAATTCCGGCGGGGGATTGACGCGTTCGCCGGTAATTTTCTCAACTCCGATTAAATTGGGAGTGTTGCGAAAGACTCGAACAAGTTGCTCGTGTCCGCTTCCTTCGGGTAAATCTCGATAGAGATCCAAGCCAATGGCTCTAGGCTGCTGCGCCTGGATTTTTTCTAGTAATCGTGCCAGCGCCCAGTCTGGAACTGGCCATTTACGCACTGATTGGATATCACGCTCATCGATTGTAACAATCACAATCTCATCTGCGATCGCCTCTGAAGATCGCTGACGAACCCATTCGTCGCGGATTTTCCATTCCGGTAAATTGAAAAGTCCCAACGATTGCCCAACTATAACCGTCAAGGCAACGCTGGGGGTAATAATTAAAATGCTGCGAGTATGTTGGATAAAAGCCTGTAATCTGCGCCACATATTGGGGATTGGGGACTAGGGATTGGGGACTGGGGAAGGTGGGGCCCCCTCTGGGGATAAGGGGTAATGGGGATGAGGGAGCAGGGAGCAAGAGAGAAGAGTTTTCCCCTCCGCCCCCCGCACCCCGCCCCTCAGCCTCTTTTCAATACCCAACCCCAAAATTGGCATTAGTTAGTAGATGCTAATAAGTTCGCTGTTACAATCTCCTTCAAACTCACTGAGGATAGAAGTTCTTCCCATTGTTTTCGGAGAGTTGCATTGTTAGGTTGAGTGGTATATACCGATGCAAGTGTTGCCACACAGTCATACCAAACACCGTTTTTACCCAAAATAGTAGCCCGCTTCAGAGCATCTTGCTCTTGAATTGCTGTTGCCAACTCCGCGCTGGGCTGGATACGCTGAATCCAACCATCGACGTAAGGCGTACTTGGACTGAGTTGACCATCTACTTTGAGTGCTAGGAACCATTGATAGTTTTTACCAACGGCTAAAGCGGGTGCATTAGCTGGTAATTTGATCGCGATTACTCCAGTTTTCTCTGGAACTGAAATGTTCATTTGATGTTGCATATTGCCAGCTTCATCCTTGAGGCTGAACACTGCTTCTTGGGCATTAGAAGCCGGGATATACACCAATATTGTGGGACGTTCAGACACTGTTGTGCCATAGAAGTTTTGGGGCAAGAGGGCGATTAGCGCTGCTGGTTGCGTTGTATTTGTAATCGATGGATTCAAGTAGTAAGTACCAACGCGAGAAGCACCCGCACTTGCTTGTTGGGGAGCGCCTTTGCCAGGGGCAGGTGTAAAGAGCTTGCCGCGAGAAGCTCCTCCAGTTGCCTGTCTGGGCGTACCTTTGCCAGGGGCAGGTGTAAAGAGGTTGCCACGAGAAGCTCCTCCAGTTGCTTGTCTGGGCGCACCTTTCCCGGCAGTAGGTGTAAACATACTACCGCGAGAAGCTCCTCCAGTTGCTTGTCTAGGAGAACTACTGTTGGGGGGTGGGGTAAATGTAACAGCATGGGCAGTAGTCCATGTACTGCTAGCGATCAGAGCGATGACGCTCAATGTACTAGCTAAATATCGACGTTTCATGATGTTTTCCCTTATGTCATTGCAATGTGATACAAACAAAATACGTTTCTTTTGACTATGGTCAGAAGCTCAGAGAAGAAGTCTAAGTAACAGTAAAGTCAGGGAACTTCTATTAGCAGTATAGGCGAGCTTTAATCAAAACCGTGTAAAAAATAGCCTAAGCTATTAGCAGAATAGTCCGTTTTATTACTTAGCTAAATCCAGTTGCCGATCAAAACAAAGCCAGACCAAAAGAACGGTTCGTGGAAATCAGTTTGGCGAATTAGACTAATTTGTGCTTGTCTTAGTGCTTCGGCTTTAGTGATTTTGGGTTGTCGCAGTTGCTCATAGAAGCGAGTCATGAGCATCGCGGCTGCCCGATCTTTGACGGGCCAGAGGGTGGCGATAGTTGAGCGTGCGCCGGATTTGACAGCCAAGCCCGCCAGTCCGAGGACGGCGCGATCGTCGCCTGCGGCAGTATCGCAGGCACTTAGTACCAGCAACTCGATGGCTTTTGATGGATCGCTACCCCGATTTTTCAGGAGTTCAGATAACTCTTTAACATTGACTTGTCCATCCCAAGTAAGCAAGAAGGTATCTTCTAGGCGGGAACTAAACTGTCCGTGGGTTGCTAGGTGGACAATACCTGCATTACTGGATTTCACCTGTTCAGCGAGGGCTTGACTGGTAAATTTCTGGTTTAGCAACACAGAGGACGATACTGACTTGGAGATTTGTTTCACCTCTGATTCCACAGCAGGCAAAGCACTAAAGCCAGCGCGAGATTGGCTAATACCACCCACGATCGCACTGATGTGGTTTTGATGAAGCGATCGCGTCGCCATTAGTTGCAATCCTGGTGAGAGCGCTACAGCATACTTCTCGATCAGATATTGCTTACCGTCAAAAAGAGCTGCTATGGGAATATTCCGCAATCGACCATCCAAAACAAACACCAATGTCTTGGTATCAATAAATGCTTGCTCTGCTTCCTCTGGACGAATCAACCAACCATAAATTTGTTGAGATAATCGATCTCGGTTTTTAGAATCTGAGACAGGGTTAAGAGCAACCAAAAAATTGTCTAGAGTCTGCTCAATTTCAGCTTGCGATTTGTGAGTAACATAGGAACGGAGTGGTTGCCCTGCTTTGGAGAGAATTACTGTTAAACGATCTGGCAGGATGATCGGATAAATGACGGTTGCAGTGGGATCAACCCGATCGATCTGTTGAGTTTTATCTAAACAGGCTTCCCGAAAAAAGTTATCGAGTTCCGCAATTTGGAGGGACTCAATCAATTCACGAGCTTGTATTAGTTCTGCTTGACTAGGTTGATTCTCTAGAAGTAAATCAACCAGTTCTCGGTAGACAGGCTCCACACTGGTGCGAAAAGAGAACTGGACATCAGGGTTGATAGCTACCAAATCTCCCCGCAGTGCCTTTAAAGCGTTGACTGCTTCTGTATAGGCGGTAATCGCTTTTGAGCGATCGCCTTGTTGTTTATACAACTGTCCCACCTGCCAAGCAGATTGAGCAATGATATCGTTAGCTTGGAGTTGGCGGGCAATGTTGAGGGATTTCTGAGTTAACTCCTGTGCTTCAGATAATTGCTGTGTACGCTGATAGAGTTTTCCCCACTGACTTAGTGCATGAGCTTCGGCTTGAGTATCCTGAATTTGCTGTGCAGATTTGACTGTGACTGCCATCAGTTGCGCCAAATCCTTCAGCGGTAGGATTTGGTCAGGATTTGACTGACGATCTAGGGTGGCAACAAAATTGATCGCTGCGTAGAGTGAGGTGTGACTGGGGGGCAGTTCCCGGAGTTGTTGGAGTAGCTGAGGTGCGAGTGGGTTAACAAACTCCAGTTTGTCGTAATTGAGGAAAAGTTTGAACTGAGCTAAACGCGCTTGTAACCGATCGCTTGGGTTAGTTGTTAAGAGTTGAGCCTGTTCAAAGTAATCTAATGCTGATTCTGGATCTTGCAAGTCAACGGCAGTTTGGCCCAAGCCGATCAGAATAGAACTTAACTGGGGTTGGGCTGAAATTTGGCGTGCGATCGCTAAACCTTGTTCTAAAACCTGTTGACTTTTGCTATCACCAATTATTTGCAAGGCTAAACCAAGCGATCGCAGTCCGCTGACTTTGATTTCATTATCCGGCAACCCTTGGAGTTTTTGAGTCAGTGCCTCTAACTGTTGTTTAGAACGACGATAAAATCCTAAACTTTGTAAAGCTTGTGCCTGGTTGATTTGACTACCCAGGCTTCCCATTGTGTCACCTGCTTGCTCATAAAATTTTTGAGCTTGTTGCCAACTTTCGAGGGCGGTTTCAGCTTTGCCAGTGTGCAATTGCAAATTCGCTTGGGTATTGAGTGCTTGTGCCCAGAGAATTGCATCAGCAGAGGGAATAGATGTTTGCAATAATTTCAGACTTTGCTCAATAGACTGTTGGGCTGCTTGCCATTGATTAAGCTCCTGTTGTGCTAGTGAGAGGTAACTTAAACTTAGAGCTTCGTTCAAGCGATCGCCTTGGGTATGATACTGTTGTGCTGCCGTTTGCCAAATTGTCACTGCTTCTGCAAAGCGTCCTGAATGGTAGAGGTTTCGTCCCTGTTCTAGCCAATTTGTCGGTTGAGAAGTCGATGCTGACGCATTCAGGGTAGAAGTTGTTGGTACTGGCAGAGACGCTCTAGTAGGTGTAATGGTTATTGCCAAACACAAGCTCAAAATACTCAGACTGATATATAGCCAACGAAGTTGTTTCATTTGCAAAATCATAAGTAATTATTACTACGAAAATTAATTATTCTGTATACTATGTCACTGTAAGATTTAATCAACTTGGTTATAAGATTCCTGAGCAAATTAACTCTTGGGAACCGCAACACAAGTTAAAGACTGTTGTACATGAGCGTCTGGTTGAGTCGCAATTAACTCAACTTTGCCCTTGGCGTTGCGATGCCAAGTCGTGGCTTCGATCAGAATCTCTGGTGATGCTGGAATTTGGGCATTGAGATCGCCCGTTTTGCGGTAAGCAGATAAATCTCGCACATCGTCCCAGGTGCTTAGGGTCGCCACTTGCTGCGTTGGATTTTGCGGCACACCACCTCGTCCCGTTGCCACAAAGCGGCTGCCTTCGCTGCCCGCGCAGCCTGTAGCAATTTGCTGGGATGGATCGGTGACATTTGCAGGCAATTCGACTAAACCAGAATTTGGATCGATACCGATAGTATTAACTTGAACCGTGCCACTTACCCCAAATTGGGAACTGGCGGTGATGTCACTATCAGAAGTGAGTTGGTTGCGGAACTTCAGCCCAAAGATGCCTTGAGTAGTGATTTGGATATTACCACCTCTGCCTTGTACTGCATTGGCAATAATATCGCTGTTTTTTAAGCCGGCGATGATGGGTGCATTGATGTTTATATTACCTCCATTCCCCGATCCGCCAGCTGTTGAGGTTATCAGGCTATTGTTTTGCAGAAGCAACAGATTTTTGGTAGACAATTTAATATTGCCACCATTACCGGAGTCTGTTTGTGCTTGAATAAACCCTTGATTCTTTAATTGGATGGTATCTGCATTAATATTAATATTGCCACTATTTCCACTACCTTGACTGGTGACACTGACTGTCCCGCCATCCATCAGCGTTAAGTTCGGTGTGGTAATGCTCACAGTGCCGGCATTCGCTGTTAATATATCCGGCAAACCAAATCGTTTCCGCAATAAAGGATCGGGTCGGATGGTGGAGGCATTAATGCTACTATTAGTTGCCCGACCTTGACCATTGATGACGATCGCTTCAGTAGCATTGATCCTCAAATCTCCCCCATTCCCTGCAAAAAATGCGGTAGTGGCAACCGCTCCCCCATCCAAAATTTGCAATTTCGCAGTATCTAGGGTCAAGGTTTTGGCACTTCCGGTTGCAAATGTAGTTGAGCTAATGTTGCTGTAAAGTCCAGAGGGGCTTTCTCCCATCACCGTGGTGTTGGTGTTGCGAATCGTCACTTTACCGCTAGAACCACTGCCAAAGGTAGCCGAAGATAGTGAGGCACCGCTTGATACTAGTAGATTATTACCATTGACGAAAACATCACCAGCATTCCCAGTGCCTAGTGTAGTAGTGTTGACTGTGGTGACATCAGCAGGATTATTGGGTGAAAAGCCAGACAGTTCAATGGCGGTTGCATCAATATAAATATTCCCACTCGGACCTGCTCCAAAAGTTGTGCTGTTCAACCCCGCTCCCGACTTGATAGTGAAGTTGGGAGTAATAACGCTGATATTCCCACTAGCTCCCATACCAAAAGCATTACTACGCACTCCGCTCTGAATTGTGCCATCAGCTGTTTTGGCAATTAGATTAATGGACTCTGTAGCCTGAAGGCGAATGTCACCACCGGGGAGATTGCCAAAATTTTGTGCCAGTACTAGAGAGCCATCGGTGAATTGAATTTGCCTACCCTGAATTTGAACCGAACCTGCATTCACGCCGCTGATATCTAATAGCGATCGCTGTGCCAATTGAATATTGCCAAAGCTTTGTACATTCCCATATCCCAGTGTATAGCCCTGTGCGGTTGGTATCAGGTTTACCAATGCTGTACCGCTGACACTACCCAATTCAACTCGCCCTCTTTCAGCGATCAGGTTTGCCCCATTTAGATGTATGTCGCCACCCACTAAAGCTAGGGTGTTTCCCGGCTCTACCCGCAGTTTTGTAGAACTGGGAGTCTGAATCGGAGGAAGCAGAACCAGTCCACTGACATTCCTCAAAGTATGTCCTGTACCTTGAATGTTGATGGGTGCGGGATTGTTACCCAGTTGCAACCCAATGGGAACATTGATGCTCAACAAGGGGGCAGATTCAGAATTAATTACACTAAACTCAGCACCACCGGCAAATTTAATACTGCTGGCAGTTGTACCAATAAAGGAACCCCCAATCTTTAGTTGGGCATTGGCTCCAAAGATGATCCCACTAGGGTTGATCAAGAAGAGACTAACGGGGTTGTTGCCGTTAATCGTCTGAATCAAGCCATCAATGCTAGAGATATTACCGCCAGTGACACGGCTGAAGATGGTAGAAATGTTGGGCGTGTTCGTTAAATCAAAAGTAGCCGAACCGCCAGTGGGAACCGAAAACTGCTGGAAACTGTGAAATAAGTTACTGTTGGCGGCACTACCGTTAGTAATGGTAAAGTTATTACCGCTTTGGGAGACAGTAGTATTGAGGGTGCCATCGGGAGTTAGCTGGGCACTCACAGAGGCACACCAAAGGAGCATCCCACCTGTCAGCATTAAATTAATCAAACCCCAGCAAACAGAAGGTGCTTTCATGGCTCACTTTCTATTAATAATATATATAGGGTTCCCTAAACGGCATTGTGTTTGAACAGCATCAACAGTTTTAGTAGTCATCTTGGGGGAGCTTTGTGAAAACGAAACTTGCCCTAGGCATTGCAATTGCTGGAACTTCAGTTTGTGCACCACAGGTTAAATATGGTTGTATATGGGTTGATTGAGCCGCAATTAACTCAATTTTGCCTTGGGTGTTGCGATGCCAGGAAGTAGCTTGGACAGGAACTTCTGAAGATTCAGGCATTTGTGCTGTGACTTCGCCAGTTTTGCGGTATTCAGAGATATCGCGGACATCGTCACAGGGATTATTTATTGATTGCCTCAAAACGCTGAATAACTCACTGAGAAATACAGTCCATTTTCCTGGAGCGATCGCTTTTCACCATCCACTGAGATTAGAGGAATGCCCCAATCTATGCGGGCCAAGAAGTCATCACCCTGTTTCCACAACAGCCCCAACCCAGTACTAACAAGCGTACTCGGTGATGGATTTTTGCCTTTGGTATTCCAGCCTTTACCTACATCAATGAAGGGTGTCAGTTGCAACACTCCGCCAATTTTGGCAGCGCGGACAATTGGGACTCGAAATTCCGCCGAAAATAACATACCATTATCTGTGAGTAATGCATCTTGGCGATAGCCCCGGACACTTAGCTGTCCACCAAGACCAAATTGCTCCAAAGGTACTAAGGAATCTGCTGCCAATTGGAAATCGCCCCTAGCTAAAAATAGAGTATCTGGTGCTAATTGCCGTACCCACTGCGCCTGTCCCCGCCACGCAAAAAAGCGGCTATCTGGTTCATTATCACTGACATTAGCATCGAACCAATCTACACCAAAACTCAATTGCGATCGCGCCGCAAATACATACTGGTTGCTTCGCTGGGTATATTCTTGAAAAAAGCGCAGAGCCGAAATATTGGTTTTTCCGTTCGCATCTGCACCTGGGGAGAGTCGAAACGGCCCAATGTTATCAAGACCCAACTCAGTTTGGCTTTCCTGGCGCGAGAATGACAGCCCAATTGCCAACTCTTGCGTTGGTTTTTGCACCAGTGGTTGCCGATAGCCCAATTCGTAAGACCTAGTGTTTGACTGAATATCAAGGACGCTGAATGGTTTTTCAATCACGCGATTCCATCCCTGGCTAAAAGCGAAGGATAGGGTGCCATTGTGGGCGTTAATTGGTAGCGTGTAATTGGCATTGATTGTATTACTGCCATCGGTATTGGCGTATCCCAGACTCAGGGTATCGCCCAAACCCAATAAATTGGCTTCTTGCAGATCCACTCCCCGGCGAAAACTGCCCACACTTGGCGATCGCCCATTATCCAGGCTTGCTGTCAGTTTAAAAGTTTCTGCTTCTTTAACCTCCACTTGCAACACATTGGTTCCCGGTTGCACACCTGTCTGCAACTCGGCTGACAGGTTTTGAATCCGCGGATTGAGGCGGAGTAGTTGCAGCTTTTCTATTAAACGCGGTACATTTAGAGGTTTGCCTGCACCAAGTTTAATGCGATCGCGAATGTATTGAGTGTGTAATCGCCTATTACCGACAATCTTAATTTCTTGCAAACTACCCTCAATCACCTGAATTTTGATTGTCCCAGCTTCTATTGTCTGCGGTGTAATCAATGCGCCTGTGGTGACATAGCCGTTATCAGTGTAAAGCTTGGTGATGGCATCTTTAACTTGCAACAACTCTGCAAATGTCAGTTCCCGTCCCACAAAGGGATTTGTGACAGCGGCAAACTGTTCTGCTTTGAAAACTGTACTGCCCAAAACTTCAATGCGATCGACCCGAAATCGGGCATTAGAGTCATCTTGCTCCAGAATTGGCTGATTCGGTAGTTTTAGGGATGGAAGCAATTGATTCTCGTCTGGTGGCTTGGGTAGCACATCCGACGGTAACGGAGTCTCAGGAAGATTATCTAACCGACTTGGGGGTAATGTCTGAGGTTCGGGAGTTTGGGCGATTGCATCCTGATGGTTACACAATATTGCGGCGATCGCAAAACTGAGTGTTATAAATCCAGCAAAAATCCTCAGTTCGCCCAAAGACTTGCTTACCTTTGGCTGATTTATAACCAAGGTTTTTCTAAGCATTATTTGTAATTAAATAAATTAGGGATTAAATTCTTAATACTTTGGAAAGTATAAGGAAGTAAGTGGTAAGTACCATATCTAACTTAATTTTTTTCCGAAAAGATCGGTAATATTACTAATTGTAAAAAAATAGTTCAGGAGCAAAGCCAGATGCAAGAAGGGTATTCTGCGCGAAAAAATGGATAAATTACTGCTTAAAGACAGCCACAAAACTTGAAATTCGGTGGTTTACAAAACACTTGCAGACTCACTACCGCTACGGGTAAGCAAGCTAGTAAGAACATCTTGATGCTGAATTCTACCTTTTTTCAATTAATTTGATATTTTTAATTATGCAAATGTATCAAGATGATTGCACGATATCCAAAGCAAAAGTCAGAGCGAAGATTTCCTCGGCTCTGAACTTTGTAAGAGAGTATTCTTATTTAAATTCCCTAACTTTACTTATAGGGATTCACTGTTAGCTGATAACTGTTAAGCAGCATATTTCACTGACAAATTAAGATGTACTTATCCTGTTTCACTTTTTTGCAGTTTGATTCATGAGCTTTCAGAGGCTTTTTCATCTTTAGCATAAAGAGAGCGAATTAACTCCCGAATTACATCAGTTGCTGGTCTGCCAGTCGTTGAACAGTATTGTTCAAGCTTCTGTGCCTCGCCTGATGTGAGATTGATTGTAAGTCGTTTAACAGCCCATTTTTTATTCATGTACTAGACAAGGTATGTTTTTAAACTACTTCTCTAATATCAATCATCTAAACTGCTCTTACAATGGTATAAGTAATGACATTTATTTCAAGTAATCATGAAGTTAAATAGGATATTTTTCCAAGTAATAGTGAAGAGGTGAAGTATATTCTAGATTATAAAGTTAAGCTACTTTCCGGGCAGTAATTATAAATAGAATGTAAAACTAACATTAAATATATCAATACAGAATAAGTATTCTCACAGAACAATTGAGGATAATATAGAAAAAGTTGGCAGACCTAGCAAATAGAATTCGCGGAAATCGCGGCTACACAAACGTACTCCTTTGGAGAACCCGTTGGCGTAGCCTCTCGAAGAGAAGGGTAGGCCGCCTACACGGACTTTCTGAAACCCGCGCAGGTGGTCACTGAGTCGGTCGTTGTGCGGGTTTAGTTTTATAGCCCCAGACTTCACTTCTCTTCGTGTAGCGGGCGATCCGCCAAAAGTGGATGCTCCCTTTTAGATTACCTGGTGAGAAGGACTTGCCTACGTTTGCGTCGTAGCGAATTTCATTTTCCCAATCTTTTTCAAACTTAATTGGTTTTAATTGTTAATAAGTCATGTGTTGATAATGTATCGGCAGCAGATTTGATCGCATCAAATGACATACCCGACTTTTCTGCAATATCTAATAGAGTATGCTGACCGTCAGATAAATTTAAAACCCACAGGATTGCCATTTCATTTAGCCCGCTATCTTTGTTACCACCAACTGCCCGATATATTCCTCTTTTACCTAACTGTGGCTCACATTTGGGATTTTTGTTGTAGTAGATTTCGTTATTGTTGAGGATATGCAACATCGAATTACATTGAAAGAATGACTCGGCAAGATATTGGGGTTGAACGAAATTTAAATCATCTGCTGAGGTATGGTATTCAGGAAAACTACCATGAGGCGATCGCATGAAGCAACCTACAGCTAAATTAAATCCTGGCGAGCAATATTGTCGCTCATCATAGCCATAGGGGAAGAAATCTATAATTTTGTGATCTTGTTTTGAGTTTTTGAGTACATAAGCAGCAACTTGATCTATTTCAGTGTCACCTCTACGACTTTTTTTGTAGGTAAAGTTGCCTGCATCTCCTAAACAAGTTAATACCAAGCCATGTTTAATGTTATTGACTTGAGCTTCATTGAGAGCCAACCATGTAATTGAGCCAATGGTTCCGGGAATCCAGAGAAATCTATAGGAATATCTTGGTGTAGTTTGACTTAAATATTTAGCGATAAAAGTAGCGATCGCAATTCCTGAAAGATTATCATTACATAGTGAAGGATGACAGGCATGGCAAGAAATCAAGACTTCATCAGTACTTTCTCCGGGAATATAATACTCACCATAAGTCAAATAACCTGGTTGCAGAGAAGAATCAATACATACTTCATATTCTTCATCATTTAGTTGCAAATACTGATTGTGAGTCAGGCAAAAACCCCAACTTTCCTTGTAATATGAAGTTCGGTAAGGAATCCAATTAGGATAATCGGTAAGTGTAAATAGATGTGATTTAAGTTCTTGAAGAGATATTTTTTGATGTATGGGAATACTATAGTTAACAACGTGTAAATTTGAATTAGTAAAATCTACAATCTTTTCACCTTGAGAGTTTTTAATATAGGCATCTTTAATATTCCACTCATTAGGAACTGTCCAATCAAATACCTCTGTTCCTGTTGGCACCTCATGAACTGACAAAGGAATATACTGCTGGAGAATTTTTAAAGTTTCTCTAAAACCATCACCTGTAATACTACGGCAAATGGGATATAAATCAGAAATTAGTTGGTAAATTTCTAGACTAATATCCTTTAAGTTAAAAGAATTTTTTAGATCGAATAAATTAATATTCTGAAGTCTATCTGCAACCATAAGTAGCATCCTTGTTAATTGGTGTATCCAATCTTTTATTGATGTTTTGTATACCAATTTACAGTCAATTCCAAGCCCTTCTTTAGAGAAATTGAAGGTTGCCAACCTAGTTTATCGTATGTATAAGCCGTATCAGCTACTCTTATTCTTTCCATCGGCCGCTCAGGTAAAGCACCAAATAGTGGCTGGATTTGAGGGTTGACCAGATTAACAAGCTGGGACACAACTGCATGAATGGGTACTAGTTCTCCCGAACCTAAGTCGAATGTACAACCCTCTACATTAGGAACTTGTGTTGCAGCGAGAAGTCCTGCAATCACGTCATCGATATAAATCCAATCAACTTGACGCTTTCCACTACTAAGTTTTGGAGCTTGCCCTTGCAACAAGGAAAGAATAACAGAAGGAACGATCTTAGACACATTTTGCCCCGGCCCATAGGTCATAAAGGGTCTAACAAGAACTACAGGTGTCTGATAGAGTCGATGGAACATCCGACCATAAGTACTACTAGCAAATTTAGCAATAGCGTAAGGAGAAGAAGGAACTACTTCAGGACGATCTTGTTCTGGTTCCTCTAAAGAAGCTATTAACACAATGCGACTACAACCAATTTCGGCAGCTATCGTCAATAAGTTAATAGTACTAGTCAGTAAACTGTGAAAGGTAGGCAATATGAACTCTAGATTAGGAACTGCTGTCACAAGACCGGATAAATGGAAGATTAGGTCAGGTTTAATGCTGTGGAAAATATTTTGAACAAACTTAATGTCTTCCATGTCACCGTGCCACCATCGCAAGCAGCTTATATCACAAGTATGAAAACTGCGAGAAACAGCATGTACTTCTGCACCATTGTGGCATAAATGACGGACTAAATGAGATCCTAGAAATCCGCTAGCACCTGTAATTAGTATTGTTTGTCCAGACAACTTTTCAACATAGTTCACCATTTATTGCTCACAGACTGGAGTTTGAAAAACAAAAGTTATTCTACAAGAGATTGTTTGTTGTAGACAACAACAATGTGTCAGTAATCGGGTAGAAGTCAGTGCCTCGTAAGAAGTCGCCTAAAGAAGTTCCTGTACAAGTTGAATCAATATTTGGCGCACCCTTTTGAGCTATGACATCATCAAAATGTACGGTTCTAAAGTCAATACTGAAACGGGTATAGCCTGATGTGTTGGGAATAGTGGAGTGCATCTGCGCTCCTGAAAACAGAATCATGCCACCGACTTGTGTAATTAACCGCAATTGCGGCTCCATTTCTAAAGTTTCTTCTGCATGGGGTTGCTTGCGCGTATCTGTTTTAATGTGCTGTGCCGCATTTCTGCGACTTTCTTTAATCCACTGAGCGTAGTCATAATCTCTTGAGCTATTCTTAACTGGTTGATTCCAGTAACGCGGATGGAATGCCATCGCATTCTCTGGGGTAATATCGTAGACAGGAATCCACCAGTTGATCTGGCACAGAGGAGCAGAATACCAGATGTCACGATGAGGATGGAAAGCGTAAGCAATACCAGCAGTCAGATAGCGATCGCTGGTTGCTGTTCTCAGGCGAGGTACATCGAAATAGGTTTTATTCAAGTCACATCCACTTTCTTTCAAGATGCCTTGAATGAGTTGTTTAGATTCAGGGTGATGGATAAAAGCTGGCTTGAGTTGTGCTAAAATCTCAACGTATTTCTCTACAGGCAGGCTATGTTGTGCTTCTCTCGGATCTAAAGGGGCAAACGCTTCTTCAACCATACTACGAGCAAAATCACATAGAGCGATCGCACTGGCACAAGGAGAAAAGACAAACAATTGTCCATTATAAAGATGCTTGCGTCTGATTTCATCACTAAAAATCGAATCAAAATAAATTGTATTCACTTCGCCCCTTATGTGCTGTAACAAAGTTTGAACACAGTTTTAAGTATGAAACTCAAAATTTAATTTTTCAAATTTTGATTTTCCGTGTCTCTGCGCCTCTGTGTGTTCCTAATCCTATATTTACTCAGCAACTATATATTTTTAAATTGATCTTAAAAGTCTTACATCACCGTAGTCGTTACAATTTTTTTCGATTCAAATAAACTCCAAGCCCGATCTTTATTCGAAATTTCAGTCACAGGTAGAGGCCATTCAATACCAAAAGCTGGGTCATCATAGCGATACCCGCCAGCATATTCAGGTGCATAAAAATCACCCATTTGATACATCACCTCCGTCTCATCGCTCAGAGTTTGAAAACCGTGAGCACACCTATCTGGGATATAGAGAGCAAGACGATTTTCAGCAGTTAACTCTATACCAATATGAGATAAATAGCTAGGAGAATCTGGACGCAAATCGATAATTACATCATAAATAGCCCCCCTGATACAACGCACCAATTTTGTTTCCTGAGAAGGAGGCATTTGATAATGCATACCCCGCAATGTTCCTTTTTTATAGTTAAAAGATAAATTGCATTGGGCAATAGTAGGTTTTAAGCCACGATCTTGAAATTCCTGAGTACAGAAACTCCGAGCAAAAAAGCCGCGAATATCTCGGTGCAGTTCTAAATCAACAATAAACGCTTCTTTTATTTTAGTTTCAGTAAATATCATAAATTTACAAACCTGAGATTAAATTCAACTTTTAATTTTTCAGAAAAACATTTTTCGACAATAAAATGCTTCCGCATATTTACTCGGTGAATTTGATTCAATCCCACGAATTCTGAGAATCGCACGAAAAGTCTCTTCTGTAAACCACTGCTTATTATTCTGGGTAGCAAACGCATCTAAAATATATTGAATTTTTCGGTGGCAGAGTGTTTCATTTAAATGGACAAAGAAATTAGGAATACCCAAATCACCATCATATTTGGGTATTTCATATTCTAAAATTAAATGATTTCTAAAGGTATTCCAAGTAAAGTCAGAAATTAAGCGATGATCTTGATGGCGATCGTCTCGATGATGAGTAAAGATTATATCTGGTGAAAATTCTTGCTTCAACTGTTCAAAGCATTCCTTCACCTCTATCCCTTGAAAAGGTAGAAAGCCATCTCGAAAATTTTTAATGATAATTTTCTTGACTGGAATTTCTTTTAAGAAAAGACTAGCACTTGTGCTTGCTTCCTCTGCTCTTTGCTCATTGGAACTAAAGACAACCCAATAGATCGCAACATCTTGATAATTCTCTATCAGCTTTAAGATTGTACCTCCACAACCAATCTCGATATCATCACAATGAGAGCCGAGACAAAGAATTTTGTACTCAGATTCGTCTGTCTTATTCAAACTAAGTTGGATCATAAATGGTCGACTTGTACTTGTTCATCTCCCCAAACTTCCCAAGGTCTTTTGCCTTGAGCATACATATCATCCAACTGTTGTTTCTCTTTAAATGTATCCATTACTCCGAAAAAGCCAGTGTATTTATATGCAAAAAGTTCTTCTTTCGCAATCAATCTTTGAAAAGGCTCCATAACCAGTTCTTCGCCATAATTTATATAGTTAAAAATCTCTTTTTTAAACATAAAATATCCTCCATTAATCCAAATATCACATTCCTTTACATCTTGGATATTTTTTACCAAACCATCCTCTTGCATATCAACTAAGTGAAAAGTTTGGCTTGGTCTGACACATAAAAAACTACCAATTTTATCACGCTGATAAAAATTATTGATATACGTTGGTAAATGTAAGTCTGTCAAACCGTCACTGTAGTTAGCTAAAAATACTTCTTCTCCTTCTAGATACTTTTCTACTGCTTTGAATCTTTGACCAATGTTAGCAGTTAACCCTGTATCTACAAATGTAATATTCCAATCTTGAATATCTCGATTAAACAACTGAATTTGGCTACCCTTGGAAAGGCTAAAGTTATTAGAAAGCCATTCATTGTAATTTAAGAAATAACTTTTAATGAGGTCGGCCTTGTAACCAAGACATAAGATGAAATCTTTGTGCCCATAGTGAGCATAGTATTTCATGACGTGCCATAATATGGGTCTATAACCAATATTCACCATTGGCTTAGGAATACTTTCTGAATATTCTCTCATTCTGGCTCCTAAGCCACCGCAAAATAAAACTACTTTCATGTCACTTACCCCTTTTTGACGAGCAAAAATATTAAATACTTAAGAGTAGACATTAACTTCAGGAATTGGTACAACAAATTGACCTCCCCAATCCCGAATGTAAGCCATTTGTATCATAATTTCATTTTTCAGATTCCAGGGTAATATTAGTATATAGTCAGGCTTGGTTTCGGCAATTTTGTCTGGATGAAAAATCGGAATATGAGTTCCTGGTAAAAATTGACCCTGCTTATAAGGGTTACGGTCTACTGTATAGTCAATAAAATCTGTGCGGATACCGCAATAGTTTAAGAGAGTATTTCCCTTACCTGGAGCACCGTAACCAACAATCGATTTTCCCTCTCGTTTAACTTTTATCAAAAAATCTAATAAGTTGCGTTTAGTTTCTTTAACTTGTTCACCAAAGGAAAAATAGTATTCTAATTGCGTAAAACCAGCCGCTTCTTCTCGATTTTTAAGTTCTGATACTTGGTCGCTAATAGGTTTAGAAGAGTCTTCATTGTGGCGGGCATAAATTCTCAAAGAACCACCATGAGTGGTTAATTCTTCTACATCAAAAATTGTCAAGCCGTGAGCAGCAAAAATCTTGTCTACAGTAATAAAGGAAAAATAAGAGAAATGCTCGTGGTAAATAGTATCAAACTGATTTTCCTCGATTAACCGCATCAAGTGGGGAAATTCCATAGTAATTACACCATGCGGTTTGAGGATAATTTTCATTCCTTTGACAAAATCATTGAGATATGGAGTGTGAGCAAGAACATTGTTTCCGAGTAATAAATCTGCCTGTTTGCCCTTAGCAACCTGTTCTTGCGCTGTCTCCTGTCCAAAAAATTTGACAACTGTAGGAATACCTTTTTTAATTGCTACTTCAGCAACATTTGCTGCTGGCTCTATTCCCAGCGCTGGTATGCCTTTGGCAACAAAGTATTGCAACAAGTAGCCATCATTACTAGCAATTTCTATTACCTGGCTTTCCTGGTTTAATTGGAAACGTTCTACTACTAAATCAACGTATTTTTTGGCGTGTTGTAACCAGCTATCAGAGTAGGAAGAAAAATAAGCGTAGTCGCTAAAAATATTTTCTGGACTAATGTATTCTTGGAGTTGAACTAACAAACACTCCTCACAAACATAGACATGCAGAGGATAAAATTGCTCTACTTCATTGAGTTGTTTGAGACTGCGATAACTTTCACAGGGAGGAGACATACCTAAATCTATAAAGGTATGCTGTAAGCCTGTTCCACAGAATAGACAATTACCAGTTATTAGCTGATTATTTGTTGGCTTTAGTAAATTCATAAGTTATTATATGATATGAAACTTTTAAACAGTCTGCCAGAAGAAATCTCGATCGATTTGCTGAGTGCCAATGAGGTATTCCAGTTGTTTCAGGCGGGTAAAGCCTCTAGACTCAAATGTTCCTCTATTCATATCAATTTGCTGAAAAATATTATATAGTTGTTGGGCACCGCGCTGGGCATCCCATTCACATTTGAATCCTGGTAATTTTTGGTTAATTTTATTAAATAAAACCCGATAGCTGCGGTTGTCAGGATCGTGTTTACCAAAGCTCAATTGACAATCTGTAAAAACATCTGCAACTATTTGAGCAATTTGTTTGACTTGATAGTTGCTATTTGTATCACCGACATTGAAAATTTGGTTATGAATTACATCACGCGGAGCTTCTAAGGTACAGATAATTGCTTTGCAGATATCCAATAGATGCACTAGGGGACGCCAAGGTGTACCGTCGCTGTTCATCTTGATTTCTTTAATTGTCCATGCCCAACCGGCTAGATTGTTTAAGACAATATCAAAGCGCATTCTTGGAGAAGCGCCATAGGCTGTGGCATTTCGGAGAAAGGTGGGAGAAAAGCCATCATCAGCAAGGAGTTTCACATCCTGTTCGACAAGTGCTTTGCATTTGGCATAAGCTGTTTGGGGATTAATGGTAGACTCTTCGCTAACGTAGTCTTCAGTGGCAAAACCATAGACACTGCATGACGAAGTATAGACAAAGCGTTGGATTCCAGCTGCTTTCGCCAGTTTCGCTATATGTACCGAGCCTTTGTGGTTGATATCGTAGGTGATATCAGGGGCTAACTGACCTAAAGGGTCGTTAGAGAGTTCTGCCATGTGAACTACTGCTTCTATGCCTTGTAGGTCTTCTGTTGTAATATGGCGGATGTCTTTGTTGAGGGTTTTGGCAGTTACTTTGGTGCCGTTATATAGCCAACCTACTTTATAAAAGCCAGTATCTAAACCAATAACTTCATGACCTTCTTGGATCAACAGAGGAGCTAATAATGAGCCGATATAACCTTCAGTTCCAGTTACAAGTATTTTCATATCTTATAGTGCGATCGCAGTTTGTGGGGATTTTAATTCAGCAGGAATCTTGTCTGGAATATTTTCTCCAGGAATAGCAAGCAACTTGGTAGCAATCTCATTCCGTAAGGGAGCAGCTTCATCTTGAGTCAACCAAGCAAATAACTTGGCAATCGCTTCAGGAGAACAATCGATTTTTAGAGCTTCTTGAAGCATACGCAAAGCACCAGTCAGATAACCGGCTCTTAGAGGAATGATTACCCTCCTTTCTAGAAGATATTCAAAGTTATAGCTACGGGCTTTTGCTGTCATCTCTGTACAAAGATCCTCAGGAAGATAGCTCTCTGTAATCTCGATAGCACGGCGAAGAAATACTGCATGATTTCCTGTCAAAAAAAGATTATTCGACCTTTTGTTAGCGTACAAACTTGTATCTACGCGATAACAAGCCAAAATTTCTGGTTCATACCAACAATCATAAAAAGTAGCAATCCGTTTACACACTTCCCACCCGTTAAGATCGCTCAAATCAGAACAATATCCCCCTAGTCTTTCATAGGTTTGCCGCCGAACAACTATTGCCGAGGGTCTCAACGGATTTGTCACTACAATCTGTGACAGCCAATCTTGAATAATACCTTTGTTTTCTCCATACCAGTAAAAAATATCCCCTTTGGAAAGAAACATCCCTTTTTCGTCAATATTATCAAAACCTGTGAAAGCTGCTCCAACAGAATCCGAACAATCTTCTAGACTCTGCTTGAGTTGGGAATAAAAACCAGGGAGAACATAATCATCATCGTGAAGTATGTGAATCCATTGCCCTCGACTGAGTGTAATACCTGTGTTATGGTTTCCTACTAACCCAATATTTTGCGAGTTTCGGTAGTAGCTTACTATACCTCTGCCAATAGAATTCACAAGATCGAAGAGTGGCGGCGTACTGGCATTATCCATTACCAGAATTTCCATTTCTTCTTCTCCAGTCCATTGTGCTAAAACACTAGCTAGACATTCGAGAAGATAGTCAGTGCGTTTATATGCAGGAATCACCACACTCCAGAATGGCCTCTTTTTTTCACTAGCCACAACTGCTGGAATCTTGGGAAACTTATAGTTTCTCACAATTACCTCTTCTTGAGGAAGCTCCGGTGTAATCGGCACTTCCTGATGTTTGTCGGTTTCTGCATCAGCTACAAATGCTTTGAGGTAGTGGGGATTGGTGAGCTTCAACCCTTGTTGATAGGCAGATATTGCCTCTGGTAATTTGTTTTGATCTTGGTAAATTTTGCCTAATTTGAAGTAAATTTCTCCGTTGTGAGGATAGAGTTCCAATATTTTTTGATAAGAGGCTACTGCCTCTTCAAAATCACCTTGCTGTTGAAGCGCAATTCCCAAGTTATAGTGAGCATCGAGCAAATCAGGCTGTAAAGCGATCGCAACTCGATAGTAAGCCACAGCAGTCTTTAAATCTTTTACTTGGTGCCGATTTCTGCCTAACTCATTGTTTAATGTCCCGTATTGAGCCTGTTGTTGGGAAGAAAGCTTTCCTTGGGCGTGCAATGCGTTACCCAAATTCGCTTCAGCTTCAATACAGTTGGGCTGCAACTCTAATGCTTTTTGATAGCAAGCAACTGCCTCTTCCCATTTGTTTTGTAGTTGTAAGGTATAGCCAAGGTTATTATAAAGTGGCGCTGAGTCTGTCTTTAGTGCTATGGCTTGCTGATATGCTTCCACCGCTGCTGGTAACTGACCTTGGGCTTGATATAAATTACCTAGACTGAACCAAGCCTTGACGGAGTTAGGCTGAATCTGGAGGACTGCATTTAGCAACTGTTCAGCATCTTGAAACTTACCTGACTGCTGTGCCAGTATACCTAACCCATATAAGGCTTCTGGATGCTTAGGTTGTTCTTCCAAAATCTGACGGTACAGTTGTTCGGCTTTGGTTAAATCATTAGCTCTATAATGTTTCGATGCTATTTGGAGAGATTCAGTAATTGTTGTCATTTTAAGTATTTTTATGATTTATTACTCCCAGTTTGCTCATTTTCTAGACAGTTATAAAAAAGACGGAACGTTAAAATAAGGGTTATAGCGTTTGTCCCAAATTGCGATCGCTATTATCCAAAAACCTGATTTTTCCCAAACCCTTATTTCTACGTCATTTACCAATTTTTCTAACTTCAAAAAAAATGGGCGAACTCCCAGTATTTAGTTAGGGTTTTGACTATCTAATTATCGAGAGGCAAAGAGATCAACCTGAAGGCGATCTCATCCCTTACAGGAGTGGCAATATCTGTTCTCAGCCAAGTAAATAACTGTGCTAGTGACTCAGCAGACCGATCGATTTTGAGAATCTCTTCAAGTGTGCGAAAAGCGCCAGTAAGATCGCCAGCCTTGAGAGGAACTTCTGTATCTGCTAAACAACTAATGAAGTAATGTTTACGTGATTGTGCTGTAATTCCTGCACAAAGATCGGCTGGAAGATAGCTTTCAGAAATCTCAATAGAACGACGGATTGATGCTACCCGATCTCCAGATAAGGAAAGTTCAGTTCTCATACTTTGGGAATGCACGCGATAATGAACCAAAATTTCTGGCTCATACCACCAATCATAGAAGGTAGCGATCCGTTTATAGAGTTCCCAGTCGAGAGTAGAGGTTAATTCTGGATGATATCCACCTAGCCGTTCATAGGTTGTTCGACGAATCACAACAGCAGGCGGATTCAATGGGTTTGCTACACCAATATATAGCAGTAAGTCTGAAACTATACCTTTATCTGTCCCGTATAATTGTTGGCGGAAAGTAATTTCTCTTGTTTCGTTGATATTTTCATAACCTGTAAAAGCTGCTCCAACCGAATCTGGACAACCTTCTAGACTCTGCTTGAGGCGAGTATAAAAACCTGGCAACACATAGTCATCATCATGAAGTAAGTGAATCCACAATCCTCGACTATTACTAACTCCTGCATTCCAAGTTCCCTGCTGTCTGAGATTTTGCGGATTGCGGTAATAGCGTACTATACCTCGCCCGATCGCATTTACTAGTTGATACAGAGGTGGCGTACTTGCATCATCAATCACAATAATTTCCATTTCCTCAGTACCTGACCATTGAGCTAGGACACTGACTAAGGACTCTAGTAGATAGTCAGGACGTTGATATGCAGGAATAACCACACTCCAAAAAGGTCGCTTGTCTTCCGTTTCTGATACTGGAGGGATTAGTGGAAAGTAATACTCACCTATTTGCACCTCTCCTTGAGGAAGTAGGGGAGTTGCTGATATCTCTTCTTTGTTGTCTTGGGTAGCTGCAAATACTTTAGCATAGTGGGGATTAATCAGCTTTAACCCTTGTTGATAAGCAGAGATCGCCTCTGTTAAATTATTCTGCTGTTGGTAAATTTTGCCTAAATTCAGGTAAACTTCTCCATAGTTGGGATTAAGTTCTAAGAGGTTTTGATAGGATGCGATCGCCTCTTCTAATTCCCCTTGTTCTTGCAGCGTCAAAGCCAAGTTATAATGGGCTTCTAACAAATTTGGTTGTAGTGCGATCGCTTCCTTGTAACAAGTTACAGCATTTTTCAAATCCCCTGCTTTTTTCCGGTTAACACCCAATTGATTATTTAATTGTGCATAGTACATTTGTTGATTGCTGGAGAGCTTACCTTGAGCGTGTAACGCATTGCCCAAATTAGTCTCTGCTTCGATAAAGTCTGGCTTTAACTCTAGAGCTTTTTGATAATAGTGAATTGCTTCTTCAAATAATCCTTGTTGTTGCAGAGTATAGCCCAAGTTGTTGTAAATTGGTAGTGAGTTAGGTAATAAAACTAAAGCTTGCCGATAAGCTTTCTCTGCTTGGGAAAACTGTTCTTGAACTAAATACAAATTACCTAAACTGAACCAAGTTTTAACAGAATTTGGTTGAACTTGTGAAGCCGCACTTAGCCACTGTTCAGCAGTTTGGAGTTGCCCCATCTGCTGCGCTAACATTCCCAAACCATATATTGCTTCAGCGTTATCAGGTTGTTTTTCCAGAACTTGACTATATAGCTGTTCCGCCTCCAATAAACTATTGTCTCGTTGCTGTTGAACTGCTAGTTCGAGGATTTCAGCCACTTCTGTTTGATCTAGCCATTCAGCTTCATCCTTGTCACCTGACTGATGCGTTTGCACGGCAATTTGAATAAGAAATTTAACTCTAGATTCTGAAATATTTGTAGTATTCATAACTATATTTGAATTGGATATTATATTGTTATAGATTACTATAAATTCAGAACATAAGTGATAACTATCAATAAAATATTTTACCTATTTTTGCCTGTTAATAAAGCAAGTCTATTTAGTTAAGATAAGGTAGAGATTTTGTCAACAGTATGGGCGAGAAATAAACCTAAAGTTAGCGATCAAACATTACCAACTCAAGTAATTTCAGTGCGTACACTATAGAGGTTCCTGTTGGCAAAATCTCTCCCAGAAAAAGTATCGACATTTTCTTGTGCAATCAGATTTTTTACTCACCCGATTGTTTTGACTGAGATGCTTTGTCAATCAGAGTCTGTTAGGAAATGAAACGAGCAATTAGCCTTAAGCAAATTATATTACCGAACTGATATCACTGGCACTCACGTTTGAAAATAGTATGCTTTGTTGAGGATTATTACCCAGAGACAAAGAATTACCCAGAGATAAAGAATTACTCAGAGATAAAGAATTAAAGGTGAGAAGAGCGCCATCGCTGGTATCTGTAATGTTACCTCGACTTCCCCAGCCATCTAATACAAGCTTATCAACACCAACCTGGAAATCTTGAATGACATCAAAGTCTTTTTTAAACAAGGTATCGCTACGTTTGAAAGTAAATGTGTCATTACCTTCGCCACCAACTAAGACATCATTACCACTACCACCATAGAGTGTATCATTGCCTTTACCGCCATAGAGTGTATCATCGCCATCGCCACCATCTAGCGAATCATTACCTTGGCCGGCGTCGAGGTTATCATTACCTCTTTTTCCAGATAGCTTATCATCCCCCAAGCTGGCATAAAGTTTGTCTGCCCCGTTGGTTCCCGTCAGATTATCCTTCCGAATCGTGCCATAGATAACATCTCTACCCAGGTTGCCGATTAAAGTATCTCCTGCCAATTCAACAGAACTAGTATTAATTTTGACTATAGTTAAGTTGGTATTGCGCTTAAAATTCCGTTCATAAGTCCCAACAGCATTACCATCCAAGAAGTCACTACCATTGTTGCCATTAATATCAGAATCTTTATCACGACTGTCGATTGTGACATTGCCACTACGACCAAATGTTAGATCCCCGATTTTATCAGAGGAGACTAATTTACCCTGGATGCCAAAATAATCTAAAACTCTGGCCTTGTTAGGATTTGTGGTATCTAATACCAAAAAAGTGGTTGTAGACTGAGCTTTGTTATATTCAACGTCAGGATTTTCAATTTCTTTAGCTGCCAATGCTAAATTTGCTGAAAAATCAAAAGAGAAGCTTTCATTACGACCAACTGCAAAACTAGCAAGTATCTTTGCTTCGCTGTTGGAAGTACCTTCAAACTGACCACTTAATCCAACGACAGCAGCCTGAGTGAAAAGTGATGAAAAAGTTGGATCAAAACTTGCTTGAGCCTCAGCAATTGCAGCAGTTACGCCACCTTTAACTAATGTATCTGCCTCGGTAGAAGTTAAAATGCTTGCAGCACCTTCACTATAGTTAGAAAAAGTTGCATCCCCTTCAGCGGTAGCAAAATTAGGGCTAGGATCGGGCTTGGGATCGGGTCTATTATTGAGATTAGTTCTACCATTGAAAGAAAGTAACTTTTGAGTTGTTAGTGTTAGACTTATTCTTGATGCCATAAAAAACCTGTGTTGATTTTGTTAATTAACAAATTTGCGCGTAAATATTCGGGGAGTAATTCTCTCCTAATTTACGAGCTAAATCTCTCGATATCTCTAATGAAGCTGTCAGCTTTTATCCAGGACTTGCTTTGCTTTTAACAGCACTTTTAAATAGCTTAATTGGCTATTCCAAGCTGAACGTGGAAGTAGTGAGATTTTCTCTAATTCTTGAGATGATGATGACTCAAGGTCAGTTTTGTTCTCTGAAATTGTGTCAATTTCTGAATTTTCTACCATGATTTATTATCTCACTAAAAAGTAAGAAAATTCGGGTTCTTGTTGCCAACTTTCCGACCACTGAATGCTGTCAGCAGTAAAGTGTAATCGGTCGTTTGCTGGCAATAAAGTATCTGTAGACTCAACAATTAGCTCAAATTCGCCATTATCAAATGGCAATCCTTGCGCCTTGACTTTGGGAACTACACGCTCTCTCATACCTTGTTTGGCATGAACAAGAGCGCGATGATGACAGTAAGGATTATTACCTCTCTTATTAAAGAAAACATGGGCAGTCCAACTGCAACCCCCACGACAAAGTTCAGCATATTCGCAGGTTTTACAGAAACCCCACAGGTGTTTTGTCCCTTCAGGTGTTCCTGCTCCTAGATTGAAGCGTAGTTCTTCTGCACCCTCGATAATATCATGCAAGGTCTGTTCTCGAATGTTACCACCTGTATAGGCAGTAGTCGGCAGTGAGGGACAACCTTTAATCGCTCCGTCAGCTTCAATTCCCAAGGTTGAGAGTCCTGCACCGCAACCTTGCCAAAATGAGAAGTCATGCTCTTTTCCCCGTCCCCGCAACAATCGTTCATAAGGGCCGTAATAACCAATGTTATTTCCCGCCTGAAGTTGCACACCTTCTTGGTAAGCACGACGCGCCACACGGGCAAGCATGGGATAAATATCTAACAGTTCATGGGGTTGAAGGAGGATATCTGCGTTATCGGCTGCATTCCCCATTGGTACAGTCAGCTGAACTTGCCAAGCACGAGCACCTGCATCACGAATACACTCATAGATGCACGGAAACTCTGGCGCTGACAAGCGGTTAATTTGGGTGTTGCAACCAAAAGGAATACCGACTTCTCGCAGATGACTCATGGTCTTAAATGCATATTTCCAAGAGCCTTTCTTTCCCCGCAGGCGGTCATGAGTTGCTTCCAAGCCATCAATAGAAACAGAGACGCTACGAATTCCCGCTTCCTTCATTTTTTGGGCGGTTTCTAACGAAATGCCATAACCGCCTGTAGTCATACCACATAACATTCCCGCCTCGTTGATAGCTTTGGCAATTTCCAGCCAGTCTGGACGCAGAAATGCTTCACCACCAATGAGAGTAACTTCTTTAATTCCAACTTCTGCCATCTGCTTGACGAGATCCAAAGCTTCTTCTGGAGAAAGTTCGTTGGCGCGCTCATGTCCTGCACGGGAACCACAGTGACTACAAGCTAGATTGCACTTTAAGGTAATTTCCCAAACTGCGTAGCTTTTGCGGTGATGTGTCATAAATTAACTCTCAATTTCAACCCTCAAAATAACCCTCTTTTGTCAGAGTGGTAAACTCCAATTACTAAAACCCTTTTGGCGCTTCACTTTCCGCTATTTAATTAAAAACAGTTAATGTTAGAAAATAAAGCCTCAAAGCTGGATTAATTCAAAGTCTCAGAATTTGGGTTCGATTATTGTTTTCCGAGAGTGACAAAAGAGGGATAAACTAACGCATTCTATTTCTTCATCGTTTTATCGGGTTATTGTACTTCTGTTAGACTAACAACTACTCCATATAACGGTTGTATAGGTGGAGCTATTGGCTTTGGATTTAGTTTAGGAATCCATTTACATTTTTTAACTGGTGGTTTTCCACCTTCTTCAGGAGGTGAGAATACAACACCATACAATGGCTGAACGAGTAAATCCTTATTGTTTGTAAGCCCGCCAAAGGCTCCTACTAATTCCTCTTCACTGAGGTCGTCAAACTGACCTAATTCTTTTAACTCCAAGATTTTAATTGAGGCTGTTTCAAATTCTTCTTGAGAAAAATTATAGCCACCGTCTTCCATTACTTTTATCACTTCGTCAATTTTATCGCTCATCAATTGAGTGTAAAAAGCTTCGTCTTTAACTAGTCTGATGATGAACTCTTTAACTTTGTCGAAAATTGTTAATGACATAATTTTTGCTGTGTTGTTATGGTGATTGGATTTTTTGTTTTTGTTTTTTAGATTGATGGCTGTTGAGGATCGCATGAGAGAACCTCTTTAGCGAGAAACTTTTAGTGAGTCCACTTGTGTAACTTTTTGTTGCTGGTTTTGGTAAATCTCTCCTAATTTGATCTTGGCTTCCTGGTGTTGGGGATTGAACTCCAAAGCTTTTTGATAGCAAGCGATGTCTACGACGGGCTACGCCTACGCTTCTTCTAATTCCCCTTGTTCTTGGAGTGTCACCCCCAAGTTATAATGGGCTTCTACCAAATCAGGCTGTAGTGCGATCGCAGTTCGATAGTAAACAATAGCAGTTTGCCAATCAGCTGCTTCTTGGTGGGCAATGCCCATCTGATAATTCAAGTCAGCGTAATAGACTTGTTTCTCTGGTGAAAGCTTCCCTTGGGCAAACAGCGCATTCGCTAAATTGATTTCTGCTTCTATGCAGTTGGGCTGAAATTCCAGAGCTTTTTGATAAGATGCGATCGCATCCTCCCACTTATCTTGTTGTTGTAAGGTGTAGCCCAAATTGTTATATATTGTCCCTGCATCTGGTCGCAACGCAATCGCTTTTCGGTAAGCTGCTTCAGCTTCTGGTAACTGTCCTTGACCTTGCAGCAAATTGCCTAAACTAAACCAAATTTTCACAGAGTTAGGCTGAACTTGCGAAGCTGCACTCAAATGCTTCTGAGCTTCCTGCAACTCACCTTTCTGCTGTGCCAGCATCCCTAAACCGTATAATGCTTCTGAATAGTCTGGCTGTTTTTCTATCACCTGACGATATAGCTGTTCGGCTGTGTCTAGGCGATTAGCTCGATGATCTTGAAGTGCAAGTTGAAAGAGTTCAGCAACTTCTTGGGCGTTAAATTGTCTTGGTTTATTAACCAGCTGCAAAATAAAATCTTCTAGCGCTTTGACTGGCTTTAAATCGCCATATAACTTATGTTTATTTTCTGCAACTTGCTGGGAAATATATTGCCGATATTTAGTATCTTTCCCCAGACGGATGGCAATTTGGACGTATTCTGATTTCTTTGAAGCGATCGTCTCTTCGATACCCATCATCTGTAAAATTGCCAGAGAATGGCGCGATCGCATCAGTTCTCCTGGTAAAGTGACAACTGGAATATTATGAGCAATAGATTCGAGCGTGGAGTTACATCCAGACCAACCAATACTATCTAAGAAGACATCTGCTAAAGCTGTAGTTCCAGCAAACTTACTGTTATTCATGAAAGACAAAAACAAACAGTGATTTTGATAATCTAACCCGAATGCTGCAAAAGCATGGTTTAAGCGCTGGCGAAATCTTTCTGTTATTTCTTCACTTTTGCTTTTAATAAATACAAACTTAGAATTACCTAATTCTTTAGCAATAGAGGGGAAAACATCATCATGATTGGGCAAATATTTATATAATGACTGACAACACCAGAAGAAAATATCATCCTCTTTTAAACCTATATCTGATTTCTTAATTTCTTCGGGTTGAATTGCTAAAGGCATATAATGAATAGATAGATTGGGTAATCTAACTAATTTTTCTGTATAATGTTCTTGAGCATTTTCTGGTTCCATTAAGTCACTGCTCAAGTAATAGTCAATTGTCGGGAGTCCACTAGTCTCAGGGTGTCCCCAAGATGTCATTTGAATTGGCGCTAATCTCAAACAACCCAGTCTGAGGGTCATTGGGTCCATCCCAAATTCTGGGAAAATCAAGATATGTAATTTATCTTTTGTGATTACCTCACACCATTGTTCAGTTGAGCGAACACCTTGGGCAAATTTATCAAAAGCCTTGGTGGCACTTATTGTTGAGTAATCTGTTCTGTCCCCGGTGTAATAACCAAATAATTCAAACTCACTTCGATCTATATTTTCTACCCAACCTTTAATAGGGATTTTCCAATTAGAATGACTAGATAAAAACCCAGAGACAATACCAATACGAACCTTTTGATTTTTATCTAAATTTGGCAGAACCAACGGTTGACAATCTTGGGGATAGCGACTCGACATAATCTGGAAAATCATTTCCCCATAAGTTCGCTGTAAATCTCGGTCATTTAAACCTTGATATGTCAAATAAAAAGGTTGAAATGCTCCCACAGCCTCAGATGCTTTGGCCCGTTCTTCCCGATTAGTTAATTCATAATATTTAGCTAAATCTTGCAAATACTGTTGATACTGATTTCGTCTGAATGCAATTTCTTCAACATTAGAGTAGATAACTGGTAGTTGGCTCATGCAAGCACCAAATTTAGCCATATCATAGTTTGGCGTTACTTTGACGGCTTGCTCAAATGCCTGGACTGCCGCTTCTATTTGGTTATCATCTCTCAATGCTGTTCCCAAGTTGCAATATATGTAATCAACATCAGGTCGAATTTTAATCGCTTTTTGATAGGATTCTATGGCGGCATCAAATTTATTTTGTGCTCTGAGAATATTTCCTAAGTTGTTATAGGTGATTGCAAAATCAGGTTGAATGCTTAAAGTTTTTTCGTAAACTTCTATTGCTTCTGCAAATTTTCCTTTTTCCTGGAAAAGATACCCTAAGTTGTGATAGGCGTAATGATAGTCTGGTTTAATTTTTATTGCTTGTTGATAAGAATCGATGGCATCATTGAATCGCCCTTGTTTTTGGAGTACTTCTCCTAAATTAGTATGAGATGATACCAAATCTGGCTGCAATGCAATAGCTTGGCGATAATATAACTCTGCTATCTTGAAATCGCCTGCCTGTTGCCTACCTAAAGCAAACTGCTCATTCAACTCTGCGTAGTAGATTTGCTCTTCTGGTGACAGCTTACCTTGAATGTGAAAAATATTTCTGATATTGATTTGTACTTCTATGCTGTCAGGGAGAATTTCTAATGCTTTTTCATAACAGGCGATCGCTTCTTCTAGTTTACCCTGTTGTTGCAGAGCAAATCCCAAGCTGTTGTGTATTGTCCCTACTTCTGGCTGTAATTGCAAGGCTGTTTGAAAAAATCGTTCTGCATTTTGATATTGTTCCCGTTGCTGCGCCAGCAGACCTAATCCATAAAATGCCTCTGACTGCTGGGGATCTAAGTCTATAATTTGACGATAAATCTCTTCGGCTTTGGTGAAGCGCTTAGTTTGGTGATATTGACTTGCGAGTTGGAGAGCATCAGGAATTGTGGTCACGTCGCTTTGCTCCAAATTCAAAATTAACAATCCCCATAAATAAACTTAGGAGCTTGTATCCTTTTATTTATGAGCTATAACTTATACAATTTTTATTTAATATATCTTTTGTTCCTATATCTGCAAGGAACTCAAGCTTTTGAAACTTATAACTGATATCGATTGATATCATGTCTGCTTGATTACTTCCTAAACTTAATTAAAAGGAATTTTACCCTTCTCTACTTTCGGGGGTCTACGAGAAGCTTAAGGCTACGGTAAAATAACTATTAGCCCAGAGTTTTAATTCAGGGCAGGCAAACAACACAGACTGCGAACTGAGTTTGAGAATTAAATGTTGTAAGTTGTAAAATTTTATTGCGGAAACAGTTTTTTGAGATCAAAAGATGTATTTTTGGTAAAAGCCGAAGGCTCAAATGAGCAAAGAGCCTTCGGCATTTATCAATATACTAAGCTTTCGAGCCTAACTCTACTTGCAGAAGTTAATACTTTTTGTAAGTAGAGTTTAATTATTAGTACTTGTTAACTACTAGTTGCTAGTTTGAGCAAAGCTTGATGATGAAGCAGTAGCACTAGTAGGAGTGACGGTAGCGTTAGTAAAGGTTACGGCTACATTGTTGAGGCCGCCAGTTGCTTTAGCGTCTGCATCAGCTTGTGCAACGCTGTTGAATTTTTTGATTACAGGCTTAACGATTACAATCTTCTTCCAACCACCAAGAATTTCTTCAGAGGTATTTTCCAAGTAGTTAAGATCAGAAATGATCATTTGAGTTCTCCTAAATTTTATAACTGTTGTTGGGAATATTTGGTCTAACCAACTTGTTTCGTTTGGCTATACATCTAATATACTTTATTCCTCAAAAAAGTCAACACTTTTTTGAGGAATTTATGATTAAAAAAACTAATGTATTTATGTTTAAAAAGCATTATATTTACTCATGCCTGAAGTTAGAAAAAACTGCACAATAAATCTAAGCAAAAATTAAAGTAATTCTTGCCCAGTAAGAGTTATAGCGATTTAATTTAATTTTTAAGTAAAGCAAAAGCAGCACTTTGTAGATATATTCACAAAACACTAAAAAAGAAAAGCTATTAAGTTTCGAAGTAAATAAAACCTGTATCTGCAACATTTTTAAATACTATAGAAATCTATCCTAATTTAGGGTAGATACTTAGCGAAAAAAAATTTGCAAACTCCTACATTATTTAGTCTTGGTGAATAACATATCTATTAATTCCTCTTGTGAACCGTCTGAGTCTATTTGAGTAACTATTTTCATCGTGGTGATTTGTTGCTTTAACCAATCAGAAAAGGATTCTGTAATGATTTTTTGGCGCAACTGTTCATCTAATTGGGGTTGAATGACTTCTTCCACCCAAATTAAATACACTCCCTTGGGAGTAGTTATCGGTTTGAGAGCTTCTGGTGGTGCAGCAGCAAAGACAGCGGCTGCAATCTCTGGACGAAAATCTTTGCGGTATCGGAGTCCTTTGTATCCATAAGCACGACGGGCTTCTGGTTCTGAGATATATAGACGAGCAATATCTGGAAAATTGATTTCGCCTTCTTCTAAGGCATAAAAAAGCTCTAAAGCCAAGTCTCGATCCTCGAAGACAACTTCGTAGGTAACAGCAGCGATATAATCTAGCTGATGTTCGTAAAAATGCTTTTCCAGCTGATTGGAAAATAGATGATTCGCTAACTTCCGCGCAAGGATATTGTTGTAGGCTAATTCTTCAAACTGATCCACAGAGAGGTGGTGTTTTTCTAGCCATGACCAGGTGTCTTTAGCTTTGACAAGCTTCTTGGCGAACCTTAAGTTATCTCCTTCTTGCTGTAGTTCTTCTGGCGTGACTGTAATTCCTGCCGCTTGAGCTGCTTCGGTAATAATACTTTGCGATGCGATCGCTTCCACAACAGCAGGTATCTGACAGGAGAGTTTCAGACTGTGAATGATATCTGAGGTGGAAATAGTCAGATTGTGGGGCATAACATGATATCTCCAATTAATTAAGCGGATTGGATTGGGGATTGGGCATCGCTTTGGCTTTGCTGAGGGCAAGTGCGCATGGGGCATTATATTATTCCTCCAATCTCCCTTGTCCTATTTCCTGATTCCAATACCTTTAACTACATCTCCAAACCGCCCTTTTTCAGTTTTTTGAACGGATCTAGAACAAAATCAATTACTCGCCGTTGACGAATGATGACTTCAGCATTTGCTGTCTGACCAGCACCTAATCGAATACGTTTGTTGCCACTTTGGACATACTGCTGATCTAAGGTGATTTCTAATTCATAGGTTTCGATGTTGCCTTGGGGTGTTTGGCTAACTTTCGAGTCAGGCGAAATCCAAGTAACTTTCCCTTGCACGATGCCATACTCTTGGAAGGGATAGGCATCAAACTTGACTTTTACTGGCATTCCTAACTTCAAGAAACCGCTATCCTGATTAGGCATATTTGCTCTGAGTACGAAGTCTGTTTTCGTGGGTGCAATTTGAGCAATCCTTTGACCGACTTGTACCACCGCTCCTGCCTTAGTGGTAGGTAATTCAAAAATCACCCCATTAATCGGCGATCGCACCACGCGCTGCTGAATTTGCAATCTTGTAGATACAAGCTGGCTTTTAGTTTGAGCGATTTCTGATTGCGTTGCTGTTATTTGTGACTGTATGTCTTTTAGCTGCTCCTGATTTTTCATTACAGCTAGTTGTCCGGCTTGCGTGGCGCTTTTATAACTACTTTGTTCTTCTTGCAGTCGGAGTTTTGCTTGTTTGATATCAGACTCTAACGTTTTGATAGTTACTTGATAATTATTTAGCTCTTGGGCTAAACGCAATTCGGCTTGTTTAATATCTGATAGAGACTTTTTATAAAGTCGTTTGCTTTCTTCCTCTTGTTTTTTGCTTTCCTCTAATTGGATTGTAGCAACTACCTTCTTGTCAACAAGTTGGCTATAACGGTCAACTTGGTTAGAATTTATACTCAAAAGTTTTTCAGCCGATTCTTGATCGTCGCGACTGGTTGAAATTTGCTCCTCTGCTTGTTTGACTAATGATTGTTTTTCTAACTTTTGGAGGTTATAGCTACTCAGTTTGGCATCCAAGTTTTGCTGCACCTGGTTGAGTTGAGCCAATTTTTCTAATTCTTGGGATTTATTTTGTTGTTCTAAAAGACTCGTTGACATTAAGAGTTGATTTTTCAGCAGTTCCAGTTGGGATTGCCGATTTTGTAGCCCTTGCAATTTGCTCTGGACTTGTTGGAGTTCCGTTTGTAGCAACTCAGAATCCAGTTCTAGTAAAACCTGGCCGGCTCTAACTGTATCTCCTTCTTTGACCGTAACTGCTTTCACACTTCCAGCAGCTTGAGCGTCTAATTTTTGAGTTGCGCCTTTAGGTTCTATACGCCCTCTGGCGCTACCAGTTTCATCGACTTTCGAGAGAATTGCCCAAGGCAAGAATAGACCAGTAAAGGCAATGAGCGTATACAACAAACCACGAGTCCAAATTCGAGGTAAGGCATTAAGTAGTTTTTCTGTACCGTAGTACAAATCTTGACTTTCATTGTCTGCCTCTGTCTGCTCGTCAAATACCGATTCCTCTTGCTGTTTGTAACCTTGATATTTATCTTGCTCATCTGGGGGAAGTGGGGAGGATCTATTGGGATGTGGCATGGTTTTTTTCCGATAACACGATAACAGTAGATGGGGAGTGGGGGAGAAATCAATTCAAAATTCAAAATTTAAAATTGTACCCTTACAGGGAAGCAAGCTACGCGCAGAGTCTCGTCGAGAATAAAAAGACTGCCCAATGCCCCATCAACTAACTTGAGACATCTGTTGTTGATTCAGGTAGTAATAATGACCTTTTTTAGCGATTAATTCGTCGTGGGTACCGCTTTCTACCAAAATACCTTGATCTAAAACCAGGATTAAGTCCGCGTTACGGACTGTAGAGAGGCGATGGGCAATAATTACACTTGTACGTCCTTTAAGAATTGTTTTGAGGTTGTTTTGAATAATCCGTTCTGATTCTGAATCTAGGTGACTAGTGGCTTCATCAAACAGTAATAACCGAGGATTTCCGAGCAAAGCACGAGCAATTGCTAGGCGTTGGCGCTGTCCACCAGAAAGCATTCCGCCGCTTTCACCAATTTCTGATTCGTAACCTATTGGTAATTTTTGAATAAATTCATCGGCTCCAGCATATTTTGCTGCTTGGATAATTTCTTCTAAAGAAGCATTTGGATTAGCGATCGCAATGTTTTCGCGAACAGTTCCACCAAACAGAAAAGTATCTTGGTCTACAACGCCGATTTGGGAACGGAGCGATCGCATAGATACACTGGTGATATCGTTACCATCAATGAGGATTTTGCCATCTGTCGGTGGATATAAACCCAAAATCAATTTACTGAGAGTTGTTTTTCCAGAACCGCTGCGCCCTACGACTGCAACCATCTGTTCCGGCTTAATTTCAAAGTTGAGATTTTCTAATACGTTAGTGTCACTTTCTGAGTGATAACGAAAGGTAACATTCTGAAAACAAATGTTACCGCGAAGTTTACCCAACGATTTGCGGGGTTTAGTTTCTAAGTCTTCTTCTGGTTCCGCCTCCAACACATCATTAATGCGTTCAGTGGAAATCACGATTTCCTGTAATTCATTCCACAGCAGAGCCAGTCGCTGGAAAGGACTCAAGACGTTACCCACCAACATATTGAAAGCAACTAATTGTCCAATAGTTAGTTCGCCATTAATTACCTGGGTCGCTCCGTACCACAGCAATGAAGTATTTACAAAGGTGTGGATGACGCCACTGATAATTTGCAAGCGATTGTCAATTATTTGAGCATTAAAATCTTTTTTGATTAAATCATTTAGCAGTTCCTCCCAACGCCAACGCACTGTCTGTTCAATTGCTAATGAGCGGACGGTACGAATTCCGCTTAGGGATTCTATGAGATAGCTTTGTTCTTTGTTAGCTGCATTAAAAATATCTCTGGAGATGCGGCGCAAAATACTTGTGCTGGCCAGCGCCAAGATAAAAAATGGCGGTACAGTACACAGCACGAATAATGCCATCCGCCAGCTATAGGAGAACATCAAAGCCAGATAAACCACTAATGTCAGCATATCCAACACAATGGAGAGTGTCTGACCAGTCAGGAAGTGCTGAATTTTCTGGTTTTCTTGGATGCGCGAGATTATATCTCCAACGAAACGCGACTCGAAATAAGCAAGGGGTAAACGGAAGGTATGTTTGATGAAGCCTACGAGTAAGGCGATACTAATGCGGTTAGCAGTGTGAAATAAGAGATATTGCCGTACACCATTGACAGCAACACCAAACAACCCAAAAACAATCATTCCCAAACCAATGGCGTTTAAGGTTGGAACACTGCGTTGCACAAGTACTCTGTCGAGCAACAACTGGGTAAATACTGGCGTTACTAACCCAAATAATTGAATAACTATCGAAGCGATGAAAATTTCTAGTAGTGTTCGATAGTGAGGTTTGACTAACTCAAAAAATTTCCAGAAACTTCTACTTTCGTCCTTAGCACTTTTGAGTAGAGCTGTCGGTTGCAGTAACAATGCATAACCACTCCAACCTGCTTGAAATTCAGCTTTTGTCAGACTGCGTTGACCAAGAGCCGGGTCACATACAATCACCCGCTTTTTGGTGATTTCATAGACAACAATAAAGTGTTTACCTTCCCAGTGAGCAATTGCAGGTAAAGGTTGTTCTGCTAATTTATCAAGAGTAGCTTTCACTGGACGGGTGGCAAAACCCAGGTATTCTGCTGTTGCAGCCATAGCCTTTAGGGATGCACCGTTGCGAGTGACATTGGTCATATCCCGTAGGCGATTGATACTAAAATGTTTGCCCCAATAGTTACCAATCATCACCAAGCAAGCAGAGCCACAATCAGCTGCACTTTGTTGGGCATAGAAGGGATAGCTTTTGGTGATGCGTTTCCACCAATGCCCCACTTGTACTTTTGGGCTGGGAAAGTAAAAACGTGATTTTTTTGTTGGCTGTTGTTGTGACGACTGCTTTTCTCTTTGGGGAAAAGGAATAATTTTAGATTTTGGAGATTGAATTTTTTCTCTAGCACCCAGTCCCCAGTCCTCAGTTTCCAATCCCGTTCCGCTGACGCTCATGGCAAAAGCCCACTCCCCCAACTCCGGGAAGTATTCTAGTGCTGTTTGCATCTGGTCGTTTTTCAGAATGTAAGCAATCGTTGGTTGCGTTGTTTGCCAATCTCCTTGTTTTGGTTGAGCAAAGATTGTACCTGGTGTCAAAGAATGGTCTTCAGAATGCCGCAGTTGACCTTTGTACAATAGCCACAACTGTGAATCTTGGGATATTTGTGGACTTACAGAGCCAGTTTCTAATTGGTGTCGCTCAAACAAAGATAAGGCTTTGAGCATTCCTGAAACTTGTGATGTATGGCGTGGGAATTGTGATACTTGGCGACATAACAACAACAAATCCCAAAGTTCTGCACGGGCAAATAGGCGATCGCGAATGTTAGGATACTTGTCTATCAACCTTTGCAATGCTTCTTGCCTGAAATAGCCAAGTTTTAAGCTTGTCGAAGCTCTAACTGCATAAGGACTAAAGTTAGCTTCGGGAAACAAAGTCAATTCACCAAAAACAGACCATGCACCAAAGGTAGTAATTAAATTCTCAGAGCTATCTAATAGTCGGACTTTACCTGTAAGAATAATGTATATACCAGGACTAGTCTGTGCAGATTGCCAGAATTGCTTTGCTGATGGTGGCTCCACAACCTCCATTTCTGCCAATAAGTTCTCTAATTCTTTTTCTGAAAGTTTTGTACCCAAGGTGTACAAAATTCTTTCACCCACATGTTGCTCAGAAAGCACTGGTGGCATTTTCTAATCTCCACAAAAAAATTTAATTAGTTATCAGTCGCAATCCAATCAAAACTTCATTAAAAATATTATTTAATCCCGTATTTTCACCGAGGAAACTCTAAGCTTTATTAGAGTAGAGTTTAGAGAGAAATAGTATGGTAGTAAAGCATCTCTCTTTTACATACAAGGTATTTTTCTTAAGTGGGCAATCTACTTGTTGCAGCCAGTTCTTGATGTGGCAATAACTTGTGTAAATGCCAGAATATCGAGCTAGAGCTTTGTTTACCGACATTTAGCTTCAAGAGCAAATAACTGCATTGACAGACTCCACACAGATAGGGATTGCTCATTTTTGCAATCAGCAGTGGTTGTAAGTGATGATTAAGAGGAATTCTTTTCGGAGCATAATTTGCTATATGCAGTAATAGCTATGCAAAGTATTTCATTTCTCAATCACAAACTCTCGAAGTTTTTTCTAGTTCGGGACAATGTTATGGCTGAAAGTTAGCTTTCATCCTCTTAAACAAGACCTGAATCGGAAGAATTCTTAAAAGAATGTTTTCAGACATTCCTAACTTTTTAACAGCCTTGTCTTGACTTAAATGGTGTGACATAATTGTAGTTAGAAATTGCATTGAGTCGTAAATTATGTGAAAACGTAATTCATTGCAGTTGTGTAATCAAAGCCTGACAGCAAAAAAGCCACAACTACAAATCTGAATAACGTTGTAGTGTTAATCAGAAATTTACACAATGTGCAATTAGTTCCCGGCATATTCCCTAGTGCTTTGCGAGTCTAGGGGATAGTCTTCGGGATAGCTTCATCCTTATCGTGCAACCTGGAACAAAAGAGGATCTTGAGTAGGCTACAGGAAACAGAAGACTATAAAAACTATAAAGCTATAAAAGCACATCGTAATTTTTGTTTAAGTAAGTAGTATTTTACCAATTAAGCAAAACTCCACTTAAACAAATATTGCTTAACCTTGCTTGCAGGTTCCAGAATGGATATTTTTCCAGCACTGCCTAGTATCTTTAAGGTAGCATCTAGCAAGTTATTTAACGTTTGTTTAACGTTTGTATTATACCTCCTATAGTGTAATAAATGCAAGTGAACAAAAGAGACTTGCAAACATCATCATATTTACATACAAACATGATATTTACATAATTAGCTTACACTCCTTAGCACTTAAATTTAGATATTTTAGTAGTTTCTTAATGTAAATTTTATGACAAGTCAGCTAATAGATGATTTTTAACAAAAAAAATATATTTCACAACCATTTATACATTAAATCTTTAAATAGCTAGGTGGCATAACATGATGCTAGTCATATCGGCGACTATTGTTTGCTTAAAGGTGACATTTAAGTTGTTTGAATTAGCTGTGAGGTAAAACACATTAATGTTGTGATCCGGCACACACACTAGTTAACTACCTTAATCTTAGCATTTTTCCCATCAAGGGCATAGCAGCAATACATATTACAGCTTGATATAAGTTGAGAAATAAGCATGATGTTTAAATGAGCCTATAGTTCAAAAAATGACAATAAATCGCAAATTCGTCTCTTAAAACCTAAGATTGCGATGCGATCGAGTCAAGTAGTAAATGGATAAATTGAATGGTGGTTATAGAGCCAGTACCCTGACGAAATTGTGACATCATAGATTTGGTTAAATATAGGAAATCATCCATAGCGGTTCTCACTCAGATCGCGTACATCCTCAAAGTTAAAAAATTTATATATGAAGTCCAGTTATACCTCAGTAGCAGAGGAACCGCTATAAAAGCAACCAAGGTGATATTGGTTGCGATCGCCAATGGTGCTGCTGTATATTTATCCATTGGAAAATCTACTTGATGAGAAAATTATCCCTGTGTTATCTAGGGATCTTTATATTACTCTCAACAGAGAATATTTAAACGCTTGTTTCTCCATGCTTAGTTCCAAATGCGGAGATTTAATTTGAATGACGATTAGCTTAAAAGACCAGTAGGGAACTCAGTTCCTAAATTGTGGGGCGATCGCGGAATTTTCTACTTGGCTTGCTCTATGAAAGGAGTTTGTGTCATACTTACAAAAATCATTAAATTACTAAATATCGGTCGATTTTAAGTAGTATTTTCACTAGTGCTAGAAGTAATACAGTCTGGGTAATGAGGATTGAAGATTGAGGGGAGACTGCCGTCATGCGAAAAATTGATGTTCCTGCAAACTTGAGATGCTTCCATAGTGATAAAACATCTCTGATTTAGTAGTACAGTGAATTACGAAGGAGTATTTATGTCACAGTTGGAGCAAGCAGTGCCAGACACCTTTGTAGCACAAGGCTTAGAAACTCTCCCCAATATTTTCGACCGAGTTGAGGCTCTGGCCAAAGATTTTGCCACCCGTGCAGGGGCGCACGATAGAGATTCTTCCTTTCCTTTCGAGAATTTTACAGCTTTGCATGAGGCAGGATTGCTCAACCTCACCATTCCGTGTGAATTCGGTGGCCAGGATTTGGGATTGGCAACTATTTGCCGGGTGATTGAAGGGATAGCGCGTGGCGATGCTTCGACGGCATTAGTACTGACAATGCACTATCTTCAACATGCTCATGCAGCCCGTAGCCGTCGCTGGCATCCAGAAGTATACAAGCGGCTGTGTCGTGAATCAATTGAAGGCATTGCCCTGCTAAATGCTGCCCGTGTCGAACCAGAGCTAGGAACGCCAGCGAGAGGCGGATTGCCAGCGACAATTGCCGAACGAACATCAGAGGGCTGGCGTTTAACAGGACATAAGCAATACACCACGGGCAGTCCTATCCTCAGCTATTTTGTTGTTTGGGCACGGACAACTGAAGATGAACCACAAGTTGGGAATTTTCTAGTTCCGCGCGATCTGCCAGGTTTGCGAATTGTCGAAACCTGGGATCACTTGGGAATGAGAGCTACGGGCAGCCATGACCTCATTTTAGAGAATGTATTAATTCCTTCAGAGTATGCTCTAAATATCAACCCCATATCTGCTGCGCCATCTTTTGATCCACTGATTTCCACTTGGGGCAGTTTGACAGTGAGTGCTTTATATCTCGGTGTTGCTAGTAGTGCGCGAGACTGGCTTGTTAAGTATCTTTGGGAGCGATCGCCTTCTAATCTCCAAGAGCCACTGGCAACTCTGCCACGCTTCCAAACTGCCGTGGGTGAGATAGAAGCACTGCTGTTTGCTAATAATAGATTGATTTATAGTTTGGCTCAAGATATTGATAAGGGCAAATATGAGCCTAACGTAGGATTACAGGCACAGGCTGTTAAATATCTCACTACAACCAACTCGATTCGTGCTGTGGAGATTGCCTTAGAACTAACTGGTAATCCTGGTTTATTAAAGAGAAATCCTTTAGAGCGACACTACCGTGACGTTCTGTGCAGCCGTATCCATACACCGCAAAATGATGTTATTTGCCAATCTTTAGGAAAGTCGGTGCTGAAAGTCAAGTGATTGGGGAGTGGGGCAAGCAGGGGAGCAGCACTTCTCTACGAGACGCTGCGCGAACGGCTACGCTCAGTGACCGGGGAGAAGTTGCAGTAAGTTTGATCTCCTCTGCTCCTCTGCCCCTCCGCACCTCTGCCTCTTGTGCCCAATGCCCAATCTTTAGTATCCTGCTTGCTTATCTACAACATTCCGCAAGGGCTGACCGTTTTGGTAGCGTTGAAGATTGTCAATAAATAGTTGTGCTATGCGCTCTCTCAGGCGTGGCGACAAGGCTGAACAATGGGGAGTGATAAAGGCATTCGGTAGCGACCATAAGGGACTTTCTGGCGGCAGAGGTTCGGTTGCAACAGTGTCTAATCCAGCACCCGCAATCCAGCCTTCACGTAGTGCGGTAAGTAATGCAGCTTCATCTACGATCGCACCACGAGCAATATTAATTAGGTAAGCAGACTGACGCATAGAGCGCAACGCAGCTTCATCGATCAAGCTTTTAGTTTCTGGAGTTAAAGGTGTCGCAAGAACTACATAGTCTGCGGCTGGGAGGAGCGATCGCCACTCATCGGCACCCACAACTTTGTCAAAATTCGGTAGGGGTTCAGGATGGCGGCGACTACCCCATACTGTAACTCCAAATGCTTTAGCACGAGATGCGATCGCTTGACCGATATTTCCTGTGCCGAGAATTAATAAAGTTGCGTCTGCCAGTTCTTCAAGAAACACTCCTCTTACCCAAGTGTGTTCATTCTGCAAAGTTTGCAATTTCCGCAGATTCTTGGCGTGATAGAGCATAAATGTCAGTACAAATTCTGAAATTGGAATTGCATGAACCCCTGCACCATTAGTGAGGATAATGTCCTTTTGCAAAAAAGTTGGCGTGAGGATGTGATTTACGCCAGCACTTGGTGACTGTTGCCAACGCAGCGCGGGTGCTGCTGTTAGTACTTTGTCAAGAGTAGAGGTTTTCAGATAAAATCCATTGACATAAATCTCTGCATCACTGACATCACCATTAAGATTACCTTCACTATCCACCTCCACAACATCTATATTAGATGGTAGATGTGGCTCTATATCTGCAATGAGATGATCGGGTAAAATTAGTTTCACCATTAGCTACTCCCTAATTTAATTTTGGATTTGGATTTTGGATTGTGCAACCCAATCGGCAGCACCTCATCTACTCGTACAATCTGTGTATTGGATGGTAGATGTGGCTCAATGTCAGCAACCAGATCGAGCGGCAAAATGAGCTTCATTGTAGATTACCTCTTCTTTATTTAAGGCTATCTCTGTAAATTGCCTATGTTTGACAAAAAATTGAGTGCCATTTTCCCTTGGCACAGATATAATATTTATTAATATTTCATAACTGATTATTTAATATGTAAACACATAAACTCTAGATCAAAAGATTGGTTATTATATTTATATGCTCTTTTCTCTGTTCCATATATTTGAAATCCTAATGATAAGTAAAGTGCTTTTCCTAAGACATTGTTTTTAACAATATCGAGTAATAATATTTCTACCGCATTAATAGTTTTTGCTCTTTCAATTAATTCATTTAGTAATAATTTACCTATACCTTTGCTCCGATATTCTTGTTGAACATACATGCTACTAATATATGCTTTATGCCGGAGTTTTATTCTTGATTCTTGGTAAAATCCGACTATCCCAATTAAATTTTTATCCTCAAAACATCCCAAAATAAAATTATTGTTATCTACTGGAATTCTATCCCGAAAATGTTCTATTGTCTTAATTACTTCTTCCTGATATGTTGTACCAAATGAATCTGGATTTTTCTCTAAAGCTTCTAATCTGATCTGTCTATAATCTTCTGCGTCATACTTTGTTAATTTTTTGACGATCATTAGATACTTGTGTATTATTTGTTTTCACTAAAGCGATATAGATTATTACATTTTAGTTTATCTAGATCGTGAATATATAAAAAATCAGCCACACCAGCAGAGAGGAGAGTTGGGAGGTATTTTGATTGTTCATTAATAATTTTTTATTGTTATATATAGCTGCTTTTCCAAAGCAAGTCTTAATCTCGAAGTAGCCTATTTACCGCAGCTACCTCAAGTTTAATCTTGATTGGCTAAAAAAAGCTTAAATTTCAACTACTCAATTGTAATAACTGGTTGTTTACCTGAGTATTCTCATTGCTCATTACTCGTTCTAAAACTGCTTCTCTGATATTGATAAATACTTCGCTACTTCGATCTCGCGGGCGTGAAAGTCTCACAGGTAAATCCATAGAAATCTTTCCTTCATCAATCACTATCACTCGGTCTGCTAACGCCACAGCCTCTTCCACATCGTGAGTAACCAAAAACGCAGTAAATCTTCGCTCTTGCCACAAGTTTTCAATCAAATGCTGCATTTCTTGGCGAGTTAGAGCATCCAATGCTCCCAAAGGTTCATCTAGCAACAACAAACGGGGCTGACTGGCTAAGGCTCTGGCCAATGATACCCGTTGCCGTTGTCCTCCAGACAAAACATAAGGCCACTCATCAGCTCTATCTTTGAGTCCGACTTTATTGAGTACCCATAAAGCTTTTTCACGCCAATTACCTTCTAAGCCCAACCCCACGTTCTGAATAACACGCTTCCACGGCAGCAAGCGGGGATCTTGAAACATCACTGTTACAGAGCGGCTCAGTTTATGTAGTGGTTCTCCATCCAGTAGTATTCCACCTGAAGTTGCTCTATCTAATCCTGACACCAGACGCAATAAAGTACTCTTACCACAACCACTTCGTCCGACAATAGCGACAAACTCACCTGCTTCAACTTCTAAATTCAGCGAGTTTAAAACAGTTTTATTGCCAAAAGCTTTCGTCAAATCCAAAATACTTAGTTGTGTACCCTGTACATTTGAATTCACTTGCAAAACCTCCTTTTCGATAACAACTGGAATTTTATTATTTATTTGATAAGACTTTGAAGAAAGCAAATCACACTCAAAATCAACAGAAGTCAAAAGTTAAAATCAGGAATTTTCAACCTTTAATTCTGGTGAGTTTAGCATTTATGACTTTTGATAATTGGGATTCCAAGCCAAGAATTTCGTTTCTAATCCTCTGGCAACAGCATCTGCTAATTTACCTAGTAGTGCATAGATTACAATACTCAAAACTACAACATCGGTTTGCATAAACTCACGAGCATTCATTGCCATATAACCAAGACCAGAATCTGCCGCGATCGTTTCTGCCACAATTAGTGTCAACCACATAATCCCCAAGGAAAAACGGACACCAACGAGAATCGAAGACAAAGCTCCTGGAAAAATTATTTGCCACAGAAGTTGTGGTGTTTTTAAGCCGTAGACTTTTCCCATTTCAATCAGTCCAGGGTCAACGCTGCGAATGCCATGAAATGTATTGAGATATAACGGAAAAAATACCCCCATAGACACTAGAAATAATCTAGCTTGATCGCCAATACCAAACCAGAGAATCACTAGCGGAATTAATGCCAAATTAGGGATAGTACGCAGCATTTGTAAGGAACTATCCAATAACTTTTCTGCTATACGGGAAAAGCCATTGAGTAATCCCAAACCGAAGCCAATACTGCCACCAACTATAAAACCAGATATCGCCCGCCCAGCACTAATTCCTATATTTTGGAACAGTTCTCCAGTTGAGCCTAGTTTAATTGCTGTAGCGATTACACCACTTGGTGCTGGTAAAATCCTGGTTGAAAGTAGACCAATTCTAGAAGCAAGTTCCCAAAGAACTAATACGGTAACAGGCACAATCCAAGGAACTATCTTCTGGAATTGTTGGTTTTCCCACAACCCGGTCAGAAATATTGTATTGTTGTTGCTTTTGGTCTGTTTAAGAGAAATAGTCATGAGATTTGGGATTTTAGATTGTCCACAAGGATGAATCTAGAAGCATCGTTCGCATAATTCGTAACTTGCTCTTTAATTACGAATTATTAGGTCATGAGGCACTTGTTAATTGTTTCGCAAATTTTTCATTAGTGACGATTTCGCCAACAGGACTCAATACTGGTGGCGTTAAAGGTGTAGGTTCACTTTGCAAAGGTAGACGTGGAAATAATAATTCAGCAGTACGATACGCTTCTTCTAAATGAGGATATCCAGAGAAAACGAATGTTTCTATGCCCAAATTCTGATATTCCAGCATCCTCGCGGCAACGGTGTCGGGATCTCCAACTAGGGCCGTACCAGCACCACCCCGCACCAATCCAATTCCTGTCCACAGGTTGGGACTAATCTCTAAGGTTTCTCGACTACCACCATGTAGTTGACTCATGCGCCGCTGTCCTTCAGAATCAGATTGAGCTAAGTCTTTCTGAGCTTTAGCGATCGCATCCTCATCGACATACTTAATTAGCTCATTGGCTGCATCCCAAGCAGCTGACTCGGTTTCTCGCACAATTACATGCAAGCGAATCCCAAAACGGACTATTCTGCCCTGTTCAGCCGCCAATTTCCTAACTTCGGCAATCTTTTGGGCCACTTGTTGTGGAGGTTCACCCCAAGTCAGGTAAACATCTATATGTTTAGCAGCAACCCGCTTGGCGGCAGCAGATGAGCCACCAAACCACAAAGGTGGATAGGGTTTTTGAACTGGTGGGAATAGGAGTTTACCACCTTTGATATCCAGGTAGTTTCCTTTAAAATCGACTGTTTCTCCACTGACGATACCCCGCCAAACTCTGAGAAATTCATCGGTTAAATCATAGCGATCGTCATGACTAAGATGCAAGCCATCCCCAGCCAGCTGCACCGGATCTCCACCTGTCACTACATTAATCAACAATCTTCCTTTAGAAATTCGGTCAAATGTTGCTGCCATCCGTGCAGCAACACTTGGGGAAGTAATTCCTGGACGAATTGCCACCAGAAATTTCATCTGCTTGGTGACAGAGATGAAAGCAGCGGCAGTTATCCAAGCATCTTCGCAAGAACTTCCTGTGGGTAACAATGCGCCCGTGTAGCCTAAACTATCCACAGCTTGGGCAATTTGTTGTAAATAATCAGGTGTGACAACACGAGAGCCAATATCTGTGCCTAAATAGCGTCCGTCATGAGATCCAGTAGGAATAAACCAAAGAATTTGCATTTGTGTCAGACAGGGTACAAGTATATATGCTACGGCATATCGATCGAATTACCGGAGTTTATAGTCAGCATTTTACAGGAAATTATTTAAAACGCCAGTGATAGATTAACGATTCATAAAGAATGACTACCCACAAGATTGACGTTCTCACACACAATGCCAATAATCATGACACTTTTTTTGCAACAATAGCTGTCGTGAAGAATACAAGTTTTGTGTCAATTACCCGCCTTTTTGCGACTTTGAAGTGTTCACTTCTAATTTCATCGACAGAAACCTTGCTAACTTGCACTTTCTAAGGGTAAGAACTTCAAACCCTCTCCCCTGGGATCTCAACGTGTAAATTAAGTACTTAACAGCTTAGTCTTGTATCGGCGTCTTTTTGTCCCCTATTCGCCTTTAACCGGGTTTAGGATTATTTTGATGGCAATTTTCTGCCTCGGATCTGTGCAGTTACTTCAGTGTTGGCATTTGAGGCGAATATATAGAGCGCATCTACGAAGAAAAAGTACTAGGTCTTGCATTGTACCAAGCTCTATGCAAAGATAATTCTACAAAAGTACGGTAAGTCGATAGAACTATCGTACTTGTGTAACGATTGATGCTGTCAAAATATAGCTGATTACAAAATAGTGTTTTCAACTAATGTTAATTGGCAAATAATCATTTGAATCGAAATCAAGCTTTCGTCAATGTCAGTAGCCATTGATGAACTTTGTACAGCATAACTAAAAAATGGACTTTAGAATGTCTCTAGTGTGTGGTTGAGTTTCCCTTAAAAGTAAAGAAGTCTTTGCTAAGTCGGTTATTGTGTAATTCCAGACGTTTTTAGGCTTATTTTAAGCGTCATAATTCCTAGATCACTGCGAATTTAGGATTGTACATTCAACTACTTAGTACTGGTTTCGATATTTATCAGAATTTTGCGCTTTTTTCAGCAGCTAAAGCTTTGGTAAATCCATGTTCTAATCGTTGAACATAAACATTAGAACAATGATTTATATTGTCTTTTCTGTATAAATAAAGGGCTAATTTATACATCTTTAAGGTTGAGGAGTTAAGGAGTAATGTCGAAATTTCGCTGGAATTATAGATCCATAGTGTTCCTGCTTTCGGTGCTAGATATTCTAGCTATCCTGGTTTTTTATCCAGCCAAAAGTCAGGCTGAATTGCCTAAATCTGATGTATCTACTACTGAAGTAGAAGAGAATAAAGCTCCAGAATCAGTTGTCAATCAAACAGTAGACACTTTAATTGCACCAGTCACTCTTAAAAAAGCTCCAAACGATCTCCGAGATCGAGTGACACCAGTCTCGCAATTGTTGCAAGTTGCACCGCCAACTAACAAAAAAGCTCCAAATAATGGAGCAGGGCAAGTAACATCCGTCTCGCAACTATCAGATATTAAGCCTACAGATTGGGCATTTCAAGCATTACAGTCTCTAGTTGAGCGCTACGGTGTAATTGCAGGATATACAGATGGTACATTTAAAGGCGATCGCTCCCTAACGCGCTATGAATTTGCCGCTGGGTTGAATGCAGCTTTAGATCGCCTCAATGAACTAATAGCGACTTCGACAACAGATTTAGTTAAACGCGAAGACTTGGATACCATCAAAAAACTACAAGAACAATTTTCTCCAGAACTCGCCCAACTTCGGGGACGTGTAGATAGCCTGGAAGCACGAAGTGCGAAGTTAGAAGCAACTCAGTTTACGACCACAACCAAACTTATAGGTCGATCTCAGATTGTTTTTGGCGAAGTTCTGGCGGGTAATAATGTAGTCACTAAGAGACCAGCACCTCACAATGCCACACTTCAAGGCTCAACTTCTTTACGGTTAAACACCAGTTTTAACGGAAAAGATTCACTAGGTATAACAATAGGAGGTGGAAATATTGAATCACTGGGACAAACAAGAGCTGGATTATTGGGAACTTATGAGGGCAGAACTGCTGATAACTCCAGTATTACTTTTGCACGCAACACTCTTATTCTCAGTGGTGTTCGCTATCGATTTCTACCTTTTCCAAATACCCAAGTCAACATTTATCCCTTGTCTGACGGAGCTAGTGAGATAGGTCTTTCTGGCCCCATTAACCCATATTTTGAATCGTCTTCTGCGACTGGTGCTAATGGAATTTCACGATTTTCACGGCGGTCTTTGGTCTATAACTATGGAGATAGCGGCCCTGGAATTGCTGTACTCCAGGGATTGGGCAAACAACTTCAATTAGGGCTAGCGTACAGCGCGCCAAACGGTGGTAATCCCACAACTAATAACGGCTTATTTACAGGCAGATATTTAGCTTTAGCACAGTTAATATACTACTCTTCTAATCGGAATTTTCGGGTAGCGGCAACTTACGTCAATACTTATAGCCCACCAAACACTCTAGGTTTTAGTGGAACAAATTTTGGCCCAGCAGTCGGGAGTAACCTAGTAAACAGTACCGTGCCTGGAGCCTCAACTGTGGGCAATCTTTATGGTCTACAGGCGTTCTATCAAGTTAATCCCAAGTTCGCAGTCAATGCCTGGGTAAGTTATGCAGCACACCGCTATTTGGGGCGCGGAGATGGCGAAGCTATGGATTGGGCTGTAGGACTGGCATTCCCGGATCTTTTTAGTGAAGGTGCTCTAGGGGGGGTTTTAGTTGGTATGGAACCAAAAATGATTAGTCTCAGTAAGGGTGTAGATTTGGGGGCAGGTGCGGGACAAGCAGACAAAGATACTTCCCTGCACGTTGAGGCATTCTACCAATATAGAATCGGAGATAACATTGAGGTTACACCGGGTTTGATCTGGATTACTGCACCAAATTCGGATGCTAGCAATCCTGATAGTTTATTTGCTTGGGTTCGTACTGTCTTTAGGTTTTAACCTTTGACACTCCCCGGACTGAATAAAAATTTGCTGACGTTTAATCAAAAGTCCGGGGATTCTTGAGTCTTAAGGGAGCCAATGTTAATACCGCAAAACAAAGCCCAATCCAATTATCGCGTCTTTTCTATCTAGACAAAACCGTTTAGAAAAATTTATTAAACTACGGTAAAATTATCGAATTTAAATATTTTATATTTTATCAACCAAAATTAGACCATTACACAAAAGACGCTACAAAGCAAGTTATTGAGAAAGATAACTCAGTTGGTTTTACATAAATTTACGTTTGGAGTTGTTTGGTAAAATGCTTGCTTTTTGTTGAAAACTGTGAAAGACTTTATTATACTAAAAACTACGGTTTGTCGATCGATTTAAAGTATTTGAGTAATGTCAAGCTAATCAGAACCTGTATTAAGCGATCGCAATTTCTAGATTTTTAAATATTTATTTTGCAGTATGGATGGGGTGAAGACTTGATGCTTAAGAGTTTATTGATGGAGGGAAATGGTAGATGCTGAAGACGTTAACAAACGATTTTGAACTCGACTTAGAAGCAGATGTGCTTGTGATTGGAGGCGGGCCATCTGGAACTTGGGCGGCTTGGAGTGCTGCATCAAGTGGAGCTAGGGTTGTCCTCGTAGACAAAGGGTATTGTGGAACAACTGGATGCGCTGCTGCATCTGGAAATGGTGTGTGGTATGTGCCACCCGATCCAGAAGCACGAGAAACTGCAAAGGCGAGTCGAGAATCGTTGGGTGGGTTTTTATCCGATCGCAGTTGGATGGATCGAGTACTGGATCAGACCTATACAAACGTCAATCAGTTAGCAGAGTGGGGTTATCCCTTCCCTACCGACGATGAAGGCAAACCCTATCGGCGATCGCTGCAAGGGCCTGAGTATATGCGGCTGATGCGGCGGCAAATTCAACGTGCTGGAGTCAAGATTTTAGACAACAGCCCCGCCTTAGAATTACTGGTTGATGACGATGGTGCTGTTGCCGGTGCAACAGGTGTGAACCGTCAGACTGGTGAGAAATGGATAGTGCGATCGCAGTCCACAATTATCGCAACTGGTGGCTGTGCATTTCTCAGTAAAGCGTTAGGATGCAACGTCCTGACGGGGGATGGTTATCTGATGGCGGCAGAAGCAGGAGCCGAGATGTCGGGCATGGAATTTTCTAATGCTTATGGCATCTCTCCCGCCTTTTCTTCAGTTACCAAAACCCTGTTTTATAATTGGGCAACTTTCACCCACGAAGATGGTACTGTTATTCCGGGGGCAAGTTCTCATAGACGGTCAGTAATAGCTCAGACATTACTACAACAGCCAGTCTACGCCATCATAGACAAAGCGGCGGAATCAATGCGGCCATCTATGCGTTTAGCACAGCCCAACTTCTTTTTACCCTTTGATCGTGCAGGCATCGATCCATTTACTCAACGTTTCCCTGTGACTCTGCGTTTAGAGGGAACTGTGCGCGGAACGGGGGGAATTCGGATTGTAGATGAGAGTTGTGCCAGTACTATACGAGGACTCTATGCAGCTGGAGATGCAGCCACACGCGAACTAATTTGTGGCGGATTTACTGGCGGTGGTAGTCATAATGCAGCTTGGGCAATATCTTCTGGTTATTGGTCGGGGAAATCGGCTGCTGAATATAGCCGCAGTTTGGGAGAATACAAAACTCAACGACAAGTTAAGGGAGTTGGAGAGGTAGTATTAGATAGTGGAAGCGATCGCTCCTTAGCAACTGATGAAATTATTCAAGCAGTCCAAGCTGAAGTATTCCCTTACGAAAAGAACTATTTCCGTACAGAACAAGGTTTAACCGAGTCTTTGAGTAAGCTAAATCATCTTTGGCAAGAACTCCGCAGTAGCCAGGTAACTTCAGATAAAGAGCTGATCCGGGCGCGAGAAGCTGCCGCAATGGTAGCCACAGCGCGATGGATGTACAGCAGTGCCATTGAACGTAAAGAAACTCGTGGTATGCACAGACATCTAGACTATCCAGAACAAGATGCTAACCAGCAACATTACTTGATTAGTGGCGGATTAGATCGAGTCTGGGTAAAGAGTCAGCCGCTACTAAATACAGAAGATATTTCGCAATCCAAAATCGAAAATCCAAAATCGAAAATAGGGGTGGCAGTGTGATTGAGTTGGTCAGCGAGTCGCGGTGCATAGAATGTAATCTCTGCGTGAATATTTGTCCAACCAATGTGTTTGACAGAGTGCCAGATACACCGCCAACCATTGCCCGACAGAGTGACTGTCAAACCTGTTATATGTGCGAATTGTATTGTCCAGTTGATGCCCTTTATGTTGCACCAGAAAGCGATATGAAAACTTCAGTCAACGAGGCAGAATTAATAGAAGTTGGGCTACTGGGTAGTTACCGTGAAAACATTGGTTGGGGACATAAACGCACTTCAACAGCAAAAGCCGATGAAACATTCCAAATTTTGAAGCAGATGAAATAGTGCGGTGGAGAAAATAGTCATGCTGGCATTAAAGAAGGTAGGAGGCAAGAAGCAGGAAGCAGAATGTAGTCCTAGAAAATTTAGGAATTTTGAGTCTAGTGACTGTTTTAAAACTCGAAGATCCCCCCTAACCCCCCTTTTTAAGGGGGGAAAAGAAATTCTTAAAGCCCTTCTTAAAGAAGAGGGAAAAGAAATTCTTAAAGCCCCCCTTTTTAAGGGGGGTTGGGGGGATCTTCAAAGACTAGGTTGCTTAACCAGAGGTTTGAAAATACGCCCTAAATATCTTATGTCTAGTACGAGATTATCAACCTCGATGGCTTGTGTCCTGCTGCTACTAACTACAGGATGTAGCCAAGGGGAAACTAAATCTGCTCAATCTGTTGAGGCTGTTAATGTTAATAACACTCTTGCTGCATCCAATAATATTTCTACATTACGAATAGGTTATGTAGGTAGTTCAGAACCTACAGGGCCACTTGGTTGGGCTAAGAAAAAAGGAATTTTAGATCGTGAGTTGCAAAAATCAGGATTTAAAAATATTACTTTTGCAAGATTTCCTAACGGACCCGATCTAAATGAGGCGCTTGTCGCCGGACAATTAGATGTTGGTTCTTTAGGCGATACACCAGCCATAGTTTTGAGAGCGAGGGGTCAAGAAACCCGACTGCTGCGGATTACTCAATTTAATACAACCGCTTGGTTAGTGGCGAAAAAGAATGGCCCGCGATCGCTTGCTGAACTTAAGGGACAAAAAATAGCTACCCAAAAAGGTTCTTATATGCATCGATACCTACTGGGACTATTAGCTGAAGCTAAAATTGCCAAAGATGTAAAAGTTGTTCACTTGATGACTACTGAGGCAAAAGCAGCTTTAGAACGTGGTGATGTCGCAGCTTATGCAACCTCAAGCGATCTAGGGCCTTTTCTCAAATCACAAGGGTTTCCAGTGATTGATTCTTCAGCAAATCATCAGGGTTTGTCAGGGACATCATTAGTTGTCGCAACTGAAAGCTTTTTGGCGAAACAACCTGATTTTTCACATAAATTTAATGCAATTCTGACAGAAGCAGCCAAGGATTTAAAAGCCAATTCTGAAGAATATTATCAGTACCACGCCCAAATTACTAAATATCCCATCGATATCATCAAAGTATCGTTACCACTCAAACAAATATCAGAAGAACCATTACCAGTCGAGGGCGTGAAACTTTTAGAAGGGACAAAGAATTTTTTAGTTTCGCAGGGTTTAGCAAAGTCAAACTTTCAATTAACAGATTGGGCTATTAAAGAAAAATAAAGAGTGGAGGAGATGAGGAAGCAGAAATCAGTAACTTTTCTGAGCAAGAAAAACAAATTTTTGTAATTAAGTCTTTCAAAGGCTCAACTCCCAAGCTCAAAGGTGCAACTCCCAAGCTAAAAGGTGCAACTCCCAGGCTCAAAGGCTCAACCGTCATATTTCAAAAGCTTTTTGCTTGCCTCCTGGCTCCTGCCTTTTGAGCAATCCATCTACAAATTCAGGTAAAATGCTATGACTATTGCACTAGACCGTCCACAGAAAACTAAGTCTGCTCAAATTCGGGAAAAACTGGGTTATCCGATCATTGACACTGATATACATACTCAAGAATTTCCCCCAGCATTCTTGGACTATTTAGAGCAAGTTGCTGGAACTGCGATCGCACAGCGTTTTCAAGAACACTTACCGGGTGCATCTCGCTCTAAATGGTTCAAGCAATCTTGGGATGAACGCCGCGCTAACCGCACCGCCCGCCCTCCTTTTTGGACTCGTCCCACTAACGACGCTTTAAATTTAGCTACCGTTAGTTTACCTAAGTTGTTACACGAACGCTTACAAGAAGCTGGTACAGACTTTGCCGTTGTGTATCCCAACTTGGCAACGATGGCACCACATATCGGCAATGAAGAAATGCGGCGGGCTGTTTGTCGGGCGGCTAATACTTATCACGCTGATATTTTCCGTCCTTATAGCGATCGCTTAACACCCATTGCTGCTATTCCTATGCATACGCCCGAAGAGGCTATCGCAGAATTAGAATATGCGGTGAAAGTACTGGGACTTAAAGCCATTAAAATCCCCGGACATATCCGCCGCCCGATTCCCGCCTTCGAGAAATATGGCGAAGAAGTAGCTAACGAAGCCATCTGGATTGATACCTTTGGCTTGGATAGCAAGTATGATTACGATCCCTTCTGGGCGAAGTGCGTAGAACTGAAAGTTGTACCCACCACCCACTCTTCCGGTATGGGCTGGATAAATCGGCGTTCCATTAGCAATTACCAATACAACCATATTGGTCACTTTGCATCGGCTGGAGAAGCGCTGTGTAAATCTCTGTTCTTTGGTGGTGTAACTCACCGCTTCCCTACACTCAAGTTTGCTTTCTTAGAAGGAGGTGCAGCTTGGGGTGCTAGTTTGTACACCGATTTGATTTGGCATTGGGATACCCGCAATAAAGATCATTTGGTGGAAAATAACAATCCCGCCAATATCGATCGCGAAGAATTGCTAGAACTCTATACCCGCTATGGTGGTGAATTAATACACGATCGTTTGGATCAGCTAGGTAGCGGTTTAGGTTTCCACGCTGAGTTATTATCTCCTTTAGAACCAGGTGATTTGGATGAATTCGCCGTTGCAGGAGTTACCAAGCCAGAAGATATCCGCGATCGCTTCTTGAATCATTTCTACTTCGGCACAGAATCAGATGATACCCGTGTAGCTCAAGCCTTTAACCGGAAAGCTAATCCTTATGGCGACAGGGTTAAAGCATTCTTAGGTTCCGATTCTGGTCACTGGGATGTATCTGATATTACTGCGATCGCAGCTAATACCTATTCAATGGTAGAACGCAAGATTATCACCGAAGAAGATTTGGAGTACTTTCTGTCAATTCATCCCTTGGAGTTGTACACCAGCCTCAATCGTGACTTTTTCAAAGGTACAACTGTCGAAAAAACAGCAGATGAATTTTTAGCTCGCGCCGACCGTTAATTCCATCTTCTCGTTATGTCCCTCAATCTTGATGATCCCCCCAACCCCCCTTAAAAAGGGGGGCAAAAAGTGGCTCAATTCCCCCCTTTTGAAGGGGGGCTAGGGGGGATCTAAAGATACACAAATCTTTTGAATAATTTAGGGTAGACTATCATGACGATCGCTCTAGACCGCCCACAAAAAACCAGGTCTGCTCAAATTCGCGAAAAACTTGGTTATCCCATCATTGACACTGATGTACATACCCAAGAATTTGAACCAGGAGTCTTGGATTATTTAGAGCAAGTTGGTGGAACTGCACTTGTCGAACGTTTCAAAGAAAATTTACCAGGATCTTCTCGCTTTAAGTGGTACAAACAAACTTGGGAAGAACGTTTTGCTTATCGCACCAATCGCCCTAACTGGTGGGGTCGTCCCACAAAAAATACTTTGAATTTGGCTACAATTAGTTTGCCCAAGTTGCTGCACGAACGCTTGGAAGAAGCAGGTACAGACTTTGCCGTTGTGTACCCCAACTTGGCAACAATGGCTCCGAATATCGGCAACGAAGAAATGCGGCGGGCTGTTTGTCGAGCAGTTAACACCTACCATGCTGATATTTTCCGTCCTTATAGCGATCGCTTAACACCCATTGCCGCTATTCCGTTGCACACTCCCGAAGAAGGGATTGAAGAGTTGGAATATGCAGTAAATGTTCTCGGACTTAAAGCAATTCAAATCCCCGGTTACGTTCGTCGTCCAATTCCTGCCTTTGAGAAGTATGGCAAAGAAGTCGCTAACGAAGTGGTTTGGATTGATAACTTTGGCTTAGATAGCCAGTATGATTACGATCCATTCTGGGCTAAGTGCGTAGAATTGAAAGTTGTACCTACAACCCATGCTTCTAGCCAAGGTTGGACAACTCAGCGTTCCGTCACCAACGCCCAATATAATCACATTAATCACTTTGCCTTTGCAGCAGAAGCATTATGCAAATCGCTGTTCTTTGGTGGAGTTACCCGCCGCTTCCCGCAATTAAAATTTGCCTTTTTGGAAGGTGGTTCAGCTTGGGGTGCTAGTCTATACGCTGATATTATTTGGCATTGGGAAACCCGGAACAAACAACACTTGTTATCAAATAACAATCCTACTATTATCGACAAGGAAGCATTAGTAGAATTATATACTCGCTATGGTGGCGAACTGGTAGATGGACGCTTAGATAAAATTGGTGACGGTTTAGGATTCCACCATCAACTATTAGCTCCAGAAAATCCGGGTGAACTCGACGAATTTGAACTAGCAGGAATTGAGAAACCAGAAGATGTGCGCGATCGCTTCTTGAATCATTTCTACTTCGGTACAGAATCAGACGATACCCGTGTATCTCAAGCCTTTAATCGTGCAGCTAATCCCTTTGGCGATAGAGTTAAAGCCTTCTTGGGTTCCGATTCCGGTCACTGGGATGTGCCTGATATCACCGCCGTTACTGCCAACGCCTACTCAATGGCAGAACGCGAAATCATTACCGAAGAAGACCTCCGCTACTTCCTCTCAATCCATCCTTTGGAGTTGTATACCAGTCTCAATCAAGACTTCTTCAAGGGTACAGGTGTTGAGAAAGCCGCAAACGAATATCTGGCGGCTAAGAAATAACTGTCATTAGTCATTAGTCATTTACAAAGCACAAAGGACTAATGACTAATGACATTACAACGTTCCATGTTCCATTTCCTCTGTTCACTTGTAGCGTGGGCCCTTGCCCACTCTACATTTCTCTTAAGTTGTGTATCAAAGGAAAGTGTGTCTTGTTTCACTTTCACAAGGAACAGATTGGAAACCTCTTGTATTAAGCATTTTTCTGGGTTCGCCCTAATTACGAATTACAAAAGGTGATTTGATTATGGTGCTAGATATTACAAAACCAAAGGATTACATTGACCTAGCAACTTCTCTATCCAAGGAACTTGCTCAATCCGCAGTTGAACGGGATGCTAAAGCTGGAGTTCCAGAAGAGGAAATTAATAAACTGCGTGAAAGTAGACTGCTACCGCTGATTGTACCTAAGCAATATGGTGGCATTGGTGCAACTTGGATTGATGCTTTAAAAATTGTCAGAAAACTGTCAAAAGCTGATGGTTCAATTGGTCAGTTATATGGTAATCATCTCAATTTGACGGCTTTGGGTCACGTTTCCGGCACGCCAGCCCAAAAGGAAAAATATTATAGAGAAACTGCCAAGAATAACTTATTTTGGGCAAATGCCATTAATACAAAGGATACTAGGCTGAAAATTAACCCGGAAGGTGAGAATTTTCGGGTTAATGGTGTTAAAAGCTTTGGTACAGGTATTTCCGTTGCAGATTATCGGGTATTCTCCGCTTTAGAAGATGGCGTAGAATTGCCCTTCATATTCATAATTCCCAAAGACAGAGAAGGGTTAGTTTCTAATCAAGATTGGGATAATATTGGGCAACGTCGCACTGATAGCGGTAGTTATACATTTAATAATGTCCTAGTAGAAAAAGACGAGATTTTGGGGCCACCCAATCCCTCTGATAGTGCCTTCTCAACTTTTCTTGGTATTATTGCCCAGCTAACAAAAACCAACGTTTATTTAGGAATTACTAAAGGAGCCTTCGCCGCCGCTCGTGAGTACACTAAAACTACTACTCAACCGTGGATTACATCGGGGGTAGATAGTGCGACTCAAGACCCATATATTCTGCATCATTACGGAGACTTTTGGCTTGAAATTCAAGCCGCGATCGCACTAGCCGACCAAGCAGCCGAGAAGGTACAAGCAGCATGGGACAAAGATGCAGAACTGACTCATCAAGAAAGGGGAGAAGTTGCGATCGCAGTTTCCGCAGCCAAAGCATTAGCTACCCGTGTAGGTATAGATATTACCAACCGCATCTTTGAAGTTACGGGAACTCGCGCCACAGCAACCAAATATGGATTTGACCGTTACTGGCGAGATTTGCGAACCTTTACCCTCCACGATCCTGTGGATTACAAATTGCGTGCGATCGGTGATTGGGTACTCAACGATGAATTACCTGTAATCACCCAATATTCTTAGGGCATTGGTTATTTCTCTCTCCAGCTTAAGAGCTTCTCCTGCTCCCTCATTCCCATAGACGCGATGAATCGCGTCTCTACATAATCCAAAATCTAAAATCCAAAATCCAAAATTGATATGACTCAACTAAAAACACTTCCCACCTACGACCCAAGTTTATTTGAGGGAGCCGCAGAGGGCTACGCTCAATATAGAACCAAATACCCACCGATTGTATTCGACAAACTAGCCGAAATATTTAATCTCAATGGTGAAGGACGACTCCTTGATTTAGGTACTGGCCCAGGATTAATTTCAATTGGTCTACGAACCAAATTTGAAGAAGTTGTGGCGATCGATCCCGATCCAGAAATGATTGCAGAAGCCAAACGGCAAGCAGCAGCAGTCGGAGCAAATAATATTACTTGGTTAGAGCAAGGAGCAGAGTTAATCGACTCTAGTTTAGGGAAATTTAAGTTAACCACAATTGGTAGAGCCTTCCATTGGATGGAACGCGAATTAGTGCTAGAACGCCTTTATGACTTGCTGACTGATGATGGTGCAATAGCACTGCTTCAGACTGGTGATAACCCTTGGGAAAGCAATCTACCCTGGAAACAAGCTGCTGTTGGAGTAGTAAAGAAATGGTTAGGTGAAGAACGCCGGACTGGACAACGAGGACAAGGTACTCGTAAGCCACTCGATCCTCCTCATGAAGTTGTAATTGGCAATTCAGCTTTTGCTCGTCAAGAAAGCTATGAAGTGCCATTTGAAAAATCTTGGACTGTCGATAGTTATCTCGGCTACTTATACACAACAGCCTTCTCTCTCAAAATTTTCTATGGCAATAACGCCCCAGCATTTGAAAAGGATATCAGAGAAGCGCTACTAGCAGTTGAGCCGTCTGGACATTTTACAGAAGAACTCGAAGCTACAATTCTAGTCGCTTGGAAGCACTAACAAAATTGAACGCTACCCAAACAGAGTTCCACTTACAAATTTTAATCTTCCACTAGCACGACATTGGAGTGGGCCCTCTCACTCCATTTCCTAAATTTTTGCCTCCTAAATACTAAAGTTTCAGTTCCTCGAGTCGTTGCGGGATGGGTAATCCCCACTCTTTTCTCTAATTTCATAAGTAAAGTTTTTGAATTACAAAAAACATCTATTGATTAGAGTTTCCAAATAAACTTTTCATTCTTGATATTGCAATCAATCACCATTGTTATAACCACCTAAAAGGGAACCAATAAAATAACCCATGCCAGCTTTAAAAGGAAAGTTTGAATTCAGAAAAAGTCCAAGAACAACACGCCGTTCTTTGTTATTTGCTTTGGGCTACTGCTTAATGTTATCGACAACCCTATCAAGTTGTAATGAAGCCAAAAATAACACTCAACAGTCAGCAGCTTCCCCCGTATCTGTAGCTTCATCTAGCACTACAGAGAAGCAAGTAGTGCGAATTGTACGTTCAAAACAACTTTCCGCTTTAGCAGTTTTAGAAAAGCAGGGTTCCTTAGAAAACCGATTAGAGCCTCTGGGTTTTAAAGTGCAGTGGGCTGAGTTTGCAGCTGGGCCACAACAGTTAGAAGCCTTAAATGCAAATGGATTGGATATTGCATCTACAGCCGAATCGCCTCCTATATTTTCCCAAGCAGCAGGAGCGCCCCTTGTTTATCTAGCTACTACACGCCCTAGTGGGAAAGCTATTTCACTTTTAGTTCCTGTAAACTCTCCGATTAAAACTGTTAGCGATTTGAAGGGTAAAAAAGTAGCTTTTCAGAAAGCTTCTATCGGTCACTACCTATTAGTTAAAGCACTAGAAGATGCAGGGTTGAAACTGAGTGATGTCCAATCGATTTTTTTAGCTCCGGCAGATGCAAATGCAGCATTCAGTCAGAATAAGGTGGATGCTTGGTACATTTGGGAGCCATTTGCTACTAGAAATGAACAAAATAAAATTGCTCGTGTTTTAGCAGATGGTGGAAAGTTGCGGGATACTGGCAACTTTTATTCAACCTCACGTCAATTTTATCAGGCTCATCCTGATGTAATCAAAGTGTTTTTGGAGGAGCTAGAAAAGTCAGAAATATGGACTAAGGATCATCCCAAAGAAGTAGCACAACTGCTTGCTCCTGTAACTCAGTTAGATCCGCCGACTTTAGAAAAAATGCATAAAAAATATGACTATGGGTTGCTACCAATCACTGATAAAACTATTACCAAGCAACAGGAAGTTGCAGATAAGTGGTACAGCTTAGGACTTATCCCCAAGAAGGTGAATGTTAAAGACGGGTTTTTGACACCTGAAGAGTACGCCAAAATTACTCCTTCAGAGGTGTTAGCGAATAAGTAGTTATCCCCAAGAATAAACTAAAACACAGGAGAATATTATGTCTTCCTCGACTTTGACAAAAGTTAAAATTAGGTCTATTGATGCTCCTTTGGGAGCTATCGTTATTGATCTTGATGCTAGTCAACCAATCGCGCCTGAAGTCATTCTACAACTTAAGGAAGCTTTGCGCGATCGCCACATCCTAATCTTCAAAGATCAAAAGCTCTTCGATAAAGAACTTTTGAACTTTTCTCTATACTTTGGTGCGCTTTTTGTACCATCTGATGAAACTCCAGTATTGGCTTCTAAACCAGGAGAAACTCCGGTAGTGATTCCAATTTCCAATGTCGATGGTGGCTATACTGGTACTGGAGAATTAACTTTCCATTCCGATCACAAATGGACTCTTACGCCATCTAGTGGTTCGCTTCTTTACGCTTTGGAAATACCAACTCATGGTGGAGATACTTATTGGTTAAATACCAATTTAGCCTATGAGGCATTAAATGAAGCTACCAAAGAACGGATTGCAGATTTGCAGTTAATTACCTACAACCCATTTTTGCGAGATCGGAATGCACCCCGCTCTTTGTATCGTTTAGACAAAACTATTCCTTTAATAAGTCCGGTCTTTCCCCATCCTTTAGTTAGAACACATCCAGAGAGTGGTAAAAAGCATCTTTATTTAGATGCTGCTACAGAAGTGGAAATTGTCGGGTTAGAGCCGGAAGAAGGATCTAAATTGATTGAACAGTTAAGGCAACATCTAACTCAACCCAAGTTCTACTACCAACACAAATGGTCAGTAGGTGATATTGTCTACTGGGATAATCAAGCTACCTTGCATTACCGTCAAGCATTTGATCCAAATGAGCGACGAGTCTTAAAGCGGGTTAGCCTTGCAGGTAGTCGTCCATTTTAGGATTTATAGCTCAGAAGATTAATCTAATGGGCATTTAATTCTATATATTCTTAAGGCAGTCAATAGTCAAGAGTTATTCTGATTATTGACTGATTAAATTTGTCTAAATATCACTCTATATACTTATAAACATAAATCGTGAAAAACTTACTTTTTTGTTTAAAACAAGTGTTTATAAATACTTTATTCTCAGATAAGAATTGATAATATCTAAACTGAAATTGCGAGTAATTAATATTCACAAAAAGCGCTAAAGGTAAAATTATTAAATTTAGATATAAAAAATCTTATGGCACTTTTAAAATTTTTGCAAAGTCTCAATTTATCTATCAATAAGCCTCAAGAATCAAAAAAAAGCAACACAAAGATAATATATGAGTATAGTCTAAATATTAAACCTATAGAAGCAAAATATAAAATTGAGCATGAACATATATCTTTACTGATAGCTGCTTGCTCCCTCACGATACCAATGAGCCTTGTTGGTTGCAGCCAAGAAACTAAAACTACTCAAAACGAAATATCTTCAATTAGTACACAATCTCAAAGTCAAACAGTTTCTAATACTCCACAAAAACAAGAGTTACGAGTTGTCTATTCTAAGCTTGGTTCTCTTGCAGTGATGAGAAAGCAAGGAACTCTAGAAAAAAGTTTGGCAGCAAAGAATTTTACTCTCAAGTGGCTAGAGTTTGCTGCTGGCCCACAAGCTTTAGAAGCGTTAAATACTGGTTCCCTTGATATTGCAGCTACAGCTGAGTCACCACCTATATTTGCTCAAGCCGCAGGTACACCTCTTGTATATATTGCAACGACCCGATTTAATGGTAGAGGAGTTTCTTTTTTAGTACCAAAAAACTCTCAGATTAAAAGTGTTGCTGACTTTAAGGGCAAAAAAATCTCCTTTCAAAAAGCCTCTATTGCCCACTATGTTTTGCTAAAAGCGTTACAAAAAGAGGGGCTAAAACTGAGTGACGTAAAATCTCTGTTTCTGCCACCTCCAGATGCAAATGTAGCTTTTAGTCAGGGAGGAATTGATGTTTGGGTAATTTGGGAACCTTACATTACTAGAAATGTCCAAAAAAATCTTGGTCGTGTATTAATAGATGGACAAGGACTTCAGGATCTTGGTAGCTTTTATACTACCTCACGTAAGTTTGCCAAAGAGCATCCTGAGATTCTCAAAGTTTTTCTAGATGAGTTTATCAAAGCTGAAGATTGGTCGCAGAAAAATATTGACAAGTTAGCAGAACTTGAGACTGGTGACGTTGGTATTGATGTATCTACTCTCAAAACAATTTATAGTAAAGCAGTATATGGTTTGCTACCAATTACCGATGAAGTTGTTAAAAAACAACAACAAATAGCTGATTTATGGTATGCACAAGGACTTTTACCAAAAAAGGTTAATGTCAAAGATGGAGTACTTACTCCAGAAGAATATAAAGCATTCACACCTGATTCAATTAAATCTAATAAGTAATTCAATCAGAATTCAGGATTCAGAATCAAGACGCTCTCTACGAGACGCTGCGCGTAGTTTGCTTCTGACTGAGACTACACAATCAACTTTAGTAATTGGAAAAGTTAAGCTTTTCGCCAATGTTTTTATATCAGTATTTAATCAAAAGCTAAGGTGCAAAAATGTTTCAAAATTTAGTTAAATCTAAGACAAGAGTAATTAGTAAATTTTCATTGTTTTTAATACCTAGTTTTATAGGTTTATCTACTACTTTAATTAGTTGTACGTCAACTGTATCTAACACAAATGTAGGAACTGTTCCTAAAGCAGAACCAGCAGGAGCTAAGACTATAACTTTTAAAACAAAGTTACTGCGAATAGGGTATCAAAGCTCTGGTGATTTAGTTAGAGTCAGAGGAGTTTTAGAAAAACGTTTGGAGCCTTTGGGGTTGAAAGTAGAGTGGTCACAATTTGCTCAAGGGCCACAACTTATGGAAGCGATGAATGTGGGCAAAATTGATATTGGCTCTGTTGGAGAAACACCTCCCATCTTTGCCCAAGCTGCGGGTGCAAGAATTATCTATTTGGCTGGGAGAAGACTTGGGCCTAATTCAGGTAAAGGTAGTGCGATCGCAGTTCCTAAAGATTCTCCAATTAAAAAATTAGCTGATATCAAAGGTCAAAAAGTAGTCTTTCAAAAAGGTTCTGCTTCTCACTATTTTATCATCCAAGCTTTAAAAGAAGTAGGTTTAAAATATAGTGATATTCAAGTTTTGAGTATGCCCAATGTCGAAGCGCGTGGTGCATTTATTCAGGGCACTATTCCAGTTTGGGTAACTGGCGATCCTCATTTAGCTTTGGTAGAAAAACTCCACGGTGCGCGTGTGCTGAGAGATGCAACCAATATCGGTACTCCAGGCGGATACTATGTAGGAACACGAGAATTTGCTAAGGAAAATCCCGAATTAGTTCGCATTATCTTAGAAGAAATTGATAAAAATGGTCAATGGGCAGAAGCGAATCGTAAAGAAGTAGCCAAACTCATAGCACCTGTACTCAAAATTGATTTACCCATTCAGGAAATAATTTCTAGTCGTGCTACTTATCGCCTGAGAGGAATTACTCCAGAACTAATGCAAGCCCAGCAAAGTGTTGCTGATTTGTTCTATAACGAAAAAATCTTACCCAAAAAGATTGATGTTAAAGAAGCATTACTCACGCCTCAAGAATATGCAACTATTACTCCACCAACACTGATAAGTGAAAAGTAGAGAATAATCAAATATGAAGTTTGTTTTTTTAAACAAACTAGAATACCAATTTACTAAATGCACAAGGAGATTTGTTTAAGTAGCAGAATCTCAATTTTTTGCCATAAGTTGGTGTTCTAGGAGGTTTAAATGATAACTTCCTACGATCTTACTTGCTTTTTAAAGTAAGACTGACAACGTAAAAGCTAAAACTTACTAGGAAAATCATAACTGATGAACAAGTCATTTCAACCACAACGCCGTACAGTCCTAAAGCGTGTTGTCCAATATTCTGCATTGGGACTGTTTACTTTATTATCTCCGTTGGCTGGTAGCCTTATGCAAACCACTCAAGCGCTGCCAAATGCCAAAGTAATTAACTTGGCTTATCAAAGTTCTGGTGATATTGTTAAGTCCAAAAAAGCTGTTGAGCCACGTTTCAAAGCATTGGGTGTAACCGTGAATTGGGTTGGGCCATTTGCAGCAGGGCCGCAATTGATAAAAGCGCTGAATGAAGGTAAGGTCGATATCGGTAATGTCGGAGAGACACCTCCAATATTTGACCAAGCTGCACGCCCAGGCCTTATCCCTGAAGTTGTCTATCTTACTGGACGCACGCCCAGCGATGGTACCAACCAAGGTATTGTGGTGAAAGCTAATTCTCCTATTAAGAAATTAGCCGATCTTAAAGGGAAGAAAATTGCTTTTCAGGTAGGGTCAAATGCACAGTATTTACTAACAAAAGCGTTAAAAGAGGTAGGGTTAAAAATTAGCGATATTCAAATCGTTGCTTTGACTCCACCTGAAGCCCGCGATGCCTTTATTCAAGGCAAGGCTGACGCCTGGGTGGGTGGCGATCCCCTTTTAGCTGCTGTGGAAAAAACTACCCCGATTCGTAATCTGAGAAATGCAAAAGGAATTAACACTCTCAACGGGTTTTATATTGGCAGGCGTGCATTTGTTATCCAAAATCCGCAATTGGTACGAGTGTTTTTAGAAGAAGCAGAGAAGGTAGGAGAGCAGGCTGAAAAAAACCCAAGCGATTATGCCAAAATTTTAGTTGATGAACAGAAATTAGATCCAGCAGTTGCACTAAAGGTGGCAAGTCGTCGTACTTATAAATTGAGAAAAATTACACCTGCGATTATTGCCGAACAGCAGCGCGTTGCTGATTTTTATTTTGATGAAAAAGTCATCTTGCGTAAGATTGATATTAAACAAGGGATTCTTTCTGAGCTACAATATAAAGCAAGCATACCTGATAATATCAAGTAACGGTAAACAGGTAGAAGCAGGTTTATTCAGCTATTAACTTAGCTAGCTATTACACTGTAGCGGAAGTTTGCCTAACTTTAACAAGGGGCTTAACAAGTTGCTCAACTAACTTGTTAAGCCTATTGTCTGGTTATAGCGGTTCTCGGTTGAGTGAGGTACAAGAACCCCACCCCCAACCCCCTCCCCGCAAGCGAGGAGGGAGGCTAAGATGTACCTCATGTGATTAGGAAACGCTACAAGTAAAAACCGAAGAAGGAACAACGGATCGCGAATATTCTGACAGATATGATTTAGAACTGACAATTAGTTTTAACTGTATCAAGTAATGGTGAACAGGTAGAAGCAGGTTTATTCAGCAATTAAGTTGGCGATCGCATCTACTAACTCGCTTGGCTCGACTGGTTTGGCTATATGCTTGTTAAATCCGGCTGTTAGTACCTGTTGAGCGTTCATTTCTCCAGCATAGGCGGTAAGTGCGATCGCGCGAATTTTTCCTCCCTGCTCTGGTGGCAGTGTTCTCAACTGTCGCATGAACATACATCCATCCACTTCTGGCATCCCAATATCGCTTAAAAGTATATCTGGTAAGGATTGGGCTAAAGTAGCTAGGGCTTCATTTGCTGATGTGACTGCTGTTACATTTGCCCCATACTGCTCTAGTAAGAAGACAATAAATTCTCGCGTATCTGTATCATCATCCACTACTAAAATTTTGACACTATTCAAATTTGAGGATGGCTCAGAATTGCTACTGTCTTGTTTAATCTCTAATTGATTTTGGATTAACGGTAGTCTTACAGTAAAAGTTGCCCCCCGATCTTCGCCCCCACTTTCTACCTGGACTGTCCCGCCATGCAGTTCGACTAAGTGACGGACGATCGCTAATCCTAACCCCAATCCACCAAATTTTCTGGTGGTGCTGCTATTCTCTTGGCGAAAATATTCAAAAACGTAAGGCAGAAAATTAGGGTCGATGCCTTTCCCTGTGTCGCTGACTTGAAGCAGTGCTGAGTTGGAATGAGGACATGATGATAGTCGAATATCAACTCGTCCGCCTTCTGGTGTAAACTTAACCGCATTTGAGAGCAAGTTCCAAACGATTTGCTGCAATCGGTTGGAGTCTCCCAAAACTTGTCCCAAATTTGGTTCCAGGCTAATGTGCATCTCAATTGACTTAGCTTCTGCCGATAGCCGCACTGTCTCCATTGCTGCCGAAATCACAGATGTCAGATCGACTGGGTAAATATTCAAGCTGATTTTACCTTGTAAAATCCGGGAGATATCCAGTAAATCTTCAATCAGTTGAGCCTGTAACCTCGCATTTCGCTCAATAGTCTTCAGCGCTTGAGGAACTGTCTTTTCATCAAGCTTTTTGGTTTGGAGAAGCTTTGCCCATCCTAAAATTGGGTTGAGTGGCGATCGCAATTCATGAGAAAGTACTGCCAGAAACTCATCTTTTATCCGGTTGGCATTTTCTGCTGCTTTCCGAGCGGTTTGTTCTGCCTCGTATAGACGGGCACGTTCCATCGCTTGAGCGCACTGCTGTGCGAGTGCCAGCATAAAGGCTCGATCGTCTTGATTAAACTGCTGAATTTCGGTAAAAGCTAGAGACATTCCACCGATAGCTCGTCCCTCAACGATCAATGGAATCGAAATCCAAGCGCCGTAGTTGGACTGAGTGTATTCCTGAGCCAGATTTGCGTAACGAGCAATCCTTGTTTCGGTTGGCTCTTGCCAAATAGGCTGCTTAGTTCTTACTGCTTCTGCCAGTGGTGCAGAAGCATTAATCGAGAATCGACGCCAGGAATCTACTATTTCTTGTTGCTCGCCACCAGTTCGGATAAGTTCTAATTCAGTGCCGCTTTGAGTTAGTAGTGCCACAAAAACAGAACTAGCTCCTAAAGCTGCTATACCTTGCTCCACAATTACTTCAACAACTTGTGTCGCAGTTAAAGATTCAGAAAGGGCAGCGGTAATTGCTTGCAGACGGGTAGTGCGAGATGCTGCGCGTAAAGCCGCCTGTTGAGATTGCTGTGCTTCTCTGTAGAGTCGGGCATTGTCAACAGCGATCGCTGCCCGGCCAGCCAACTCCTCAGCTAACATCAGGCTTTTGTTATCGTAGCGACGACCTGAAGAAGATACCAAAGTCATAACTCCCAGCACTCGTCCCCGCAGGATTAACGGTACACTCATCCCAGATGTCGGATTTAATTCTTGCAATATTTTAAAGTGACTGGCGTTGTGGGTTAACCCTTGGATTTGTTCCTCAGAAATCAAATGAATAATTTGTGATTTACCCGTCCGTATTACCTCCGCAACACCTGCTGTTTGTGCCAAATCAGGGGGATAATTTTGTAACTGTTCTACCAATTCTTGTTTCGCTGAATTGGCATGGGCTGCTGCAACCCGACGAACTAATTGATTGTCACAAATAATATCAACTAAGCACCAATCAGCGATTTCCGGCACTGCTAAACGCGTCAAACCTGCTAGGGTTGTTTCGTAGTCCAATGATGCAGCCAAAATACCACTAGCCTCAGCTAAGAAACGCTGCTCCTCTTCTACCTGTTTGCGCTTAGTAATATCTCGCGAAGACGCTTGCATCTCTAAAATTTCTTGAGTTTGGCGATCGCGAATAGCTCGAATAGTTGCTTCCAACCAGATATAATGTCCGTCTTGGTGACGGGCACGGTGAGTAATGGTATAAATATCTGGTAAATCGGCATTGACTGGGTAATTATTGGCAATCTCTGCCAAATCATCAGGGTGAACTAACTCCTGGCTGGGATGACCGACTAATTCCTCTGGTTGATATCCCAGAACTGTGTAGCAAGCTGGTGAAACGTACAGAATAATTCCATCTACTCTAAGGCGGGAAATAATATCAGTTGAATTTTCAGCCAGCAGCCGAAAACACGCCTCACTGTCGCGCAGTTTGGCTTCAGCTTGCTTGCGTTCGGTAATATCGACGCACATTCCCACCCATTCGCGGATCTCGCCCATTTCATCGAGTATAGGCACACCGCGTATATTCATATAACGATATTCGCCGTCATGCCGTAGAACACGATACTCAGCAACTGCAACACTCTGTGTAGGAAACGCCTGTTGCCAAATTTCCACCATCAATGAACGATCTTCTGGGTGCAGTGCCTCAACCCAACCCCATCCTTTATATTGTTCGGGACTTTGCCCTGTGAACCCCTGCCAAGTCGGAATATCATCAACAACATTGCCCCAAGGTGCTGCCCTCCAGACAATGGATGCGCTAGCTTCTGCTAGTGAACGGTAGCGTGCTTCACTATCGCGCAGCGCAACTTGCTGTTCGCTCAAATATTGCTGCAAATCAGTAACCTCTTGAGCTTTCAGGTTCTCACTCATTTTAAAAGTATTTGGCTAAAAGCGACTTGCCAGGTTCTTCCATCTGCTGTAATAGTATATTTTGATTTTTCTAATGCAATATAGCAGATGCTATGGCTCTAACTGCACCCATCTAAGGTTATAGAGGTTGTCAAGAAAAGGCAGGGGAGCAGAGGGAGAAGAAGATCGCCTACAAGGGGCGGGGCTTGTACCGAAAATCATTTTTCCCCTCTGCCCCTCTGCCCCTCTGCTTTCTTGTAAGTTGGTGATTATGTATTACATCAACTATCATGCAAGCTATTTAAGCTAGTAATAGAATTGTTTCAATTCAGGGGATAAGAATATGAAGGTTTGGCTTGCTTGCTTTTTGGTGCTGTTTGCCTTAGCGGAACTGTTTGACTGGTTGCAAGAATTTAATCTGCCATTACCTATCTATATTTTGGGTGGCGCTTTTTTAGCTGTTGCTTCTAACTATGATAAAATTATTGGTTCCTATTTTGATGATTCCAGCATTGAAGCATCACTTGAACAACCTCAGTTAGATTCACTAACTCCATCGACTAATCCGATTTCTTTCCCAATTAGCAGTCCTGTTGAAGATGTTCAAACATCTCCAACAGATGATTAGAGCTTGTCTGATTCTATGGTTGACGCTGGGCGTAAGCTTGCTTTGAAAGTAGGAATACGTCAAAGCCTCTAAATAACAAGTAAATTGCTACATTAATAGGAGCTTCAGGTTAATTAGCTTTTAACCTAGATTCCCAAAATTGACTTCTGCGCCTACAACATCTACCCAATTCAGGCTACCGCCTCAACGCCGTGATTAGTGGACTATTAAAAAAACTCCGCGTACCTTTTGTCAAAGTTCAGGATTCCCGTGAAACTTCTAAGAGCAAAAGCTGGCTGCAAATTATTTTTGTTACCAGTATCGGAGTTACCGCCTTTATCTGGGGAGTTCGGGAAATCAAATGGTTACAGCCTTGGGAGTTAAGAGTTTATGACCAGATGTTGCGATCGCGCCCGGCAGAAGCACCCGATCGGCGGATTGTGCTAGTAAAAATTACTGATAACGATCTCAAACGCGAGAAATGGCCTCTATCAGATCTGACAATCAATCAGCTATTAAAGAAAATAGAGTCTTATCAACCGCGAATTGTTGGTTTATATCTTTTCCGACCAGAAGACAATAATTTGGCGGCTAATCTCCAAAATCAAGATAACATTGTCACTACCTGTTTGTTCAGCAGTTTGGGTAGAGATGAAATTCCCCCGCCGCCGAATGCCCCTATAGATAATGTCGGGTTTAGCGATGTGGTTGCTGACAATGAAAACGACCAAAGTCTCCGCCGCACTTTATTATTTGCTAACTCTACAGACAAGAAATGTACAACATCATTTGCATTTGGTGCATTAATTGCAATTAATTATCTAGAAAAACAAGGTATTGAATACGATTTCACTAAAAAAGGAGATTTTATATTAGGTAAAACCTTGTTTGGGCGTTTACAACCTAATTCTGGCGGCTACCAACATTTGGATGCACAAGGCTATCAAATATTATTAAATTACCGTCACCCCAACAACCTCGCCGACCAAGTAACCCTCACAGATGTTCTTAGCGATCGAGTCAACCCCAGTTTATTCAAAGACCGTCTGGTAATTATTGGCACTACAGCGGCTAATATCCCTCCAGGTGGCTTTTATACGCCCTACAGCGCTTTGCCAGATCAACCAGCCAGAATGTCTGCTCTATTTATTCATGCACAGATAGCAAGTCAACTCATCAGTACAGTGTTAGATGGACGACCCTTGATTTGGTATTGGCCAAACTGGATAGAACTTATTTGGGTGTGGGGCTGGTCGCTATTAGGTGGTGTTTTAGCATGGCGGTGGCAAAATCCGCTGCTTTTGCTAGTTGTGGAAACGATAACTCTATTTGGCTTAGTATTAATCTGCGTTGCTTTGTTTTTACAAGCTGGATGGGTGCCATTAATCCCTCCTGCTCTTGCTTTAGCGATTAGTAGTATCTGTGCGATCGCTTATACTAGCTACCAAAATCAACAGCAAACTCAGGTGATTGTTTTGCAAGTTGAAAAACAACAAGAAGCGATCGCCCAATTAAATGTACTCTTAGAAGATAAAACAGCAATTCCCGACTCGTCTGTTGACTTTCCTCCCCCAGTTGATTCACCAGAAATCAAATCAGGTGATTTGCTTTTGAGTGGACGCTACAAAATTTCTAAAACTCTTGGTGCAGGTGGATTTGGTCGGACTTATTTAGCACAGGATACTCAACGACCAGGTAATCCTACTTGTGTAGTTAAAAAGTTAATGCCAGCCCGTCAAGATACACGATTTTTGCAAGTCGCTCGCAGATTGTTTCATAGTGAAGCTGAAATTTTAGAAATTTTGGGTAAACATCATCAGATTCCTGAACTACTTGCTTATTTTGAAGATAACCACGAATTTTATCTAATTCAACAATATATTGAGGGACATACCCTAAGCGAAGAATTACCACCCGTACAAAATGTGCAAAACGAATTATTTGTGATGGAAATGCTCAAACAAGTTTTAGAAGTTCTAGAATTTGTTCACCAGCATCGAGTGATTCATCGCGATCTCAAACCGACTAATATTATTAGATGCGCTCAAAATAATCGCTTGGTATTGATTGACTTTGGTGCTGTCAAATTGATGCAACCGCCGAGTAGTGAGCAAACAGAATTAGCCACAGTAGCCATCGGGACGCGGGGTTATGCACCTCCAGAACAATTTGCCGGTCATCCCCGTTTATGCAGTGACATTTATGCTTTAGGAATGATTGCTATTCAAGCCATAACTGGCATACCACCGCAAGAACTTCATCCAGATCCAGAAACGGGGAATGTGATGTGGCGGCATACAACGCCAGTCAGCGAAGAATTAGCGGCAATTTTAGATAAAATGGTTTGCTATCATTTTAGCGATCGCTATCAATCGGCCACCGCAGTTTTACAAGATTTGAAACGGATGTAGCCTGGAAGGTGTGTTAACTAAATATTTATATAAGTCATCAATGACTGCATTCATTGCCAAAACACCAAAATTGTACCAAAGGTCTTGTATGTTTAGGCATGGGTTTAAGGTGTATTAACTAAATATTTAAATAAGTCATCGATTACTGCATTCATTGCTAAAATATCAAAACCGCCCCACTTTCCAGATACATCCGCTTCATCAAGCCTTCATGAGAACACTGTAAAATCTGACGTAACACCAGCCGCATTTGCCGTGTTATTTTTCCTTGGTGGTAATAAGGCTGTACCTTAACGCCCATTAAGGCTTGGCGCAGGTAAATTGGTATTTGTTCTAAATCTTCCTCGCTAAAATTTGGGAAAAATTGATGTGGTTCGATACTTAGATAAATTCGTGAATACTTCTCTCCGGCTTTCCAGTATTCAGTTTCTTTGATATCGCAGTTACATTCTGAATAATATTTTCCCACTGATTCGTCAGTCTCATCAGTTAAACTGTGGCGTTCAATTCTCACTTTTCCTGAGAGAAAAAACTCAATCCAAATTGAGATTCATCTAAACTATCTCTAATCCAAACCAAATCATCAATGAACTCTTGCTCAATTGTCGTCAGAGATAATCCACTTCGTAACTCTGTCCAGCATTCATATTTATTAACGACATCTAGAATCTTCCCTTGGTGGATAATTCCAAAACCTTTTAATTGTCTGGAAACTGTACCCTTTTGCTCACTTTCTGCCCACAGTTCTCCCCAGTCTGTAGATTTAATAACTTTTGTCATACTTTAATCATAATTACTTTCATTATCAAGCTGATATATGATTAGATATGAGGCATTTTTTGAAGTTACCGGAAAAGCAAAACTATCCTAAATAGGATGCTTATGCTCGCTCCCAGTCAGCTTTTTGGGAAATGGTGATAGTCATAGTGATCGCTCTGGCGGTAACTACCCCAACAAGCTATATAATCCTTTACTTAAATAAGAAATATTCTTAATTATTGCATGAAATATACCATCAGTAGACCGAAAAGTTCTGCGATCGCTCTGTGAAGGATACCTGCAAACCTGTATTTTTTAATACAATTTTCGAGAAGTTTTTTGACAAATATTACATAATTAAAACTAATGACTTAGATACAAAGGTAAGGGTAGCTCTCGCACCAGAACATTGTTCTGTTTCTGTATCTTGAAATTTTTGTCAAGTATTGGGGTGAAGAAGCATTTTGACTTAGAGGATTAATTAGTTTAGCTATGACTGCAACTACCCCGGTTTTAACTGATAAATCAAACCTTAAAAGAAGTAGTTAACTGTTTGGCAGAAAATGTTTTCAGCAAAAAAAAATCGCCCCCTGAATTCAGGAGGCGCATCACCAAGGTGGTGTAGAGACGCAAAATCTTGCGTCTCTAGTTTTAGCTAGCAACGTATTCTTTGACATTGGCGCGACGGCGACGCAGATGAGCCAAAGCTTGATGCTCTAACTGACGAACGCGTTCGCGGCTGAGATTCAATCTCTCACCCACTTTCGCCAATGACATTTCATTACCATCTTCTAAACCAAAGCGTAAAGCTACAACTTCTCGCTGTTGCGGGGTTAGTTCTGCTAGCAGATTGTTCAAGTCTTGGCGTAAGAATTCCTGGTTGGTGTAATACTCTGGTGATGGGCCATCATCTTCGAGCATTTCTTGCAACTCAGTATCCTGGTTTTCACCAACTCGCACATCCAAAGACACTGGTTGACGAGCCATATTCAGGTACTCGCGAATCTGAGCAGGTTCTAGTTCTAATGCTTTGGCAATTTCGGCTGGAGTCGGCGATCGCCCCAAGGTTTGAGCCAACTCGCGCTGCACTTTTTTGATTTTGTTCAGTTTCTCGGTAATGTGAATCGGTAAGCGAATAGTACGTCCTTGTTGAGCGATCGCCCGAGTAATTGCTTGGCGAATCCACCAGTAAGCGTAAGTTGAGAACTTATAACCCCTCATCGGGTCAAATTTCTCCACACCCCGCTCTAATCCCAGTGTTCCTTCCTGGATTAAATCCAGAAACTCCATATTTCGCTTTTGATACTTTTTAGCAATAGCAACAACCAAGCGTAAATTCGCTTCGATCATTTTTTGCTTTGCCCGCTTACCTTGCGCCACTGTTTGTTGCACATCGGTTTCCGATTGTTGAACGTGATCGGCCCACTCTGAAATATCCGGTTCGCGTTGCAACTTCTTCGCCAAAGCTTCCTTGGCGTCGATCAGCGTCATCATTTGTTGCACTTGCTTCCCAAAGACAATTTCTTGTTCGCGGGTTAGCAGTGGTACACGACCAATTTCTCGCAGATAGGTTCGCACCATATCAGCCGTGAATTTGGTGTTGAGGTTTTCGGTTTGGGTATTGACAGTAGGCATTGGTGCGATGTCCTCTACTTCGTAAAGATAATGTATGTTTTATTACTAAAATGGAGGGGAAAAGTAGTATATCTATCACGAAATATCGGGAGCTACCAAAAGCAATTAGTTAATTGATACAGCCGTTGTTAAGACGGTAAGCCCCCAATGATAGGTTCCCCTACCTCCCCTAAATTTTCAATCTTTTATAAGCACGCTGGTTATTTTTGAGAATTCTTCTCTTGGACAGTTACTAACACCGAACAGCAAATCCGAAGTCGGTATGAGTTCTACTTAACTTATGATACGATAAATCATGGCAAATAGTAAACTATCTTAAGATAAAGTCTATGATTATAATTCAAAAGCAGCCATTATAGAAAAAATTTAAAATTTCCTTTGAAATTACTGACTATATCTATAGTGACGCCAAAAACCTCTCTTCTGTTGCCAAAAACTAGCCGGATAACCGAACTTAATTTGCTGTGACAATGGAGGGATGTCAACCCCTTCTCTGCGAGACGCTACGCGAACGGGGAATTCAAAATTCAAAATTCAAAATTCAAAATTCAAAATTCAAAATTCAAAATTCAAAATTCAAAATTCAAAATTCAAAATTCAAAATTCAAAATT